>DASZBM010000002.1:600000-1200000 GCA_035944135.1 Acidobacteriaceae bacterium
TGAGATGGCCGGCCTCGCCGCCGGCCTTGACGCATTCGAGGCGCTGCTCGCACTGGTCGCTCTGAGCCGTCTCTCCGCAACGCGCTGGTCTGCACAATTCGCCATCGTTCCGCTGCTCGTTTTGCTTGAAGCAATGGCTATGACGCCCTCGAGTATTCAAGCGCGCATGATCGTCGGTCTCCTGCTGCTCGCCCTCGCGGCGATCGCCCTTCTCATGCCACCTTCGGAGGAGCCATCCTTCGATTTGGGAGCATCAACCCCGCATCCGTCGCACTCGGATTAATGCGTCATACACAGCCGGCACAATTACACTGAACCCGAATGGCAGCATCCATGTACATCGTGGTCGAGGGCGAAGACCCCGGCTTCAACATTTTCGTGAACGGCCGCGCACTGGCCCGCTACGAAAGCGCCGTCGAGCGCCTCGCGCTGGAACTCGGCGTGCGCCCTCTGCTCGAGTTCTTCTCGGCCGACGAAAGCTCCATGGCCCTCCTCATCGAAGAGGGCGCCGGCAACCCCGATCTGCTGAAAAAACTTCCGCCGCCGCAGTGGTACCGCGCCCAGGACGGCCTGCGCACCGTCGAAGCGCTCGTCGAATCGCTCACCAACGATCCGCAGCAACTCGGCAGCGAAGGCACCGAGGTGCTCGCTGAACTTTTGGAGTACGAAGAGGTCCTCCGCAAGACAGCCGAGCGAGGTCTACGCTGGCACTTGGCGGTGAGCTGGCGGTAAAGCAAGTTAGGCATCGAGGAGTTAGGTGTGTGAGCCAGTTAAGAACTGCATCTCGTCGGGACTTGATGCCTTTCCTAACGCGCTAACTCCTCACTCCTAACTTCCTTCATTTGACCGACAGATTCCCATCAAAGTCCACTGCCAGATCCGGTCCCTGCACCTGCATCGAGTGGATCTTCAGGTCATCGAGCTTCATCTCGTAGCCGGTCGTCTCCACGGACTTCGACAGCACCTGCCGCAGCAGGTCCGCTGCATTCACCTTCATCTGTTGCGGCAGCTTGCGGCTCAGAAACGGCTCAAGGAAGAAGTTCAGTTCGCGAGACTCACTCAGGTGCTCTACGCGCGCGTCACGAAATCCGATCGTCTCACCCACGCCATCGGGAAGCACCGACACATCGCCTTCGGTGTTCAGGGCCACACCCAGGCACGCTCCATGCAGACTCGTGCCTAGCTTGGCATGCGCCTTCACATGGACCACAACGCGGTCGCCGTTGAAGCTAACCTTTGGGTCCTCGGCGTAGGCATAGCACGCTGAGCCGGGCTTGCCCTTGAAGTAATACTTTCCATCCTGCGTAAAGAGCTGCTTGTTCAACGTGCGCTCCAGCGCCTGCGACGAGATGTTGATCTCGATCGCGTTCGCCGGAATCGAAAATGCGGCAAGTATTCCGAGCGTCAATGCAAGCGTGGGAAGGTTCATGCCCACAGAATACGGTCGCGGCGAACCATATCGCTGTTGCCGGAGTTTGGACGCCTGCCAGAACTGCGATATACCTGAGGTTGAATCCTGTCAGGCAGGTTCTGGAGTACGGGTGAGGCAAAAGCTTTCAGGAGTCTTGTCATTCGCAGCGATTGCTTTGTTGTGCGCACGCGCTGCCGCGCAGGATACACGTGTGGTCACCGAGCCAAAGATTCCGCCGGTCTGTGCAACGGTTCGTGCGCAACTCGCGGCTCCGCACGGCATCGATCCAGCCGACGAGACGAAGCTCGATACCGCGCGGCTGCAGCAGGCGATCGATAGCTGTACTCCCGGACATGCGCTTGAGCTCGCACCGGAGCGCGAGCACAATGCCTTCCTTACCGGGCCAATCGAGCTGCGCAAAGGCGTCACCCTGCTGATCGACAAGGGCGTCACGCTCTACGGCTCACGCAATCCTGTTGACTACGCCGTCAGCGCGGGAAGCTGCGGCGTTGTGAATAACGAGCGCGGCGGGTGCCATCCGCTCATCCACGCGGACCATGCCGATGGGACCGGCATCATGGGCGAGGGTACGATTGATGGACGCGGCGGAGCGAAGCTGCTCGTGGTTGGGAAACCGGGCCGCGAGAGCTGGTGGGATCTTGCCGAAGATGCCCGCAAAGGCGGACACCAGCAGGTTCCGCGCCTGATCATCTTCGACTCAAGCAACAACGTGACGATCTACCAAATCACGTTGAAGAACTCCGCAATGTTCCACGTCACGTTCAACAAGGGCGATGGGTTCACCGTCTGGGGGCTGCGCATCGACACGCCGAAGACTGCGCGCAACACCGACGGCGTCGATCCAGGCAACGGTTCAAAGAACATCACCGTCACGCATTCCTTCATCCGCGATGGGGATGACAATATTGCGATCAAGGGTGGCACGGGTGGGTTGACGCAGATGACTGTGAGCCACAACCACTTCTACTACGGGCATGGGATGTCGATCGGGTCCGAGACCTATGGAGGCGTGAGCAGGGTGCTGGTGACGGACCTGACGCTGGACGGCGACGACAACGCCCTGAGGATCAAGTCCAACCCGACGCGCGGCGGGCTGGTGCAGGATGTGACGTACGAGGACGTGTGCATACGGGATTCGCGAAACCCGATCCTGCTGGATACGGCGTACAGCTATCCAGGGAACGGGAAGGAGCTGTTCCCCGAGTACAAGGACATCATCTTCCACGACGTGCGGATCAGTGGAGGAGGGAAGGTGCAGTTCGGTGGGTTGGATGCGGTGCATCGTGTTGGGGTGAAGCTGGATGGTGTGGAGCTGAGCGATGGGGCGGAGAAGTACATGATTGTCGCGGCGCACGCGGATGTGGAGCTTGGTCCTGGGCCTGTGAATTTCGTGGTGGGCGGCGAGGATGTGAAGGTCTCGGGGAAGGCCGGGAAGGGATCGCTCCCCTCCTGCGCGGGGAGGTTTGTGGGGTTTGCGGAGTAGTACCCCTCCCCCCCGTACTTTTTGCGCAAAGTCTTCGGAACAGAGACTTTAGGTCTGGACTTTATCTGGACTCCAGCGAGCCGTTAAATCCGAATGCCCGGCGGGGCCGGGCATTGCGTGTCAAGCAGGGGACTGTGAGCTACTGCGGCATCGTGTTGGTCGCGATGGTGTCCTGCTGGGGGCCGAGGCCGAGCTTGATGAGGGCGCGGGAGTCGGGGGTGATCTTGGTCTGCCAACCGTTGTCGCCCTGTAGGCGTTGCATGGCGGCTACGGAACTGGAGTCCCAGACACCGGTGGGCTCGCCGGAGAGGTAGCCCTTCTTGATGAGCGCCTGCTGAATCTCGGTGGCGCGCCCGGAGTCCATGGCGGCATCGTGCCTGAAAAACGAGTGGACGCTCTTGTGCGACTTCGAAGAGGCGTGGCGGATGCTGGCGTTGGTCGCGGTGTGGCGGTGTGTGATTCCGAAGCACGGGACCGTGGCGCAGAGAAGAGCGGCGGTCGAGAGGATCGAAAGGGTTCGCATCAGGCCGTTACCTCGTGTGGCAAAAGAGGTCGCTGCGAGTGGTTGCCCGGCAGCTTCATTTGATTGTTACTGACACGGTTAGATGAGGCAAGTGACCGTGTGCCTAAACGGGTACATAATTCGTATCGTGACGGAAGTATTACAGATGTAGGGCCTTTTGTACTGGAAAGGGAGGGAATGGCTTCATTTTGTTATGTAGCCGACGGGTCTTGAGGCGACGGGGTGGTGGTCCGTTTTGTTTCAGGACCAGACATGGGCCTCCATTTTCGGTTAAGGAGAAGCGATCGATGGGTACAAGGTTCCGTTTTGTGCTGGCTGGTGCCGCGTTGGCAGTTGCAATGTTTGCTGCTCCCATAAGCCGGGGTCAGGTTGCAGAGCATCCTGTGTTGCTGGCGCTCTCGAAGACCGATCACACGCTGGCGATCGTCGACCCGGTGACGCTGAAGGTCATTGCGAAGATGCCGGTCGGGCCGGATCCGCATGAGGTGATTGCGTCAGCAGACGGAACGCGCGCGTGGGTCTCCAATATGCTGAACAACCGGGGACACGAGCTGGATGTACTGGACCTGGTGAACCACAAGGCGCTGGCGAGCATTGATACAGCGCCCATGGTCGGTTTGCATGGTCTGGACTTCCAGGGCGGTAAGGTCTGGTTTACCGCGCAGGGGGCGAAGGCGATCGGCCGGCTGGATCCGGCGACGGGAAAGACCGAGTGGATCATGGGGACCGGACAGGACTTTACGCATCTGATCCGGGTGATGCCGGACGGTCAAACAATCTTCGTCTCGAACGCGCATTCGGCGAGCGTCAGCATCATCGAAAATCGTGAGATGCCGCCTGATCCGATGCATCCTGCGCCGCCCGGACGACCGGCGCAGCGTGACTGGTTCGTGACGACAATTCCGACCTCGTTCGGCACGGAGGGCTTCGATGTGTCGCCCGACTGGAAGGAGCTTTGGACCGCTGCTGCGGGCGATGGCAAGCTCTGGATCATCGACACGGCGCAGCGGAAGGTGGCTGCATCGATCGATGCAAAGTTGAATGGCGCCAATCGCCTTAAATTCACGCCCGATGGCAAACGCGTGTTGATTTCCATCCTTTCGACGGGCGATTTGTTTGTGTACGACGTGGCTTCGCGCAAAGAGGTCACGCGGGTGAGCCTGGGCAAAGGGTGCGCCGGCATCCTGATGGATCCGGACGGGTCACGCGCGTTCGTGGGCTGCACTGCAGCGAACTATGTTGCAGTGGTGGATCTGAAGACGCTGACGGTGACGAGCCATTTGGATGTAGGCGGCGGACCGGACGGTCTTACGTGGGCGAAGCGACCATGATGAGTCGCAACATGCGAGGGAAGAGGAGAGACCAGAGCAAGAAGGGATGCGCCCGGAGGTCAAAAAAGACCGCCACTGTCTTCCTCAATGAGTGTTTTGCCCTGAAGTCGACAGTTGAGCCAAGGACCACTTATCCGAGAGTCGACTAATCGGCCGAGCGGCGAGAAGCCTGTTCTAACCAGGCGCTCGCCGCCAGCCTCAGCTGTATTTCGCGCATGACGATCGTCAAAGCGTGAACTTCCTATTTCGTCCGCACCAGTCCAGCAACAACTGCGGCAACTTTATCAAGTATCTCGTTCCAGCCCTCCATTTGACCGCTATTTTTCGCGCTCTCCATGGGTTCATTTCCGATGAAGGTGAGTTTCGTCTGGCCGTTTCCGAGATCCTCAAAGAGGGTCACGTCGTATGCACCGTCGACGGCTTCATGTTCTATTCCTAATGTCGCAGGGTCGACCTTGTTTCCCTTCGAGTCCGAAAAGTACATCAAGGAAACGATCTTCTCGTGCGGAACAATCTCGTAGAATTCAACAGCATTCCAGCACTCCTGCCCATCCGGCGCCTTCATGCAGCAGAGAAGTTTTCCTCCAACGCGAAAATCCATCTGACAAACGGGCGCGGTAAAGCCCTTCGGTCCCCACCACTGCATGATGTACTTCGGGTCTGTCCACGCCTTCCAAACCAACTCGCGTGGGGCATCAAAAACTCTTGTTACAACCATCCGCTCAATTTCGTTAGCCGTGTTTTCTGCCATCTCTGACCTCCTCTTTCTTCATTTGATTGACGACTACTTCCAGTTTGTCGAAGCTCTCTTCCCAGAATCTGCGATAGCTAAAGGCCCAGTCGCTGACTGTCTTAATCGCCTGTGGTCTCAGCGTGCACACACTCTCTCGTCCACGCTTCGTCTTGATCACAATCCGCGCGCGCACCAGGTAGGCGATATGTTTTGAAATCATCTGCTGCGAGAGTGCAAACGGTTCGGCTAATCCATTCACGGAGGCCGGCCCATGCGAGAGTCGTTCGATCATTGCCCGGCGGGTTGGATCAGACAAAGCCGCAAATGTTGTACCCAATTTATCCACAACCATATGGTTGTGTATTGCCCGGTAAATGTCAAGCGGTATGGTGGCAAAAGAATTGGGGCACCCGTGGTGGGTGCCCCTCGTCCGGGGCTAAAGCCCCTTTGGTTTGGTCTGCGGGGTTAGCGGCGTAAAGGCCGCGGCTAACCCGGAGTTCGGGTTATTGGTTGGGAGCGGGCAGGGTTCCGCCGATGTAGGTGTTGCCGGCGTTCTGGCTCTGCGGGTCGCGGACGACGAAGACGACGTCGTCACCGGTTTTGAGCGAGGAGACTACTTCGCGGTAGCTCTGCTCGTCGGTGACCGGGTGACGGTTGATCTCGACGATGACGACGTTGTTGGGAAGGTTGATCTCGTCCGCGAAGGAGCCGGGACGAACGCTGGTGATGGTGACACCGCCCTTGATGCCGAGCTTGCTGGCGACGGCGGGCTGTACGGGCTGGACGGTGATGCCCAGCTTGTTCTGGCCGACGTCACCGACGTCAGGGCTGTTGCCGGGCTCAGCGTTGCCGGTGAGGTTGGCGAACAGCTTGGCGCGGTCGGCGATGCCGACATCCAGCGTGATGGGCTTGTTGTTGCGCAGGATGCCGAGGCGCACGGTGGAACCGGGCTGCTTCTCGGAGATGATGTTGACGAGCTCATCGCCGTTCTTGACGGAGTGGCCGTCGACGGAGGTGATGACGTCCTGGGGCTGCACGCCAGCCTTGGAGGCAGGGCCGTTGGGGGTGACGGTGGAGACCAGAACGCCGCCGTTGGCGAAGCCGTACATGCGGCCTACAGCAGCAGACTGAGCGGCCTGGAACTGGATGCCGATGGAGCCGCGCGTGACCTTGTGCGACGGGCTGATGAGCTGGTTGTAGACGCTGATGAGCGAGTTGGACGGCATGGCGAAGCCGACACCTTCAGAGCCAGCGGACTGGGTGTAGATGGCGGTGTTCATGCCGATGACCTGGCCGGCCATGTCGACGAGCGGACCGCCGGAGTTGCCGGGGTTGATGGCGGCGTCGGTCTGTATGAAGCGCTGGAACTGGCTCTGGTCGATACCGTTGGAACCTGGGTCATCGATGGCGCGGTTCTTAGCAGAGACGATGCCGGCGGAGACAGTTTGCGAGAGACCGAAGGGGCTGCCGATGGCAAGGACCCAATCGCCGACCTGCGCGCCGTCAGAGTTACCGAGCTTGGCGACGGGGAGGTTGAGGCCCTTGGGGTCGATCTTGATGACGGCGATGTCGGTGTCGGGGTCGGTGCCGACTACGGTTGCTGGGCGGCCTTGATCGAGAGGATCGTTGGGGTCGCTGGCGAGCTTGACGTAGATGTGGTCGGCTTTGTCGACGACGTGATTGTTGGTGATGATGTAGCCGCGCTGGTCGACGATGAAGCCGGAGCCGAGGGCCTCACGCTTGCCCATGTCGGGCATCTGGCCGCCGTTGCCGCCGCCAAAGAAGCGGTTGAGGAAGTCCTGCATGTCGTTGTTGTCGTCATCACCGCCGTCGGGCGCGTTGGGGGTGGGCATGTTGCGCCGTCCGCCGCGATTCTTGGGCTGCTTGGGGATGTAATCGGTGTTGATGTTGACGACGGCGGGGCCCACCTGTTTGACGATGGCGGAGAAGCCGTTGGAGAGATTGACGGGGCTCGGCAGGGCGAGCGGGCGGGCATCGGTGGAGTCGATGCGCTGGGATTCGTGGCCGCTGACTTTGCCGGTTGCGACGGAGCCGAGCAGAATGCCCACGGAGAGAACAGCGAGCAGAGCAAAGGTGGTGGAGAGGTGACCGCTGCGCAGGCGAGCTAGCAGATTGCTGAAGCCGCTGCGCCCGAACCGTTTCGGTGTATCCATAACTTTCGTTTTCCTCACGCAAATGTGCCGCCGCGCTGGCGCTGGCGACAGAGAAGATCGCTCGCTGCCCGGGCCATTTCCTGAGCGCGGCGTGCCTTACCCAATTAGACGCTGAAATTGTGTAAAAGTCTTCCGAGTGGCAGGCCGGGTGCAGGCTGTGTTCGGGATGTGAACATGCGGCTGGGTAGGGAATTATTGGGAGATGACCATGGTGGAGTGGGCGTTCATGGTGAAGGATTGCTGCGGGATGAAGGGCACGGAATAGAGGTAAGGGTAGGAGACTGTTACGGTCACCTGGTCACCTTCGCCATTGCAGTTGGCGGCGTTGCAGGAGGTGGCGCCCGGGCCGTGGGCGTAGGTAGTGGAGATGGACAGATGGTTGCCGTTGATGCCGGGAAAGATTTCGTGATTGAGATAGGTTTTGAGGGCGGCATTGGCGGTTGAGCCGGTGCTGATGGAGCAGGAGGCGTCGCTGTGTGCGGCCTCTTCGCATCCGTTGCCATGGACGATGGCGTAGCGGGAGGCATCGCGGGCGTATTCGTTCAGGACCTCGTTGGTATAGAAGGCCATGCTGATGGCGACGCACCCAAAGACGAGCGTGACGAGGACGATGACGGAGGCGAGCAGTTCGATTACGGCGGCGCCGTGCTCGGAGGGCTTGATATTGGCAGACGCCCTTATCACTGAATCACTTCCATCGTGGCTTTCCCGTGGAGCGTGTAAGACGCAGGCAGGCCGGTGTAGTGGATCAGGGGAGAAACGACTGCCTGCGTGGTGACCTGAACCGAGTCGACGATGATGTCCGGAGATGCGCAGCTGTCGATGATCGAGCTGCAGGGGTATGTTGTCGGGGTGCCGGATGGGGTCACGCAGGAGCAGGTTTGAGTTGGGGCGGTAGGAAAGGTGATGGTAAGGGCGGGCGCCTCACTTCGGGCGGCGGCTTCGATGTCTGTGATGTCGACGGCGTTGGTGCGAGAGAGTGAGGCGAACTGAGCGCCGGCGTGGGCTGCGTTGTTGAGTTGTATAGCGGCCCATCCGATGTTCGCGATTTCAGCTCCGCCGAGAATAAGCAGGGCAAACAGGGGGAGTGACAGCGCCAACTCGAGACTCGCCTGGCCTGAGTCGCGGGGAACGCAAGAAACGCGCGTGTCAGATGGAAACCGCCGCTGGGCATGGTCATGGTGTAGCCGAGTTGGGGATGTGCGCGCCACTGTGTTTACTCCACGAGATTGATGGAGGTGATGGGAGACTGAACCCCCGCGAGAGCCTGGTAGTCGTAGATATTTGGTGTGCCCTGGATGTCGATAGAACTCACGACAAAGTCGGCGTAAATTGTTCCGCCAGTCGAACCTTCCATCTCGAACTCCGCAGTCGGCATATAGATGACGCCCTGGGCATTGAGCGTAGAGTTGCCCTTCATATCGGTCGCTGTGGTATCTGACGGAACCTGATAGATGACTATGCCGTCGAAGGGATTCGTGCCGCTGGGATCGCTAGAGGCGAGCGGTGCCGTGAGCGTGATCGCCTTACTTCCGGTGGTTTCGATGCTGTTTGAGATCAGGATCAACGTAACTCCTGATCCGGTGATGTTGCCGTCTATCTTTCCATTGATGAGGTAGGTTCCTGAGCTCAGCGTGTAGGTGCCGTTCAGGCCCTTGTAGCATCCGGGGGACAGCGTCGCTCCCGAGGCGTTTCCGCATATGACCGCCGAGGAGTACGGGTACCCTGTGCAAGGTATGGTGGGGGTGCCGCTGCAGCCGCAGGCGTTGTTGTTACAGGAGTAGTTGGGGAAGTAGGACAGCGGATCGCTGACCTGAGCGATTCCTGTAATCGGTGTGGGGCTGTAATTGCCGATGCCAGATGGATCGCCAACGACGCCGATCGACCTAAATCTGGCGTATAAATTCGGTCCGTTGCCGGTCTGAGTGATGGCATTGCTGCTGCTGGAATTGACGAGCATTCCGCAACTGGTTGCGGTAATTTCGGCAGACCCCTGAATGTGAATGTCGTTCCCGGTCGTACCCAGCGTATACATGCATCCGTCGCCGGGGCCCTGATCGGTCGCCACGGCGCGCGCAGTGACTGTGACGGATGGAAATCCGAAGACGGAAAGGAAGATGGTGGGCTCGACCTTGGTGACCGTAGCTTCCACGTAGTCGGCCTTGTTGTAATAATTGCTGGACGCCCATACAGGCGGGCTTTTTACGGTGACGGTAACGCCGTTGCTGCCGTCCGTGTACCCATTCGCGGTGCTTGCGTTTTTAGCGGTTGTAACGTAGCTGCCATATCTCAGGTTGAGCGCGCCGGCGATGGCGGCGGCGTCGGCGGCGGTCTGGATGGTGCGCTTGTCTTTGAAGAGGGCGCCGACGTCCGTGGCCATGCCGACGAAGCCGAGCATGAAAGGCAGGGACAGAGCAACGAGGATGATGGTCTGGCCGCGTTCGTCGCGATGGAGACGCATGGGACTGCTCCTGGCGGAGTCAGGTGAAAGGCGGGGCCGAAGGGCTCAGCGGGGAGCTCGCAGCTGAGCGTGCCGTGAAGCGCAAGAGGGCCGAAGAAGTGGGAGAAGCATACGGCGTTTTGGGGCGGGAATCCAGTAAGAAAAGGTAACCGCAGGTCGTGGGGCGAGGGTCCTTCGACTTCGGCGCCAAGAAGCGAGCCTTTCGCTCAGGATGACGGCGGGATGGGTTGCGGGCTGCGGAGCTCGGCGAGGAGGATGCCGGCGAGGATGAGGGCGGCGCCGAGGAGCTCGCGGGGGCCGAAGCGCTCGTGGAAGAAGAGGAGCGAGGTGAGGGCGGCGAAGACGGGCTCGAGGGTGAGGATGAGGGCGGTGTGAGTGGGCGGAAGGAACTGCTGGGCCCAGCTCTGGATGGTGAAGGCGGCGGCGGTGGCGAAGAGGGCGGTGATGGCGAGGGCGAGAATGGCGGTGGGGGTGAGGTGGAATGTTGGGTGACCGCCGAGCGGGAGGGTGATCAACATGAAGATGGCGGCGAAGGCGATCTGGAGAGTGCCGAGGCGGCGCGCGGAGAGCTGAGGCGCGGCATGGGCGAGGGTGAGGAGGTGCGCGGCGAAGGCGGCGGCGCAGGCGAGGGTGAGCCACTCGCCGAGATGCATGCCGGAGAGGATTGCGGCGCCTGTGCCGGGCGTGCTGGTGAGGAGGATGAGGCCGATGAAGGCGAGGATTGCACCGAGGAAGACGATCGTGTTGGGGCGCGGGGCGGTGGGCGGAGCGACGCGCGGGAGCAGGCTGAGGATGGGGACGAGGACCACGACGAGGCCGGTGAGGAAGGCGGACTTCGACGGCGTGGTGTGGGCGAGGCCGGAGGTCTGGAACTGATAGCCGAGCGCGAGAAAGAGGCCGGCGGTGAGGCAGAGGCGGAGCTCAGAGCGGGTGAGGCCGCGGAGTTCTTTGAGGTTGATGGTGAGAAGGACGAGGGCCGCGAGTGACATGCGGAGGAGGTTGAAGAGGAGTGGCGAGATGTCGTTGAGTGCGGATTTGACGAGCGGGAAGGTGCAGCCCCAGACGAGCACGACTCCGATGAGGAGGATGTGGGCGAGGAGGTTGTGGCGGCGGTGGGCGGGCATTTCGAGTGGTTAGTGGTTAGTAGTTAGTGGTTAGTGGAAAGCAAATGCAACAGCAAAAGCAGATCCCCTTCGGGGATGACAACCAGAAAGACAAAGACAAAGACAAAGACAAAGACAAAGGGCAAGGGCAAGGGCAAGGGCAAAGGCAACGGCAGAGGCAAAAGCAAAGGCGGGTCGCGATCAGTTTCGAGTTGTGAGTTTCGAGTTGCGAGTTTTTGCGTTCAGTTTGCAGTTTGCAGTTTGCAGTTGTCAGTTGTCAGTTGAAGCGTTATTCGGGACTGTCGGGTGGGTGGGAGACCCCGGTGCGGGCGTCGGGGAGGGGATTGTCCTGCTTGACGTAGGGTGAGGGCTTTGCGGGTGGCGGCGGTGCGGTGGGCTGCGGTGTCGCGAGGGGTTGTGGTGGCGCGGTTGTTTCGGTTTCGGAGGTGTAGCGGGTGACGCCGCCGACGACAGTGCGGACGACGCGCGCGTGCAGGATTTGTTGCGGTGTGGAGCGGGTGAGGTCGCGATCGAGGACGACAAAGTCGGCGAGGAAGCCGGGTTCGAGGCGGCCTTTGATGTTCTCGCGCCACTCGGCGAAGGCGGGGGCCTGGGTGTAGGCGTAGAGGGCTTCGCTGAGAGTGAGCTTTTCCTGAGGCTCGAAGGTTTGCGTGCCGGCCTCGTTCATGCGCGTGATGGCGGAGTAGAGGCCGCGCATGGGGTTGATGGATTCGACGGGATAGTCGGTGCCGAAGGCGAGCGGGACGCCGTGGTTGAGGAACGAGCGCCAGGCGTAGGCGTACTTGCTGCGCTCGGGGCCGAGGCGCTGGCCGGCCCAGGCCATGTCGGTGAGCAGGTGTGAGGGCTGCATGGAGGCGATGATGCCGAGATCGTGGAAGCGCTGGAATGCGTCGGGTGAGACGACCTGCGCGTGCTCGATGCGGAAGCGGAAGTTGCGCGGAGCGTAGGGCGCTTGTGGGCATGGGTTGACGCGGGTGACGATGGCGTCGGGTGGAAGGCTGTGTTCGTACTGTTCTTCCTTCGCCTGGCAGAGGAGAGCGGGGGCGGGAACGCCGGCCTGCTCGGCGGCTTCGAAGGCGTTGAGGGCCATGTCATTGGCGCGGTCGCCGATGGCGTGGAAGCCGAGCTGGAAGCCGGCGGCGGCGCGGTCGGTGGCCATTGCGTTGAGTTTGTCCTGGTCGTAACGCGGGATGCCGGAGTTGTTGGGATCGTCACTGTAGGGCGCGTTCATGGCAGCGGTGCGTGAGCCGAGCGAGCCATCCATGAAGCCCTTGAGAAAGGTGAGATGAAGGAGCGGGTCGTTGGGATCGTGGCTGGCGCGACGCTGCTGAAGGTCGCCGACGGGGAGATTGAAGTCGATCCATTCGGCGATGCGTAGGGGCAGCTTGTTTTCGTGCTCCATGCCTTCGAGGGCGAGCCAGTCGTCCCAGGTGGAGAAGTCCTGGATAGAGGTGACGCCGTGTGCGAGCGCGTCGTGGATGGAGAGCTCGAGGGCGTGGCGGCGTGTTTCGTAGTCGGGCGGAGGGATGACCTTTTGCACGAGCGCAGTGGCAGGGCCTTCGCGGATGATGCCGGTGGGATTGCCTTCGGCATCGCGGTCGATGTGGCCGCCGGGCGGATCTGCGGTGGTGTTATCGATGCCGGCGGCTTTGAGGGCGGCGGTGTTGGCGATGGCGATGTGGCCGTCGACGCGATAGAGGAAGGCTGGGTGGGGGCCGGTGACGGCGTCGAGGTCTTGGCGTGTGGGGAGAGTATTTGAGGGCCACTTGGTGTGGTCCCAGCCGCCGCCAAGGATCCATTGATTTGGGTCGTCCAGGGTTTTGGCGTAGGCGGCGATGCGGGAGGTCATGTCGGCGAGAGAGGTGACGCCGTCGAGGTTGGCGGAGAGGCGCTGGAGGCCGGCGTCGGCGATGTGGGTGTGGGCGTCGTTGAAGCCGGGCATGGCGAAGGCGCCGTGGAGATCGATCTTGATGGCGTCGGGCGCGGCGCAGGCGAGCACGGTGTCGTTGGAGCCGGCGGCGGTGATCCAGGCGCCGCTGATGCCGATGGCCTGGACGCGCTGCGGCGGTGTGTGGTCGTCGATGGCGTGAAGGCCGGCGCCGGTTAGGATGTTGCCGTTGTAGAAGATGGTGTGCGCGGGTTGGGGGCAGCGCTGGGCGTGGGCGGTGGCGACGATGCAGAGTGCGCTGAGTAATGCTGCGGGAGTGTAGAGCTTCACGAGATGAGTGTATTCGGTGCGTGAGATTCGAAATGCCTACCCAGGGGGCTAAAGCCCCTTTGTTTCAAAGCAGCGTAGGAGACCCGAGGCTGGAGCCTCGGGAGAGGCAACGGCAAGGACAAAGGCAAAGGCGAGGCGACGGCGAGAGAGTGGCGAAGGCTAGTTGCCGGCTTTGCCGATTGTTGCGGCGGTGTTCGTGTGGAGATTGCAGGTGTCAAGGAGCAGGAGGAGGATGCGGCGGAGGGCGAGCTCGCGGTTGGTGGGCGAGTACCACTCTTCGAGGGTGTGGATGCCGCCGCCGGTGCCGCCGGAGCCGATGGCGAGAGCTGGAATGCCGAGCGAGAGTGGGAGATTTGCGTCGGTGGAACCGATGCGGGATTCGGTGCGGATGTTGAGGTGGCGGTCGACGGCGCGGAGGCTGACGGCGAGAGGGGAGTCGGAGGGCAGCGCGCCGGCGCGGCGGTCGCCGATGCGGCGGATCTGTAGGCGCAAGGCGTCGCGTGCGCGGGTGCGGCGGGCCTCGGCTTTTACGCACTTGGAGACGGTGGCGAGCACGAGGGTTTCGAGGCTTTCGAGCTCGTCGGTGGAGGTGGAGCGGAGGTCGAGGTCGGCGGTGGCGGAGGACGGGATGGAGTTGATGGAGGTGCCGCCGGCGATGGTGCCGCAGTTGAGCGTGGTGCGCGGGTTGGAGGGAAGCGTGAGCTGCGTGAGCGAGGCGATGGCGGCGGCGAGCGCGTTGATGGGGCTGGGGCGGCCGGCGTCGGCCCAGGAGTGGCCGCCGGGACCGGTGATTTCGACGCGCAGACGACGCGAGCCGAGCGCGCGGTCGACGACAGTGCCGGTGCCGCAGCCTTCGAGCGCGATGGCGGTCTGGATGCGCTGTGCGTAAGGCGAGTGTGAGAAGAGATGACGCATGCCGCGGAGGTCGCCTTCGCCTTCTTCACCGACGTTTGCGGCGAAGAGGATGGTTGCGGCGGGAGTGATGTTGGCGTAGCGCAGTGAAGCCGCGATCGCGAGAAGTGCGGTGAGGCCGGCGCCGTTGTCGGTGGCGCCGGGGCAGAGGAGCTTGCCGTCTTCCAGATGGGGTGTGCAGTCGGTTCCGGCGGGAAAGATGGTGTCGAGGTGCGCAGAGAGCAGGATGACGGGTGCGGTGACGTCCGCGGAGAGGAGCTCGGCGAGCGCGTTGCCTTCGCGGTCGATGTGCGGGCTGGTGAGGTCGAGGTCGGTGAAGCGGGAGATGAACCAGGCGGCGCGCGCGGCTTCGCCGAAGGGTGGTGCGGGGATGGCGAGGAACTCGGAGTGCCAGCGCTGGAGTTGCTGCTCGTAGAGGTGCAGCCAGTGGAAGGCGCGGTGGATGGCGCGGTCTGCGGCGAGGGTTGTGACGCGGGCGTTGGCGGCGGCGGAGGGCGCGGGGGTCATTGGGTGACTCCGCGTGTTGTGGGGTCGTTCACCCCACCCATGACGCCGACTGCTTCGTCGTCATGAATGGGGCACCCGGTATCGTCAATTGGATCGTAGACGACTTCGACGAGGTAGAGGCCGCGGGCGGGAGCAGTGGGACCGGCGGCGGTGCGGTCACGGGCTTGGAGGATGCGGGTGAGGTCGGCTGGGTCGAGTGAGCCGCGGCCGATCTCGACGAGCGTGCCGACGATGTTGCGCACCATGTGGTGGAGGAAGCCGTTGCCGGCGATGCGGAAGGTCAGGAGGTCTTGCTCTGCAGAGTTTGGGCGGTGCGACCACTCGGCGAGGGTGATGGTTTTGACCGGGTTGATTTTGATGGCGCGCGTCGGTGAGTCGTCGTCTGGATCGCGTTGGGCACGGTCGGCGTCAGTGGCGGCCATGGAGGTGAAGTCGTGTGTGCCGATGAGGTGTGCGGCGGCTTCGCGCATGGCGTCGAGCGAGAGAGGCCAGCGGCAGTCCCAGGCGTAGGGCGCGAGGAAGGGCGAGCAGATGCGTTCGATGGCGGGATGGCCGGGAGTGGAGCGGATGCGGCGCTCAAAGATGCGGTACTCGTAGGTTTTGCTGCGGGCGCTGTGGCGTGCGTGGAAGCTGTGCGGGACCTGTTCGCAGGAGAGCACGCGAATGCCCGCGGGCAGGATGCGATTGAGCGCGCGCTGGAGATTCGCTGCGGGAAGCGGTGCTGCGAGGCGGAAGCTGACGGCCTGGGCGAGTGCGTGGACGCCGGCGTCGGTGCGGCCGGAGCCTTGCGGGAGGACGGTTTCGCCGGTGAGACGGAAGAGGCAGTCGGCGAGGGTGCCCTGGACGGTTGTGAGGCCGGGCTGGACCTGCCAGCCGTGGAAGCCGGACCCGTCGTACGCGAGGGTGAGCTTCCAGTTGGTGGATGCGGCGGCCATTAGTAGAGGGTAGAGGATAGAGGGCAGAGAGTGGGACGAGATGTGGACAGAGTGGACGATATACTGAAGCGGCTCTTTGCCTTCTGTTCGTCGGGTGGAACTTCGGGTCCTCGCTCGCCGTATTGCAAGTGAACGGCAAGGCAATCTATCTGAAGCGCAAAAGGTCTGAACCAGACTCGGAGAAGCAAACGTGAAATTTAGGGATTTGCAGGCTGCGGCGTGCGTCGCCCTGATGTTGAGCAGCGCCGTGGCACAGACTCCTGCTGCGCCCGCGCCCGGACAGGCTCCTGCTACGACGCAGCAGCCGGCTGACTCACAACAGCAACTGGCGCCGCAACAGCAGCCGGCAGCGGCGAACTCGAATGCGGCGGGTGAGACGCCCGCGGCCCAGCAGCCGGCGGGGACGGTGAATCCGACCGCACCTGCTCCGCAGCAGGGCGTGCAGAATGACACGACGGGAACGCCGGGACTTCCGCAGGCGCCGGCTCCGAAGCTGACGGAGCCGCTGTATCTGCGGCCGACGGGCAAGGATTACACGGAGCCGATTCCGTTCCTGCCGAACCCATTGCATGACTACACACCGACGAACTATCCGGCGCCGCGGCTGAGCAATACGCCGGACCTGCGCGATCTGCTGCGGGATGGAAAGATCTTTCTCGGGCTGAACGATGCGGTGACGCTGGCGCTCGAGAACAACTACGACATCGCGATTGCGCGGATCAACCTGGACATTGCGGACACGGACATTCTGCGAGCCAAGGCTGGGTCGTCGCTGCGTGGTGTTTCGACGGGAATTGTGGCGAACACGCTGGGTGGATCGAGCTCGACGATTACGGGCGGCGGCGGACCGGGCGGAACGACCAGCGCAGCGGGCGGAAGCGGCGCGGGTGCGTCGGGCCTGGTGTTGAGCACGAACGGCGGCGGACCGGTGCCCGAGCTGCTGGATCCGGAGTTCACGGGGACGCTGCAGTATGAGCGGGCGAACACGCAGGAGTCGTCGACAATTTTGACGGGCACGAACACGCTCTCGCAGAACACGGGGACGTATGACTTCCAGTATCAGGAAGGATTCATTGGCGGCGAGTCGCTCAACGTGACCTTTGACAACTCGCACGTGACGACGAACAGCGAACGTACGAGCTACAGTCCGCTGCTGCAATCAAGTTTTCGTGCCCAGTTGACGCAACATCTGCTGCAGGGATGCTGCAAGTGGGTGAACGAGCGGTTCATCATCCAGGCGAAGAATGATCGGCGGATTACGGATTCTGCGTTCCGGCAGCAGTTGATCTACACGATAGGCCAGGTGGAGAGCATCTACTGGGCGCTGGTGAGCGCGTATGAGGACGAGCAGGCGAAGGAACGCGCGCTGCAGCAGTCGACGCAACTGGCGAGCGACAACCGCAAGCAGTTGCAGATTGGAACGCTGGCTCCGCTGGACGTGGTGAACTCGGACGCGGCAGTGGCGAGCGACAAGCAGGCGCTGATCACGTCGCAATCGAACCTGGAGTATCAGCAACTGCTGATGAAGCAGGCGATTGTGCGCAATCTGAATGATCCACAGATGGCGAACGCGCCGGTGATTCCGACGGATCGCGTGAGCCTGGATCGGCTGCCGGAAGAGGACATGCAGACGGAGGACCTGATCCGCGAGGCGTACCAGAACAATCCGCAGATTGAGCAGGCCACGCTGGCGATGAAGAACAACGAGATCACGATCCGGGCGGAGAAGAATGGCCTCCTTCCTGTCCTCGATGCGTACGGCTTCTATGGTGGCAGCGGTGTGGGCGGACAGCAAAACCCGGATTTGAACTGCGGCGGCCTGACCGGTACGCCAACGCCTTGCCCGCCGGGCACCGTGTCGAACTCAGGGTATGGATCGGTACTTGGGAATACGCTGAAAAACAGCTCGCCGGATTGGGGCGTGGGTGTGAACCTGCAGATTCCGATTCGGAACCGGATTGCACAGGCGGATCAGGTGCGATCGCAGATGGAATACCGGCAGTCGCAGATGCGGTTGCAGCAGCTTTATACGCAGATTCGCATTCAGGTGATCAATGGCGTGTATGCGTTGACGAACGATCGGGCGGCGGTGCAGTCGTCGCAGTCGGCGCGCGACTATGCGGCGCAGGCGCTGGAAGCGGAGCAGAAGAAGTACAGGCTCGGGGCTTCGACGACGGCGAATGTGCTGCAGATGGAGCGCAACCTGGCGACGGCGGAGGACAACATGATCTCGGCGACGGCGGCGTATGCGCGTGACCGCGCGTCGCTGGGGCAGATTCTGGCAAGCACGCTGGACAAGTACGGCATCAGCATTACCCAGGCGGCCAATGGAACGATTTCGCAGAAGCCGAATATTCCGGGGCTGACGGCGCCGACACCTCCGGCTCCGCCGAAGCCGCTGACGGAGACGCCTCCGCCGATGCCGCAGTAAAGGCAGAGGGTAGAGGTTAGAGGGTAGAGAGTAGACGAAGAGGCCGCGGCGAGTGCTGCGGCCTTTTGTTTGCGGTGGAAGTGAACTCGTGCGCTTGTCGTCGATGAGAGTGCGGTAGGCTGAGAGTTTGGAGTAAATGCAATGAGTGAAGCAATGGAGAATGGGCTCGGGCGATCGGCGTCGGCGTATCTGAGGTCGGCGCGGCATCAGCCGGTGCAGTGGCATGAGTGGGGCCCGGAGGCATTTGAAAAGGCCAAGCGCGAGAACAAGCCGGTGCTGCTGGATATTGGCGCGGTGTGGTGCCACTGGTGCCACGTGATGGACCGCGAAAGCTATGAGAATGACGAGACCGCGCAGGTGTTGAACGAGCATTACGTTGCGGTGAAGGTGGACCGCGACGAGCGGCCGGATGTGGATACGCGGTATCAGCAGGCGGTGGCGACGATCAGCGGGCAAGGGGGATGGCCGCTGACGGCGTTTTTGACGCCGGATGGGAAGCCGTTCTTTGGCGGAACGTACTTTCCGCCGGACGAGCGGTATGGCAGGCCGGGCTTTCGGCGCGTGCTGCTGACGATGGCGAAGGCGTTCGAGGAGCGGCGTGAGGAGGTTGAGGAGTCGGCGGGCAGCATCCTGACGATGATCGAGCACAACGAAAGTTTTTCGGGACGGAGCGGAGAGCCGGGGGCGGCGCTGCTCGAGAAGATTATCGAACCGATTGTGCGGATGTTCGACGCGCGTAATGGAGGGTTTGGGTCGCAGCCGAAGTTTCCGCACTCGGGCGCGATCGATCTGCTGATTGATGCAGCGACACGTGGTGGGACGCATGCAGAGGCGGCGCGCAACGTGGCCATCGTGACGCTGAAGAAGATGGCTGCGGGTGGGATTCACGACCAGCTTGCCGGCGGATTTCATCGCTACTCGGTGGACGAGCAGTGGATTGTGCCGCACTTCGAAAAGATGGCGTACGACAACAGCGAGCTGCTGAAGAATTATGCGCATGCGTTCCAGAGCTTTGCGGATCCCGAGTTTGCGCAGGTGGCGAACGGGATTCTGCGCTGGATGGATGAATGGCTGAGCGATCGCGAGCGGGGCGGATTTTATGCGTCGCAGGATGCGGATGATTCGCTGGATGATGACGGCGATTACTTCACGTGGACTCGCGATGAGGTGCAGGCGGCGTTGAGTCCGGAGGAGTTTCGGGTTGCGGAGGCGTACTTCAATGTGCGGCCGGTCGGCGATATGCATCACAATCCGACGAAGAATGTGCTGCACACGCCGAGGGCGATTGAGGATGTCGCGAAGGCGCTGGGGATTGAGGAGGCGAAGGCGGGTGAGTTGGTGCGGGCTGCGAAGGAGAAGATGTATGCGGCTCGGTTGACGCGGCGCACACCGTATGTCGACAAGACGGTTTATACGAACTGGAACGGGATGTGCGTCTCGGCGTACATCGCGGCGGGCAGAGCGCTGGGGTTGCGCGAGCCGGTGGAGTTTGCGCTGAAGTCGCTGGATCGAGTGCTGGGGGAGGCGTGGAGCGATGCCAGGCTCGTGCATGTGGTGGCGTATGGCGAGGGTGTGACGCCGGAGCGCGCGGTGCCGGGCGTGCTGGAGGACTATGCGTTTGTGGCGAATGCGGCGCTGGATGCGTGGGAGGCAAGCGGGGAGATGCGCTACTTCGAGGCGGCGAAGAAGATTGCAGATGCGATGCTGGCGAAGTTCTACGATGCGACGGGCTGCGGGTTCTTCGACACGGAGGTGAACTCGACGGAGGAGCGGATTGGTGCGCTGGTCACAAGGCGAAAGCCGCTGCAGGATGCGCCGACGCCGGCGGGGAATTCCGTTGCAGCGACGGTTCTGCTGCGATTGGCGACGCTGACGAACAACAAGGATTATGAGACGCGGGCGCAGGAGACGCTCGAGACGTTTGCGGGAGTTGTGGAGCACTTCGGGCTGTACGCGGCGAGTTATGCGCTGGCGCTGCGCAGGATGATCGAGCCGCCGGTGCAGGCTTGCATTGTGGGTGAAGATGCGGCGGCGAAGGAATTGCTGATTGTTGCGATGGCGCGGTTCATGGTGAACAAGAGCGTGATTCAACTGCGGCGTGGGCAGATGCAGGCGCTTCCGCCGGCGCTGAAGGAGACGCTGCCGAATGTGCCTGCGGATGAGGCGAGCTTTGCGTTGGTGTGCAAGGCGAACAGTTGTCTGCCGCCGATAAGGGATGCGGACGAGCTGTACTTGGTGGCGTAATCACCGGCCGAGGATGGGCGGCACAAGCGTTGAGAAGCCGTTCCAGGCGATCTGTACGCCGATGCAGACCACGATGAAGCCGACGACGCGCAGGATTCCTTGTGTGGTCGCGGGCGGGATCGCTCTTGTGAGCCGCGGTGCGTTGGCGTAGCAGAGATAAACGAATGCACTGAGGACCACGATCGCGAGGAAGAGGCCGCCGTGCCTGAGTGCGTTGAGGACGATGCCGCCGTTTTGCGCGCGCGCCGCGAGCGTAAGTGTGACGACGAGCGTGCCGGGGCCTGAGGTCACGGGAAACGTGAAGGGATAAAACGCCTTTTTGTTCAAGGCTTGAAAGCTGTCGTCAGGGTTGACGTGAACCTCTTCGCGCTTGTCGAGCGTCTTCTCTGACTCCTTCGCATTGAGCACGGACCAGCCGATGGCGGCGATGACGATGCCGCCGGAGACTTGCACGATAGGCAGCGAGATGCCGAAGAAGTGCAGAATGGCGGAGCCGAGGAGCTCGATGACGACGAGAAAGATGACGTTATTGAGGGCGATCTTGCGCGCGAGGCTGCGATAGGCGGCCCGCGGCGCGTCGCCGACGAGGCCGAGAAAGACCAGCGCGGAGCCGATTGGATTAATGAGCGGCAGAAGCGCGCTGAACGCGATGAGGAACGAGTTCCACAGCTCAATCGCCTGACTCACAGGCCGATGGTAGCAGGCTGGTGTTGTGCTACTGCGAGGTTGCGGGCGCCGCAGGTTGCGGTGGTTCGGTGGGCACGGACGGCGGAGCCGGTGGAGCGGCGGTGGGATCGCGGCGCTCGAGCACGAGCGTGCTGCTGGCGGTGCCGAAGGCGATGTTCTCCTTCTCGAAGGCGAGGAGGATGCGGCGGCGAAGCTCGCGGAGGACGCCGTCGCGCTGATTGACCTGCACGCGGATGTTGATGGGGTAGATGACCTCGTGACCGCTGATCTTGTCGACGCCGAGCACGGTGGGTTCATCGATGACAACGTCTTTGAAGGCTTCGTCCTGGCGAACCTGGTTGGCGACCCGGGTGAGGACCTGGACGACGCGGTCGGGGTTTTCGCTGGTGCTGACGCTGACCGGAAGCGTGGCGACGGAGAAGTCGCGCGAAAGATTGGAGACGGTCGTGATCTGGCTGTTGGGCACGATGTAGAGCGTGCCGTCGCCGTCACGGAGCGTGGTGACGCGCAGGGTAAGGTTTTCGACGGCGCCCTGAAGACCGGCGATCTTTATGGTGTCGCCGATGGCGTACTGGTCTTCGAGCAGGATGAAGAGGCCGGTGAGCATGTCCTTGAAGAGCGACTGCGCGCCAAAGCTGATGCCAAGGCCGATGACGCCGGCGGCGGCGATAAACGAGCCCAGAGGAACGCCGAGCGCGCCGAGGATCTGGATGAAGACGTAGGAGGCGATGAGCGCGTAGCCAGTGGCGCGGATGATGCCAGCCAGGGTGCGGAGTTGGGCGGCGCGGTGCGAGTTGCCGACCATGGCTTCGGCGCGCTTGCGCATGCGTTTTACAAAAAAGGCGAGGGTCTGCTGGGCGATGAGCGCCAGTAACAAGGCAATGACAATCTTGGGGACGCCGTGCTGTACAAAGTTCAGGACGTCCAGATGCCAGCCGTGTTCGAGCGAGACGACGGAGCGTTCCTCTTGTGGAAGAGTGGGTGTAAGGGTCATCATTAATGAAAATCCGGTCTACTCCGCAGGATACGAGAGAAGCCAAGCATAAGACGAGTCGCAGCCCGCGGCAGGTAGCTTTGGCAAAGGAGGAGTGAGATGGGACCGAGAGAAATCAATCACATATTGCGTGTGGGGGCGTTGTGCGCTGCTGTGCTTGTGGTCTCGGGAGCGGGGCTGAACACCGGCAGCGGGGTGGTGCATGCGCAGAAGAATCCACAGCCGAAGATACCGCCCTATATGCAGCAGGGCCCGGATGGACTGAGCGGAAACCAGCCGGCTCCGGATCCGGTTCACGCCAAGATGGAGCAGGAACGGATGAAGGCGATGAACGATGATCGGCATAAGAAGCTGGCGGCGGATGTCGACCGTCTGCTGGCGCTGACTAACGAGCTGAAGACTGACGTGGACAAGACGAACAAGGACGAGCTCTCGGTGGAGGTCATCAAGAAGGCGGGTGAGATTGAGAAGCTGGCGCATGACGTGCAGAGCCGGATGAAGAACTAGAGGCCGGTGAGCAAGGGCTCTCACGCGCGCACAGGTAGTTCAAGTGAAGGAGAGTGCCATGCGACCGATGAGGTTTGGCCAGGCTGTCCAGACTACTGTGTTGTGTTCGGCGGTGTTTCTGCTGTTGTCTGACGCGGGTGTGCGGGGTGGCGGCGGAGTGATGGCTGCTCAGCGAAGTCCCGCGATGAACTCAGGCCGGCCGATCGATCCCCCAAGCAGCGGTGTGCCTCCGGTATATCCAATCCAGATGGGCAACTCGACAGACGGCGGAGCCCAGGCAGCCAATGCTGAACGTCGCAAGAAGGTCGCTGCCGATGTGGACAGGCTGGTCCTTCTTAGCAATGAACTGAAAGCGGATGTGGACAAGACGGCGAACGATCAGTTGTCGCTGGACGTGATCAAGAAGGCGAAAGAGATTGAGAAGCTTGCCCATGCCGTGCAAGGCCAGATGAAGAACTGAAGCGGCGTCGGAACGCATAGATGCGGGGTTGGTACGCCGGGTGTTGAAGGATATGGTCAGATGAGCCCGGTGCAGCTATAAAGGCTGCGGCTGGTTTTGCCAGTGTCGCCGGGACTTGAGCTGGATATGAGGCGCGCTGCGGGGAGGACTCGATTTGCGATTGGGCGAGGTGACGAGGGTTGCAGTGGTGAGTGCGGTTGGGCTCGTTGTTTTGGGGGGAACGGGCCTGGCACGAAACGTGGGTGTGGTCCGCGCGCAGGGCAGTCAGATTCAGGACATTCCCCGGCCTCCGTCGCCGCACGACGCGAACACCCCGGCAATTGGCGCGGGGCTGCCGGACGGTGGGGTCCGCGCGCGGATGAACGAGGAGCGCATCAAGTCGGTGAACGATGCTCGTCAAAAGCGGCTGCAAGAAGATGTGGATAAGCTGCTGGCGCTGACCAACGAGTTGAAGCTTGATGTCGACAAGACGAACAAGGATGAGCTTTCTCTGGATGTGGTGAAGAAGGCGGGAGAGATCGAGAAGCTGGCGCACGACGTGCAGAGCCGGATGAAGAATTAGCGCCAGGTTTTCCACTCGGAGCGGCCGTTTTGCCGATTGTGAAGATCGTGTGGCGAAACGGGACAGCGGAGGTGTGTACGAGTAAAATCGTCGAGGCTGGTACACCCCAGCGGGCAGAGAACGCTTGCCGGGGACCCGTTAGGAGGACCAGGGGTTGGCGGAAAAACGGACGGCGGGCAAGCTGGCGGAACGCGGCGGCGGACGCGTTGCCGAGCGGGTAAGTGAACGGGGCGCGGAGCAGGTGGTGGCTGCCGGCCTTACGGCGTCGCAACTCATTGAGTTCTACCGGCTGATGTATCTCTCGCGGCGCACGGACGACCGCGAGATCATGCTGAAGCGGCAGCAGAAGATCTTCTTCCAGGTCTCGTGCGCAGGGCATGAGGCGCTCCTGGTGGCTGCGGGTCTGGCTATGAAGCCGGGATACGACTGGTTCTTTCCGTACTATCGCGACCGGGCGATCTGCCTGGCGCTGGGGATGACGGTGGAGGACCAGCTGCTTCAGGCGGTCGGCGCGGCGACGGATCCTTCGAGCGGCGGACGGCAGATGCCTTCGCACTGGACGAGTAAGCGGCTGAATATCGTGTCGCCGTCGTCGTCGACGGCAACGCAGTGTCTGCAGGCAGTGGGGTGCGCTGAGGCTGGACGGTATTACCGGAATCATTCCGGGACGGCGAAGCGACTGACCGATGGCGCGGATTATCGCAGCTTCAAGGATGTGAAGTTCGAGGCCGATGAGGTCGTGTATGTGTCGATCGGTGAGGGATCGACGAGCCAGGGCGAGTTCTGGGAGTCGCTGAATACGGCGTCGAACGAGAAGCTGCCGGTCGTGTATGTGATTGAGGACAACGGGTACGCGATCTCGACGCCGGTGGAGGCGAATACGCCGGGCGGGAATATCTCCAAGCTGATTGCGAACTTTCCGAATTTCCGCTTCTGGGAGGTCGACGGGACGGACGCGATTGCGAGCTACAAGGCGATGGTGCAGGCGGTCGAGTACTGCCGCAGTGGGCAGGGGCCGGCAGTGGTGCACGGGCATGTGACGCGGCCGTATTCGCACTCGCTGAGCGATGACGAGCGGCTGTACCGCAGCGCAGAGGAGATTGAGGCGGATGCACTGCGCGACCCGATTTCCCGCATGCAGATGTGGCTGCTGCGCGAGGGGATTCTGGACGCGCAGGGAATCAATGAGCTCGAGCGCAAGGTGGATGAAGAGGTGCAGCATGCCGCGGATCGCGCGCTGACTGCGGTGCTGCCGACGCCGGACACGATTCTGAAGCATGTGTACTCAGAGGACCTGGATCCGCGGGATATGCGGTTTGCGACGAAGCCCGCGGTGACCGCGGACGACACCGAGCGCACGATGGCCGACCTCATCAACGCGACGCTGAAGGACGAGATGCGACGCGATGAACGGATTGTGGTCTTCGGCGAAGATGTGGCCGATGCCACGCGCGATAAGGCGCTGCGCTCCGGAAAGGTGAAGGGCAAGGGCGGCGTGTTCAAGCTGACCGCCGGCCTGCAGAAGGAGTTCGGCAACGACCGCGTGTGGAACTCTCCGCTGGCGGAGGCGAATATCACGGGGCGTGCGATTGGCATGGCGGTGCGCGGGCTGAAGCCGGTGGTGGAGATTCAGTTCTTCGACTACATCTGGCCGGCGATGCACCAGATGCGCAATGAGCTGAGCGTGATGCGGTGGCGATCGAACGGGCAGTTCTCGTGCCCGCTGGTGATGCGAGTGCCGATCGGCGGGTATCTGACGGGCGGTTCGATCTATCATTCGCAGTCGGGCGAGAGCATCTTCACGCACACGCCTGGAGTGCGGGTGGTGATGCCGTCGAATGCGTTGGACGCCGCGGGGTTGCTGCGGACCGCTATCCGGTGCGACGATCCGGTGCTGTTCCTGGAGCATAAGCGGTTGTATCGCGAGACCTTTGGGCGCGCGCCGTACCCGGGGCCGGAGTACATGATTCCGTTCGGCAAGGCCAAGGTGGTGCGCGAAGGCAAGGACCTGACGGTGATCACCTACGGGGCGGTCGTGCCGCGGGCGCTGCAGGCGGCCCAGCGGATGGCGCGGGAACTGAAGGTGGAAGTTGAGGTGATCGATCTGCGTTGCCTAAGTCCGTACGACTGGGAGGCGATTGCGGAGTCGGTGAAGAAGACCAGCAAGGTGTTGGTGGCGCATGAGGACATGCTGAGCTGGGGTTATGGAGCCGAGATTGCGGCGCGGATTGGCGATGAGCTGTTTCACGACCTGGATGCGCCGGTGCGGCGCGTGGGGTCGATGGACACGTTTGTGGCATACCAGCCGCTGCTGGAGGATGTAATCCTGCCTCAGCCGGAGCGGTTGTTTGCGGCGATGAAGGAGCTTGCGGAGTTTTAGGATCAGGAATTTACGCTCCGAATCGCAACTTTCCGGCGGCCCTTGGGGTTTAGCCGGACAAGCCGATGTTTTGCGAGGTTTCTGGAGAACAACTGTCATGATGCCGCGGCGTAGATGGATGCGTGAGGCGGGGCAGACCGCACTGACGGGTCTGCTGTGCGGGTTGATGGCGGTTCCGCAGACGGCGTTTGCGGCTAGTGCTGGTGCTCTGGGGGGTGGAGCACCGGCACCGAAGCTGCCCAAGCGGCCGGAACGCGAGGCTCCGCTGACCCAGCAGGAGCGGGTGCTGCATGCGTTGAACCGGTTCACCTTCGGGCCGCGGCCGGGAGAGGCGGAGGCCGTCGAGAAGATGGGCCTGCAGAAGTGGTTTTTGCAGCAGCTTCAGCCGGAGACGATCGACGACTCTGCGTTTGAGCAGCGGATGAATGAGTATCCGTTGTTGCGGCTGAACCAGGCTGACCTGATGCACCAGTTTCCGTCGCAGGCCATGATGAGGATGGCTGACCGGGGCAATATTGCGATTCCGCGCGACCGTGTGGTGCACGCGATCTTTGAAGACGCGAAGTACGAGTACGACCAAAAGCAAAATGAGTTGAAGCTGCAGGCGGCAAACGGCGGGAAGCCGGGACAGCCGGAAGGTGCAGCGCAGGCTCAGTCGCAGCCGGCGGTTGCAGCGCTGCCGGAGAACGCGAAGCAGATGCGGCGGCAGGCGATCGCCGGCCTTGCGGCTCTGAATGAAGCAGACGAATCGGCGGGTAAGCGGCCGGCTCCGCAGAACGGCATGCAGGCCAGCATGGATATGGCCGGCGGCGGGGCGATGGAGCCTGCGATGAATTCAGCTGCTGCGCCCAGCGACGGCAACACGCCGCAGGGACAGGTGCTGCTTTCTAACGGAGAGGTTGCGACGCAGCCGATTGAGTTGAACAAGAAGGGCAAGCCGAAGGCGAAGGATCTGACCGAGCCCGCGCCGGAAGAGGTGCAGGCGATCCTGGCGCTGCCGCCGGATCAGCGCGTGGACCGGCTGGTTGCGATGAAGCCGGACGAGATGCTGTCCTTCAAGACGACGCTCAAGCCCGCGCAAAAGCTGCTGCTGATGCAGGGAATGAGCCCTGAAGACGAGGAGATCACGGGCGAGTTCATTACGGCGCCGGAGCGCGTGGTGGGCGCGGAGATTCTGGAGTCGCGGCTGGAGCGCGATGTGTTCAGCGAGCGCCAACTGCAGGCGGTGATGACGGACTTCTGGCTGAATCACTTCAGCGTGTATCTCAGGAAGAACGAAAACGAGCCGTACTACCTGCCGTCGTATGAGCGCAATGTGATTCTGCCGAATGCGCTGGGTAAGTTCGAGAATCTGCTGGTCGCTGTGGCGCAGAGCCCGGCGATGCTGATGTATCTCGACAACTGGGAGAGCGTTGGGCCGAATTCGATCCAGGCTATGAGGGCGCAGCAGGTGAACTTCATGCGTCCGAATGCGAAGAGGCAGCAGCCAAAGGGCATCAACGAGAACTACGGCCGGGAGTTGATGGAGCTGCACACGCTGGGCGTGAACGGCGGCTACACGCAGAAGGATGTCATCGAGGTCTCGAAGTGCTTCACGGGGTGGACGATCGACAGGCCATTCCAGGGTGGCGGCGCGATGTTCGATGAAAACCGGCATGAGCCGGGGACAAAGATCGTGCTGAGGCACAAGATCAAGGAGAACGGCCAGAAAGAAGGGCTTGAGGTGCTGCACATCCTGGCGACGAGCCCGGCGACCGCGCACTTCATCTCGCAGAAGCTGGCTGTGCGGTTTGTGAGCGACGATCCTCCGCCGGCGCTGGTGAACAGGATGGCGGCCACGTTCTTGAAGAGCGATGGAAACATCCGCGCGGTGCTGTTGACGATGTATCGCTCGCCGGAGTTCTGGAGCCCGCAGGTGTATCGCGCGAAGGTGAAGACGCCGATCGAGTTTATGGCGTCCGCGCTGCGGTCGAGTGGAGCCTCTGTGAAGACGCCGCTGCAACTGGTGCAGGCGATGGACAGGCTGGGCATGCCGATCTATGGCATGCTGACGCCGCAGGGGTACTCGTGGAAGAGCGAGGATTGGGTGAGCAGCAATGCGCTGATCTCGCGGATGAACTTTGCGCTGGTCTTGAGCAGTAACCGCGTGATGGGCGTGAAGACGGATTGGCCGGAGTTGCTGGGCGATGCCGATGGAACTCCGGCACCAGCTCCCGATGTCGCGACCGAGAACAAGCTGGAGATTGCGCTGCTGGGTGAGCCGGCGTCGGACAGGACGAGGTCCACCGTGCTGGCGCAGTTTGGCGATCCGACGGCCCAGCAGAGTGCCGAGGAGGCATTCAAAGCGAAGCCGGTGCAGGATGAGACCGCGATGGTTCCGACAGCCGGGCTTATGCGAGGAAAGCCTGGACGCGCGCCGCAGCCGGGGCCGGGATCGCCGCTGGATACGATGGCGGGGTTGTTGCTGGGCTCACCGGAGTTTCAACGGCGTTAGCAGCAGGAAACTGGAAAGCAGGAAGCGCGATGGCAAACAGGATGAAATTCACCGATGCGAGCGACTGGGGATGCGATATGTGCGGGCGCGATCTGGCGCGGCGCAATGGCGTGACGCGCCGTGGATTTCTGCGCGGAGGTGCGCTGGCCTTGGTGGGGACCTCTGTTGTGCCGGCGTTTTTGACGCGGGCTGTGTATGCGGAGGTGGATCGCGCGGCGGCGCAGAGGAAGAAGCTTGTTGTGATCTTTCAACGCGGCGCGTGCGATGGATTGAATGTCGTTGTGCCGTATGCGGAAAAGAACTATTACAGGATGCGGCCGACGATCGCGATTCAGAAGAACGATGTGCTCGATCTGAATGGGTATTTCGGGCTGCATCCGGCGATGGGCGCGATGAAGCCGTTGTATGACCAGGGGCACCTGGCGATTGTGCATGCCGCCGGCTCGCCGGATCCGTCGCGCTCGCACTTTGATGCGCAGGATTTTATGGAGAGCGGAACGCCAGGTGTGAAGAGTACGCTGGATGGATGGCTCAATCGTGCGCTGCAGGTTGAGGCGCTCACCGGACAGCCGTCGCCGTTTCGCGCCGTTGCGCTGAATGCGGAAGTGCCGCGGACGCTGCAGGGAAAGGTGCCGGCAGTTGCGGTGGCGAATTTGGCAGACTTCTCGGTGGGTGGTCGCGGCCCACAGACCTCAGCGGTATCGAATGCGTTTGAGGCGATGTATGACGAGAGCACCGATGCGGTGCTGCACGGAACCGGCGAGGAGACCTTTGAAGCCGTGAAGATGCTGAAGGCCGCGAACCCGGCTCAGTACACGCCGGCGGCGGGAGTGGTGTATCCGAATGGGGCGTTCGGCAACAGCATGAAACAGATTGCCCAGTTGTTGAAAGCGAACCTTGGTGTTGAGGCGGCGTTTTCGGATATTGGCGGATGGGACACGCATCAGAATCAGGGCGCGGCGAATGGACAGCTTGCAAATCGTCTGACGGAGTTTTCAAACACGATCGCCGCATTCTGGCGTGACATGGGTGATGATGCGGAGAACGTGACGCTGGTGACGATGTCGGAGTTTGGACGAACGGCTCGACAGAACGGAACCGGCGGAACGGACCACGGCCACGCGAATGTGATGTTCGTGCTCGGCGGCCAGGTGAAGGGCGGCAAGGTGTATGGGCAGTGGCCGGGCGTGAACGATGAGCAGTTGAATGAAGGGCGCGATCTGAAGGTAACAACCGACTTCAGAAATGTGCTGGGTGAGGCGGCCTACAAAACGCTGGGCGCGCGGAAGCTGGATGTGGTGTTTCCAGGCGCGCAGCTCGACGCGGATCGCTTTTTGAACTTTGTGTAGAGCTCGTGCGTATAGAAGGGTGAGGCGTTGCGCGCAAAAGGTTGCGCGTCTGACGTGTCATCGTTCGGTAATGTTTTGACGATGTCATGACTTTGTCGTGATACGTCTTCGTATTCGTGAAAACCCGCTCAGGATGCGGGTTTTCGTGTGTCTGTTGCCTGATGTTGCAGGTTAGATTCTCACAAGGAATTTCGCGCGAAGAGCAAAACCTTTTGTGCGATTCTTCGTCTGAACAGATGTAACACATGCTGGAGCGCCAGTCCCCACGGCTTCGGCTTCCCCAATCCGCACCACCCTCCCCACCTGTACCGAGGCTGCCGGAACACCGGCGGCCTTCGCGCCTTTAAGGCTGCGTTCCTTGTGTAGTGTGCGGGACGTATTGATCCACGAAGCGCTGAATGGTTGGGGTCAGCGCCGAGTCGTTTTCCGACGAGAGTTCGAGCGTGATCTTCGGATCGGCTGCGTTCGTAAGCGCCGCGGGCGTGTGCGAAGTGTTGTAGCTGATCAGGAGCTTCGGCGTCGTGAGTATGTGAAGTGGCGCGGCGAGTGGAAACTGTTCGTGGAAGAGGAGACGTGCGGGAACCAGGAAGGAATGTGCGTCATGTGCGACGCGCTCGGTGAGGTCGCCTTCGGGCGTGTCGAGGATCATGGCCGGGATGTCGTGGTTTTCTGCTGCGAGGTTGACAGCGAGTGAAGCGCCGACGCCGTTGCCGTAAAGGATGATTTGCGAGGCGGGGATGTGCTGCGTCGAGATGAGATAAGTGAGTGCGGATTCTGCGTCCTGCTGCATGGTGGCTTGCGTCGGATGCTGGCCGACGCTCTTGCCATAGCCGCGATAGTCAAAGATCAGCACGTTGAGGTGGGCGTTGTGGAGCAGGAGCGCGCGGGGGAGCGCGTCTGAAGCGGAGCCGTCGCCCGAGTGAAGCATCAGAGCCGTGGGAGCAGAGCTTACGTCGGCCGGGATGTACCAGCCGTTGAGCTGCGGTTGACCGGTGGCGTCGACCGCGAAGTGGAGCTCAGTGAACTTGAGGCCGAGCGACGCCGGCGATTTGGCAACGGTGCGCGACGGGTGAAGCACGAGCTGCCACTGTCCCTGATACCAGAGCAGGCAGAGCGTGCCCCAGGAGAGGAGCAGCGCGGTGGCGAAGACGATTGCCAAAGCTTTGAGGATCCAGCGCGGGTCTATGAGTTCGGGCGCACCGCTGAGTTCGGGCGCGCCGCTCTTTTGTGCCGGACGCTGAGATGATTGGGGTGTGCGTGAGGGGCGCGGAAGGTTCGGCTTGCGAGGAGCTGGCATGAGTCTTCTGTACAGAGTTCAGCATCTCACGTGCGGACCTGAATGGAGAGTTTGTGAGCGAGTGGGTGCGGCTGTGCGACGTCAACGAAGCACCAAAGCCGGGCGAGGTGATGGAGTTGGAAGTGAACGGCGTGCAGGTTTGCCTCGCGAATGTGGATGGAAGGCTGGCTGCACTTGGGAATATTTGCCCGCACCGCGGAGGGCCGCTGGGGCAAGGTTGGATTGAGGGTGAAGCGGTCGTATGCCCGTGGCACTGTTGGGCGTTCGATACCCGGAGCGGGCAGGCGCTGCCGCCGGACTGCGGGAAGGTCGACGTAATTCCGCTCAGGGTCGAAGGCGACAACGTGCTCATTCAAGTGAGCTGAACAGGCAACCTTTTGCTGTTTAGCATGAATATCCCAAGCCAAAGAAAGGTTTTTTGGGGGCAAACTTCGAGGTGCGGATGGCTTCTTACTCACTGTCGCAGGGCGTCAGGGAAATTGACGAAATGAAATAGACGCCCGCGAGGGGAACGAAATCATGATGAAGCGAATTCTTTTGGGTGTGTTTTCTCTGGCAGTGGTTCTAGCAACGGCGAGTACATCACAGGCTCAGTATCACCACCGGCATTGCTGGTATCAGCATCATCACCGCGTTTGCCGGGCGCGCTAGTCCGGCTGTAGCGAGATGAGCTATTCAACAGGACAATAGACGTTGCAGAGAGCCCGGCCTGACGCCGGGTTTTTTGCACCGCTCATACAGCGTTCGGCGAGGTTTGTGCATTCTTAGCACTTGACGGGAGATTTTCGCCCGGGAGGGAGTGTCACATGAGACGGGTTCTGTTGGGAGCGCTAACTCTGGCCATGGTTCTGGGTGTGGCCGGTAACTCGCAGGCGCAGCACCGGCACCGGCACTGCTGGTGGAGACATCATCACCGGGTTTGCCGTTACAGGTAGTAGCAACCGAAACTTTGCCGAAGGGCCCGGTGAGAGCCGGGCCTTTTGCTGTGTTTGGTCATGAAGACGCGCTGGCGGCGAGCCTGTTAGGATAGATAGAGTCCACTCCCCAAGGGAGATTCCATGCAGGCAATTCTTGCGCTCGAGGATGGGCGCATCTTTCGCGGCCGAGGTTTCGGCGCGCCGGTGGAGCGCGTGGGTGAGGTCGTTTTCAATACCTCGCTTACTGGCTACCAGGAAATTTTCACCGACCCGTCGTATACGGGCCAGATCGTCGTTCTGACGAACCCACACATTGGGAACTATGGCACGTCTCCGAGCGATGCGGAGTCGGCGCGGCCGGCGATCGAGGGGCTGGTGGTGCGGGAGTTTTCGCCTGTCGCTTCGAACTGGCGATCGACAGAGGTTGCCGATGAATATTTAGAGCGCAGCGGCGTTCCGGTCATCGCGGAGATTGATACACGTGCGGTCGTGCGCCATCTTCGCGCGAATGGATGTTTGCGCGGCGTGATCTCGACGAACGTGAATGATGTGGACGCGTTGGTGGCGAAGGCGCGGGCCCACAAAACCATGGCAGGCACCGATCTCGCGAGTGTAGTGACGACGCAGAAGACCTACGAATGGTCGAGCGAGGATCCGCGCAACGAGACGGGGGATGCGCTGCTGCCGGGTCAGGACACCGCGGCGGTGGAGCAGTTGCATGTGGTGGCATATGACTATGGGATCAAGCAGAACATCCTGCGCATGCTCACGCGCGAGAACTGCCGTGTAACGGTCGTTCCGGCGACGACGTCCGCCAAAGAAGTCCTGAAGCTGAATCCGGACGGGGTGTTCTTCTCGAACGGGCCGGGCGATCCGGAGCCGCTGGAGTATGCGGTCGCAAACATTCGCGAGCTGCAGGGCAAGAAGCCGATGTTCGGGATCTGCTTGGGGCATCAGTTGTTTGGGCTGGCGCTGGGCGGCAGGACGTACAAGCTGAAGTTCGGGCACCACGGCGGAAATCATCCGATCAAGAACCTGGAGACGGGCAAGGTCGAGATCACGTCGCAGAATCACAACTTCAATGTTGATCCTGACTCGCTGCCGGACGATGTTGTGCAGACGCATGTGAATCTGAACGACAACACGCTCGCGGGGCTGAAGCATAAGAGCGATCCGATGTTCAGCGTGCAGTATCACCCGGAGGCAAGCCCGGGGCCGCATGATTCGCATTATCTGTTCCGCGACTTCAGGAAGATGATGGAGGAGTGGAAGAAGTGAAGCCCCACGGCTGCAATTCGTCTGACGCAGTTGTGTTTTCCATTCCAGTGGGGCGGGACTTTAGTCCCGCCATTATTTTGAAAATTGACGATTTGAAGACGAGAGAGAAGTAGATGCCGCGTAGGAACGATATTTCGAAGATTCTGGTGATTGGCTCGGGGCCGATTGTGATTGGGCAGTCGGCGGAGTTTGATTACTCGGGCACGCAGGCGTGCAAGGCGCTGAAGGCCGAGGGCTATGAGGTCGTGCTGGTGAACTCGAACCCGGCGTCGATCATGACCGACCCGGAGGTTGCCGACCGTACGTACATTGAGCCGCTGACGCCGGCGTATCTCGAGGAGATTCTGCGCGTCGAGGCGGAGTCCCTTGACGCGAGCAAGGGCACGTTCGCGGTGCTGCCGACGGTGGGTGGGCAGACGGCGCTGAACCTTGCCGTCGATATGGCCGACAAGGGCGTGCTTGATAAGTACGGTATTGAGCTGATCGGCGCGAAGCTCGAGGCGATCAAGAAGGCTGAGGACCGGCTGCTGTTCAAGGATGCGATGAATCGCATTGGCCTGGACATGCCGAAGTCGAAGCTCGTGAACAACATTCGCGATGGGATTGAGTTTGCGGGCGCGCTGGGGTTCCCGGTGGTGATCCGGCCGAGCTTCACGCTTGGTGGATCGGGCGGCGGCATTGCGTACAACCGCGAAGAGCTGATGGAGATTCTGTCGCGCGGCCTCGATCTTTCTCCGGTGCATGAGTGCCTGCTGGAAGAAAGCGTACTTGGGTGGAAGGAGTATGAGCTCGAGGTTGTTCGCGATCTGAAGGACAACGTCGTGATCATCTGCTCGATTGAGAACTTTGATCCGATGGGCGTGCACACGGGCGACTCGATCACTGTTGCGCCGGCGCAGACGCTGACGGATCGCGAGTATCAGAAGATGCGCGACGCGGCGATTGCGGTGATTCGCGAGATTGGTGTGGAGACGGGCGGAAGCAATGTGCAGTTCGCGGTGAATCCGCAGAACGGGCGCATGACAGTGATTGAGATGAATCCGCGCGTGTCGCGTAGCTCTGCGCTGGCGTCGAAGGCGACGGGGTTTCCGATTGCCAAGATTGCGGCGCGGCTGGCTGTCGGCTACACGCTGGATGAGTTGCAGAACGACATCACCAAGGCGACGCCGGCGTGCTTTGAGCCGACGATTGATTACGTGGTGGTGAAGATTCCGAAGTGGCAGTTTGAGAAGTTCCCCGGCGCAGACGAGACGCTGGGTCCGCAGATGAAGTCTGTGGGCGAGGTGATGGCGATTGGGCGCACGTTCAAAGAGGCGATGATGAAGGCCGTGCGCTCGCTGGAGACGGGGAAGAAGGCCGGCTCTGAGAACATTGATCCGCGCAGATTGCGGCAGCGTTTGGTGACGCCTTCGCCGGAGCGGCTGGCGTATCTGCGCTATGCGTTTGAGACGGGCATGAGCGTGCGCGAGGCGGCGCGGCTTACCGGAATGGATCCGTGGTTCCTTCACCAGATGAAGATGATCGCGGATGAGCTGCAGAAGGTGGAGTTTGCGGGCATCGATGGGCTCGAGGCGCACGATCTGCAGGCAGCGAAGCGCATGGGCCTATCGGACGAAAAGCTGGCTGCAGTGCTGGGGCGTGACGGACGCGACGGCGCAGCGCAGGTGCGTGCGTTGCGAGAGCGCCTCGGTGTGCGGCCAGTGTTCAAGCTCGTCGATACGTGCGCGGCGGAGTTTGAAAGCTTCACACCGTATCTGTACTCCTGCTACGACGAAGAGGATGAGGCGCAGCCGACAGATAGTAAGAAGATCATCATTCTTGGCTCCGGACCAAACCGGATTGGGCAGGGCATTGAGTTCGACTACTGCTGCTGTCATGCGGCGTTTGCGCTGCGTGAGGACGGCTACGAGACGATCATGGTGAACTGCAATCCGGAGACAGTGTCGACAGACTACGACACGAGCGACCGGTTGTACTTTGAGCCGCTGACGTTTGAGGATGTGATGGCGGTGTACGAGCACGAAGCTGGAATTCATAATGGCCGCGGCGCTGGCGGAGCTGAGATTGGAATGATTGTGCAGTTCGGCGGACAGACGCCGCTGAATCTCGCGCTGCCGCTGAAGGCTGCGGGCGTGCCGATCATCGGAACGTCGCCGGAGTCGATTGATCTTGCCGAAGATCGCAAGCGGTTTGGGAAGCTGATCGAAGAGTTGGGGATTCCGCAGCCGCCGGGAGCGATGGCAACCAGCGTCGATGAGGCGTTGGCGGGTGCGCGCAAGGTGGAGTATCCGGTGCTGGTGCGGCCGAGCTATGTGCTGGGCGGACGCGCGATGGTTATCGCGTACGACGATGCCGAGGTGGTGCGGTATATGACCACCGCAATCGAGTACTCGCAGGAGCGGCCGGTTCTGATCGATCACTTCCTGGAGGAAGCGCAGGAGGTTGATGTTGATGCGCTGTGCGATGGCAAGGATGTGGTGATTGCCGGGATCATGCAGCACATCGAAGAGGCAGGCGTACACTCGGGTGATTCTTCGTGTGTGTTGCCTGCGGTGGATTTATCTCCTGAGGTGATGGATACGCTGCGGGCGTATACGCGGAAGCTGGCGCTGGCGCTGAATGTGATCGGCCTGGTGAATCTGCAATTCGCCGTGCAGCGCGGTAAGGTGTTCGTGATTGAGGTGAACCCGAGGGCCTCGCGCACGGTCCCGTATGTGTCGAAGGCGACGGGCGTGCAGTTGGCGAAGGTGGCTTCGCGCTTGATGACGGGCAAGGCGCTGCGCGAGCTGCTGCCGGAGCAGGTAGCGAGTGGCGAAGATCTTGGAACGGGCGAGCACTTCTTTGTGAAGTCGCCCGTGTTTCCTTGGAACAAGTTCCAAGGTGTGGACCCAGTGCTCGGGCCGGAGATGCGATCGACCGGCGAGGTGATGGGTGTCGCGACGACGTTTGGCGAAGCGTTTGCCAAGGCACAGATGGCGGCAGGGCTGTATCTGCCGACCGTCGGCACGGTGTTCTTCAGCGTGAACGATCATGACAAACGCCAGGTGGGCGCGCTGGCGCGTCGGTTCGTCGATATGGGGTTCAAGCTGGTTGCGACGTACGGGACTGCGGCGGTGATTGAGGGCGCGGGCCTGCAGGTGGATCGCGTGTACGCCGTGAAGGAAGGACGGCCGAATGTGGTCGACCTGATCAAGGGCGAGGGGATTCAGCTCATCGTCAATACGCCGCAGGGACAGGATCGTGTGTTCGACGAGCAGGCGATTCGTCGCGCTGCTGTAGCGGCGCGTGTGCCAACGATTACCACGATGGCGGCTGCCAAGGCGGCGGCAGATGGGATCGAGGCGCTGCAGAGGGGTGAGTATCACGTAAGCTCGCTGCAGGAGTTGCATGCGGCGAGGGAAGCGGTGACAGCGTAATATTCGGCGGCTGAGGCGCTGTTTGTGCAGGCGCGCCTCGTTGCTGCCCATTTCACTCGTAATTGGATGGAAAGGCAATCTAGAGCGTAGGTGCTGTCCATGCGAATTAACTTATTTCCTATGCCCCCCTAACCGACTTTTTATCGATAAAAGATCGATATTAGAGGGTGAAGGATTGGGCCATGAACGCCACTAAATCAAAACTTATTTCAGGCACACTTGCTGTCGCGGCGATGTTGGTCATGCCTGGGTTGGCAGTACTGCCATTGAATGCTGCTGTGCGACCTGCCTCAGCGATTACTTCTTGCGACGACGGTAGTTTGAACAAACTTATACGCAATGCGCATACACCGGAGGAGTACCAGTTGCTCGCGTTTCACTTCAGGTGCGAAGAGGCGTTGTACCGAGATAAAGCGGCCGCAGTAGTTGTGGAGTGGAATCGCAACAACGCTGTCGCAGGCGGGCCTGGACGGAAGTTCCCGGTGCGGACTGATTCGGCGCGAGACCTCTACGATTACTACAGCCACAAGGCCGACGGGATGGCCATGCAAGCTGCCTCTTACGAGCAACGAGCACGATAGGTGTGCCGGCCTCGCAAAGCGTAGGAAGTCAGTCCGACCGAACTGCTTTCCCGGCGAGTAAGCAGGCACGCTCTAAAATGAAGAGATGCTTTTGGATGGAATGTTTATTCCGGTAACCACGCCGTTCTATGCGGACGGCGCGGGTTATTGGCGCAAGTTGGAGCATAATGTGGACCGCTATTCGCGGACGCCGGCGGCGGGGATACTCGTTTCGGGTCCGTGGAGCGAGGCGAGCGGATTGAGCGATGAGGAGCGGCGCGAGTCGCTGCGTGTGGCGAGCGAGGCGGCCGCGAAAGAGAAGGTGCTGCTCGCCGGCGTGGGTGCGGAGAGCGTTGCCGGCGCGGTGATGCAGGCTGAGTGGGCTGCAGAGTCGCGGTTCGATGCGGTGGTGCTGCGGGCGCCGCTGGAGTGGCGGCGGTTGCTGCGTGGCGAGTTGTCCTCGCAGGTGGAGTTGTTCTTCCGGGCTGTGGCCGACCGATCGCCGTTGCCGGTTGTGTTGTGGAGTGATGCGCGCGCGGGTGGGTTTGAGATCCCTGTGGAGATGGTCAGCGCGCTGGCGGCGCATCCGAATGTGATTGGGTTGATCGATGCGGGGCTGACGGTGAACAGGCTTGCGGCGGTGCGGGCGGCGACTCAGGACGTGACGCGCGAGGTGACGGTCACGACTGTATTCGCGGCGGTGACGGGGCGGATGCTCGAGGTTGCGCGTGAGGGCGAGGCGACGTTTGTGGCGGCAGCGGCGCTGAGTAGTGGCGGAGCGTCGGTTGCGGTGGCTCCAGCGAAGCCGGCGATCAAGACCAGGACAAAGACGGTTGGATTCCAGGTGATTGGTGCGGGCGCGGCGAGTGCAAGTGTCGATCTGCTGGAGGCAGGTGTGCAGGGTGTGATGCCGGAGTTGGCTGGCTGCGCTCCGCAGGGATGCCATGAGGTTTGGGCGGCATTCAAGGATGGTGATCCGAAGCTGGCGCGGTTGAAGGCGGAGAGACTGCGTGAGGCGGATGCGGTGGTTGAGGAGTTTGGTGTTGCAGGCGTGAAATATGCGTGCGATCTGAATGGGTATTACGGTGGCGCTCCGCGGCTGCCGAGGGTGGGGTTGACGGCGGAGGAGAAGCAGAAGGTCGAACGGGCGCTACGCGAGGTCAGGAACTAGACTGGACCTCCCCCCCCCCGCAAAATTGCGCAAAGTCTTCGGAACAAAGACTTTAGGCTTGGACTTGTGTCCAAACTGCAACATGGGTGTGGTGAATCGGCAACAGTCGTCAGCGTCGGGCGGCGAGGGAGATCTTCGCTTTGGCCTGAGCGGCTTCGGGAGAGTTGGGGAAGCGCTGGATGAGAGCGCGGTACTCGCGGATGCCGGCTTCGTTCTGGTGCATGGCGACGAGGGCGTCGCCCTTGTGCAGGTGGGCTGCAGGGATCTTGGAGTTATCGGGGTAGTGCTCGAGGACGTGGTCGTAGTCCTTGATGGCGGCGGAGTATTTGCCGGCGCGGAGATCCATTTCGCCGATGTAGTAATAGCCGTTGCCGGCGAGGTTGTCGTCGGGATAAGCCTTGATCAGGTCCTGGAACTCGGAGATGGAGAGCGAGTTCTTGCCGGACATGTAGTCGCTGTAGGCGGTGCGGTACATCTCGCCGGCGGGAGGGTTACCGGTGGCTGCGGGAGCGGTTGTGGGCACGGAGGTGGTTCCGTCGGCGATGGAGCTGAGGGGCGTGCCGGGCAGCGGTTTGCCGCTGCTGTCGGTAGGGTTTGCGGGGCCGGCCGGGACCGCAGCCGCGCCGCCTCCCGGAGGGACGTTGCCGGGCAGGTTGCCGAGGAGGGCGTTGGTGGACTGCTGTGAGGCCTGCACGTTGTTGACGACCTTCTCGATGCGATCGAGCCGGGCCTTCAGTTCGTCAAGAGAGTCGTTGAGAGACTGGACCTGGCCGGAGAGCTGATCGTTCTTCTGCCCGGCGGCATCCTGCACGTTCTGCATTTTGACCTGGAGGCCGTTGACGGCGACAGACATCTTGTTGACGGAGTCGGCGGTCTGCTGAACAAGGTCCTTGAGTACTCCCCAGCGCTCATCGCTCGACTGCTGGAGGCGTGCGACGGCGTCCTGAAGCTGCTGCACCTGCGTTTGGAGCTGGACCATGTCCTTGCTGACGGCGTGGGCTCGTGGGGCGGCGCCGATGAGGAGAAGTGCAGCGAGAGTGATGGGGACGAGGCGGGTGCGTGACATGGTCTTACTCCTGCGAGGCTTGCGTTGCAAGCAAGTCTACATTTCCAAGGCCGCGGCGCTAAGGTCAAAGGCCGCGTCGTCTGGTCCAAATGAGGACAAGACGGCGCGGCCTTTGAAGGGCGGTTAGCGGTCGACGTTGAACTGGGCGCGGCGGTTCTGCTGCCAGCAGGATTCGTTCTCTTCAGTGCAGAACTGGCGCTCTTTGCCGTAGCTGACGACGCGGATGCGGGCGGCGTTGACGCCGGCGGCAACGAGGGCCTGTTTGGCGGCGTTGGCGCGGTTTTCGCCGAGGGTGATGTTGTACTCAGCGGAGCCGCGGTCATCGCAGTAGCCCGCGATCAGAATCTTCAGATCAGGGTGTGCGTTGATGTAACTGGCTGCGGCGGTGACGGAGGCTTCGTCGGCCGACCGGATGTCGTAGCTGTCGTAGTCGAAGAAGAGATCTTTGACGTTCTGGTGGAAGACTGCGTCGGCGCCGGCGTCGTTCTCACTGATGTTGCCGGACTCGGGCACGGTGGGCACGCGGACGGTGACGCGGACGTTGGCCTCGGTGGTGCCGCCGTCACCCTTGGCGACGAGATGGAAGTTCGTCGAGCTGTCAGGCGTGACGGTCTGGGTGCCGTTGGTGGCGACGTTGCCGATGCCATCGATGGAGACGGACGTCGCGCCCGTGGTGCGCCAGTTGAGGACGACGGACTGGCCCTGATCGATCGCCATGGGGTCGGCGGAGATGGTGGCCGTGGGGGCGGAAACGCCGGCCTCCGGCGGAAGCGCGGATGGCGGGGGAAGAGTATTCGCCTTCTTATGGCAGCCGGTGGCGGCGAGGAGAGCGATCGATGCGCTGAAGAGAAGAGTTGTCAGCTTGCGGGAGGGGGAGGTTTGTCGAGAGATCATCTTGTCCTCTGTTTAGGGGGTCCTCGTTTGGGCTCGCGGCCCAGCCGGGCCAAATCGGGCAATTCAATGCAGTTCTACTTTGACGTTTTATCTTGCGTTAGTTTAGGGCCCGGACCGGAACTCGTGTGCGTTGAGGAACATTGGGAGATTACCGCCAGCTCCAGTTCGGCATATCGGCGCCGGAGCCGGTGAGTGATCGCTTCTGGGTGCCGTCGACGAGCATGGTCATGACGCGTGTATGGTCAGCACGGCCGTCAGGTGAGTTTGCGTAGACGAGATGCGTACCGTCAGGTGACCAGGAGGGGAAGTCGCAACGCCCTGAGTCGTGGGTGAGCTGAATCCAGCGCTTGGTGGCGATCTCCATGACGTAGATGTCCTGACCGCCCGGGGCGCCGGGACCATACTTGCGGTCCCAGGCAAAGGCGAGAAACTGGCCGTTGGGGGACCATGAGGGAGAGCTGGCGTAGCCGCCGTCGGTGAGGCGCTGCACGCCGGAGCCGTCGGCTTCCATGATGTAGATCTGGGGGAGACCGGTGCGGCCGGAGACCCAGGCGATCTGCGCGCCGGTCTTGGGGTTCCATGTGGGTGAGGCGTCGGGGCCGCGGAAGTCGGTGATGCGGTGCGCGGCGGTGCCTTGCGTGTCGGAGACCCAGATTTCGGGGTCGCCGGTGCGATCAGAGGAGAAGGCGAGCTGCTGGCCGTTGGGCGCCCAAGCGGGCGAGACGTTGGTGCCGCCGGCGTTGGCGAAGTTGACGGTGCGGTTCAGCAGCATGGAGTACATGCCGATCTGAAAGCCGCCGTGCCTGCTGATCTCGGCGAAGGCGATGCGGGAGTTGTCAGGCGAGATGCGCGGCGAGATAGCGTAACCGACGTGCGTGATCTGGTGTTGATTGGCTCCGTCGTAGTCCATCTCCCAAATCTCTTTGTTCTGGCCGCTCTGCTTGACGTAAAAGATCTTGGTTTCGGCAATGCCGGTGGTGCCGCCACCGAGGCGCGCAATGATTTCGTCGGCGAAGCGGTGGGCGATCTGGCGGGCACTGTTGTCGCTGGCGGTGTCGGAGTACTGGCGCGCGAAGATCTGCGGGTATTGGGGGTTCTTGGCGTCGTCGAGGAAGCCGTTGACGACGACGCGGCCGCCGGAGACAGAGAGATTGCCGAAGGCGACCATGGAGGCGCTGGCCGGTGCGGCGGACCACTGCGAGAGCTGAATCTCGGACTGGCCACCCGGGGTGGCCTGGGGCGCCATCTCTTTCGAGACGAGCACGAAGATGCCGGCGTTGGAGAGGTCGTTGTAGAGGGTCTGGTCGAAGACGGCCTTTTCAGGCTGCGTGCCGGGATCGGCGTTGGCGGCCTTGAAGCTGGCTACGGCGAGGCGGAGCTTATTGGCGCCGGTGGATCTTGTGATAACGATGGGGCCTTCCTGCGCGTGGAGGACGGGTAGAAAGAAGAGCGCAGCGAAGAGAAGGGTGAATGCAGCTGGAAGGGTGAGTGCGGCGCGGCGTTTGATGGCGAGGGGTCCACCACGGAGGGGGCCAATTTGCATCGTAATCAGACCTTCTTCTTGAAGTGTAGACGGAAAAGCAGCTGAAACGTTGTGGATATTATTGCTGTTTGTAATCAAAGTTGAATTCCACTGTTATGTGATCTCCGGCGGGCAGAGGGCCGAAGTTGTCGACGCGCTGGAGGGCATGGAGAGCAGAGGCGTCGAGGGAGGGTGACCCGCTCTTTGTTTCGATGCGGATGTTCTGGGGAACGCCGTCGCGGTTGATGTCAAAGAGAATGACGGCGCGTTTCCCTTGCGAAGAGGTGGGGTCGGCCTCCTGGGTGTACCAGTTCTGCCCGACGATGCGGCTGATGATCTGGATGTAGTAGGCGTAGCGGTTGCCGAAGGTGCGGTCCTGCACGGTGGCGATCGCGGTGCCGTTCTTGAGCTGGGTCATGGCCTGCGGGAGCTGCGTCGCTGCGTCGCCCGAGGCGGCCTTAGTGGTGGGCGGCGTGGGCTGTGGATGCCTGGGGGGCGTGGGCTGCTCGACGGGCGCGACCTTGGCCTTCTCGGGGGTCTTCTCCTTGATGAGGATGTCGGTGGGCTTGGGCGGCGGCTGGGTGGCTTCCTTGGGTGGAGGCTTGGGAGTGGCGGTGACGTTTTCGCTGGCCAGGACATTATGCTCGACGGGCGCGACCTTGGTGGGCAGGGGAAGCGCGGAGACCATGGAGGCCTGAATGGCGCCGACGGAAGAGGCGTCTCCGCCCCAGTGCTGGGTGTGGCCAGGGACGAAGAGGGCGAGCCCGACGAACAGGCCGGCGATAGCGATGTGCAGGCCGATGGCACCGGCGAAGCCGCTGCCGAGCCGGTCTGGGTTGTCGTAGTCGAGGCTGGCGAAGACGCTCATGGGGGCGCTAGGGGTTGGTGCCTTCGAGAGGCCGCGTAACGATGCTGATGTTGGTGATGCCGGCCTGCTTGACGGCATCCATGACGGAGGCAAAGGCGCCGAAGGGGACCTTCTGATCGGCGCGCACGTAGACGACGCGCTTGGCGCCGGCGGGTGTACCGGAGCCGAGGAGGCGCGGGAGATCGTGGATGTTGACGGGCTTGTCCTGGAGGAAGACGTTCTGGTCTTTATCGATGGTGACGACCATGTGCTCTTCGGCGACCTGATTGACGGTGCGGGTCTGCGGGACGGCAACTTCGATGCCGGACTGCAGCACGGGCGCGGTGACCATGAAGATCAGGAGCAGCACGAGGACGACGTCGACGAGCGGCGTGATGTTGATGTCGGAGAGCGCGGACTGTGTGCGGCCATTCGCGGAAAACGCCATAACTAGGGCCTCCGTCGAACTTCTTCGTAGGCTGGCGGCGTGTGGGGCTGCGAGGTGAGGTGGGCGGCGTTCTCGATGGCGTTGAGAAGCTCGCGACCGAAGTCGTCCATGCGCGCGGCGAATTCACGGAGGCGCTGGGTGAGCTGGTTATAGCCGATGACGGCGGGCACGGCGACGACGAGGCCGGCGGCGGTCGTGATGAGGGCTTCGGAGATGCCGGGAGCGACGGCGCGAAGGGTGGCGGCGCCGGCGGTGCCGAGGCCGTGGAAGGCGTCGATGATGCCCATGACGGTGCCGAAGAGGCCGACGAACGGAGCGCACTGGGCGGTGGTCGCGAGCCAGGTCATGCGGCGCTCCATGATGGTGAGGGACTCGGAGGCGGCGGTCTGCGCGGCGCGCTCGAGCGCCTGAGGATTGGGTGGTGTGCCGCGGCCGCCGGCCTGGCGCTGGTACTCGTCGTGGATTTCGTGGAAGACGGCAACGAGCGGCGAAGGCTTGAACTGGTCGGCGATAGCAGCGATCTCAGAGAGGCGGCCGGACTTGCGGAAGGCGCGGAGGAAGCGCTTGCTCTGGACGTTGGCCTCGTTGAAGGCGCGCCACTTGGCGATGATGATGGCCCAGGAGACGATGCTGGCGAGGAGCAGGATACCCAGGACGGTCAGCGCAGTGGGGCCGCTGTTATGGACCATGTCCACGATGGCATTGGAGTGTGGACCGGCGAGAGGACCAGAGGGTGTTGCCGTGTCTTGCAGGAAGAGAGCGAGGGGGAGGACAGTCATATGCTCTGTTTCAGTGTAAATGCGCGGGGTGTGCGGGCTGTATTGCCAAGAGATGGACGTTTTGGGAGGAGAAGTGGCGTGGGATCGGATTGAGTGAATAGTGAGTAGTGAGTAGTGAGTAGTGAATAGTGAATAAGACAAAGGCGCCGGCGGATCCCCTGCGGGATGACAAACAGAAAGGCAAAGCAAGCAGAAAGGAAAAGGCAAAGCGGGTGCGGTTCGAGTTGTGACTTTTCGAGCTGTGAGTTTTCGGGTGGTGAGTGGGCGGCGTGGGGCTGCTATGCTCTCGGTGAGACCCCGAGATGCTGCTGGAACTGCGCGCGGAAAACTATGCGGTGATTGATCATGCTGTGGCGGAGTTTGGCACTGGGCTGAACCTGCTGACGGGTGAGACGGGCGCGGGGAAATCGATCCTGATTGATGCGCTGGTGCTGCTGCTGGGTGGGAAGGCGTCGAGCGACGTGGTGCGGTTTGGCGCGGAGAAGGCGGTGGTGGCGTGCGTCTTCGAATCGACGCCCGGGGCAGAGCAGATTCTGGAGGATAACGGAATCGATCCTGAGGGCGACGAGATTCTGCTGCGGCGCGAGATTGGCGCGAGCGGCAAAGGCAGAGTGTTTGTGAACAATCAGCCGGCAACGGTGAACGTGCTGCGGCAGCTGGCTCCAGAGCTGGCGCTGGTGCATGCGCAAAGCGAGACGCTGGTGGCGTTCGACGCGGCGCAGCAACGGTTGTTGCTGGACCGGTTTGCGGATTTGAGTACGGATGAGGTGAGCGCTGGCTTCGCGAAGTGGCGCGAGGTGCGGGAGCGAATCGAGGAGTTGCGGGCGGCGGAGGCGGACCGACTGAGGCTGGTAGACCTGTGGAGCTTTCAGGCGCGGGAGATTGAGTCGGCCGGCATCGTGGATGCGGAGGAGGATGCGCGGCTGGAGACAGAGAAGCGCGTCCTCGCGAATGCGGAGCGGCTGTTTACGGGCGCGAATGCGGCGTTGGACTTGCTGTACGAGGCGGAGGTTTCGGCGGAGTCGCTGGTGGGCGGAGCGCTGAAGCATGTGGAGGACCTGGCTCGGTTCGATGAACGGTTTCGAGAGACTGCAGTGTCGCTGAATGCGGCCAAGGCGAGTGTGGAGGATGCGGCGGCGACGTTGCGGGATTTTGCGGGGCAGGTTACGGCGTCGCCCGAGAGACTGGGCGAGATTGAGGACCGGCTGGCTGCGCTGGAACGGCTGAAGCGCAAGTACGGGCCGGGATTGGCGCAGGTGGTTGCGTTTGGCGAAGAGGTGAAGGGCAAGCTGGATGAGCTGGAGAATCGCGAGGCTCGGCTGAAGGAGCTGGAAGTTGAGCTTGGCGCCGCGGCGAAGAGTTATCGCGAAGCCGCGCGGAGATTGAGCGAGCAGCGAGTTGCGGCGGGGAAGAAGCTCGCGAAGCTGGCGGAGAAGCAGATCAACGAGCTGGCGATGAACGTGCGGTTCACGTTTGACGTGACGCCGGAGGAGGCGGAGCAAAGCTGGAGCGCGAGTGGATGGGACCGCGTGGAAGCGAGGATTGCGACGAATCCGGGTGAGCCGATGAAGCCGCTGGATGAGATTGCATCGGGCGGTGAGATGAGCCGCGTGATGCTGGCGCTCAAGGTCGCGGTGGAGGATGGAGCTGCCGGCGGTAAGAAGCGGAAGACTGTTCTGCCGCGGACGCTGGTGTTTGATGAAATCGATATCGGGATCGGTGGGCGCGCGGCGGAGGCGGTGGGCCAGAAGCTGAAGGCGCTGGCGCGCGGGCAGCAGGTGTTGTGCATTACGCATTTGCCGCAGATTGCGGCCTTTGCGGACCAGCACTTTTTGATTGAGAAGACGGAGCATCGTGGAAGGACGCAGACGGGCGTGCGGCGGATGGAGCAAAGCGAGCGCGTGGAGGAGATTGCGCGGATGCTGTCGGGTGCGAGCCTGACGGAGACGTCGAGGCGGCACGCGGAGCAGATGCTGGCGCAGAGCCGGTAAGGCAACCCAACGGCGCAGGTCTCTGTCTGAAGACAGAAGTTGGAGGGACCAATGGCCGAGGCCAAGAAGTGTGCGCATGAGGTGTGCAGCTGTGTCTGCACGGATGGAAAGAAATACTGCTCGCAGATTTGTGAGGATTCGGCGGGGAAGACGACGCTGGCCTGCCACTGCCCGCATGACAACTGTTCGGGCCACGTGTAGGAGATGAGATCAGATGGCTGCTCCTGAGCCGGAGCAGATAGCTATTGCGTCCCCATCGGGAGAACTCGCTGGGGACCCCGCTCTGGACGCGGCGCTGGCTATCGCTGAAGGGCAGCGCTTTTGCACCGTCCGTGGTTCACATGGAGGGGTGCCTGAGCGCCCGAAGACGGGTATACTAGAGGACGTGCCTAGTCCTGTAGCTGCGCCCATCGATACAGACAATTTGACCTCCGCCTCCGCTGAAAAGCGCATCCTGCTTTTGAAGCCCCGGGGCTTCTGCGCCGGCGTGGTGCGGGCGATCGATATCGTGCGGATTGCGCTGGAGACCTTTGGCGCGCCAATTTATGTCCGCAAAGAGATTGTCCATAACAGCTATGTTGTGAACGACTTGGCGCAGAAGGGCGCTATCTTCGTCAACGAGCTGGACGAGGTTCCGGAGGGTCAGCGCGTGATTTACTCCGCGCATGGCGTGTCGCCGGCTGTCCGGGCACGGGCAAAGGAGCGCGGGCTGAAGGTCATCGACGCGACCTGCCCGTTGGTGACGAAGGTCCACGTGGAGGCGATCAAGTTCGCTAAGCAGGGGTACTCGCTGATTCTTGTGGGACATAGGGACCACGAAGAGGTTGAGGGAACGCAGGGCGAGGCTCCGGACGTGACCCAGGTCGTGTCAACGGCGGCCGAGGTGGAATCGCTGGTGGTTCCCGACCCGAATAAGGTGGCGTACCTGACCCAGACGACGCTCTCGCTTGACGAGGCCGGGACGATGATCCAGGCGCTCAAGAAGAAGTTCCCGAACATCATGGGGCCGCACGCGCAGGACATCTGCTATGCGACCGAGAACCGCCAGACGGCGGTGAAGAATGTGGCCCACGGCGCGGACGTGGTGCTGGTTGTGGGATCGAGGAACAGCTCGAACTCAAACCGCCTGGTTGAGGTTTCGCGGAACCTGGGGACGAGCTCCTATCTGATCGACAAAGCTGACGACATCAGGCCGGAGTGGCTGGAGGGCGCGGCGTCTGTGGCAATTACGGCCGGGGCTTCGGCGCCGGAGATCCTGGTGCAGGATGTGGTGCGTTTCCTGCAGGGCAAGGGTTATGGTTCGGTCGAAGAGGTTGAAGTAATGCCGGAGAACGTCCGGTTCGGACTTCCGCCGGAGATAGTGCAGGCGATCGCCGCCGCGCCAAAGCCGGCAGCGGCCGCAGTGTAAGCAAACGCGTAGAGGCGCACGTCGTTAAGTAACGGGCGCAGACCAGAAGCAGTCGCAGTCAGGCTGTTAGAGGTTCGAGCGAAAAGATTGCGAATGAACACATCTCCAAGAGAGACGAAGGGGGCGGCGCAGCCGAGATTCGGCCGCCTCGACCTCGCGATGGATCGTGTGCGCGATGGCATCAAGCGCTCGGTGGACTGGGTCCTGGGGCAGCAGCACGAGGACGGCTATTGGTGCGGCGAACTTGAGGCCGACTCGATGCTGGAGTCGGACTACATCTTCATGCATACGCTGCTGGGAACGGGAGATCCAGGCAAGTTGCAGCGCGCAACGAACGAGATTCTGCGCCACCAGAATGAGGATGGCGGATGGAGCTTGTATCCGGGCGGCCCGTCGAATGTGAACTACGGCGTGAAGTGCTATCTCGCGCTGAAGCTGATGGGCTACAGGGCCGATCATCCGGTGATGGTGAGGGCGCGCGAAAACGTGCTGGAGCAGGGTGGCGTGGTGAACTGCAATACGTTCACCAAGATTTACCTGTGCGCGCTCGGCCAGTATGACTATGACGCGGTGCCGGCGGTTCCGCCGGAGATCGTGCTGTTTCCGAAGTGGTTCTACTTCAATATTTACGAGATCAGCGCGTGGTCGCGCGCGATCCTCGTGCCGCTGTCGGTGATTTATGCGACGAAGCCGTTCAAGAAGCTGCCGGACGAGCAGGGGATTGATGAGCTCTTTGTTGGTGGGCGCGAGAATTCCAACCTGCATCTGCGCTGGGACCGCAAGCACTGGATTTCGTGGCGGAACTTCTTCCTTCTTACGGATCGAATGACGCATTGGTTTGAGCGGGTGCATGTGCGGCCGCTGCGCAAGGTGGCAATCAAGCGCGCAGAGAAGTGGATGCTCGACCACTTTGAGCGCTCGGATGGATTAGGAGCGATCTATCCTGCGATGCTGAACGCGATCGTGGCATTGCGGTGCCTGGGGTATGGGTTCGATGACCCGCAGATGATCCGCGCGATGGACGAGTTTGAGAAGCTGGGGATCGATTGTCCGAATGGCCAGCCCGGGTATCCGACGCCGACGTTCCGGATGGTTCCGTGCTTCTCGCCGGTTTGGGATACGGCGCAGGTGCTGTCGACGCTGGGTGAGTGCGGAATTTCGCGGACGGACGCGCGGCTGGTGAAGGCGGCGGACTGGCTGCTGTCGAAAGAGATTCGACACCAGGGCGACTGGTCGCACAATGCAAAGGTCGCGGACCCGAGTTGCTGGTGCTTTTTCTTCAACAATGACCATCAGCCAGATGTGGACGATACCGGCGAGGTGCTACTGGCGCTGAAGGCAGTGGACAATCCGCGCGAGCGCTATCAATACGAGGTGACACAGCGCGCGATTGAGTGGGTGTTTGCGATGCAGTGCAAGAACGGCGGATGGGCGTCGTTCGACAAGGACAACACGAAGAAGATTTTTGAGTCGATTCCGTTTGCCGACCACAACGCGATGATCGACCCGCCGACGGTGGACATCACGGGCCGGTTGCTGGAGATGCTGGCGAGCTATGGCTACACGCGGCGGGACAAGCGCGTAGAGAAGGCCGTGCAGTTCATTCTCCGCGAGCAGGAGCCGGATGGAAGCTGGTTCGGGCGCTGGGGTGTGAACTATCTGTACGGGACGTTCCTTGTGCTCCGCGGGCTGCAGGCGATGGAGTACAGCTACCTGGAGCCGGCGGTGCAGCAGGCAGCAGAGTGGATTCGGATGGTGCAGAATTCGGACGGCGGCTGGGGCGAGACGTGCGGAACGTACGACGATCCGTCACAGCGCGGTGTGGGACCGTCTACTCCGAGCCAGACGGCGTGGGCGCTGTTGGGGCTGCTGGCTGCCAATGACACGCGATCGGATTCGGTGGCGAAGGGCATTCGCTGGCTGATCGAGCGGCAGCATGAGGATGGGAGCTGGGATGAACTGATGCCCGGCCGTAACGGTGAAAGCTATTACACGGGTACAGGGTTTCCGCGGGTGTTTTACCTGGGATATCACCTGTACAAGCAGTACTTCCCGCTGCTGGCGCTGACGACATATGAGAAGGCGATGGCGAAGGAACAGGACGAGGAAGCGGCCGCGTAGCTTCAGATCGCTGGCTGAATTTTGGAGGGTTTGAGATGGCTGTACCGGTATCGCAGGCGTGGACAGTTGCGACGTACGTGCTGAAACAAAAAATCAAGGGCCGCAAGCGGTATCCGCTCGTCCTGATGCTGGAGCCGCTGTTCCGCTGCAACTTGGCATGCGCGGGGTGCGGAAAGATTCAGTATCCGCCGCACATCCTGAAGGCGCAGCTGACGCCGGAGCAGTGCTTCAAGGCCGTTGAGGAATGCGGTGCGCCGATGGTGTCGATTCCGGGCGGCGAGCCGCTGCTGCATCCGCAGATGCCGGAGATCGTGGCTGGCCTGGTCGCGCGCAAGAAGTATGTGTACATGTGCACCAATGCGCTGCTGCTGAAGGAGAAGCTGCATCTCTTTACGCCGTCGAAGTACCTGAGCTTTTCGGTGCATCTGGATGGCGAGAAGGAGCATCACGATTTTTCCGTGTGCCGCGAGGGTGGATGGGACATCGCGATGGAGGGCATTAAAGCCGCCGTGGCTGCAGGTTTCCGCGTGACGACGAACACGACGCTGTTTGATGGAGCGGATCCGAATTCGGTGCGTCGGCATTTCGATCAGATGATGGAAGCGGGCGTTGAGTCGATGATGGTGAGCCCGGGCTATACATATGACAAGGCTCCGGACCAGCAGCACTTCCTGGGCAAGGCGCGGTCACGCAAGCTGTTCCGGATGATTTTGTCGAACCGCAAGAAGAGCTGGGAGTTCAACACGCACCCGCTGTTCAGCGAATACCTGATGGGCAAGCGCGATTTCGAGTGCACGCCCTGGGGTATGCCGGCGTACTCGATCTTCGGGTGGCAGAAGCCGTGCTACCTGCTGCAGGATGGCTACGCGGATACGTACCAGGAGTTACTGGACGCGACAGAGTGGGCGAACTACGGAGCGAAGAGCGGCAATCCGCAATGCGCGAACTGCATGGTGCACTCCGGGCATGAGGCGAGCGCGGTGGATTACAACTTCGGGTCGATCAAGGGATTTTTGACGACGGCGAAGAAGTACATGTTCAAGTCGATGTATCCAGACGATGGCGCGATGAAGATGCTGAACGAGTGGAAACCTGCGGGCCATGGGCCGCTGGTGCAGATTGCTGCGCCGGTTGTGGTGACGACTTCGGTGAATGAGAACCTGACCAGCGTGGCGGGAGACTAGCGATGTCGACAGCACAGCAGGAGCACGCAAAGATCGAGCAGTTGCAGCACGCTTCGCAGGACGAGCTGGAGGTAATGGCGGGGCGCGAGCGCGAGAACCTGGAGGGGTGGGTTCCGGAGCTGGCGAGCGAGCAAGAGATTCGCGAGGCGCTGGAGAAGGCGTTTGACTATCGCGGCGATATCACGATCACGCGGCGCGATGGCTCGGTGGTTGAGGGATACTTGTACGACCGGCGCAACGGCCTGACGCTCGCGGATTCGGTGGTGCGGATTATTCCGACGCCGAAGGAGGGCGCGCCGACCGAGCGGATGATGATTCCGTACAGCGATGTGGCGGGGCTGAAGTTCAGCGGACGCGATACGGCGGCGGGCAAGAGTTTCGATGCCTGGGTGAAGAAGTATTGGGAGAAGAAGGCCGCGGGCGAGCAGAACATCGGGATCGAAGCGGAGAAGCTCGACTAGCTTCCGCCGCAGTCTAAGGACAGGAACAAGCAACGCGATTCTCTCGTACTGTGATGCATGCTTCCTCGTTTCATCTGCATCATGGTTCTCGCGCTTTGGTTTCGGCCGGCGCAATGCGCGTCTTTGTCACCTGTCGTTCGTGGAGAGCATAACGTTGTGGTCAACGGGGTGCGGCTCTGGTACAAGGTTGCCGGATCCGGTCAGCCCGGCGAAGCTCCACTGGTGTATCTTCACGGCGGCCCGGGTTATAACAGCTACAGCTTTGAGAAGACCATCGGGCAGAGGCTCGAGCGGCACGTTCAGATCATTTATCTGGACGAGCGCGGATCCGGGCGCAGCGAACGGCCGTGGGGCGGAGATTACACGCTGAGCTCGTTTGTCGAGGACCTTGAGGGGCTTCGCAGCAGCCTCGGCTTGTCGCAGATTTCGATTATGGGCCACAGCTTCGGGGGGACGATCGCGCTGGAGTATGCAGCGCGCTATCCCAGTCATGTGCAGAAGCTCATCATTGTTGATGGAGCGGCGGACCTTCCGGCAGCTTTCGGAGTCTGGCGACAGGAGATAGAGCAGCGTTATCCGCAGGAGTGGGCCGCAGCGTTGAAGAGCGCGGCCGGGGCGCAGATGCTCGCGGCCGAGAAGGGAAGCGACGCCTGCGCTGTCGCGAAGCCTGAGTTCAATGTGGAGATGAGTGTGCTCCAAAAAGTCGACTCAAACGAGTTTCATCATTGGCAGCAGTTCCACGATCAGCGGTTTGAGAAAGAGCAAGAGGCGCTTGACGCAAGCAGCGGACTGAAGAACACAGGCGAGATCGGGCGCATCTACTTTGATTCGACAAGCCAGTTTCCGTGCTATCGATTCGCGCAGGCGTCAAAGCTGACGATGCCAACACTGGTGATTGCAGGCAAGTACGATGGCGCCATCGGGGTCGAGCAGATGCGTGCACTGGCTGCCAGTGTTAATGGTTCACAGTTCGACGAGTTTGATCAGAGTGGTCATTTCCCATATGCGGAAGAGCCGAGCAAATTCGAGCACGATGTCTTGGCTTTTCTGGCGCAACGGTAAGGATCGAGTTCCACTCGTATGATGAAGAGCGATGAAGATTTTCATTACGGGAGCCACTGGATTTGTTGGGTCGCATGTGGCGAGGATGGCGGCGGAGCAGGGGGCTGAGATTCGGCTGCTGACGCGCAAGACTTCGCGAATAGAGAATCTGCCGAAGAATGCGGAGGTTGTGCACGGGGACCTGCGCGACCCGGTGAAGTTTGCGGCGGCGCTGCGCGGGTGCGATGCGCTGATTCATGTGGCGGCGGATTACAGGCTGTGGGTGCCTGATCCCGCGGAGATGTATAAGGCGAACGTTGACGGAACGCGGGAGCTGTTGAAGTTGGCGCGCGAAGCGGGCGTGCGGCGCGTAGTGTACACGTCGAGCGTGGCGACGATGGGGTTTCGCAAGGATGCGTCGGTCGTGGATGAAGAGACGCCGGTGAGCGAAGCGGACATGATCGGCCACTACAAGCGGTCGAAGTGGATGGCGGAGCAGGAGGCGATTGCGGCGGCGCGTGCGGGGCAGGAGGTTGTGATTCTGAATCCGACGACTCCGGTGGGCTCGATGGATGTGAAGCCGACGCCAACGGGGAGGATCATCGTCGATTTTCTGAATCGCAAGTTTCCGGCGTATGTCGAGACAGGGTTGAACCTGGTTGATGTTGAGGAGATTGCGCGGATGCATCTTGCGGCGCTTGAGCGCGGCCGATTTGGCGAGCGCTACATTCTTGGCGGAGAGAATCTCACGCTGAAGCAGATTCTCGACAGGCTGGCAGCGATGACGGGGTTGCCGTCGCCGACGATGAAGGTACCGCATGGGGTGGCGATGGCGTTTGCGTTCTTCGACGAGACGGTGACGGGGAAGCTGCGCGGCAAGGAGCCGAGGGCGACCGTTGAGGCCGTGCGGATGGGGAAGAAAATGATGTGGGCGAGCTCGGCGAAGGCGGAGCGGGAGCTGGGGTGGCGGGTGGTTCCGGTGGACGATGCGCTACGCCAGGCGGTGCGGTGGTTCGTCGAGAAGGGCTATGCGCCGAAGCCGCCGCAGATGGCTTCCGTTTGATAGGAGCTGCTGAACTCGTCGAAAGTCGGTAGCGTACCTCAGCGGCTAAAGCCGCGCCGATTCCGCGGCATCTACGGCACGGCTGAAGCCGTGCCCTTAACGAAACCGAGCTCTTCTGGGCGCTCTTATTGCGTTGGCTGGTTGCCGTGGTGGCGGTAGATGGGGTGGTGGTGGTGGGCGCGGACTACGTAGTGGCCGATCATCCAGCCGGCGGCGGAGCCGAGGAGGACGTCGGTGGGGAAGTGTTTTTCAGCGAGGACGCGGTTGAGGGAGGTTGCGGTCGCCGCGGTGTAGAAGGCGGCCTGCTTCCAGGGGCTCGGGTACTCGGCTGCCATGACGGCAGCGGCGGACCATACGTTGATGGAGTGGCCGGAGATGAAGGAGGAGTCGATGCCGGCGGAGGTCTGGTAGAACTTGCCGTCGTAGTTGGTCGCGGCGGTGGGCCGTTCGCGGAAGGTGGACAGCTTGATGACCTCGTCGAAGATGTAGGCGTCGACCATGGCCTGACCGGAAAGGAGGCCAGTCTCCTGGATGTGGTCGTTGTGGGTGAAGAGGCCGGTGCCGTACATGGTTACGGAGCCCGCGATGTAGCCGTAGAGGAGGTCGTAGGAGACGTTGTCGTTGGCGTTGTTGAAGCCGGGGTCGTGGCTGACAATGTTGCGAGCTACGTGGCTGTCCTGGGAAAGGGCGACGCCAGTGGCGGCGGCCATGGGGAGGATCCACTTGAGGTCGGCGGGGCGTATGTAGATGGGCGAGGTGAAGATGCGGTACGTGTCACCGGCGATGTTGAGCGGAACACGGACGAGCGTGACGCGTGGGTGCGGGATGTCTTCGAGGGGAACCTTGCCCTGGCCGTGCGGCTTGGCGGTGATGAGCGAGGACGGCGCGTTGGGCAGATTGGCCTGAGTGGCCGGGTTTGTCTGGGGCTGCGGGGTTTCCTGTTTCGGTGCGGCAGTTTGGGGCTGCGGCTGTTGAGTGTCCTGTGCGAGAAGAGCGGGGGCGAAGAGAAGAAAGGCCGTAAGCGTAATGCGGGCGAAACCGAACATATTGTTTGTGATGCGGGTGGATGGGGGGTTGCAGGGGATGATGAACGAAAGTTCATGCGCGGTAGGGATGGGGCGCAGCGAAGTGGATCGTCTGCGGGGACGACGGCAAAAAGCAACAGCAAAGGCGCGGATTCCCGACGGGAATGACAATCAGAAACGCAAGAGCAAGGCGGAACCGGGTTACTGCTGTGCGAACTGTTCGGCCGCTTTGGACATTTTGGCGGTGCGTTCGAGTTTGTCCCAGTTGAAGGGCTTGCCGTCGATGGCACGCTTCACGGTTTTCAGCAGCACCCAGGAGAAGAGCTGGCGGTAGGTGAAGCGCTGGATCCAGATGTGAAAGAGTAGCCAGCCGTCGCCCTTGCTGGCGGGATGTTTGCGCTCGAGCATGAAGGCAAGGCCGGAGGCGGCAAAGTCGATGACGAGGAAGGCGCCGAAGAAGACGAGCAGCTTGACGAGGTCGGCGGAGCTGGTGGTCTCGGGGTGGAAGTGTTTGTCGATGAAGTAGTGGATGACGCCGGCGACGAACATGAGATCAATGAGCGGCGAGACGAGGGGGAGCAGGATCTGGAAGATGAGAATGTTGGGAAGCGCGAAGAGTCCCATGGCGCGGCGGTTGCGGATGGCGCCGCGGTGCTTGTAGAGGGCTTGCAGAATTCCGAAAGACCAGCGGAAGCGCTGGCGCGCGAGGCCGTTGGCGTTGATAGGAGCTTCGGTAAAGGCAAGGGCCTGATCTTCGTAGATGACCCAGTACCCCTGCTCGAGGAGGCTCATGGTGAGGTCGGCGTCTTCGGCGACGGTGTCGGGGTGATAGCAGCCGCCTGCTTTGACGGCCGCGGTGCGCCAAGCGCCGATGGCTCCGGGGACGACGGTGACGACGTCGAAGAGATCGAGAGCGCGGCGCTCGAAGTTTTGCGAGGTGATGTATTCGAGCGCCTGCCAGCGGGTCCAGAGATTGACGCGATTGCCGACCTTGGCATTGCCGGCGACAGCGCCGATGCGCGGGTTGGCGAAGTGGCAGACGAGGCGCGAGATGGCGTCGTGCGCGATGACGCCGTCGGCATCGATGCCGATGTAGACCTCTTCTTCAGTTTGTTGAAGGGCGAAGTTGAGAGCTTCAGCTTTGCCGCCGTTGGGCTTGGTGAGCACGGTGACGCGGCCTTGTTCGATCTCGCGAGCGTAGGTTTCGGTGGCGACCTTGTAGGTGTTGTCGCGTGAGCCGTCGTCGATGACGATGACGCGGAGCTTTTTGTAGTTGGACATGAGCACCGAGCGGATGGTGCGTGCGATGACCTTCTCTTCGTTGTAGGCGGGGATGAGGACGGCGACGCGTGGAGCGTAGGCGCCGGTCGGGTCGTCGTGACGTTTGCGGAAGCGATCGATGAGCGCGCAGATTCCGATGACGATGAGGCGCAGGCTCATGAGGAAGTCGCCGACGAAAAAGACGTCGATGACGAAGTGATTGAAGAAGGAGATGAAGAAGAACGCGACGGAGTCGACGGCGGCCTGGTACTTCTGGTGGCGCGTGAGCGGAGGCATCACCTCAGCGCGGGTTTTGCCGACGAGCTGGGAGACCGGGACGATGGTGTAGCCGTGAGCGCGAAGGGCTTCGATGAGTTTGGGTAGAGCGTCGACGGTGGGCTGGCGATTGCCGCCGCCGTCGTGCATGAGGATGATGGAGCCGCGCATCCAGGTTTTGGTGTTGGCGAGATCGATCTGGTGGAAGACGGAGTCGATGATTTCCTGGGGGGACTTTCGCGGTTGCTCGCTCCAGTCGTCGGTGTCTATTTTGTCGCCGACGATGGTGTAGCCGAGCTGTTGGATGTGCTCGACTGGCGCGGCCTGGTCATTGGTGTCGGGCTCCTGATCGATGGAGTACGGCGGCCGGAAATATACGGGCTGCACGCCTAGTTTGGCCGCGAAGAGACGCTCGGTGAGGTTGAGCTGGAGGTCGACGGAGCGCTCGGAGATTTCGCTGATGTCCGGGTGTGTGAAGGTGTGATTGCCGATCTCGTGGCCTTCGCGGTAGACGCGCTTCATGATGCTGACGTTGTCTTCGGCCTCTTCGCCGATCATGAAGAAGGTGCCGACGACGTGGTAGCGCTTGAGGATGTCGAGGATCTTCGGCGTCCAGGTGGGATCAGGCCCGTCGTCGAAGGAGATGGCGACCTCTTTGGGGTGATAGCCGTATTGCGAGACGGTGTACGGGAGCGGGTAGGAGTCCATCGATTCGGAGACGGCTGAGAGGTACTGCGATGGGATGGTCTTGTCGTCGTCCATCGTGATGGTGCGATGACCATTTTGCGGCGGCTTGGTGACGCGGAGGATGTCGCCGTCGCCTTCTGTGTCGACGTCCCAACCGGGCGCGATGTCGGTGAGCGCCTTAGTGGGATCGACCTTGAGCGGGTTGTCCCAGATGTTCCAGATGGAGGCGTCTTCGGAGCCGAGGCGCCAGAGGGCGAACGTCTGCAGGCCGAGAGCGCGGGCGACGCGCATTTCGTTCAACGCGCTGACGGCGTCAAGCAGCCAAACCTGGTGGCGGACGTGCTCGTCTTCGTCGACGTAGGCGAAGTGTGGGTTGAGCGAGGGATCGTCGAGCTCGATTTTGGCGTCGGCGTCGGAGGCGGCCTGCCAGGCTTCCTGCGTGGACATGTAGACGGCGTCGACGTCGGTTTGCTCGGGCGGCGCCGATGGCGTTTTGACGCGGCGCGTCATGTGCTCGCGGGTGCGTCTGGTCTCGGGAGTTGGCGTCGGCGTTGCGGCGGTGGCGGGGAGAGGTGTGGACCAGTCGTAGGCGTAGTTTCCGATGGAGCAGATTATCTTTTCGCGCGGAACGGCGGAGAGTGCGGTGCGGAGGTTGTTCTCGAACCAGTCCTGACCGGCGATGGGGCCGGGCTGCGTGCCGGTCTGGTGCTGGTCGTAGTCCATGAGGACGACGCCGTCGGAGTTGCTGGCGATGAAGGAGAGCTGCGCGGGTGGAGTGCTGACGGGAACGTTGACGTAGAGGCGCAGATTGCGCGGGTGGAAGTCGGCGTAAAGCGCGGCGATGAGGGCGTTGTAGTTGGGCTGGTCGTTGGGCCCGAGCGCCTGGAAATCGAGCGTAAGACCGCGATAGAAGGTGTTGGCGGCGAGGAAGCGGTCGACCTGGCGGACGAAGTTGGCGCGGGCGTTGGGGTCGGCGAGGAACTGGCCGACGTTGTCCTCGAAGGCACCGTCCTTGGGGTTGTAGTTGTTGACCATGGGGAAGATCTCGGTGTCTTCCTTGGCGGAGGTGATGACGTGGGCGACCTTGTTTTCGCGATCGACGCCGTGGACGCCGGCGTTGTCGACGACGGGGAAGGGTGTGTTGTCGGCGCTGAAGGCGGTTAGATTGCCGTCGGGCGTGATGACGTGGAGCCACTCGGGGAAGAGGAGGTCGATCTCCTTGATGTGCTGCTTCAGGGAGGCGTAGCTGGCCGGGTCGACGTCGGTGTAGAAGGCGGCGCGGAGACCCTCTGTCGTGTTGAGGACGACGTCAGAGGGCTTGAGGTCGGTTTTGCGGTGGGCGGAGCGATTGAGCTTTTCGCGTGGGGTCAGCTCGGGCGCGGGCGGGTTGGACAGGGCGCGGTAGCGCTTGGCTGTGGACTGCAGATCGAGGCCGTGCATGGGCCGAATGCGCAGCAGGCCCACGATAAAGAGGATGCCGGTGATGGCGCCGAACAGGGCAAGAAGATCAAAGACCCTCCGTAATCGCTTCCAGCGCTTTCGTTGGGGGTCGTAAAAGACTTGTTTCGGCATCAGATGTTTCGATTCGTTCCTCGGCGATAAGGCCCATGCTATTGAGCAAGTTATCCGCAGTCAACGTGACATGAGATGCGGGGTGAAGGGCTACCAGAGTGCTGAAGGTATGATGCGGAAGACATGCGGAGGTTAGCATCCAGCGGAGTAGCGGTGCAGCCCCAACCAGCAGGCCGGTTGGGGACCCCGGTGGCAATGGCCGTGGCGGTGGGATTTGTGGTGCGCGCCCTGTTTTTATGGCGGCATCCGCTGTTCAGAGGCGATGCACTGGTGTATGGAGAGCTGGCGCGCCACATGATCAAAGAGCACGTTTATGGGCTGATTGATGCTGGCGTGTTGAAGCCGACGCTGATTCGACTGCCGGGGTATCCGCTGTTTCTGGCGGCGTGCTTTGAAGTGTTCGGGGATGCGAACTATCTGAGCGTGTTGTGGATGCAGGTGCTGATAGATCTGGCGAGCTGTGGGTTGATTGCGGGAACGGCGGCGAGGATTGCGGGAAAGCGCGCGGGCATGTGGGCGTTGTGGCTGGCGGTTTTGTGTCCGTTTACGGCGAACTATTCAGTGGTGGTGGTTCCGGAGTGCGTGAGTATTTTTTGTGTCGCGCTGGCGTTTTATGGGCTGGTTCGGTGGGTGGAGGGGTGGAGAAGCGGGTTTGCGGGGATGAAGTGGGCGGCGCTCGTGGGTGTGGCGCTCGCGGCCGCGGTGTTACTGAGGCCGGACCAGGGGCTGTTGGCGGTCGCGGTTGTGCCGGCGATGTTGTGGGTCGGGCTGCGGGGTCGGGGAGGTGACCGCCGGGTGAGAATAGCGCCGGCGGCGGTTGCGTCAGCAATGGTGGCGCTGCCGCTGTGTCTCTGGGCGGTTCGGAACTGGCGGGTGTTCCACGTTGTGCAGCCGATTGCGCCGAAGTATGCGAATGATCCGGGCGAGGAGGTGCCGTATGGATTCATGCGGTGGTACCGGACGTGGGCGGTTGGTTTCCCGTCGACGGTTAAGGTGTATTGGGAGTACGACGGCGAGACGATCTCGATGAACGATTTGCCTCGCAGGGCGGTTGATTCGGCAGAGCAGCGTGCGGAGACCGCGCGGATTATCGCGCAATATAACCAGGAGTCGGCTTCGACACCGCAGGTGGATGCCGAGTTTGCGCAGTTAGCGGAGCAGCGTGTGCGGGCGAATCCGTTGCGCTATTACGTGGAGTTGCCTGTAGGCAGATTGCTGGACATGTGGTTTCGTCCGCGGATTGAGTACATGAAGATTCCGCTGGATTGGTGGAGGTTGCGGCTGCATCCGTGGGGATCGTTGCGGGCGTATGGGATGGGCGCGCTGAACGTTTTTTATTTGGGGATGGCGTGTGTTGGGGTGTGGATGTGGCGGCGGCGCGGCGGCGTGGTTGTGTGGTCGATGGCTGCGTTTGTGGTGTTGCGATGTGCGCTGCTGTTGACGATTGATAACTCGGAGCCGCGATACACGATGGAGTGCTATTCGGTCGTGATTGTGTTGGCGGCGATGGCTGTTGGGGCAGAAAGGCATACCTCAGGGGCTAAAGCCCCTGAACTCTTGCAGGCAGATGAGACGCGAGCCTAAAGGCTCGGGGTACCTGTTCGTGGCTGGGAAGGAAAACAAAGGCAACGGCAGAAGCAGAAACAGAAGCAGATCCCCCGCGGGGATGACAGCAAGAAAGGCAAAGGCAATGGCCACCCGGAGCCGTTAGTGGGTGATGACCTGCGCTTTGGAGGAGATGCTGTAGGGCTTCTTGCTGATGCTGCTGTTGAGACGGATGTTGGAGTAGCTGGCGGTGCGGCTGTCGAGGTTGGGGGCGTAGAAGATTTGCTTCAAGGAGACGCCGCGCGTGGGATCGATCCAGATGGTGATGTGCGTGAACATGTTCTTCACGCTGGGGTCCTTGCTGACGAGATCGAGCTTTTCCGTCTTGACGCCGTCGATCGTTTCGGGGCCCTGGTCGGTGATGTCCCAGGAACGAGCGAGATCTTTGCCGCTGCCTCCGAACCCGAGTGTGAGGAAGCTGTCGTAGCGGGCCTGGTTGGCGCCGGCTTTGAAGAGGTCCACCTGGTTTGTGCCGAGGGTGAAGATGCGAAGTGTGCTGCCGTCGAAGTTGACGATGCGGGCAGGAGTGCTTGCGGGCTTGCCGGATGGATCGGTGTTGTAGAAGACGGCTCCCATCTGTTCTCCGGAGCCGGCGCGCTCGACGTAGATGGACCCGGTTTCGATGTCGTGATCGTTTACGACGCGGGTGAAGTTGTCGTAGCGGACATTTGCCTGCGCGTTCTTGAAGTGCGCGCTGGCGGCGTCCATCTGGTCGAGGACGGATTTGAGCTGCGGGGATTGCGCAGAGGCCGCGAGTGGTGCAATGACGAGAGCGGCGGCGAGCGAAAGATAGCGAAGGTTCATGAGAGATCCTCTGAGCCGGCGTTTTGTTTCCATAGTCTTAGATGGCGGCGGGTCTCAAAAAAAGCAGATTCCCTCCGGGAATGACAACAAAAAAACACAGCCAGATCACCTGTGCACGGTTACGTCGTAGGCGACGGTGTGGCCGGCGGTGTCCTCGACAGGGGTGATGCGGTCGATGGTGACGGGGCCGGAGTAGGGGACGATGATCTTCCTTGCGGCGTCCTCGAGCGCGGGACCGGTGGCGCCGTGCAGCTCGGCGGCGCGAACGGTGTAGATCAGGCGTTCGGCGCCGGCGTTGTAGCCGGCGTGGCGAACGAGGACCTGCGTGGGTTGCAGGTCTACGTCGGGGACGGGGCGGTCTTTGAAGTCGATGAAGCGAGGTGCGGCGAAGAGGAACAGAAGGATGAGCGTGACCATTACGTCGTAATGGAGGCTGCCGCGCTCGTAGGTCCAGAAGAAATAGTCGCGGAAGAGGCGGGCTGGATTACTCATGCGATGCCTCGAACGCTTTGGCGCGTGATGACGGTCTCGCCGTTCATGTAGGGCTGGAGGGCGGCGGGAATGCGCACGGAGCCGTCGGCCTGCTGGTAGTTCTCGAGGATGGCGAGATAGGTGCGGCCGACGGCGAGTGCGGAGCCGTTGAGGGTGTGGACGAAGTCAGCTTTGGCCTGCTTGCCGTCAATGGCACCGCCGGGTTTGTACTTAATGTTGGCGCGGCGGGCCTGGAAGGACTCGAAGTTGGAGCAGGAGCTGATCTCGCGGTAGGTTTGCTGGCCGGGCAGCCAGACCTCGAGGTCGTAGGTCTTCGCGGAACTGAAGCCCATGTCGCCGGTGCAGAGGAGCATGCGGCGGTAGGGGAGCTCGAGGATTTCGAGGATGCGCTCGGCGTCGCGGGTGAGGCGCTCGTGCTCCGCGTAGGAGTCTTCGGGGCGCGTGAACTTGACGAGCTCGACCTTCTGGAACTGGTGCTGGCGGATCATGCCGCGAGTGTCTTTGCCATGGGAGCCGGCCTCGGAGCGGAAGCAAGGCGTGTAGGCGGTAAAGCTAATGGCGCCGGCGTTGAGGTCGATCACTTCGTCGCGGAAGATGTTGGTGACGGGAACTTCGGCGGTGGGGATGAGCCAGTGGTCGGACTCCTGCAACTCGCCGGTGAAGGGGCCGCGGTCGTCGCAGTGGAAGAGGTCCTGCGCGAATTTTGGCAGCTGCCCGGTGCCGAAGAGTGACTTCGAGTTCACCATGTAGGGCGGAAGGACTTCGGTGTAACCGTGCTCGCGTGTGTGGAGGTCGAGCATGAAGTTGGCGAGTGCGCGCTCCAGGCGGGCTCCAGCGCCGTAATGAAGGACGAAGCGAGCTCCGGAGATCTTTGCGGCGCGGCCAAAGTCGAGAATGCCGAGCTGTTCGCCGAGCTCCCAGTGCGGCTTGGCGGGAAAGTCGAACTGAGTTGGCTCGCCCCAGGTCTTTTCGAGCTTGTTGGCGTGCTCATCGCGGCCGACGGGGACGGAGTCGTGCGGGAGATTGGGGATCTGCTCGAGGAGCGTGCGCATCTCGAGGTCGGCATCGTTGGCCTTGGTCTCGAGCGCAGCGATGCGGTCTTTGAGTGAGGTGGTCTCGAGGCTGATCACGGCGACGTCTTTGCCTTCGCGCTTGAGGCGGCCGAACTCCTGCGATAGCGCGTTGCGCTGTTGTTTGAGGGTTTCGACTTCGGTAATGGCGGAACGACGGGCAGTGTCGAGCGTGGCGAAGTTGGCCAACAGGGAAGTGTCGGCGCCGCGCTGCCGCAGTTTTTCTTCGACCAACGCGAGGTTGGCACGCACGAAGGCGAGATCAAGCATATCCCCGTTATTTTAGCTGGCGATTGCGAGGATTGCGGCGGAGATGGTCTTGTAACCCACTCATGCACGATAAAGCTGCGCATGAATGGGGCACCCGGCACGGCTAGCGGCGTTTGTGCCTCCAGTTTTCAGTTGCCAGTTTGCAGTTGTGAGTTAAGGCATTCGCGACGCGGATAGAATCAGATGTGGCATGAGTGATTTGAAGATTGTGCGGCGTGCTCTGTTGTCGGTTACGGACAAGACAGGGCTGGTGGAGTTTGCGAAGACTCTGAGTGGGCTGGGTGTGGAACTGGTCTCGACGGGCGGAACAGCCAAGGCGCTGCGGGATGCGGGTCTGGCGGTGAAAGACGTCAGTGAGTTGACGGGCTTTCCGGAGATGCTGGGCGGACGCGTCAAGACGCTGCACCCTATGGTTCACGGGGGGATTCTGCATCGGCGTGAAGATCCGGAACACGTCGCGGCGGTCGAGGAGCATGAGATTCCGGCGATCGACATGGTGGTGGTGAACCTGTATGCGTTTGAGAAGACGGCGGCGAAACAGGGCGTGAAGTTCGAGGAGATCATCGAGAACATTGATATTGGTGGACCCTCGATGTTGCGGTCGGCGGCGAAGAATTTTGAGGATGTCGCGGTTGTGTCGAGCGTGGAAGACTATCCGGCGATCGCAGACGAGATGCGCGCGAATGGCGGGGCGCTGAGCCATAAGACGAGATGGAGATTGGCTCGCGCGGCATTCGCGACGACGGCGGCGTACGATGCCGGCATTGCCTCGACTCTGGAGTTGCTGCCTGATGAGCCGGGGAGTGTGGAACGCAGTGCTGAGTTTCCGGAGAGGCTGCGCGTGTCGGCGGCGCGGAAGACGGTGCTGCGGTACGGAGAGAATCCTCATCAGAAAGCTGCGGTGTATGTTGACGGCTCAGGGTTAGGTATCGCGGGCGCGGAGCAATTGGGCGGCAAGGAGCTGAGCTACAACAACCTGGTTGATCTGGATGCATGCTGGGCACTGACGAGTGAGTTTGAAAATACGGCAGTCGCGATCATCAAGCACACGAATCCGTGCGGGGTTGGACAGGGAACGACGGTGCTGGAGGCGTATCAGCGAGCGCTTCAGGCCGATCCGGTGTCTGCATTTGGCGGGGTGATTGGGATCAATCGGACGGTCGATGCCGAGGCAGCGGCGGAGATTGCGAAGCTGTTTGTGGAGGCGATTGTGGCGCCGGAGTTCAGCCCGGAGGCGCTGAGTGTGCTATCCGCGAAGAAGAATTTGAGGCTGCTGCGGATCAAGCCGGCGAAGGTTGACCGGGTGTTGAAGCAGATCTCGGGAGGCTACCTTCTGCAGGAGGAGGATGCCGCCCCAACGACAGCCGAGACAGTGAAGGTCGCGACCGAGCGAAAGCCGACGAAGGAAGAGATGGAGGCTCTCCTGTTTGCCTGGAAGGTGTGCAAGCACGTGAAGTCGAACGCGATCGTCTATGCGAGGCTGGAGGGCGGGTTCGGCCAGACGGTTGGGGTTGGCGCGGGGCAGATGAGCCGGGTGGATGCGGCGCGGTTTGGGGCGATGAAGGCGGTGCTGCCGCTGGAGGGGACGGTGGCTGCCTCGGATGCGTTCTTCCCATTTCCGGATGGGGTGGAGGCTATTGCCAAAGCAGGGGCTACGGCGATCATCCAGCCTGGGGGATCGGTTCGTGACGCGGAGGTAGTAGAGGCGGCCAATCGCCTGGGTATCACTATGGTAATGACGGGGTTAAGGCACTTCCGCCACGGATGACCGGAAAACCCGTCCCAAAGGGCAATATCGCATCCAAATTTTGTAGACTACAGTCTAACGATGCAGCGGGTGAATTCGATTAAGACGGCCCAGGACGTGCCAATGACCAAGATAATCCTCAGCGCAACCCTGGTTATGGGTTGTGTTCTCATGCTGCCTTGTGCGGCCGCGAGGGCTCAGAGTGGTGCACCGGCGGCGACGCCCGCGCCCGCACAAGCGCAACCTGATCACGCGTCCTCTTACTACCACTATGGTTTGGCGAAGATCTACGAGAACCAGGCGGTGGCGAATGGCAGGCAGGACCTGGCAACTCAGGCGATTGAGCAGTACAAACTTGCGCTTGAGGCAGATCCGGATTCAGGAATGCTTGAGGACGGACTGGCCAACCTGTACTTCCGGTTGGGACGAATTCGCGAAGCTGTTTCGGCCGCGCAGGAGCAGATTCAGAAGCATCCGGATGATGTCGATGCCCACATGCTGCTGGGGCATGTGTATTTAAGGTCTCTTGGAGACGGGCAGAATCCGCAATCAGGCGAGATGCTGCAGGCGGCGATCAAGGAATACGAGACGATCGCGAAGCTGAAGCCAGACGATGTAGAAACGCATCTGCTGCTCGGGCAGTTGTACGGGCTTGCTCACGACTCGGCGAAGGCTGAGGTAGAGTTCAAGGCGGCACAGAAGATTGACCCGAACTCTGAGGAGGTCGTGCTGAGCATCGCGCGGTTGTACTCGGAGCAGGGAGACCTTACTCGCGCAGCGAAGGTGATCGAGGGCGTACCCGCCGACGATCGAAGCGCGCGCATGGATTTTGCACTCGCGGGAATTTACGACCAGCTCAAGCAGCCGAAGAATGCGGTGAAGGCTTACCGCGCGGCCGTGGAAGAGGATCCGGATAATGCGGATGCGAAGCGAGGATTGGCAGCGGCTCTGCAGTCCTCCGGGCAGATGGATGAGGCGGCAAAGGTCTATGCGCAAATCCTCGGAAGCGATCCTGAGGATGCGCAGGCCCTGATCCGTGAGGCTGATATTCAGCGGCAGCAAGGGCATTACGAGCAGGCGCTCGCGACGCTGAAAAAGGCGCAGGGCCTGGTCTCGGACAACACGGAACTAAGCTGGAACCTTGCGCTCACGTATGACTCGCTCGGGCGGTTTGATGATTCGATCAAGACGCTGAAGCAGTTGCTCACTGCGACTCTGCCACCAGATGGAAAGTACACGGACGCGGACCGGAGCAACCGGGCGCTCTTTCTTGATCGGTTGGCGATTGTGGCTCGTGAGGCAAACCGTACTGACGATGCGGTCGCCGCGTACAAGGAGATGGGGCAGCTGGGCGGCGATTACCAGGCGCGCGGAGCAGAGGGCGTTGTAGACGCGTATCGCGATGCGCACAACTGGAAGGCGGCTTTTGATGCCGCCGCTGCGGCTGCCAAGGCGATGCCGACCAACCATGATATTCAGTTGACCTACGCGCGCCAGCTTGCTGACTCAGGCAAGGTGGACGAGGGGTTGAAACTGGCGAACGCTCAATTGACTGGGACGCCGGACGATCGTGACGTGTTCTTTACGATCGCGGATATGGATGTACGCGATAAGCGCTGGAAGGATGCCTCCGAGATTCTGGACAAGGCCGATGCGCTGGCAACGAAGCCAGAGGAGAAGGCGTTTGTAGCCTACTACCGCGGGACCGTCGCAGAGCGGCAGAAACTTTTCGATCAGGCGGAGATTGAATTCCGCAAGGGATTACAGTTGGCGCCCGACTTTGCGCCCATCGAGAACTATCTCGGCTATATGCTGGCGGAACGTGGGCAGAAGCTGGATGAGGCCGTGACGATGCTCAAGAAGGCTGTCACGTTCGATCCGCAGAATGGCGCCTATCTGGATTCGCTGGCGTGGGCCTACTACAAGCAGGGTCAGTATGCGCTCGCCGAAGACTTTGAACGCAAGGCGGCGGTGCGGATGTCGAACGATCCCACGGTGTTGGATCATCTGGGAGAGATTGACGCGAAGACCGGCAAGTTGTCGCAGGCGATCGACGAGTGGCAGCACTCGTTGCAGCAGTATGCGACCTCGCTCGCTCCGGAGGCGGATCCTGCCGATGTTGCGAAAGTGCAGCACAAGCTGGAGAGTGCTCGGGTCAAGCTGGCCCACGTGAACACGCCGAAGTAACGGGTGAATGCGGCTCATCCAAAGGCGATTAGACTGAACTCGGTGAGATTCGATCTGCACGACTGCGGCGTTTTCGGCGCCGAAGAGCGTCGTCTTGCGGTGCGAGTATTTCCGGCACCGGCGGGTGATGGCCGCTCTCCATTTGAGCGGGATCGCGACCGCATCGTGCAGTCGCGCGCGTTTCGCCGACTGGCGGGGAAGACGCAGGTCTTTACCAGTCGAGCCTCAGATCATTTTCGCAGCCGGCTGACGCATACGATTGAGGTCGCGCAGGTCGCGCGGCAAGTGGCTGCGGCCCTGGGGCTCAATGCAGATCTCGCTGAGACGCTGGCCTTGGCGCACGATATCGGGCATCCGCCGTTTGGCCACGCGGGCGAACGTGCGTTGGATGCATGCCTGCAACGGTACGGATTGCGGTTCGACCACAACCTGCACGCGCTGCGGATTGTTGAACATTTTGAGCAGCGATACGCGGGTCACCGGGGACTCAATCTCACACTTGCAACGCGCGAAGGGATCATCAAGCACTCGCGCGACTACGAGGAGAGCTCGCATCCAGAGCTCGCGGAATACTTGCTCGACAAGCGGCCACCGCTCGAGGCGCAAATAATTGATCTCGCGGACGAGATTGCGTATTTGACGGCAGATCTCGACGATGGAGTTGAGTCAGGACTGCTGGAAATTGACCACATTATCGAGCATGTGGGAATCCTGCGGCGCACGTACGAAACGGTCCGACAGGCTCACCCGAACGCCGAAGAGAAATATGTTTTCCACGACGCTCTTCAGAGCATGCAGAAGGCATTGGTCCTGGATCTTGTGCGGCAGACGGGCGAAAACGTTCTGGCGAGCAAAGCGAAGAATCTGGAAGACATTCGCGCGCTGCCCGAGCGTGTAGCGCAACTTTCACCGGAGGCAGAAGCCGAGCGCGCGGAGGAGAAGCAATATCTGTACGACACGCTGTATACGTGTCCGCTGCTTGAACAGGAGCATGTGAAAGCCGCGGCTGTTGTTACGGAGCTCTTTGAGTTTTGGATTCGGCATCCAGAGCAACTGCCGGAGTCATACGCGCATGAGATCGAGGCTGACGGAGCGCCGCGGGTTGCGGCTGATTACATCGCCGGCATGACGGATCATTTCATCGTGGACCAGCACGCGGAGGCGCGGGCGTTTGTGGGGTCTGGAGCGGGCGCGGCCCGGTTGGGATGAACAATTGCGGTTAGCGACTGAACACCCAACGATAGCGTAGAATTAGAGAGTTGCGTCCCCGTCGTCCAGTGGCCTAGGACATCGCCCTTTCACGGCGGTAACACGGGTTCGAATCCCGTCGGGGACGCCAAAGTCTTACACTCCTCCGCAATTCCCCCTAATTCATTCGATCCATACGGTCAGTTGACCCGTCAGCATGCCGCGGCAAGCCCATTTGCCCCAAATGTGAGGCACGTTGCCCTTATATGGGCAAATAGGCGAAGATAAGGCGAATGAAAGGGCATGCATATCTCGTCAGCCAAGCAATTGAGCATTCCTTAGCGACGCGTGTTCCGGCTCCGTTTGCCGCCGTAGTTCGCACGGTGGAGCGCGCGGCGTTCGGGATTGCTTCTGTCGATGCTGTTGCGCAGGGGGGTGCACCTCTGGGCGCTATTACAGAGTTGGTCGGACCCTCGTGCTCGGGCCGGACCACGGCTGCACTTCGTCTGCTCAGCCGGTTCACCGCCGAGGGAAGCGTATGTGCATGGGTGGACGTTTCCGATGCCTTTAGTCCGTCGTCCGCGGCTGCGAACGGTATAGACCTGCAGCGGTTGCTTTGGGTGCGTTGCGGCGCTTCAGAGCGACCGCATGGCGCTCTAAACGAGATGTATCCAGAAGTATCCACTGCAGGTGTTGCGTGCTCTTCGCCACAAGCTGCGGGCGGCAATAGCCCGCATCCGCGCACGGAAGGCAGGAACATGCCTCAGGCTATTCAGGCGATGCTCGGTGCACATGGCGGACTGCTGGATCATCAAATGCGCCGCGAACGGAAGGCCGTAGGAACTCCTGGGGCCGCTAACCGTCCTCTAATGGCGCGCGCCGTTGATCGGCAAGAGCAGATTCCTACGGATCGTATGCCATCGCGACGGGACGTTCAGGTTGCCATTACAGCGCGTTGTGCAGAGCCGCAGCCGCGGCGAGTTATCGGGCAGCCTTTTTCCAGACAACAGCGCGCAGGGAAGCCTGAAACCCAAACAAGAGACCGAGCAGCGCGCCCGGGTGCACCCTGGAAGGCGCTGGATCAAGCACTGCGGGCGACGGACCTTCTGCTGGCAAACGGTGGCTTTGCATCCATTGTGTTCGATCTGGGAAGTACGACGCCAGAATATGCGTGGAGGATTCCGCTGGCCACGTGGTTTCGCTATCGTGCTGCATGTGAACGCAGCAGGTGCAGCCTGGTGTTACTCACACAGCATCCCTGCGCACGCTCTAGTGCAGGTCTTGTTGTGCGTTTGCAGCCAGCCATTATGGAAGCGGATGGGGCGGTTGTGACAGGTGTGCGCTTTCAGGCTGAGGCCGAACGGAACCGCTTTGTTGAACAGCAGGCGCGTGTGGTTCCTATTCGAAAAGCACCTCAATCTGAGTGCGCAGGATTCTGGAAAAGTGAGGTCGTATGGGCCTGACACCTGTCTATGTGTGCATCCACGTGTCGGAGTTTCCTGCACAGGCTTTGCTGCGTCTGCGCCCGGAGCTGAAGGGACGTGCGGTCGTTGTAATGGCAGGTGATCCGCCGTTGGAGGAAGTGTGTAGTGCGAACCCGCATGCCTTGCGGCTCGGAATTGCGCATGGCATGACCAAGACGGAGTTGGAAAGCTTTCGCGGTGTATGTGTGCTACGTCAATCTGCGACGGAGGAGCGCAGCGCACGGAACGTTGTGATGGAAGTCGCGTCTGGGTTTACACCTCGCATTGAAGTACCGCCTGCGCGTGGCTCGGCACTGGATGTGGTGCTCGATATGACAGGCACCGATCGTATCTTCGGTCAGGTGCAGGAGGTTGTGGCCAAGATATCAAGGGCGTTCGTAAAGCTTAGGTTTTCAATGCGTATAACTGCCAGCGCCAATTTTCATACGGCTTTGTGTCTTGCACCTATGGCGGCAAAGCCCATCGTTGTGCCGCCGGGACAGGAAAATGAATACCTGAGAAACCTTCCTCTCGCGGCGCTTCCGCTGACGGAGCAGCAGGTGGAGACGCTTGAGCTATGGGGATTGCGTTCTTTGGGAGAGCTTGCCTGCTTGCCCGAGAAAGAGCTGGTAATACGTCTGGGGCATGAGGGGGAAAAGCTTCGTCTGCTGGCGCGAGGTGAATGCCGGCATTTGATGGTCCCGGAAGAAGCTCCACTCACACTTGCGGAGTACATCGCGTTCGATTCGCCGGTTGAGCTTTTGGACTCTCTACTCTTCGTGCTTGGTCCGATGCTCGATCAGCTACTTGCCCGAGCACGGAATCGCGCACTTGCCTTAGCCAGCATTACGATTTCGCTTGGAATAGATGGAGGTGGGGAGCATATACGCCTGCTCAAGCCGGCACTTCCGGTCTCACAGCGTGATGTGTTGTTGAAACTCATCTATTTGGATTTGCAAGGGAATCCTCCGCCAGCGGGTGTGATGTCGGTTTCGCTCAAGGCTGAACCCGGCGACCGCAGTAAAGTGCAGCTCGGGTTATTTGCCCCGCAGACACCGGAACCAATGCACTTGGATGTAACTTTGGCGCGTGTTGCGGCGCTCGTTGGAGAGGAGCGCGTAGGACGCGCCCGATTACTCGATTCACACGCTCCCGAAGCTTTTGTAATGGAGCGTTTCACCGTTCCCGATTCTGCCACGGTAAAGACAAACGAAGAAAAGAGATCGATTACTGCGTTGCGGCGCTGCCGTCCACCAGTGCGCCTTACGGTGAGGTTCGATGAGTCACGACCTGCTGCATTCTCTTTTGCGGGTAAACGCTACATTGTGCAGAAAGCTTTCGGGCCCTGGCGCAGAAGCGGAGACTGGTGGTCGCCGAGTGTATGGTCGTTTGAGGACTGGGATGTGTGTGCTGCCGATGTAGGTGGAGACACATTGGTTTGCATTCTGGCGCACGATCTTCTTCGCCATCACTGGCAGATAGAAGCTCTGTATGACTAAGCCAGCCGAATACATCGAACTTCATGCCAGTAGTGCATTCAGCTTTTTGGAAGCCGCCTCGCAACCTGAGAGCCTGGTACGCGCTGCTGTAGAAACTGATATGCCTGCCATGGCATTGCTGGACCGCAATGGTGTTTATGGTGCGGCACGCTTTCATAGTTCAGCGAAGCTCAACGGCGTCCAGGCGCATATTGGTGCAGAGGTAGCGGTTCGCGACATGGGCGCACGTGTGCAGCCCCCGCTCTGGTTGCCACATCAACACAAGTCAGAGCCTTCCCGTTTGCCGCTGCTCTGCATGACTCAGACTGGCTACCAGAACCTTTGCCAGCTCATTACACGTTTCAAGATGCGCGAGGAGACAAAATGCGAAGGGGCTGCTGCACTGAATGATCTGAGCGAGTTTTGTGACGGCCTGCTTTGTCTCACCGGTGGCGAGGAAGGGCCACTTGCTGCGGCGCTTGCGGATGGCGGCGAAATGGCAGGCCGTGAGTGTGTCGAGCAATTGATCCGAATCTTTGGGCGTCACAACGTCTATATCGAACTGCAACGCCACGGCAACCGAGCAGAAGAGCAACGTAACCAGGCGGCTTTGCGTATCGCAAACAGCTTGAGACTGCCGATCGTAGCGACAAACGGTGTTCGATACGCCACTCAGTACGAGCGCGAAATTCTGGATGTGCTGACGGCGATCCGCCATCGCGTGCCGCTCGATAAAGCCGGCAGGCTGTTGCAAACAAATTCGCAGCGTTATGTCCGCAAGACGAGCACGATGGGGCGAGTCTTTAAGGATTTGCCCGAGGCTATCGAAAACACTCTCATGATCTCGCAGCGATTGCAGTTTGAGCTTCACGATCTCGGCTATGAGTTTCCTCGCTATGACACGCCTACGGGCGAGCCGATGAATGTTTTTCTTCGCAAACGTGTGGCTGAAGGCATTGAAAGCCGGTATAGGCCCAAGCGCGATCCAGCTTTGCACGCTCGTGCCAGACAACAGGCCGATCACGAGCTGGCGCTGATCGAAAAACTTGGTTTTGCTGGTTACTTTCTCATTGTGTGGGACATTGTTCGTTTCTGCAAAAGGAACGACATCTTGATTCAAGGGCGAGGAAGCGCAGCGAACTCCGTGGTCTGCTATGCACTGGAGATTACCGCGATTGATCCGGTAGGGATGGAACTGCTCTTTGAGCGTTTCCTCAACGAGAACCGGAACGAATGGCCGGACGTTGACCTTGATCTTCCTTCAGGCGACAAGCGAGAACAAGCGATTCAATACGTGTACCAGCGTTATGGCGAACTTGGTGCGGCGATGACGGCCAACGTCATCACGTATCGAGGAAAGTCCGCTGCACGTGAGGTAGGCAAGACTCTGGGGTTCGATGAAGAGACGCTAGGGCGTCTCTCTGGACTCATCGGACATTGGGAGTGGCGCAAGAAGGACGAGACGATAGGTGACAACTTCCACCATGCGGGCTTTGACATAGGTCATTGGCGCATCGCCAAGTATGTTGAGCTGTGCGAGCGGATGCAGGACATTCCACGGCATCTCGGCCAACATTCCGGCGGCATGGTGATTTGCCAGGGGCGCCTCAATAAGGTGGTGCCCCTGGAACGTGCGTCCATGCTAGGACGCAGCGTGGTGCAGTGGGACAAGGAAGATTGCGCTGACCTGGGTCTGGTTAAGATTGACTTGCTTGGCTTAGGGATGATGGCGGTTCTGAAAGATTGTCTTTCGCTAATCCCCGCGCACTACGGTCAGCCTGTCGATCTGGCTCAACTACCGCAGGACGACAAGGAGGTATATGACACTCTTTGTGAAGCGGATACGGTTGGGATGTTCCAGGTGGAAAGCCGTGCACAGATGGCCTCGATCCCTCGCAATGAACCTCGGAGGTTTTATGACCTGGTTGTGCAGGTGGCCATCATTCGTCCCGGACCCATCGTTGGCAAGATGATGCACCCATATATGCGACGGCGACAGAAAAAAGAGCCTGTCACATATCCGCTACCAGAGTTGGAACCGGTATTGAGACGCACGTTGGGTGTCCCGCTGTTTCAAGAGCAGCTTTTGCGAATGGCGATGGTGGTCGGCAACTTCTCGGGTGCGGAAGCGGAAGAACTGCGCAAAGCTGTCGGGATGCGTCGGTCCTGGAAGCGCATGGAAGAGCTGATGGTAAAGCTCCGCGCAGGCATGATGCAGAACAGGATTGCGCCAGCGACACAGGATGAGATTGTGCAGAGCATTCAGTCGTTCGCACTGTATGGGTTCCCTGAATCCCATGCGGCCAGCTTTGCGTTGATTGCCTACGCTTCAGCGTATTTCAAGGTGAAATACCTCGCTGCATTCACATGCGCCATGCTGAACAATCAGCCGATGGGCTTCTATACGCCTGCTGTGCTGGTGAAAGATGCTCAACGGCACGGCCTGCGGGTCAAGCCGGTGGATGTGCAGAGATCAGGCACGTGCTGCACGGTTGAGCACGAGCCAGAAGGCTTACTTTCTCTGCGACTCGGTTTGAATTACGTTCGAGGGTTGAAATCGGAAACTGCGGCTGCTCTTGTCCAGACGCGCTTAGAGAGTGGAGCGTTTCTTGGTGTTGAGGATCTCACATGTCGTGTCCCTGCCCTCAGCCGTAGCGACCTTGCGCAACTCGCGCGTATCGGTGCTTTGAACTGGCTGGATGGCGTCGAGCATCGGCGTGATGCTATCTGGCAGATCGAAGAGGTCAGCAAGCCAATTGGGCCTCTACTCAAACGGGGGGCAGGAACAGAACCGACAGGTGCGTCCCCATTGAGGCGTATGCACACAGAAGAACGATTGGTGGCCGATTACTCAGGGACAGGGCTAACCGCCGGCCATCATCCGATGGCGTTCAGACGGGCAGAGCTACGGCAGACAGGTGTTCTTTCTGCGCGTGAGTTAAGGGAACGTCCGGATGGTACATACGTTCGTGCGGCAGGAGCCGTCATCGCGCGACAAAGGCCGGGTACTGCAAAAGGCTTCATCTTCCTGTCCATGGAAGATGAGACAGGTATAGCAAACGTCATCATTCACCCTCAGCTGTATGAGCAGGATCGCAGGATCGTTACGAGCGGGAAATTCCTGAAGGTGTGCGGCAAGCTCCAGAATCAGGACGGCGTTGTGCATGTAAAGGCTGAGCGCCTGGAGCACCTGCACATTCCATCCATTGCGCTTCAATCTCATGATTTTCACTAGCGGTGACGATTCGACAAATCCAGGTGTAGCAAGACCTTCGGTCAAGACGGCGGAGACCGGGTTCTCCCGTTTGATATAACTGATTAGTGTCAGAGCGGTGATCAGCTGTCGACGCACCGGCGTATGCCAACGAATCTCAAACATTTGATTGACATCCAACAGACGCCCCATGTAGGTTGATGTACCTATGAGAGACCGTTCTCCCAAACGGTTTCCGGTGGGGTTGTGGGAGTTCAGGGGATCAGGAAGGAAGACTGAATGAAGACCGCGACGATGGTTAGCAAGATTCACGATGCAATTGAGGCCGGTGAGGGGCTCCTGCGGCTTGCGCCAACCTGGGTCCCGAGATCCTATCTTGTTCCCGGAAGAAGATTGAAGCTGGATTCACGCGATATCTATGCCTACGGTGCTGAGCGCGGAGGAATTGACGAGCGCTGGATCGCGTCGACGACGATGGCGATGAATGAGAACCGCACGCCGGACGAAGGCCTGAGCTTTGTAGAGTTCGAAGGGGAGCGGTTCAGCCTGAAGGAGGCTGTCGAGGCCGAGGGCGAGCGGCTGGTCGGCAAAGACATTTGGAATCGCTATCATCGCTGGCCGGTGTACAGCAAGTTCTTCGACAATCTCGGCCCGATTCCGCATCACCTTCATCAAAGCGACGAGCAGGCACGGTTGGTTGGAAGAGAAGGGAAGCCGGAAGGCTACTACTTTCCGCCCCAACTGAACGCTACCTCTGGGAATTTTCCGCATACGTACTTCGGATTGGAGCCTGGCACGACAAGGGAAGATATTCGCAATTGCCTGGCAAATTGGAACAGCGGCGACAATGGCATTCTCGATCATGCGAAGGCATATCGCCTGCAGCCTGGAACCGGATGGTTAGTGCCACCGAGAGTTCTGCACGCGCCGGGATCGCTGTTGACGTATGAACCGCAGTGGGGAAGTGACGTGCTTTCGATGTTCCAATCCCTCGTGGACGGCCGATACGTGAAGCGCGAGTTGCTGGTCCAGGATGTTCCGGAATCCGAATATGAGAACCTCGACTATCTGGTCGACATGGTTGATTGGGAACGTAATACCGACGCAAACTTCAAGAGCAAGCACTACATCGAGCCGATTGTCGCGGAGGAATCAGCGAGCGAGGGATACGTCGATCGATGGGTGGTCTATGGCACCATCGGCGGCAAACAGTGCTTTAGCGCAAAGGAGTTGACGGTACAGCCCGGGGCGAAATGTGTCCTGCGAGATCCTGGTGCGTCGGGTCTGATCGTGACGCAAGGGCACGGTCGTCTCGGCAAACTGAACATCGACTGCCCGGCGCTGATCCGCTTCGGTCAAATGACCCAGGACGAAGTGTTCATCTCTGCAGAAGCAGCGGCTGAAGGCGTGGTGATCGAGAATCATTCGGCAACGGATCCACTCGTCACACTTCGTTACTTCGGGCCGGATGTTCATTCAGGGATGCCCGAGGTCGGCGATCACAAAGGCAATGAATTTGGTGCCCGGTGAGCATCGGGCCTTTTCTTTTGCGAGGAGTGCTTGGGGGAGTGAATGCGGCTGCAAAACTTTGAGGAAAAAAACAAGGCAATCAAGGATCGGTTTCTGGATCTGAAGAAGAGGTCGCCGGAGAAGTTCCAATCGCGTTTGAACCTCTCCTGGAGCAATTGGGGATTTGGCCGCGAGAACCTTGCGGATTCTGCCCGCAGGTTAAGTGATTCTGGAGTTAAGTTCATCGAGCTGCATGGAAATCACTACGGTCCGGATCTGGGATATAAGGTTGAAGAAACTCTCCAAACGCTAAACGAGCACGGACTCCGCGTTTCAGGTGTGTGTGGGATGTTCTCAGCGGACAACGATTTAGCCAGTAACCGTGCGGTGTGTCGCCAGAGTGCGATCGACTACATCGGACGGGAAGTGCCCTTCACCAAGGCCGTTGGAGGGTCCTATTTGCTTGTCGTTCCCGGGGCCGTAGGCCGAGCGAAGGCCTACGACGATGTTGAGGAGGAGCGGTCCGCTGAGACGTTGCGGCTTTGTGCAGACCTCTTTACGCAATACGGAATTCGAGCGGCGATAGAGCCGATCAGAGCAGCTGAGACGAGCTTCGTTCATTCCGTGCAAGATGCAAAGCGATATATCCGGCTAGTCGATCACGCGGGTGTTGCGTCGATCAACGGCGATGTTTATCACATGCAGTCTGAAGAGAAGCATATTGGAGACGCGATTCTCGATGCGGGCGAGATGCTGGTCAACCTGCATTTCGCGGATAGCAATCGCTCCGCCGCGGGCGAGGGTTCGATGGATATCGCCACAATTATTCGCGCTCTGTACTTGATAGAGCACAATCGTGAGGGACGGTTCGTTACGTTCGAGCCTCTTGGTCCCGGCGGAGATCCGTATCCGGCTATGCATGGCCGCCCGGACAAGGCCCGCCTGGATGCTCTGGTTAAACAAAGCATCGATTATTTCCGAGAGTGTGAAGAGATGGTGCTGTCGGAGTAGAGGCCAAAGGGAATAGGCAAAAGTGAAGACATATTACTTGGCACTGGATCTTAAGGATGACCCAAAGCTCATTGGGGAATACAAAAGTTATCATCAATCGGACCGCATTTGGCCAGAGGTGCTGCAAGCCATTAAGGACGATGGTGTATTGAGCGAAGAGATCTACCTGGCTGGAACGCGGATGGTTATGGTGCTTACCACCACTGATGAGTTTTCGTTCGAGGAGAAGGCCGAAAAACTTCGTGCGAACCCAGCCATGCGCGAATGGGAGAAGCTCATGTGGAACTACCAGCAGACCATACCGGGAGCGAAACCCGGCGAGAAGTGGGTAGTGATGGAGAAGATATTCCAGGCCTGACGGCTGGGGCGTGACGGAAGCTGCTTCGCCAATATTGATTAAAAGGAAAGATGTGCATGAACTTTGCCTTGGGTGCTGCCGCGTTATATGTTGCGAATCCGGGTAGGATCATCTCCCTTTCGACGCCTGATGTTCTGATTATTGCGATCTACTTTCTCACGGTCCTTGGGATTGGTTTTTACCTGCAGAAGTTTGCCGGAAGCAGCAGTGAAGACTTCTTCATGGCTGGGCGCGATATGTCTGCGTGGGTGGCGGGGCTCAGCTTCCTTTCCGCAAATCTTGGCGCGCTCGAATTGATGGGGTGGGCCGCAGCGGCGTATCAGTACGGAATTCTGGCAACGCACTTCTATTGGATCGCGGCATTCCCGGCGATGGTGTTTCTCGGCCTGGTGATGATGCCGTTCTATTACATCTCCAACACGCATTCTGTGCCGGGCTATCTGCAATTACGGTACGGAGAGGCGACTCGTGCTCTAAGCGGTGTATCGTTCGCCTTCATGACCGTACTGATGTCAGGCATCAACATGTATGCCATGGCGTTGGTCATGAAGGTTGTGCTTGGGTGGAACATCCACTTCAGCATCTGGGTGTCTTCAATCACGGTGGCGGTCTATGTAACGCTCGGCGGTCTATATTCGGCGATTTTCAACGAGGTGCTCCAGTTCTTCCTTATCTGGCTTGGAGCTCTCACGATTCCGGTTGCCGGAATGATCGAGGCAGGCGGCTGGGCTGGTCTTGTCGCGCGTATCAATGAACGTGTGCAAGGAAATTATGTGCACCTCTGGTCTACGCTCGGGCACTTCAAAGACAATCCCATGGGAGTCCATTGGACGGGCATCGTCTTTGGATTAGGTGGCGTAATCGCTTTCGGGTATTGGACTACAGATTTTCTGGTTGTTCAGCGCGCGATGGCCGCAAAGGATCTCCGCTCTGCGAAGATGGCGCCGATCATTGCGTCCTACTTCAAGATGATTGTTCCGGCGATCGTTATCCTTCCCGGACTACTTGCACTGGGCTTGTTGTCATTCAAGCTTGTGCCTGAAAGCGCTGTGCGGCCTGGGTTGCACAGTTACAACGAAGTCTTGCCATTGATGCTGGCGCGGTACTGCGGACCTGGCCTGCTTGGACTCGGCGTGACTGCATTGATCGCGGGATTTATGTCTGGGATGGCCGGCAACGTGAGCGCCTTTGCTACCGTGTGGACGTATGACATTTACCGTCCGTACATTCATAAGCGCGGTACAGACAGACATTTCCTCCTGGTAGGGCGCTGGTCCACGATTGTCGGCGTGATCGTGAGTATTGGGACCGCGTATCTGGTCACCCACTTTAAAAGCATCATGGATTATATGCAGGCTCTGGTGAGCTTCTTCATAGCTCCCTTGTTCGGTACCGTCATTCTGGGAATGCTGTGGAAGCGAGCCACGCCGAAGGGCGGGTTCTGGGGATTGCTTGCGGGAACCGTTTCGTCGGTGGGCATGTACACAGCGGTGGTTATACATCCGGAATGGCTGCGTTACGTAGCGCTCTCTCCTGATGCGAAACCAATGGCGGAGAATTTGTACCGGGCTTTGTGGTCATGGATTATCTGCGTGCTGGTAACGGTTGTTGTAAGCATGTTCACCACTGGAAAACCCGCTTCCGAGCTACAAGGACTCGTTTACGCCTACACTGATATACCCAGCGACGGCGATGTTCCTCTGTATAAACGGCCAATTTTCTGGGGAGTCGGCGTTGCGGTTCTGTTCGCTGTACTTCAGTTCTTGTTCTGGTAATCAGTGCAATAGCGAGGATCAACACGATGAAACATCACCATCACCAGATGCTCTCCGTATGGTTGTTCATTGGAGCGCTGCTGCTCGTGTACGGCCTAATTATCCTAGTCGTCAGCATCGCGAATTATTCCCATCCAGCTCCTGTTGTTCTGGCGAATGAACATCTGAACCTCTGGGCTGGAGTTCTGCTAACGCTGATTGGCGCCTTTTACACTATCCGTTTTTGGCCTCGTAGGGGAAGGCGCGACTAGGCAGGCGTGTTATTAGCGCAGCCTCAGGCTTTCCGGAAAGGCCTGAAGGTTCTCAGTTCCTGTGAGAGCCGTCCCTTGCGAGCCTCGGATTCACAACAGCATTCAGCGGTTGTTGACCGTCAAGAACACGACCTACATCGTCACAGATAGCTCGAGTGACGCGCGCCTGCGCTTCATGTGTCAGGGCCGCGACGTGCGGGGTCAAGAGCACGTTGGGCAGGCCCTCGAGTTGTCCGGCGATCGGCGGTTCGTTTTCCCGCACATCCAGGGCCGCGCCGGCGATTCTGTTTGACTTCAGACTGTCGAACAGCGCAGCTTCATCGACGACCTCTCCTCGTGACGTGTTGATGAAGAAGGCGGAAGATTTCATTTGCGCGAACGCGGCGGCGTTGAGAAGTCGATTAGTCTTCGGTGTAGAAGGCAGATGGCAGGAGACGACATCTGCACGTGTGAGCAGTTCTTGAAGTGTGACGAGCTCGGCACTGAGCTCAGCGAGGGATACATTGTCGCGGCTCAATAATGGATCGTGCGCCAGGATCTTCATTCCGAAGGCGTGGGCTCTGCGGGCGCTTGCGAGCCCAATTTTGCCGGCTCCGATAATCCCAAAAGTCTTTCCATGCAGCTCAATTCCCATAAAACGCTGACGATTCCAGCGTCCCTGCTTTGTGTCGGTATCTGCAGCAGGAATGTGTCTTGCCAGCGAAATCATCATGCCGATGGCGAGCTCCGCAACGCTGATAGTGCTCTGCTCCGGCGTCGAAGTCACGATGACGCCAGCTTCCTCACAAGCCCTGACATCAACGTTATCGAGACCAACACCGGCGCGGCCGAGGACAACCAAGTCCTTCGCGTGGCCCAGGAGATCTGCAGTGATTTGCGTTTGATTGCGAATGATCAATGCGCGTACATTCGCGATCTCCTTCGCGAGTCCCGCGGGATCACGCCATAGCTGCGGCATGGTCACGACATCGAAGCGCTTTGTGAGAGAATCTACGGCGCTGCCACGGATATCTTCAGAAATCAGGATGTCAGGCATCTTTCGTTTCCATTCCGTCGGACTCGAAGGAGATGCCGAAGCGTTCGCACCACCTTTCGAGCTCAGCGACAGTTTCCTTGCTTAGCGCTATACCGTCACGTGCACTCTGTGTGGCCGCACGTGCCGACCGCTCTCCTGGAACCAGGATTTCTTCGAAACCTGGCTGCTTTTTATTAGCCTTCAGGCGTTCGACCATCCAGTCCATTCGATCGTCGAATTTATCTCTATCTATAAAAGCGTCAATATCCAGGAGGCAGAAGAAATGACCTACATCTTGCTTACGATCAAGATCTTTGTACATCGATCCGACATTTGACCCGATCGCGGCCCCGGATAAGACGCCGCTCAAAACTTCCACCATGAGGGCTAATGCATACCCCTTGTGCCCCGCCATTGTCTGAACGGTACCGAGCAGAGCCTCGGCTGCGTCGGTGGTTGGCTGTCCTGTTCTGCTGAGAGCCCATCCTTCAGGAATCGGCTGCTTTTTCTTGTTCGCGGCGATGATATTTCCTCTGGCAACTATCGAAGTGGCCAAGTCCACCTTGACAGGGGGGCCACTCTTCCGCGGGAAGGATGCAGCGATCGGATTCGTGCCGAAGAATGGTTCGTAGCCGCCGGTCGGAGACATCGCGGGCTCGCAATTCGTCATTGCGAGCAGAATCATCCCGCGCTCGGCGGCATAGTTGCAGTAGTAGGAGACAGCACCAAAGTGTTGCGAATTCCGGATGGTCGCTGCAGCAACGCCGTTCGTCTTTGCTAAGGGAATCAGAAGTTCAAGAGACTTGACCGCTTGCACCTGCCCGAGTCCGTTGCCAGCGTCGAGTGCAAGAACACTGCCACGCTCGCGATCGACTGAAAGCGTTGCGTGTGGGTTTATAAGGCCCTTGTTGATTCGCTCCAGATAGATGTTCAGCCTTGAAATACCGTGTGTCGACGTACCATGCATATCGGCGTCGATGAGGACGCGAGCAAAGATACTCGCGTCCTCGGCTGAGACGCCGACGCGTTCGGCAAGTCGGGCTGTAATTTGCCGCAGGTAGGACGGCTGATATCGTTTCATCGACTGATTGCTCTGGGCTGTCTATGCACTGCGATAAAGCTTGGTCATCGAGAATTCACGATGGCCGAGCGCTTCGGCAGCGGTGAGGCGACCGTTCGCTGTCCGGACGATCATGTCAAGCAGGGCATCGCCGGCCTGATCGAGTGTCATCTCGCCCTGGAGGATCTTAGAGACATCAAGGTCGATGTGCTCAGACATTGTCGCGACCGTCTTCGGATTGCCACTCAGCTTGATAACAGGCTCAATGGGGTTACCAATCACGTTGCCTTGTCCCGTCGGGAAGAGGTGGACCACGGCGCCAGACGCAGCCCAGAGCGTCACGGCTTCGGCCGCCGCGCTGGAGGTGTCCATGAACCACAACCCTGGTTTGTCAGGTTCGGCAGCTGGTTTCAGGCAGCCGACGAACTTCGTCTTCTTGCCCAGCTTCTCAACATTGCCGAGAGCCTTCTCTTCGATCGTCGTCAGGCCGCCTGCGATATTTCCTTTTGTCGGCTGCGATTCTGAGAGATCATTCGTCTTCTGGTCAAAGACAAGCTTCGTATAATCCTCGAACGCAGCGACGAACTCTTTGCGAACCTCTTCATTGGCAGCCTTAGCTGCGACGATGTGCTCCGCTCCAGTGAGTTCGCTTGTTTCGCCGAACGACGCCGTACCACCCAGCGCGCAGTGCTTGTCGATGACGTTGCCTACCGTCGGGCAGCTTGAAAGACCGGTAGTTGTGTCAGACTCTCCGCACTTCACGCTGATGTACAGCTCTTCCAGGCCACACTCGGTACGATGCAGCTCAGACGCCCACTGCACGTATTCCTTGGCTTGGCGCGATGCATCTGCGATGGTCTGGATGTCGCCCTTGCTTTCGATCCAGAACCCTTTCACAGGCTTTCCGGTTTTAGCGATGCCGTCCACGATCCGATTGGTCCAACCGGCTTCAATGCCGATCACCACCACAGCGGCTACGTTTGGATTGCTGCCTGTTCCGATCATTGTGCGGAAGTGCAGCTCCAGGTCTTCGCCAAACTGAAGACGCCCATAGGCATGGGGAAGGGCCATCGTTCCCTTAATGTTGTTGGCGACTGCTTCGCACGCGGCATTCGAAATATCGTCCACAGGAAGAATGATGACGTGATTGCGTACGCCAACGCGACCGTTCTCTCGTCTGTAACCCAGCACTGTTCTGTTCTTCATAACTATGCCCACCTCTTCGTCTTCAGATTGTGTGTGTGAACATGCTGGCCGGCCTTGATCGGTGCAACAATTTTGCCAATTTCACAGCCATATTTGATTGCGGTATCGCCGACCGCAAAGTCCTTGAGCGCAAGTTTGTGCCCCAGCGGAATTGCTTGTTCCGCGTGAGCCTTCAACGTTGAGTTATCCGTAAGGTTTCTACCGACGCAATCGGTGCCTGGTTCAAGATCAACGACTGCGACGCCAACGTTGTCTGCGGCGTCATGGACGAGAAAGTGAATCATCAACAGCTCCTTCTAAAGTCAATCCATCAGATTTGGTTGCCGATGGAAATGTGTTTTGTTTCGAGGAAGGCATCCAGCCCTTCAATTCCAAGCTCGCGCCCCCATCCGCTTTGCTTCACGCCACCGAATGGAGCACTACTGACGGTGGGTGCACCATCGTTGATGCCAATCGTTCCCGCCTCGAGCCGCTCGCTGAGACGCAACATCCGATTGAGGTCGGAAGTCATGGCATAGGCGCTCAGGCCGTAGGGAGAACTATTTGCACGCTCCAGCACCTCCTCTTCTGTTTCGAAGGTGGAGATTGGCGCGACGGGAGCAAAGGTCTCCTCACACATGCAGGTGGCCGAGGCTGGAACATCATCCAGAACCGTCGGCTCGATAAAGAACCCTGTCAGGTTCCCGATGCGTTTGCCGCCTGTGAGGAGGCGGGCACCCTTGCTCACCGCGTCTTGTACCTGCTGCAGAGCTGCGTCCACGGCAGACTGATTGATAAGTGGGCCGACGTCGATTCCTGGTTCGAGGCCGGGTCCGGTGCGAAGCTTCGACACGGCCGCGCAGAATCGGTCGGTGAACTCCTTGTGGATCTTCTTCTGGACGTAAATACGATTGGCTGCAATGCAGGACTGACCTGTATTGCGGAACTTTGCAATCACTGTCTCGCGCACAGCAACGTCGAGGTCACAGTCATCGAAGACCAGCACCGGAGCAAGCCCGCCAAGCTCGAGGCAGAGGGGCTTGATTGTCTCGGCTGCATTTCGAATCAGAAGGCGGCCAACTTGCGTAGATCCGGTGAAACTAACCTTTCGACAAACCGGGCTCGAGAGCAGGTTCTCCGAGATCATTGCCGCATTGCCGATAACTAACTGAAAGACGCCACGCGGTATACCTGCAGTCTCCATACATTCCGCAAGATGTACGCCAGACAGAGGCGTTTGGCGGGCAGGCTTCAGGATGACAGGGCAGCCTGCGGCCAAAGCTGGCGCCACTTTGCGAACGGAAAGAACGAGAGGGAAGTTCCACGGCGCAATCGCCCCTACGACTCCAATCGGCGTTTTCACGATCAGATGCCGCTTGCCCTTCACTTGGTTCGGAATGCTGCGTCCGTAGACGCGGCGCGCCTCCTCGGCGAACCAATAAAGGTGATCTGCAGACATCGCAACCTCACCCTCACTCTGTGCAAGAGGTTTTCCGTTCTCCAGAGTTATCGTCCGCGCGATTTCGGTTCGCCTGCGTATCAACTCATCCGCAACGCGGCGCAGGATATTTCCGCGCTCCAGAGCGGAGAGTTGTCTCCACTCGCGAAACGCCTTGTCTGCTGCTTCAAGTGCGGCCGTGACATGTTCCTGTTGGATCGAGCAGACTTTTGCGAATGGTTTAGCAGTGGAAGGATCGACGACCTCCATCTGTTCCGGTGTATTAATCCACTTACCGGCGATATACGAGCCATACGGATGCTGCTTGTCCTGCGAAAGGTCCGTCTTTTCTCCAATTACAGTCGTCGACATCTATTTCACCCACTGCGGTATAAATTTTCCTTGCCGTGCGAGCGTTTCGATCATCTCTCGCGCACCAACAACATGATTGCGTGCCTGACGCTCAGCCTCTTCTGCAAAGTTGTGCTCAATGGCTTCGACAATCCGATGGTGCTCGGCATGAATCACCGCCGGCTCGCGATATGCTCGGACTGTCATGCCGAGCGCGCGATATGTCTGCGAGAGTCGCATGAGTGTGTTGTTTCGTGCCAGCTCCACGATGCGCAGGTGAAATTGGCGATCGACTGACGCTGTCTCCGCGTCATCCTCCTGAGCCATCTTGTAAATTTGGTCAGCCATAGACCGAAGAGCTGCGATGTCGGCGCGCCCCGCGTTATTGCAGGCAAGCCGAGCTGCGAGGCCTTCAAGAACTTCGCGGAGCTGGTATGCCTCGCAGATGCGGCCCACATCCAGTTTGTCGACGAAAACACCCAGACGGTCGATGGATTCAACAAGGCCCAGCCACTGCAATTCCAACAAGGACTCTCGCACCGTGCCCTGAGCAACACCCAACTCCCGGGCTAAACTCTGCTGACTCAGTCGCTCTCCTGGCTTGCTTTCGCCGGAGAGTATTCTTCGTTCGATCTCTTCACGGATCTCATGTCTTGCCACTCGAGTTTTTGTAGCGTTCCGGGGCATCAGCTTTTCCTTCAGCCGAACTCAATCGGCACAATCTCTAGCGGCAATAGATTGTAAACTGTCAAACGTTCATACCCGGCCCGAAGTTTTTCCCATTCCTAATCACTCCTGCCAATCCACGCGCAGCGCCCTCGCCAGCTTCCGGAAGCTCTCTGCGTGGCGCCCGAAGTGCAGCGTCACATGGTGGGGCAGTCCGGCATGAATCAGCCGGTCGAAGCGTTCAGGAACCTGTCCTCCATCCACCTCAACCAGCAGGCTATTGCCTGTGACTTTTCGGCGCGGCGGGAGAGAGCGGCCCTCGAATGCGGTCCAGTGATATCGCCCGTCGCACCGCCATATCCGCGAGACGGTGACATCGCCGGCGATCTGTAATGCGCCATCAACGACGAAAGGTCGCGCCCCGTTGAAGTGGCCGCCCAGCGTCGGCTCCTCGTCGCATCCCGTGGCGTTGCACATATCCAGCGGAGCCATGCCGGGATGCCAGAAGAAGATCGTATTTGCGTCGTGCTCCAGCCAGTCGGAAAGGAAACCTGGCCCGATACCCAGGAATCGGCCTATGAGAGCTCCGATTGCGCCGTCCACATCGCCTTCGATCGATACCGCGTTGCCTTCCGATCCAAGCCTGGAGACCGCAAAGTACGGCCACTGCCCGAGCACATTTGGCAACTCCGGCCAGCACTGCAGCGCCAGTGCGTCCAGATTCGTCTCTTGCATGAGGCTCTGAATCGAAAGATAAAAACGCGAATTGACCGAGAGCAGCTCGTCCGCAGGCCCAGAGCCGCCGCCAGTCTCACGCAGGCCAAGTGAATGAACCCGCTCAAGGTCGGCCGTGACCTGATCCGACGAAATCCCCTGTACGCGTTCAATGAACTGCGGAAGGCTCAGCGGATGAAGCTGCAATCCGAAGGTCTTACGAATGAGAAACGGGTCGGCAGCCAGATCCAGGAACCCAGGTGCATGCGTGCCGACAACGCCAAGTTTCGCGGAACCTAACCGCTGAACTGTGTCGGCGAGTGCAATAGCATTGCGCAATTCCGCTTGAACGTCTTCCGGCGCTCCATACACGAACTCAAACGGGCGGTCTGCCTGGCGCAAGATCGACGCCCAGAGATGCTGACCGACCAGCGAGCACGAGCTCACTTTTCCGTCGCCGGGTCGTTCGGGCGTCGCCCACAATATGACCGGACCGCGCCAGCGTTGGCTGACCGTGAGCGCATACTGGCCATCCGCGAGGGAAGGCTGAATCACGATAAGTGCACGGCAACGTCCCTCAACGATTTTGTCGAGCGTCCCATTCACGCTTTCATCATCGAGGACGATCGTGTCGACCCCAATCGCGCTCGTACCGAGTTGCGCAAGAGCTTTGCGGCAGCGGTCGCGCATCTCCGCATTCCAGTCCTGGTCAAAGCCCGGGCGCTTGCGGCCGAAGATCAGAACTCCGACCGGAGCATTCAAGGTTGCTTGCTGCGTCTCCATCGTTACTTTGCTCCTATCTCGCAAACAGCTCTGCCGAGTTCAGTGATGTGCTGCTCAAGTGGCCCAACCAGCGGACGCACGTAGTCAATAAATCCTTTGCTAACCGGAATCGGGCCGCTCTGCAACCACTTGTCCGGAATCGTGCGTTCGTGGCCGGCAGCCTGCGCCAAGGGAACGATTCGAGTGGCGTGTTCCGACCCGAGAGGCTCAAGCGCGATCATTACGTCTCTCTGTCCCGATACCAACGCTTGCACGCCTGCCCGTCCTACCTGCTGCGCATCTTCAACATCACGCGCTGAAGTACAGGCCACGGATGCTCGTCCCAGTAGACCTGGCTTTTCACTGCGACACCGAATGCCGAGACGTTGGCTGACAATCGTTGCGAGATGTTGCGCGACGCCGCCCGTCATCGGCCGCTTAAGGGGGTCGCTCTGGGAGGAATCACTGCTCTCATACACGAGCGTTCCATCCGCATGCCTGATTCCCTCCGCCACCACGACAACGGCCCAACCAATCCGCTTAACAATGCGGCTCAAATCGGAAAGAAAGGCTTCAGTTTCGAACGGCACTTCGGGAACATAAATGAGGTGCGGGGCGCTGTCGTCATTCGTCCGTGCGAGTACCGTCGCGGCCGCAATCCATCCGACCGAACGCCCCATCGTCTCCAGAATCGTGACCGGCTGGGGAAGGGAACGCAGGTCTGCAGCAAGCTCCTGTGCAGCCGTTGCGATATAACGTGCTGCACTCGCATACCCGGGGCAACGATCCGTTGCGGCAATGTCATTGTCGATCGTCTTCGGAACGCCGAGAACTCGAATATCAAGCCCCTGCGAGGTGCAGTGTTTGCTGATGATCTCGGCGCCACGCATCGTTCCATTGCCGCCGAGAAATAACAGGAGATCGATCTTCAACCGGTCGAGAGTCTCGAGCGATTTTTTCAACTCCGATTCGGTCGGACTATGACGTGACGAGCCCAATGCCGCGCCGGGCGTCCTGCGTAAAAGCTCGAGATCAGCGATAGACGCATCCGTAAGATCGACAATCCTGTCATCGAACAGGCCCCCGATTCCATAACGCGAGCCAAAGATCGATCGGATCGAAGGCTGCCGTTGAGCTTCCGCAATGATCTCCGCAAGACTGGCGTTGAAGACAGCCGTCGGGCCGCCGCCTTGCACGATCATCAGGTTTGATTCAGGCATCGTTGAGTTCTTTGGTTGGGTCCCACGATATTATCGATTGCGATTGATTGTCAATGCATTACGAAGCAGAATATGCCAGGCTCGTGGTCCGGTACTTTCGGCCCAGGATAAAGAGCGCGAAGGTCCCGATCAGAGGCATGATTGCGATCAGGACGAAAACAGGCCGGTAGGAGAAGCGATCGACCAGAATGCCTGTGAGAAGAGGGAACAGCAGTCCGCTGAGACCGCCAGCCACTCCGGTCAGCCCGGTGGCACGGCCGACCTTCGCATCCGGAAACAGGTCGGTGATCGCTCCATACATATTTGCTGACAGGAAGTTGTGCGCGCACACTGCAACGCCGATCAGCGCAAGTGCCAAACCGCTGCCGCGGGCCAACGGCACAAGCATGCTCGCGAAACAGAAGGCGCTGCTTCCGTACATTAGCCAGCGCCTCGTGCTGGCGACCGGAACGCCACGGCGCAGCAGGACTCCGGCAGCCCATCCGCCAAAAATGTTTCCACCGTCTCCCATCAGAAACGGAATCCAACTCACGAAGCCGACCTGCATCAACGTCATGTGGCGGACGCTGTAGAGGTAACTCGGAATCCAGTACCAGTAGAACTGAATTACAGGCCCAACGAAGAACCTGCACATCATCACGGCCCAGGCGGACGAATCGCTCAGCAGCTCGCGAAGTGAAATCTTTTTTTGCCCCTGCCGAACCTCTCTCGGTGGCACGACTTCACGCTGATAGACGAACCACCAGGCGATCACCCAGATGATTCCGAGCGCTGACGGCACCAGAAACGCTGCGCGAAATCCGAAGCGGTGCAGAAGATACACGATCAGCGGAGGCGCGATCGTCGCTCCAACCATGCTGCCGCTGTTGAAGATGCCAATAGCCAGTGTTCGTTCCGATGGCGCAAAGAGTCTCGTCGCGGTCTTCACGCCACCTGAGAAGTTCCCGCACTCACCCGTTCCCATCCAATAACGGATCAATCCAAACTGAGTGCCAGACTTCGCAAACACCTGGGCGGCCGTTGCGGAAGACCACCACGCCACCGCCAGGGAGATTCCCAGCCGCGTTCCCCAACGATCCATCAGGTAGCCCATTGGGAACTCGCCGGACATCATGCCGAACTGCAGCGCCGCGACGATGCGCCCATACTCCACGTTTGTCAGGTGGAAGATGGAACGAATAACCGGCGCCAGCACAGACAGCGTCTGACGATCGATGAAGTTGATTACCGTGATGGAAAACAGCAGCCCGAGGATGAGCCAGCGCCGCCGGTAGACCGCATCTTCCACACCCGAGCCGGCTGTTTCTCTCTGCCGTTCCGCTATCTCCGGCACGCGTACCCCACTCTCACCCATCGACATTTTACGGAGCTCGGAACCTAACCGCGCATCGCTCGTGCTTCGGTCCATGGCTTCGCCAGCCGCAGTGCACGATTGATATTCTCAATATTCTGCGCGCCCTGCGTGTCCATCCATCTCTCCAGTGCCTCCGGTCCCTCTTTCACGTACACGGGAACGCCATCCTGCCATGTTGCACGACCGGCCAGCACACCGTGGAACTCCACACCCGCATCTGCAGCCAGTTCCAGTGTCTCGATGAACACGGGGCTGCTCACCCCTGCAGAGAGATACACGATTGGCAGATCTGTCTTGTCCGCGGCTTCCCGGATCAGTCTCTTCGCCTCGTCACGCGTATACGCTGCATCGCCCTTGAACGCCTTTGTTCCCTCGACGTACGCCATCTGAACGGGAACGTCGACCTTCAGCACGTCCGCGCCATAGCGTTCCTTCGCAAACTCTTCCATCGAAGCGAGAATGATCTCCGGCTTCCGGCGTGCGAACTCGGGTCCTTTTTCATCCTCGCCATGCACGCTGTAGGTGAGGAACTCGAGAAAGAACGGTATATCGGCTCCGCGACACTCGGCTCCCACACGTTCCACCCAGGCGTGTTTCTGTTCGTTTACCCACTCCTTTTCGAAGGGCGTGTAATACACAAGAATCTTTACTGCATCCGCACCGGCTTCCTTCAGGCGCAGCGCCGACCAGCCATCAGACAAGGACGGCAGCCGCTCCGGTTTATCCGGGCTGTAGCCGGCGTGCTCATAGGCCAGGAGCAATCCCTTCCCATTGATGTTGTGCGTAGCTTTTAAGCCGTACTGGACATCCAGCAGAATCGACGACGCATGCTTAGTGAGCGAACGCGCTACGATCTCCTTAAACTCGGACATCATGTCGTTCGTCGGCTCTTTGCCTCCGAGCTCCCGGACCAGCATCTGCTTCAACAGTCCTCTCTGATCCATGGCAGCCGCAGCGATAACTCCGCGATGATCGGCAACCGCTTTGAGTCCTGCGGCTTTTCCCGGTGTAAGCTTCTTGCGCATCGTCAATCTGTCTCCTGATAATTTGTAAGCGGTGGGCGCGAGGAAATGAGTGGGCGAGGCCCACTATATTGAACGCCACAGACAATAGTCAATCGATTACAAATGATTGTACTATCGATGCGATGCAGCGACTTCGCAGCGATCGAAAGGTTGTGCCGTGAGCACGCAAATTCAAAGACGTGACTTTCTCCTTGCAATGCTGGCCACTGGCGGTGCTTTCGCTTCCGGTTCCTTAGAGCGCGCCTGGGGGATGCAATCTCCATCATCGCAGGATGCCGAACATGTTCGCCGCGTGTTGGTGATGTTCAAGTGTCACTTCGATGCCGGTTTTATTGATACCCAGCAACACGTTGTACAGAAATACTTCCAGCAGTATTTCCCGGCAGCGATTCGAGTCGCGCGCGAGTCGCGTCAGCAGGGAAAGCCCCGCTACGTTTGGACCACCGGGTCCTGGCTGCTCTACCGATATCTCGAACAAGCTTCCGGCACTGTGCGAAAAGACGCAGAGCAGGCAATCGCCGACGGCGATCTTGCTTGGCACGCGCTGCCGTTCAACTGGCAGACGGAGCTGATGGATGAATCCCAGATCTCTGGCAGCCTGGCGATCTCTCGCTCGCTCGATACGAGGTTCGGTAAGAAAACTACGGGCGCGAAGATGACTGACGTGCCGGGACATACGCGCGGCCTCGTTACGCCGCTTGCTCAAGGTGGCGTCACCTTCCTCGACATTGGCGTGAACGGCGGAAGTCGTCCCGCAACTCTCCCGCCGCTCTTCCTGTGGAAAGACACGCGTGGTGCCTCACTGACAGTCATGTATCACCACAACTACGGCGGGATCACAGTCGTACCCAACTCCGATCTCGCAATTGACATAGAAGTCCGCGGAGACAACAGCGGCCCGCACACTCCTGCAGAGATTGAAGCCATCTATGCGAATCTGAAGAAGCGTTTTCCGAACGCTGAAATCACAGCGACCGGCCTCGGCCAGATTGCCGAAGCCGTAGAGCCTCATCGCGCTGACCTTCCCGTCGTGACTCAGGAGATCGGCGATACCTGGATCTACGGTGTTCCCAGCGATCCCATCAAGGTGGCACGCTACAGGGAAGTGTCCCGTCTGCGTAATGCATGGATTGCCCGTGGCGAATTTCAGTGCGGCGACAAGACGGATCTAGCTCTCCTCTCCGATCTTCTCCTTGAAGCCGAACACACCTGGGGCACCGACACGAAGACGTGGCTGGACTTCGACAACTACAAGCCAGATCAGTTGGCCCGCATGCTGCCGACGAAGAATTACCAGGTAGTCACTTATAGCTGGCAGGAGAAGCGGCAGGACCTGTTCTCAGCGTTAGCGACATTGCCCGTCGCGCTGCAGAAGGAGAGTCAGGAGGCGATTGCGACGCTCGATGCTCACGAGCCATCACCCTCGAAGGGACATCACCTGCACGCCGGCGGAGAGATCGAATCCGAACACTTCCGCGTGCAGATCAATCCGAAGACTGGAGCGCTCCACCGTCTGTTGAGCAAGAGCTCGGGCCAGGAATGGGCCTCGTCAGACAAGCCCCTCGCCGTGCTCGCCTATCAGACGCTTTCGACCGAGGATTACGACCGTTTCTTCAAGAACTACATCATTGCGAAAGCAGACTGGATCACCAAAGACTTCGGCAAACCAAACATCGATCGCATCGGTGCAGTTAGCAAGACGTGGTACCCAACCGTGGACTCAATCCACACGAAGAAGGACGACGACGGCCACACGATCATCATCGCCTCGAGCATCAAGGATCGCAAAGCTTTCGAATCTGGTATGGCGTCATTCCCGCAGCGGTTCTATGTGGAGATCTCACTTCCGGATGCCGAACCCACAATCTCAATGACCGTCTCGTGGTTCGGTAAACCGTCCACGCGTCTTCCGGAATCCCTCTGGCTTTCGTTCAATCCACAAACATCCGACGATGCTCAGTGGACATTCGAAAAGTGTTCCGAGGCCATCTCACCGGACGATGTTGTCGTCGCCGGCGCCCGTCACATGCACAGCCTCTCTTCCGGCTTCAGCTGCCGCTCCGGTAAGAGCACTTTGTTTGTCGATACGATCGACGCTCCTGTTGTCGCACTCGGAGAGAGATCTCCGCTCAACTTCTCTCAGGACCAGCCAGACCTCAGCCAAGGCGTCCACTGCAATCTGTTCAACAACGCGTGGGGGACAAATTACATTCAGTGGTTTGGCGAAGATTGTCGACTGCGTTTCAAGCTCCGCGAATCACAGCAGGCATAATCGCGTCAGCCTGGGTGGAATCCGGCTCGCTGGAACGCAACAGCAACCTCCGGATTGAGCGCGAACGTGTTCCACACAAAACCGGTCCGCAGATTCTCCGCCATCACGACCGTGATGCCCAGATCGATTCCAAGGCAATCCGCGTCATACCAATCCGCCTGCGGATGAAACGCATCGCAGAATCCATATCGTCCCCACGCCTTGTCGCTATAGTTTTGCTTCAGCGCACGCAGCACTCGCAGGCAGTCCTCCGGCACAAATGCAAGCGACCCTCCGGCGGCACACGGCACAACGGATCCATCAATGCCGCCATGCGCCGGCGGCCCACCCCACGCTCGATACCCATGTTGCGTGTCTGACGCCGAGATGCCCCAGTAGTCGGCCGAATACGGCTGCCCCAGCGAGAGGCAAAACGCCTCATGCGCACGTGTCGCCGTGATCGAATTCTCGAAATAGTTCGCGAACTTATCCCGCTTCTTACGAAAATCGAACCACGCGTGGCTGTACTGATGAACGAAAAGCGGATCAGCGGCCGAGATATACGTGAAGTCCTCGAAGTGCATTACTGGCCGTTCCCACGCGTTCCAGCATGCCGCGTCAATCGGATGCGTCGGTGATCCGAGCGCCAGCAGATACATCATCATGAGTTCGCAGTAGTGATTCCATCGACCGCTCAGAAAATTTCCATTCCGCCACCCCATCGCGAACATATCTCCGCCGTTCAGCATCCACTGCCAGTCGACGCGATGGTAAAGATCGGTTGCCAGTTGATAGATCTCACGATCGCGCCGGAAATACTGCCGCGCCGTCAGCACACCACAAAGAAGCAGCGACGTATCAATCGGCGAGACCTCACTCCCTTGATACGGATATCCGCTTTCGATGTCATTGAAGTGCGTGAAGAATCCATGATTGTCTTCCATCTTGTCGTGATGGAATCGCAGCGTATTCCGCACACGTGCGAGCACGGTCGCATGCGGAATGTACCCACGCCGATCCGCAATGCATAGCGCTGTGAGCCCAAACCCGGTCGCAGCAATGGACGCCATGCGTCGTTTGTCGCGCACGCCTGGCGGGTCAAACGCCTTTGCGCGGTCCAGGACCTGGCCCGTCGTCGGACTACCCTGCTCCAGAAAGAACCTGCACGCGCGCCGCTGAAGATCGTCCAGAAAAGTGCTGTCTGCGGTCGTAGGTCGGTAGGGCGGGGCGGTCACCGAAGTCTGCGCAGCCTGGCCGCGCACCTTGGGCGCCAGCCCAGGCAGCGCAGCGGTTGCAGCCAGAAGCTTCAAAACGTGTCGGCGGTCCATCGCTTCTAGTGTGACGGATCAGCGTTCCACAAGGACGACAGCAAGTCCATGAGCCGGCACCGTAAGCTGCAGCTTGCCATTCCGGAGATGCGTATGTTCCGCCGGAGCCATTGCGCCGGCGACCCGAAGCTCTTCAATCTGTCGCTGCGTCAAATCGCCCACCGGACGGCCCATCGCATTGAACGCCTTGATCACATTGCCATGGTCATCGTCCACCCGCCAGATCTCCACCCCGGCATTTGCGGAAACGTGCTGCAGCGTGACCGTGAACGCCTTCGAAGGCCCGGCAGGCCCGTTCGGCATCGTGTAACGCGGCCCCGTCCCATCCGGCGGAGCATAGTCCCACAGCGCCACGGCCACGCGCCCGTTCGGTCCCGTCGTGGCCAGCACCGAGTCCGACTCAACATGAATCCTTTTCGTACCCAACTTGTGAAGCGCTCGGAATACGTTCAGCGACGGCTTGGGGATGTTGTCCGCGGCAATCAGGCCAAACCCGCCGTAGAACGGTGACCGTACCACGCCCTGCTCCTCAAACACATCGGAGAAGGACCAATACGCCATGTTGCTCACCAGGCCATCGCACTGCCGAATCGTATTCGCGAGCCACGGCCCCATGTAGTCCGTGTCCGTCACATCCGGCTCATTCGCATAACTGGCGTTGTACTCGGAAAAGATGAGCGGCAGGTTAGGGAAGGGCGAGCTCGCAATCTGATCGTGCACCTTTTTCACCGACCGATACACCATCTCGTCACGCGAAATCTGTTCATCCGTGCCAAACACATCCTTCGCCGTATCGTTCGCGTAAACGTGAGTTGAGACGAAATCGATCGGAACGTTCGCCTCTTTCACATGCTGAAGAAAGGGCGTCACCCACGCCGCCTGCGCGGTCGAAGGCCCTCCTACCTGAAGCCGCGGCGACACCGATTTGATCGCGCGCGCAGTGTGGTCATAGAGCTCGAAATACGTGGGCTGTTTCGGCTCGCCACCCCAGAAGTCGAGGTTCGGCTCGTTCCACACCTCGAACTTCCAGTTCGCCACTTCATCCAGGCCATAGCGATCCACCAGGTGCTGCGCAAATGCGTGGATCATCGCATCCCACTCAGCGTAGTCCTTCGGCGGCGAAACCACCGGATGGTACCAGAACGGATGCAGCTTATTCGGATCGGCGGCCATCTTCTTCGGCATGAAGCTCATTTCGACATACGGCCGCACGTGCCGCGCCAGCAATCCGTCGTAGATCTGGTCAACGTAAGAGAAGTTGTATGCAGAGGTGCCCTGCGAAGCCGTACCCGTCTTGCCCGCCGTCTGCGCGAATTCGATCGTCTTTCGATCCGGATCGTACAGGCCAACCTCATCGTGGAAGATCGCGTGAAATCGGACCGACTCGAAGTCCGTAGCTTCCTTCACCGTCATCAAATCTGTGCGGTAGCTCTCGCGCAGAGAGAGAATCGCCCGCCCCGATCCAAATGTCTTTTCCCAGAAGTGCGGAAACGGAGTTGTTGCTGCTGCGGCGTCAATCGTGACGTCGACTGGAACCGGCGCCGCGCTTTGCGCGATAGCAAGTGGAACCAACATCATCGTTGCGACAAAGGCCGCCAGCGCCCGCAGCTTACTCATGAGCGTCACTCCTATGGCTGGAACTGTGGCTGCTGCGCGTTGAGGCGTCTCCTCCAACGTGCAGCAGAACGAGCTCGTTAGGCTTGAGGTCGAGGTTGAGATTGCCATCGTGTAGCGTGAGGTGTTCCGCCCCGGGCAGAGCCGATGCCATATTCATCTGCTGCACCTGCGCTCGCGTCGGATAACGTGGTCTCCCCATTGCCAGGTATGTCTTCATTGGATTGCCGTGATCTTCATCGACTTGCTGAAGGGAAGTGGAAGCATTCGCCGCAACCCCACTGATATGCAGTGTCACGTGATGCGTCACGATGGACTCCCGCGGCTGATCCACCGACGCCAGATTCCACACTGCAATAGCCAGCGATCCGTCCGGCAGCCGCGTCACCAGTGCATCATGCGAAGGATTCGCAATTCGCTCGGTCCCAAGCTGATGCAGCAGCGCGAAATCATAGAAGCTCGGCTTATTGATCCCGCCGGTGGCCCTCAACCCGAACTGCCCTTCAAACGGACGCTGCGCCGGCCCACCTTCCTCAAACACATCCGAGAACGTCCAGAACGACAGCATATCCACGTGGCCATCGCACGTGCGAATCGCCTCGGCCAGCGCGGGCCCGACATACGGCGTGTCGCGCAGCGTGTCCTTGCCCGGTACATTCCACTCCGTCCACAGCAGCGGAAGATGCGGCATCGGTGACGCATCAATCTGTCGCCTGACCTTGGCCACTGCTGCGCACGTGCGGTCCTCTTCGATGATGTCCTTGTCGCGCAGCGGCTGATCCTTGCCCAGCAGCCTTTCTACCGGTTCATCGTCATAGCCATGCGAGCTCACGAAATCCACCGGCACGTGATTCTCCGCCGCATAGCTAAGGAACCCTGGCACCCATGCCGCCGCGGCGGTCGCCGGCCCGCCGACACGCAGCCTCGGCGAAACCGACTTCAGCGCACGCGCGGTATGCGCATACAGATCGAAGTAAGAATCCTGCCGCGGAATCCCGCCCCAGAAGTCAATGTTCGGTTCGTTCCAGACCTCGAAGTACCACGTCGCAACCTCATCGATCCCAAAATGATCGACAAGATCCTGCGCGAAGGCACGCATCAGATCGTCCCACCGCTCCATGCTCTTCGGTGGCGAAACATTCTGCTTGTACCAGAACGGATGCAGATCATCGGGATTGAACGCCAGCTTCTTAGGCATGAAGCTGATCTCCACGACTGGCTTCACACCCTGCGCCAGCAGGCTCTCGTAGATCTCGTTCACATACGTGAAGTTGTAAACCGGATTGCCGTGCTCATCCTCGTTGTAAACCCCAAGCTCATCGTGAAGAATCGCGTGAAAGCGTAGATACTTCACATCCGTAGCTTGCTTCACTGCTGTCAGATCGTTCTGATAGGCCGTGCGCATCACCAGCGCGGCACGCCCTGACCCAAACATCTCCTCCCAGAAATGCGGAAACGGAGTCGTCGTTGCGCGCGCATCGATGGTGATCTCTTCATCCTGCTGCGCGCACGCAAATCTTGTCCCGAGTAGCACAAACAGCGCTGCAGCGGCGTACACAATCGGCCTGCGAAGCGTCTGCATAACCGGTGAGACCCCCCTCCCCGCTGAAATTTGTGCAAAATCTTGATTCCAGGGGGCTTACCTTTGGACCTAATTTCGCAAAATATTGATTCTAAAGAGACTTGATCGCTTCAGGATGGGCGTTGGTTTTCTGGTGTTTCGAGTCCGTCATTGAAGGCAAGAAAACGAGGAGGGTGCACCTGCCGGGGCACCCTCCACCAGTACATTCATCCACGCTAGAAGCTGAACCGCGCCTGGAGGGTAATCGTGCGGCCTCCGAGTGCCGTGTGATCGGTGCCGAACGGGGAACCTCCGGTTACAGCGCTCCCGGTAGACGTCACATTGTTGGTTACGCTGCCCGGATCGAGGTTCAGGATATTGAACAGGTTGAACGCATCAGCTCGAATCTCAAGCTTCGCGTTTTCACCCAGAAGCCTCGTGTTCGGAAGTCCGAAGCCTTTACTCAGCGAGGCATCGATATCCCGATAGCTCGGGCCGACGAACGCGTTGCGCAGGAGACCTGGCGTCGGGGGTAGCGCAACTGTCGGACTGAGCGTCGAGCCATTGCCGCTTACCGCCTGCATTGCGTTCGCAAAGTTCGGCGTGTTGAAGTAGGTGGTCGACTGCTGAACAATGGTTGACGAGCCGTTGACCGTCCCGTTTACACCCGGGTTGACAACATTGTTGGGAAAGTTGGTGCCGTTGATGAACGCATTGTTACTGTGATCGCCCTTATTACCGCCGCCAAGATAATACGGACGAATGTTGGTATAGCCGCAGCTCGTGCAGTAAAGCGACTGCGCAATACCGTAATTCGGAGAGTACGGATAGCCGGTGTGGACCTGGAAGATACCACTGAGCGACCAGTCGCCCAGAATCTTCTCCGCCCATCCCGCGCTGCCGTGGAAGATGACCGGCTGCCAGAGTCCGAAAAGCTTAAACGACTTTCCAACGTTGAAGTCCGAGGGTCCATACGAGTAGCCCTCGTTCTCCGGGAAGTATGGATCTTCGTAGTACGGTCCTGATCCATCTGTGTCCATGCTCTTCGCCCACTGGAACTGCGCGTCGGCGGAGAAGTGGTGCACGAACGGATGCTTCAACTCAACCAGCATCGCGTTGTTGTTGGACATTCCCTCGTTGATCCACCAATCGCCACCGCCATTCGGAATCAGTGGATTGAGTGCGTAGCCGGCCACCACAGCACCCGCGTTCGGTGTCATGTGATTAATCAGGTGACGGCCTACACTGCCTTGGTAGCCCAGCGATGCGACGATCTCCTTGTTGACCTCGTAATCACTCTCGAGTGAGAAGTGCTGGACATAAATTGTGGGGACATGTCCATAGCCGTTGCCCAAAATGACGACGTTTGCGTTGCCCGCCGTGGGCAAGCCGTTCGCGTTATACCCCGTAATTGCATGGGGATTGGCAGGATAGCCGCTCAGCGAGTGAATGTTACCTGACGTTCCATAGATGATGTCCGCACCGTTTGTTCCCTGGTTCGTCGGGCTTGCCCACACATAGTTCACATAATTCTGCGTGGGAGGATTGTTGCCGATGTTGGCAGTGATCGCGATCTCCTCTTGATTGAAGTTGAGACCGTATCCGCCGCGTACCACCAGCTTGTTGTTGAAGCTGCCCGGCGCCCAGTTGAAGCCGAACTGCGGTCCAAGGTTGGTCTTCGGAGACTCCCAAAGGTTATGTCCGCTGGCCACGGTCAACCCCGTGAATGCTGCGGTTCCCGCCCCGAACATCACGCGCGGGATGTTGTCCTGCTTGGCATAAAGAGCACCGAAGAAGGAGTAACGCAGGCCAACGTTCAAGGTGAAATTGGGCTTCACCTTCCATGCATCCTGGATGAAGGCGCCAAACATATTCTCGCGCTCATCGTTGCGCGCCGCTCCCGGAGTTCCGCTAACGCTGTTGAACCCGCCGTTTTCCTGGTACGGGGCATCGTTGAGAAAATCCCAAATGTTATAGAAGTGGAAGTTCGGGGCTCCTGTGGGCGCGTTAAGGTATTCCAGTTTCGTGTACTCGCCGCCGAACTTGATGGTGTGGGCGCCGATCACTTTTGTCGCTATATCGCGATAGCCGTAAGTCCATTGGTTCAGGTGGCTGCCAATGTTGGGTCCAAACTGGGTGATCGTGGCTCCGGAGGCTGGACCAAAGAAGCTGATGTTATCCGCAGGCAGGCCAATCGGCGACTGCGGATTGGAGGTGAGCTCGTTCCAGCGCCAGCCCGCCGCGTTTGCGCGGGCCTCGTTCAGCCACGTCGGACCGAAGGTGTGATTCCAGATCAAAGAGAACGCATCATTGACCTGGCTGTGATTGAACAGGTTATATGCGCGCGCGCCACCGTTGTAGAACGTGCTGCTGATCGGCACCCAGTAGATCGCAAACGAGAGATGGTCCTTCTGGCCGGCTTGATAATCCAGGCGGCCGTTGTACTGCTGGTAGTTCGAAGTAGTAGGAGTGCTGACCGTGTAGTAGGCCACGTCCGCGACGCCGTCGAGACCGCCACCGACGCCCGGCGTCGTAGCGGTTCCGGTCGCGGTTGTGTCCTGGGTCCCCAGAGATCCTTTGATGGGAGAACCGATGTCGAGGCCCTGACCCGCGATCGTTTTGCAATTCACGCCTTCTTGCAGGCCTGCAGCGGCGCAGGTATCCCCCGACGCTGCGATGGTGCCGCTCGGCGCGCTGCCGGCAAAGCTCAGATATTGCGCGGCGATGCTGCCAGATGGAGCGGCGGAACGGAAGGCGGATGTCTCATACCATCCGTTGCTGGTGGAGGTCGAGCTGTTCGGACTCGTCTCGTACGCGAAGAAGGCAAACAAACGGTCCTTGAGGATCGGTCCGCCGAGGCTGCCGCCCCACTGGTTATAGCGTTGCGTGTCCTTGACTGGACTGTTCACGCGAGTGCCGTTTGAGGTGCGGATCGCTGGCTGATATGCATTCAAGCCCGGCCGGTGGATGGCGATATACAGGCTGCCGTGGAGCTGATTCGTTCCGCTCTTGGACGTAACCATCGTCTGCGCGCCCGAGAAGCGGCCGTCCTCAGCGTCGTAGTCGTTGGTCACAATGCGAACGTTGTCAATCGAGTCCTCGTTTGGCGTGATCACCGTCGTTCCGCCCCAAACCGCGCTCACCGTGCTGATGCCGTCGATCGAGATGCCATTGCTCTCATACTGACCGCCGTTGGCATTCATTTGCGGACCGTTCTCGGTGGGGAAGCTACCGCCGTTGCCTGAGCCGCCGGGTCCCTGCGTCCCGGGTGTTGCATGCACGCCACCGCTCGCGCCCTGCGATCCGTCACTCACTGTTCCCGGCGCGAGTTGGCTCAGAGTGAAAACGTCGCGGTTAAACGACGGCGTGTGCTGAATGTCGTTCGAGCTGATGGTGGCGCCGATGTTCGACGTCTCCGTATCGATCGCCGATATCGTGTCCGCCGAGACGTTCACCGTCGTAGACGTGTCGCCGAGATCGAGCGCAATGTTGATCGAGTTTGCTTGCTCCGGGATGATCGTGACGTTCTGCAGTACCTTCTGCTTGAACCCCGACGCGGAGGCCGTAATCGTAAAGTGATCCGGCGGCAACTGGCCGAAGTTGTAAATCCCTTCGCCATTGGTTGTTGCGGTCTGCGTTGCATTCGTCGCGGTGTCGCGAAGGGTGACCGTTGCGTTAGGGATCACAGCGCCCGTCGAGTCAGCGACCGTGCCCTGAATCGACGCTCTGAATTGTGCACGGGCCGTTACACCAGCCAGAGAGACCATGCCGGCGAGCAGGAAACCGCAGGCAGTCCGTACAGAAATTCGCATATTGCCTCCAAAGGGGTACAGCATCGTCCGGCAATGGGAGCCCGGATCGTTCAGTTTCTTTAGGCAAACCTTTGCCTAAGACGACAGTGTTGTACGCGCTGCGGTGCTTGGATGTCAAGCCATTCGTTAGGGATGTCAGCTTTGCATTCCTTTTGTGGCAAACTTCGAACTGTGCCTCTGCCCAGTAAAGGCCGTGATGCAAACCGGCCTGCAAGCCTCAAAATCATTGCCGAACACCTCGGCCTCTCCGTGGCCGCAATCTCTCGCGTGCTCAACGGAGCTCCGGCGGCTAAATCCATTCCTAAGGCGACACAGGATCGCATCTTTGCGGCCGCCGAAGAGCTGAACTACCGCCCTAACGTGCTCGCGCGTAGCCTCCGCCGCGGTCGCTCCATGATCATCGGCGTCCTCGTCCCGGAGGTTTCCGAAGGCTATGCGACCGCCGTCCTCGCGGGCATCGAGCAGGCACTCCTGCAGGCCGAATACTTCTATTTCCTAATTAGTCACCATCACCGCTCCGAACTCATCGAGCGGTCCCAAATCATGATGGTTGACCGCGCCGTCGACGGCATCATCGCTATCGACAGCCCGCTGACAAAACACCCGCATTTGCCGATGATTACCGTCTCCTGTCCGGACGAACACGAGGGCATCACCAACATTGTGCTCAACCACCGCCGTGCAGCAGAACTCGCCATCGACCATCTTGTCGGATTGGGACATCGTGACATTGCGTTCATCAAGGGCCAGAGCTTCAGCTCGGACACCGAGCCCCGCTGGCAGGCCATCCGCCACGCCGCCGGACGCGCCAAGCTCAACGTCGATACCAACCTTGTCGCCCAACTGGAAGGCGATCAGCCTGGACATGAACCCGGGTATTTCGCGACGCAACGTCTGCTCGCCTCAAATGCGCGTTTCACCGCACTGTTCACCTTCAATGACGTCTCCGCCATTGGCGCAATCCGCGCACTACGCGAAGCGGGACTCCGCGTGCCGCAGGACGTCTCGGTCGTAGGCTTCGATGACGTGCAGTCCGCAGCCTTCCAAAATCCTGGCCTTACGACCGTACGGCAGCCACTTCGCACGATGGGGATACTCGCCGCGGAAGCCGTCGTACGCCGTATCGCCGCACCTGAAGAACACCCTGCGGCTAAACAGATCGTGGTCGACCCCGAACTGGTCGTTCGTGATTCGACCTGTACTCCGCCAAAACGGACGAGGCCCTAGTGTCACCGAAGATAGTGGCACCGAGGGTCGCCATCATCGCGGCACTTCCGCGCGAGATCTCAGGGCTAGTTCAGGGAATACCGCCTGAGTCTGAGCTGCGACGACGCGGCATCCATTTGCACCGCGCCCCCGGTGCAGTCATCGTCGCGGCGGGGATGGGATCTGCTCGCGTCACGGTGGCAGTCGAAGCCGCGCTTCAGGAGCAGTCCGGCGTGGAACTCCTGGTCTCGACTGGACTCGCCGGCGCGTGCTCACCCGAGATCGCTGCGGGCGAAGTGGTGGAGGCAAGTACCGTCATCGACGCGAAGACCGGCGAGCGGTTCGACTGTGACACGTCAGACTTGCGACGCGTGCTCGTCACAACCGAAGCGATTGCAGGCGTGCGTGAAAAGTCGCGTCTGCTCGCGACCTATAACGCGGCGCTGGTGGATATGGAGGCCGCGACCGTAGCGCGGCTCGCTGCCGCCAAAGGGTTGCGCTTTCGTGCCCTCAAGGGCATCTCCGACGCACACGACTTCGAGATGGAATCGCTGAGCCGCTTTGCTGACGCTCGCGGTCACTTCCGCACCGGAGCCTTCGCTCTGCACACGGCACTTCGTCCGGGCAGTTGGCAATCAGCGATGAGCCTGGGTCGTGAGAGCAACCGCGCACTTGCGAGGCTCTGGAGCAATTTGCGTTCTCTGATTGCTGAAACGGAGTAAGCGCAGCTTCCGATATCCTTGAATCAATGAGTGAATCTCTACCAAAGACCATGCGGGCTGCGGTATATCGCGCACCCGACGATGTACGAACAGAGACGATACCAGTACCCGAGATAGGCCGAGGCGAGGTGCTGGTCAAGATCGATACCTGCGGAATCTGCGGGACAGATCTCAAGAAAATTCATACCGGCTCCCATTCCGCGCCGCGCGTCTTCGGGCACGAGATGGCCGGCACGATCGCTTCTGTGGGAGAAGGCGTGCGTGGCTTCGCCGTCGGCGATCGCGTCATGGCCTTCCACCACATTCCATGCGGGCAATGCTTCTACTGCCGTAAGCAAACCTTCGCACAGTGCGAGCGCTACAAAAAAGTGGGCACAACGGCTGGCCTTGGGGAAGCTGCAGGCGGCGGCTTCGCTGAGTACATCCGCGTGATGGACTGGATTGTTGGGGACGGCAGCACGACCGCCGGCCTGGTGAAGATCCCCGATGACATTCCGTTCGAGCAGGCCGCATGGATTGAACCCGTAAACACCTGCTTCAAAGCCATCAAGCTGCTTAACCTCGAGCCGGATGAGACGGTTCTTGTCATCGGGCAGGGAAGCATCGGCATCCTGCTCGCGGCCCTTGCCGCGCAGACCGGGGCGACCGTGCTGACAAGCGACCTCTATCCGGAGCGCCATGCGATCGCGGCCCAATACGGCCTCAACCATCCTCTCGATGCTCGCGGCGATGTCGTCGCTGCTTGCAAAACAGCGACGGGTGGCCGGGGGGCGGATGTGGCGCTGGTGGCGGTGGGGGCGGATGCGCTGATTGGGGTGGCGATGCAGGCGATCCGGCCGGGGGGGCGGGTGATGCTGTTCGCCTCCACGCAGCATGGGACGGCGCCGTTCGATCCGGCGGCGGTGTGCATGGACGAGAAGACGCTGATGGGGTCTTATTCGGCCTCGGTGGCGATCCAGCAGGAGGGGATTGACCTGGTGTTCGAGGGATATCGCTCGGGGAAGCTGGACCTGACGAAGCTCATCTCACACCGGTTCGGGCTGGAAGATGCGGCAGAAGCGGTTAGGCTAGCCTCGAATCCACAGCCGGATTCGATGAAGATTGTGTTGAAGCCCTAGGGGTACCCCCCTCCCCCCTGTACTTTTTTGTGCAAAGTCTTCAATCGATTTCACTTAGCGCTGGACTTAAGGTGTCAGCTTCCTCTAAAGTATTGATTATAAAGGGATAGTCTTGCAAAGTCTTCATAAGAGATGACTTAGAATCACAAAAAAGATGGAATCCAACGATGCTGGGATTCTCCCTGGCCCCGTGGGGAAGGCGTTTGTCAAGCAGGCGGAGGCTGGTTAGCGCTGATCGGGGTGCGCCTCCGCGGTGGGCGCGACAGGCAATTTCCAGATGTCGGAGCAGTACTGGCGGATCGTGCGGTCGGAGGAGAACTTGCCGGAGCGTGCAGTGTTGAGAAGCGACATGCGACTCCAGCGAGTGATGTCACCGAAGGCTGCGCCGGCTTCGGCCTGGGCGGCAGAGTAGGCGTCGAAGTCGGCGAGCACGAAGTAGCGATCGTTGTTCAACAGGTCATTGACCAGCGGCGCCAGGGTGTCTCGGTCTCCGTTGCTGAAGCGGCCGTCCAGGAGGCCGTCGAGAACTTCGCGGAGCAGAGGGCTGCGCTCGTAGAAGCTGCGGGGGTGATAACCGCCGTGGACGAGATCGGCGATCTGCGAGGCGGTGAGGCCGAAGAGGAAGAAGTTTTCTTCACCAGCCTCCTGGCGGATTTCGATGTTTGCGCCATCGAGTGTGCCGAGGGTGACCGAGCCGTTAATCATGAACTTCATGCAGCCGGTGCCGCTGGCCTCCAGGCCGGCCGTGGAGATCTGCTCGGAGAGATCAGCGGTTGGGTAGATGCGCTGGCCGAGCGTGACGGAGTAGTTGGGCAGGAAGACGACTTTGAGGAGGCCGTTGACCTGGGGATCGTGATTGATGAGGTCGGCGGCGGTGCAGACCAGTTTGATCATGAGCTTGGCCATGGTGTAACTGGGCGCGGCTTTGCCACCGAAGAGGAACGTTCGCGGCGTGAGGTTCTTCGCGGTGCCGTTCTTGATCTGGCAATAGAGCGAGAGGATGTGAAGCGCGTTGAGGTGCTGGCGCTTGTACTCGTGGATGCGTTTGACCTGGACGTCGAACATCGAGCAAGGGTCGATGGAGATGTCCATCGTTTCTTTGATGAAGGCGGCGAGGCGTCCTTTGGCGTCCTCCTGGGTGGAGCGCCAGCGGTGGAGGAAGTTCGTGTCGTTCGCGTAGGGCTCGAGGGCGCGCAGCTGGAAGAGATCCTTGTGCCAGGCTGTGCCGATGGTGTCGTTGATGAGGCCTGTGAGCTCGGGGTTGGAGAGCATGAGCCAGCGCCGTGGGGTGACGCCATTGGTCTTGTTGCTGAAGCGCGCGGGCCAGGCCTCGTAGAAGTCGCGGAGGGTGACGGTCTCGAGGAGGTGGGTGTGGAGCTCGGCGACACCGTTGACGGCCTTGGAGCCGACGACGGCGAGGTGTGCCATCTGGACGTTGCGCTCGCCGTCTTCACCGATGATGCTCATGCGGCGCATGCGGGCGTCGTCGTTGGGGAAGCGCTGACGCATTTCGTCGAGGAAGCGCTGATTAATCTCGTAGATGATTTCGAGATGTCGCGGCAGGAGATTGCCGAAGAGGTCGAGCGGCCAGCGCTCCAAGGCCTCCGGAAGGAGCGTGTGGTTGGTATAGCCGAAGGTGGCCTGCGTGACCTTCCAGGCATCGTCCCATCCCATGGCGTGATCGTCCATGAGCAGGCGCATGAGCTCGGCGATACCGATGGAGGGATGGGTATCGTTCAACTGCACGGTCCACTTAGTGGAGAACTCCGTGAGCGGCTTGCCGAGCGAGAGATGAATGCCGACCATGTTCTGCAGCGAGCATGAAGTGAAGAAGAACTGCTGCATGAGGCGGAGGCGCTTGCCTTCGACGTTTTCGTCGGGCGGATAGAGAACCTTGCTGAGGGTTTCCCATTCGATTTTGTCGTGCACAGCACCGGCGTAGTCGCCGGCGTCGAAGACGCTGAGGTCGAAGTCGTCGACGGCCTGGGACTTCCAGAGGCGCAGGCGGCTGACCGTTCGCGTTCGGTAGCCTGGGATCGGCGTGTCGTAGGCGATGCCTTCGACTCTCTGTCCGGGAACCCAGCGGTGCCTGAGCAAGCCTTGATCGTCGGTGTAGGTCTCGGTGCGGCCGAAGAAACCGACTTCGACTGGCTGGGTTGAGGCAATCTCCCAGGGATTGCCGAACTGCAGCCATTTGTCGGATTTTTCGACCTGCCAGCCGTTTTCGATCTCCTGACGAAAGAGGCCGAACTCGTAGCGCAGACCGTAGCCGATGACGGGAACGTCGAGTGTCGAGAGCGAGTCGAGAAAGCAGGCTGCGAGTCGGCCGAGACCGCCGTTGCCGAGGCCGGGCTCCGGTTCCTCGTTGGCGATTGCTTTGAGGTCGAGGTTGAGAGAGTGGAGCGCCTGCTCGGTATTGGAGGTGAGGCCGAGATTCAGGAGATCGTTTTCCAGGTGCGGACCGAGAAGGTATTCGGCGCTGAGGAAGGCGAGGACGCGAGCGTCCTTCGCACGATAGCCTTCGATGGTTTCGAGCCATCGATCCATGAGGCGATTGCGCACGACGGCAGCGAGGCCGAGATACTTCTCGAGCGTGGTGGAATGCTCGAGTGGACGGCCGACGGTGTGGATCATGTGATTTCTGAGCGAGACCGCAATCTCCTCGGGCGAGGTGCCGGCGTGGTTCTCATTGCGCAATGTGTCCATTTGTTGCGGTTCGAGGTCCGAGGAGTGGGGCGGAGCTGGGTGCTGATGCTGCAGCGGCACGGTTGCCTCCAGAGGGTGAGTGAGCCTTCACCCCGATGCGTCCAAGGCGAATGATTACAGGGCGCAGAGTATCTTGCCACTGTTCTTTCGTGACTGGCGAATGGATGGAAGCATGGTTAGGTGAGGCCTGACTGGGGGGCACGTTACCAAGGGCGCCGGGACCTAGCCGAAAGAATGTTGACAGGATGCGGGTTTGACCTCTAGGATTTTCGACGGTTTGGGGGACCGGTCTCTAACCGGCTGCTAAAAAGCGCAGGGCTCTGTGCCACTTGTCTGTACTTGCTGTTGAAGTGGGAACTCATCACAAGGAGACAGGTGAACGCATGGTGCATCCAGAAGGAATGCTGAAGGGTCAGATTTTTAATAGACGGGTTGCCGGCCGCACTGCATTGTGGGCTGTGATGGTTTTGAGCGCGGTGGTTTCGATGCTGCTTGTCTCGGTCATTGCAAAGGCGCAGCCGGCGGTACCTCTGCATACGGCGGGCCCGTACATAGTCGACAGCAATGGTTTCCGCGTACGGCTGAATGCGGTGAACTGGTATGGCGCGGAGGGCTCGGACTACGTGGTGATGGGGCTCGAGTCACAGACGATCTCGGAGATTGTGAGCGAGATTAAAAGCCGCGGGTTCAATGCGGTGAGGCTGCCGTGGTCGAACGAGATGTATGAGAGCAACCCGGTGGTGGGGAGCTATTCGCTGACGGCGAACCCGAGTCTCGAAGGCGACAATGCGTTGACGATTTTTGATGCCGTGGTGAATGCGCTGACGAGCGCGGGGATCATGGTGATCCTGGACAATCACACGAGCACGGCGATGTGGTGCTGCGGCAATGATGTGAATCAGCTCTGGTACAACAGCAGCTATCCGCAGACGAGCTGGATCAGCGACTGGGAAGGGATGGCGACGCGGTACGCGAGCAATCCGATGGTGATTGGAGCGGACCTGCGCAACGAGCCGCGGATTTCCGCTGTGTGGGGCGGCGGCGGCGCGGATGACTGGCATGCCGCGGCACAGACGGGCGGCAATGCTGTGCTGGGTGTGAATTCGAACCTGCTGATTTTTGTGGAAGGCATCAGTTATGCCGGCGATTTGTCGGGTGTGGCGAGTACGCCGGTGACGCTGAATACGGCGAACAGGCTGGTGTATGAGGCGCACGATTATGGCTACTGGTACTCGGGGCTGACGGGATACAGCGACTGGTACAACACGATCAATCCGAAGTGGGGCTACCTGGTGACGGGAAAGAGTCCGGTACCGCTGTGGATTGGTGAGTTCGGCACGTGCGACACGGCGAGCACGTGTGTGAGCAGCACAAATAATGCAGACCTGGGATATTGGTTCGGGTTCATTCACCAGTTCCTGTGGGAGTACAGCGTGGACTGGTCGTACTGGGCATTCAATGGGACGACGGAGACCGGTCACGGGAGCGGGTTTGGAACGGCGGAGACGTACGGGATCATGAACACGTCGTGGAGCGGCGATGCGCTGCCCGCGCTGACCTCGAACCTGCAGAGCCTGATTACGAGCGGAGGAGGCCCGGCGACGGGAACGTATGAGCTGAGCAATGTGAACAGCGCCCTGGCGATGGAGGTGAATGGGTGGTCGACCGCGAATGGCGGCATTGTGGATCAGTACACGTGGGGCGGCAGCCAGGCGAATCAGGAATGGGTGCTGTCATACCTGAACAACGGGCTGTATCAGCTGACGAATGTGAATAGCAGCAAGGTGCTGGATGCGGTGAATCACGGGACGACGAATGGAACGAAGCTACAGCAGTGGTCGAACCTGAGCGGAAGTAACCAGGAGTACATCGTGACGCACACGGCAGATGGGAATTACCGGCTGGTGAATTCGAACAGTGGGTTGTGCGTGGAGGTGCCGGGGTTCTCGAAGAGCAATGGCACGCAACTGGACACCTGGGGATGCAATGCAGGGACGAACCAGGAGTGGGTGCTGACGTCGCGATAGTTGGATCGGATGCGTAGGATTTTGCGGTGCTCTGTTTGTCCTCCCCCAGAGCACCGCTTTTTCTTGTGCGGGTGATGTTCAGGAGTGGTGGAAGGTTTCGACGAGGAGCCAGGCGTTGAGTGCGGCGATGATGACGGCGACGGCGTAGCCCGTGAATTTGAGTAGGCGGCCGTTGGTGAACTCGCCCATCCTGGCGCGGTCGCTGGTGAACTGTACGAGCGGGAAGACGGCGAAGCTCAACTGCATGCTGAGGATGACCTGGCTGAGGATGAGCAGGTCGGCCGTGCCGCGCTCGCCGTAGAAGAGGACGACGAAGATAGTGGGGATGATCGCGATGCTGCGCGTGATGAGGCGGCGTAGCCAGGGCTTGAGGCGGAGGTTGAGGAAGCCTTCCATGACGATCTGGCCAGCGAGGGTGCCGGTGATGGTGGAGTTCTGGCCGGAGGCAAGAAGGGCGAGGGCGAACATGGTGCTGGCTCCGGTGAAGCCGAGCATGGGTGTGAGGAGCTTGTAGGCGTCGTTGATCTCGGCGACTTCGAAGTGGCCGTTGCGGTGGAAGACGGCGGCGGCGAGGACGAGGATGGCGGCGTTCACGAAGAGCGCGAGCATGAGCGCGGTGGCGGAATCGATGTTGGAGAAGCGGATGGCTTCGCGCTTGCCGGCGGAAGTGCGCGGGTAGTCGCGCGTCTGCACGATAGAGGAGTGCAGGTAGAGATTGTGGGGCATGACGGTCGCGCCGAGGATGCCGATGGCGATGTAGAGCATGTCGGGGTTGGTGATGATGGCGCGTGATGGGATGAAGAGGTTGTGGAGGATGGGCAGAGCGTCGGGGTGGGAACGGAGGACTTCGATGGCGAAGAGGACGCTAATGGTGCCGATGAGGGTGATGACGAGGGCTTCGAGGTAGCGGAAGCCGCGGTTTTGCAGGAGCAGGATGAGGAGGACGTCGGCGCCCGTGATGAGGACGCCGAAGATGAGCGGGATGCCGAAGAGGAGCTGCAAGGCGATGGCCGAGCCGATGACTTCGGCGAGGTCGCAGGCGGCGATGGCGATTTCGGCGAAGAGCCAGAGAGCGATGGAGGTGCGGCGGGAGTAAGTGTCGCGGCAGGCCTGCGCGAGGTCGCGCTCGGAGGCGATGCCGAGTTTGAGCGACAGGCTTTGGAGGAGGATCGCCATCAGGTTAGAAAGCATGATGACGAAGAGCAGGGTGTAGCCGTAACGAGAGCCGCCGGCGAGGTCAGTGGCCCAGTTGCCGGGGTCCATGTAGCCGACGGCGATGAGGAAGCCGGGGCCGGCGAATCCGAGTATGCGGCGCCAGAAGGTTCCGGTGTGGGTGAGATGTACGGAGCGGAAGGCGCCGGGAAGCGACGGAGCGGCCTGGTGGTGACGCGGCTCCGCCGTCCGATCGATCTCTTCAACAGGAATCATTGTGGACATCCGCACCTTACTTCTTAGATGCAGTATGCCACAAAGACTTAACCGTGGTTATTAAGAGCTGCTCTGCCGGGGTTTTGACGAGGGAGGGCGGACCCAGATGCGGTCGGCGGCGAAAAAGCCGAGAGTGAGTTCGCGCGAGCCGATGCGGACGCGGAGGGTGTCGTCATAGTTGCGGGAGACGGGAGTGAGAGTGACGCCGGGGCCGATGCCGAGGGTATGGAGGAATTCGAGCAGGCGGGCGTCGCGCTCATAGAGGCTGGAGACGATGACGGGCGAGCCGGCGGCGGCGTCAGAGAGGCGCTGCAGGCCGCGGCGCTTGAGCTGTGCGGGGGTTTCAGGGAGGACTCGATTGCCGTGCGGGCAGTCGCCGGCTTCGCCGAGGCGCTCGATGAGTTTGGCTTCGAAGGCTGGGGAGATGACGTGCTCGAGGCGCTCGGCTTCGGCGTGGATCTGGTGCCACTCCATGCCGAAGATCTCGGAGAGCATGCGCTCGACGAGATGGTGGCGGAGGGCGGTGCGGTGAGCGGCTTCGCGGCCTTTGGTGGTGAGCTTGAGCGGGCCGTCTGTGGCGCTGACGTAGCCGTCTTCGCGGAGGCGGCGTAGCGCCTTGGTCACGGCGGGCGCGGAGACGCCGAGCCATTGCGCGAGGAAGGCAGGGATGACGGTGTGGCCTTCGCTCTCGGCCTCGATGATGGCCTTGAGGTAGTCCTCTTTCGAGACGGTGATCTCGGCAATGGGCATCGTTGATGAGTTAACCATGGTTTTGTGGGAATTGGAAGCGGGGGTGGAGCGATTGTGCGATTAGCTACGAGCTATGAGCTATGAGCTACGAGCTGCGCGTCGAAGCGAAGCATGTGCGCTCTTCGCGGCCGGAAGATTCTTTCTCGCGCGCCTTAACGCGCGATACTCCCCCTTTCGCAAGCGAAAGGGTAGGCCACCCGGTTCGTGCCGTGACGAAACGGGTCGGTGGGTTGACGGGGTGACTATACTTGGTGGGGCTTTAAAGGCAGAGGTGGAAGCTGTTGGGAGATACGGCTTTGCGATCGGGTGTGGAGGAGCGGAAGATTTCGCTGGAGTTCGAGGTCGCCGGAAGAACCGATATCGGGATGGTTCGGCGGACGAACCAGGACACCTTTGGAGTGGTGGAGTCGCTGGGGCTGGCGGCGATCTGCGACGGCATGGGTGGGATGGCCGGCGGCGAGGTTGCGAGCCGCGTGGCGCTCGAGTGTTTTGTGGAAGTGGCGCGGCAGGAGATTGAGGCGAACAAGAGCGGCGACGGTGAGCGAACAAAGCGGGCGTTATGCAGGGCGGCGGCGGCGGCGAATCGTGCGGTGAGGGCGCGAGCGAGTTATGACATCCGGTTTCGGGGGATGGGGACGACGCTGGTAGCGGCGCGGCTGGATGGAAATCAGCTGTTTGTGGCGAACGTTGGTGACAGCAGAGCGTACATGGTGCGGGGTGGAGTGGCCCGGCAGGTGACGCGGGATCACTCTTATGTGGCGGAGCAGATGAGCCGAGGTTTGATGACGCAGCGGGAGGCGGAGCGGTCGCCGTACCAGGCGGCGATTACGCGGGCGGTGGGGATTGACGAGGATGTGCAGGCGGACTTCTACACCGAGGCGGTCGAGGCGGGGGATGCGCTGCTGCTGTGCTCGGATGGATTGATGCGGCACATGCGCGATGAGGAGCTAGGAAGGATTGTGGCGGACGCGACGGTCACTCCGGCGGAGGCTTGCGAGCGGCTGATTGCGACGGCGAATGCGCGTGGTGGATCGGACAATGTGACGTGCGTGGTGATGCGGTTTGGGACGGCGCCGGGACAGGGGTGAGTTTCGATGCTGCCAGCCCACTCATGCGCGATAAGACTGCGCATGAATGGGGCACCCAGATTTCGTGGCTAGATGCGGGAAATGTCTTCGGCGGTGACTTCGATGTCGAAGCCGGTGAAGAGGTCGGCTATGCGTTGGTCGGAGAAGCCGCGCTCGCGGAGGAGGCGGACCTCGTCGGCGAGCATGTTGACGACCTGAGCGGCGGTGAAGTGTTCCTGCGAGGCGCCGGCGGCTTCGCGGAGCTCGCGGGCGGCGCGGGCGACCTGGTCGGCGGTGTAGGTGGGGTAGTCGGCGGCGTTGTCGGGCATGGGCGCTCCTGACCTTTTGTCCTGTCCTTCGTCGATAAGAAGCATAGAAGCGCGATGAGGTTGCGAGTGGATGAGAAACAGCCATGTGCATGCTGAGGCAGACTAGAAAGCTGGAGTTGTTGCGATGGTAATTGTGCAGGAGTTTGTGGATCTGGAGACGCCGAGTGGCGCGATGCGCACGCATATCTTGCGGCCGGCGGCAGAGGGAAGGTATCCGGGTGTGTTGTTTTACTCGGAGATCTTCCAGGTGACGGAGCCGATTCGGCGACAGGCGGCGCAGCTCGCGGGGCATGGATACGTAGTCGCGGTGCCGGAGATTTATCACGAGTATGAGCCGCTGGGCACGGTGTTGAAGTATGACCAGGAGGGATCAGATCGTGGGAACACGCTGAAGACGACGAAGCCAGTGCACGGATTTGACGATGACGCGCGGGTTGTTTTGGGTCATCTCGCGAATCGCGGGGATTGCACAGGCAAGTTGGGCGTGATGGGAATCTGCATCGGCGGGCACCTGGCGTTTCGTGCGGCGATGAATCCTGAGGTGCGCGGCGCGGTTTGCTTCTACGCGACGGACATTCACAAGGGAAGCCTGGGGCAAGGGCGGCAGGATGATTCGCTGGCGAGGGCGGGCGAGATCAAGGGTGAACTGTTGATGGTGTGGGGACGGCAGGATCCGCATATTCCGACGGAGGGGCGGATGTTGATTCTCGACAGGCTGAACAATGCTGGTCTGAAGCTGAACTGGCATGAGGTGAACGGAGCGCATGCGTTTCTGCGCGACGAGGGCGTCAGGTATGACCCGGAGCATGCGAGGGCGATGTTCGGGCTGGCGTTGGATTTGTTTCATCGGACGCTGTGAACCCACTCATGCGCTCTACCACCCCAGCGAGCAAGCTCGCCGGGGACCCCGGTCGCCACGCATGAATGGGGCACCCGGCGGGCTCGGTGGTTGGGTCTTCTGCGATCAGTTTTCAGTTGCCAGTTTGTTCGTGGCTGAAAAGGGTTAAGCGGTTTGGGGAAGGCGAAGACGGTCGGGGTTCTTCGACTTCGTCGCTCCGCGACTCCGCTCAGAATGACAGCTGTTTTTGCGTCACGAGATGAAGGCTTCGAGCCAGGGGTCGGTGGTGCGGGTGAGCTCCTGGGTGGTGCCGTCGAAGACGATGTTGCCATCGTTGAGGACGAGGAATTTTGTGCCGGGGTCGATGCCGCCGTTGGGGATGAGCTGCATCTTGTTTTCCGCGGGGTTGAAGCGGTTCGTTGCGAGCGTGAAGGCGTCCTGGATGCGGTGGGTGATGAGGAGCGATGTGGTCTGGGAGACATCGCGCTGCTTGACGATGAGCTCGATGATGGTGGTCGAGGTGATGGGATCGAGGCCGCCGGTGGGGCTGTCGTAGAGGATGAGGTCGGGTTTGGAGATGATGGCGCGGGCGATGGAGACGCGCCGGCGCATGCCGCCGGAGAGCTCGGATGGAAATTTGTTGATAGCCTGCTCGAGCTCGACGAAGCGAAGGGCTTCGACGACGCGATCGTGGGCTTCGGCCTCGGGGACGTGCTCTTCGATGAGTCGATAGGCGACGTTGTCTTCGACGTTGAGGGAGTCGAAGAGTGCGCTCTCCTGAAAGACCATGCCGATGTGGGCGCGGATCTCGTACATCTCGCGCGGGGTGAGGGAGGAAAGCAGGCGGCCGAAGACGCGTATCTCGCCGGAGTCCGGGGTGAGGAGTCCGTTGGCGAGCTTCATGATGACGCTCTTGCCGACGCCGGCCGGGCCGAGGAGGATGCGCATCTCGCCGTGCCGGACGGTGAAGGAGACTTCGCGGAGGACGGGGCCGCGATCGAAGGCGATGGAGACGCGCGAGAACTCGAGGACTGGCGTGTTGGGATCGAGGACTGGAGCTGCGGGCGCGGTCGCGGGGCTGGCCATCTGGATTATCTTCCGAAGATGCCGATCATCATCTTGGTGACGAGGAAGTCGCAGAGGATGATGAGCACGGAGCTGATGACGACGGCCTGGGTAGTGGAGCGGCCGACGCCCTGTGTGCCGCCGGTGGTGCGCAGACCGCAGAAGCAGCCGATGGTGGCAATGATGAAGCCGGAGAAGAGCGGCTTGGCGAGGCCTTCGATAACGTCGCCGAAAACGAGCGAGCGGAAGGCGGTGTGAAAGAAGGCGCTGCCTTTTAGTCCGAGGAGGCCGACCGCCACGAGCGCGCCGCCGGAGATGCCGCAGGCGTCGGAGATGACGGTGAGAAAGAAGAGCATGATGATAGTCGCGACGAGTCGCGGCGAGACGAGCTTGCGGACGGGGTCGGTGCCGAGGGCGCGCATGGCGTCGATCTGCTCGGTGACCTTCATGGAGCCGAGCTCGGATGCCATGCCGGAGGCGTTGCGGCCGGAGACCATGAGACCGGTGAGCACGGGGCCGAGTTCCTTGACCATGGAGAGCGCGACGAGGCGGCCGGTCATGTTGACCGCGCCGAACTGCTGGAGCGAGGTGGCAGATTGCAGGGTGAGGACGCACCCGGTGAAAAAGCCGGTGAGGATGACGATGGGCAGCGAGCCGAAGCCGATGGAGTCCATCTGGGTGAACGTGTCGGCGATGTAACGGGGTGGAGAAAAGATGGCAGCGATGGCGTGCCATGTGAGGAGGGAATACTCCTGCACTGAGGCGACGATGCCCTTGGCGTAGGCCTCTGGGGAGGGAAATCTCATTCGGTCCGCTGTGGCTAAGAGTAACAGAGCGCGTGAGGGCTTCGGTGCACGGAAAGTGCGAGAATAGAGGCATGTACGCCACGATGAAGGCCGCCGTTCTGCGTGGGAAAGAGGACCTGCGGGTGGAGCAGGTGCCGCTGCCGCAAGCCGGTGCCGGGGAGCTGGTGGTGCGGGTCGATGCGGCGCTGACCTGCGGTACGGACCTGAAGGTGTTTCGGCGGGGATATCACGCGAAGATGCTGACGAAGGATCGGCTCTTCGGGCACGAGGTTGCCGGCACCGTCGCTGAGGTGGGTGAGGGTGTTGCGGAGTTCAAGGTGGGCGAGCGCGTGCTTCCGATGAACTCTGCACCGTGTGATGCCTGCTTCTATTGCGAGCAGGGGCAACAGAATCTGTGCGACGATTTGCTGTTCAACAACGGAGCTTATGCGGAGTACATACGCGTTCCGGAACGGATTGTGCGGAAGAATACGTTGCGGATTCCGGACGGAATGCGCGCGGAGCATGCGGCGCTGACGGAGCCGCTGGCGTGTGTGGTGCGCGGGCTTGAGGAGTCAAATGCAAAGGCGGGCCAGACGGCGATTGTGCTGGGCGCGGGACCGATCGGATTGCTGTTTATTCATGCGGCGGCGATTGAAGGGCTCCACGTGATTGCAGTGGTGAAGCGCACGGACCAGGTGCAGACGGCGAAGCTCTTCGGCGCGGAGCATGTGGTGCGCATTTCGGATGTGGAGGATCCTGTCGCAGCCGCGAAGGCATTGACGCCCGATGGCCGTGGAGCGGACCTGGTGTTTGAGGCCGTGGCGACTCCGGAGGCGTGGGAATGGGCCGTGCAGATGGTTCGCAAAGGCGGGGTGGTGAACTGGTTTGGCGGGCCGCCGGCGGGCACGGAGGTGAAGCTGGACACGAACCTGATTCACTACAGCGACCTGACGCTGAAGGCGAGCTTTCATCACACGCCTGGCACGGTGCGGCGCGCGTTCGAGATGATTGCGTCGGGCCAGTTCAATGCGGATGCGTTCCTGACGGGAACAGCGTCGCTGGAGGATGTGCCGCAGGTGTTTGAACGGATGCTGACGCGGCCGGCCGAGGGAACGGCGCCGGAGATTAAGACGGTGATCTATCCACATCGGCGTGGGACAGAGATGACGAGTGCGAACGCGACGGAGCTTGTGGGAGAGCGGCGATGAGTGCGCAGTCGCAGAGCGTGGTGCATGCGTTCGGAGAGCTGGACGGTGCGCCGGAGATTTATCTGACGCCGGTGGAGCGGCCGAGCGATGAGCAGGCACTGCTGTGGTGCAAGCAACTGGCGACGACGCACTACGAAAATTTTCATGTGACGACAGTGTTTCTGCCAAAGAAATTGCGGCCGCACTTTTACAGCGTGTATGCGTTCTGCAGGACGTCGGATGATCTGGGGGACGAAGTTGGCGACACAAAGACGGCGACGCGATTGCTGGCGGAGTGGCGCGCGATGCTGCATGAGTGCTTCGAACAGCCGGAGCGTTCAAGGCATCCGGTGTATGTGGCGCTGCAACCGACGATCAAGTGCTGCGCACTGCCAATGCAGCCGTTTGACGATTTGATTACGGCGTTTGAGCAGGACCAGGTTTATACGAAGCACGCGTCGCTGAAAACGCTTGAGGAATATTCGAGATATTCGGCGAATCCGGTGGGGAGGCTGGTGTTGTTGATCAGCGGGTATCGCGATGAAAAGCTGATGCGGCTGTCGGATGAAATCTGCACCGGACTGCAACTGGCGAACTTTTATCAGGATGTCGTGACGGACTGGGTGGACCGCGACCGACGGTATCTGCCGGCGGATGCAATGCGGCGATTTGGCGTGACGGATGAGCAGATTGCGGCGCGGCGGTTTGATGCGAACTTTCGCGCATTGATGGAGTTCCTTGTGGCGGATGCGCGAGCGCGGCTGCTGCGCGGCGCGAAGATCGCGACGATGGTTGAGCGCGATCTGGCGGCGACGCTGTCACTTTTCGTTAAGGGCGGGTTGTCGATTCTGGATGCAATTGCGGCGCAGGATTATGACACGCTGAAGTCGCGCCCGGTGGTGACGAAGGTGGCGAAGATGAGGCTGCTGGGTGGAGCGCTTGTGGGGCGAGTGGGTGCGGCGGTTCTGCCGCGAAGGGGATCGGGGCCGGCTTCGGGTCAGGGACAGGCTGCATGAAGACTGAAGGGAAGGGGCTTCCGCCATCGGAGCTGGAGCTGGCGTATGCGACGTGCCGCGAGATTGCCAGGCGCGAAGCAAAGAATTTTTATTGGGCTTTTCGGGTGCTGCCGCAGCATAAGTCCGACGCGATGTGCGCGGTCTATGCGTTCATGCGCAAGGCGGACGACCTTGCGGATGATGAGCGGATGACGATTGATGAGCGCCGCGAGGCGATGGAGGAGTGGACGGAGGCATGGCGGGCCTCGCGTGCGAAGCCGCATGGCATTGCGGCGGAAGATCCGGTATTTCGCGCGCTGAACGATACGCAGCGCAGGTTTGGGATCAGCGATGAGCTGCTGGAAAAGCTGGTGCAGGGGACGACGCTCGATCTGCAGGAGACGCAGCCGGGGGTGGAAGTGGTGCGGTCGATTCGGATCACCGAAGGCGGACACTCGGCGAACAGCTTTCAGGTGTACACGACGTTTGAGGATCTGTACCGCTACTGCTACCTGGTGGCGTCGGTGGTGGGGCTGGTTTGCATTCGGATTTTTGGGTATACGGATGAGCGCGCGGAACATTATGCGGAACATGTGGGGATTGCGTTTCAGCTGACGAATATTTTGCGCGACATAAAAGAGGATGCGGAGCGCGGGCGCGTGTATCTGCCGATGGCGGAGTTGAAGCACGAAGGCGTGCATCTGGAAGATCTGTTGCTGGCGACGCGCGGTGTGGTGATCACGCAGGAGATGGTGGATCTGGTGAAGCGCGAGGTAAAGCGCGCGGGCGTGTTTTATCGGGATGCAAATGAGCTGATTCCGCTGCTTGATGCGGATTCGCAGCCGGCCATGCGAGTGCTGGTGTCGATTTATGAGGGGCTGCTGGATAAGATTTCGGCGAAGCCGGAGGCAGTGTTTCGGAAGCGTGTGTCGGTTCCGACAGTGACGAAACTGGCGATCCTGGGACGCGGATTGTTAGAGGCGTGGCGGCTGCGGAGAAGGCAGGCGTGAGCGGCAATTTGGCCGCAGGCGCCGCGGCAGATGTAATCGTGGTGGGTGCGGGTGTTGCTGGACTTGCGGCGGCCGTGGCGCTGAGCGGAGTGGGTGCTCGGGTGGTGCTGCTGGAGCGCAAGCCTTATGTGGGTGGACGAGCGTATTCGTATCTGCATCCGGCGTTGAATGAGGTGATCGATTCGCAGCATGTGCTGCTGGGTTGCTGCACGAATTTGATTGATCTGTGCAGGCTGGCGGGTGTGGAGCGGAAGATCCGGTGGTATGACGCGATTCCGTTTCTCGAGCCGGCGCGCAATGGTGGCGAGGCGCGGAGAAGCGAGATTGTTCCGGGAGGGTTGCCGGCGCCGGCGCATTCCGCGATGAGCTTTCTGGGCGCGCCGATGTTGAGTGCGCGGGACAAGGCGGGGATTGCGCGCGGGTTGATGGAGTTCATGCGCGGGATTCCTGGCGCGGATGATGAGGCGTTCTCGGAGTGGGTGAAGAGGACGGGGCAGACCCAAGGTGCGGTGAAGCACTTCTGGGAGCCGATCATTGTCAGCACACTCAACGATACGTTCGAGAGGACGTCGACGCGGTATGCGGCGAAGGTGATCTACGTGTCGCTGCTGAAGTCGGCGGAGGGCGGAAGGTTGGGTGTGCCGGCGGAGCCGCTGTCGGAGTTCTATGCGGCGATGGCGGAGTTGGCGGCGCGGCAAGGAGCTGAGGTGCGGCTGCGGGCGAGTGTGGAGCGGATTGAGCGTGTGGGTGATGTTTGGCGCGCGACGATGAGTGATGGTGCGGTTGTTTCGGCGAAGGCGATCGTGCTGGCGTTGCCGTTCGAACAGGTGCAGAGGCTGTTGGCGACAATTGCGGAGCCGAGTGCGGAGCAGCGGACGATGATGGAGGGCTTTGCGCATTTTGTGCACTCGCCGATTACGACGATTCATCTGTGGCTGGACCGCGAGGTGACGGAGATTGAACAGGCGGCGTTGCTGGATACGCGGATTCAGTGGATGTTCAATAAGTCTCGAATTCGGCGGAGTGGCGCGGGCGAGCACTATTACGAACTGGTGATCAGTGCGTCGCATGCGGAGTTGAAGAAGACGCGCGAGGAGATTCTGACGTCTGGCATTGAGGAGTTCCGGAGATTCTTTCCGGCGATGCGTGCAGCGAAAGTTTTGCGTGCGGGTGTGTTGAAGGAAGCAAGAGCTACTTTCTCGGTGACGCCGGGGCTGGAGCGGTTTCGTCCTGAGGCGGATGCGTGCGGGGATGGGCTTTATCTTGCCGGCGATTGGACGAAGACGGATTGGCCCTCGACGATGGAGAGCGCGGCGCGGAGTGGGAGGATGGCGGCGGAGAGAGTGGCGAGAGCAGCAGGTGGAAAGCAGCAGTTCCTGACGCCGGAGCTGCCGGTGCGTGGGTTGATGCGGATGTTGGCTCGTTGAGGCAATGACGCTGCGTCGGCTCTTGTTGCGCGCAGTTGTGAGATGAACATTCCCGGGGTCCTTCGACTTCGCGTCCGCTATGACGCTCCGCTCAGGACGACGGTAATGCTCGTGTTATCGCGAGACCAAGACAACGCCGACGGCGAGGAAGCTGGTGGCGAGCCAGCGGCGGCGGTCGACGTTTTCATGCAGAAAGAGCTTGGCGGCGATGGCGTTGCCGACGTAGGTGAGTGAGCCGATGGCAGGAGCGGCTAGCGAGAGGTCGATCAGCGAGAGGGTGAAGAGCATGGCGAAGAAGTTGAGCGCCATGCAGAGCGCACCGATGAGGAAGACAGGCGAGGAGAGCACGGCGCGGATGGGGCCGAGGTAGCTGCGCAGCCCGGTGCCGGTGCGGAGCGCGTCGAGGTCGCCGAGGCGGCGCATGGCGGCGGCGATGAGGCATTCGCCGGAGATGGCGAGCGCCGCGACGAAGACGATGCAGGACCAGGAACGGACGATTGCGGAGCTGTGCGTCATGGGCGCGGGTCCCGGCGTCGGTTGGCTGGGTGGAGAGAAGTGCGGTTTGTGCTTTCAGCTTTCAGTTCTCAGTTTCCAGTTCTCAGTTTCCAGATGTCAGTTTGGAGAGGCGACTTAGAGGGCGACGCCGGAGTCCATGCGGTTGAGGTCAGGGTGTTCGGTGCGTGAGGGGGAGTTGGCGACGAAGCCGACGGCGGAGGTGATGAGCAGAATGCCGATCCAGCGGTAGATGGAGAGGTGTTCGTGCAGCCAGAAGCGCGAGAGGAGCGCGACGACGACGTAGCCGAAGGCCGTCGCGGGCATGACGAAGGTGAGGTCGGCCCAGGAGAGCGCGGTCATGTAGCTGGCGAAGAAGCCGATGAGGAGGACGATGCCGATATCGACGAAGGGATTGAAGAGGGCGTGCCAGAGGAGGCCGAGGTGGTGGAGGTCGACCGGACCGACCTGGGCCATGCCGCGCGAGAGGAGCGTGTCGCCGACGGAGGCGGTGAGCATGATGCAGATCAGGATGGCGTACTGAGAGGCTTTGAGGCGATGAGTCATGCGGGGTGCAGGTTCAAGGATAACAACAGTGGTTAGTCGTTAAGTGGTTAGTAGGCGTGGGTGGAGGGCGGGCATGAAATTTCAAGTTGCGATGTGCACGGAGCGCGATAGAATTCGTCCGAATCAATAAGCAGCGCCAAGGGCAAATGAGGGAGGTCGCGTTCTGATGCGGACGGAGCGGGGCGGACTATCTGTTTTCCGAGGTATTTTGCGGCGAGTGTGGGTGGTGGGGTTCTGGGCGGCGGTGGCGCTGGTGATCGCGTTGAGTGTGGCGAGTGCGCGGGCGCAGGATAGTCCTTCCACGGATGCTCCGCCTGAACCGGATAAGAATGTGCCGGTGGTGCAACAGCCGGCACCGGTAGAAAGGCCGCAGATGCAGGCGCCGGTGGTGGATCAGGGAGCGCCGCAGGGAAGCGGGCTGGATGTGTTCGAAAGCAGGATCCCGGCTGATCAGATGGCGTTTCTGAATGGGCTGGCAGGGCGGACTTCGAACGAGGTGATCCAGGATAAGCAGTTCAAGAAATTGATGAAGTTTTTTGTGCCAAGTTGCGAGTTTCATTACGGCAGAGATATGGGGCTGGATGCGGCGCTCCACATGGTGATTGAAGGGTCGGGGGTGCCGGCGCAGATTCGCGACGGGCGGTACTTCACGATCGCAGGATCGAATGGGCCATACCTGATCGGGCGCGCAATGATCTGGATCGATATGAAAGAGGGGATCGGCCTGGGCGCGTTTTACTTCCATCCGACGAATGGCGAGCCGACGCCATCGGTGGCAGTGTTTTCGCGGCAGGTGAAGGACAAGGCGCTTGGGATGAGCGATCTTCCGCCCGCGTTTGCGGAGGATCTCGCGGCGTGGGCGGGTGGATCAAGGGTGCCACCGCTGACTACGAGGTACTTTCTGACCGGAAGCAATATGCGCGTGCTGCTGGAGCATGACGAGGATTATTGCTCAGGCACGAATCTGAATCTGGTGCCGGAGGGCGAGCAGTGCGAGCAGATGGACGCTGATGCGGCGGACCTGGATGAGGTCGCGGCGTACTACCTGGACCAGGTGCACTACCGGACGAACGCGACAGCGTGGATGATTGGACCGGACCAACAGGACTGGTTGCTGGTCCGGGAGCGAACGTGCGGTGGGGTGGCGGACCCGTTGGGATGCAGGATTCGGGTGACGCGAGAGCACACGCACATCATTACGGGACGGCCGATGCGACCGAGGCCGGGACCGCGCCCCGGAGCGCACGCTTAGCGGTGACTGCCGCCGCCGGATGATTTTCCCGAGGACGAGCCGCCGCTGGAACCTCCGCCACTATGTCCGCCACCACCGCCGCTGGATCCGCCTCCGGAATGGCTGCCGCCGCCGCTGAATCCGCCGCCGGAGTGACCGCCGCCGGAAGCGCCACCGCGGAATCCACTGGCGGCTGCGCCGTGATTGCCCCCTCCGGATGGAGATGGAATGTGACCGCCGCGATCGGTCATGGATTCTGTGTAGGTGTGGGTGTGGCCGCCGTCGGTGACGCGGGTGGCGAGCATGAAGCGGTCGGAGCGGGTGTTGAACTGGAGCGTTGAGGCGATCACGCGCGTGGAAGCAGAGCCGATGGCTGGCGTGGGCTCATGCATCATGTGCACGGCAAGTTGTGGGGAGTCGACGCGTGCGAGCAGCGGGGCCGCCGGACTGCGGAATTCCTTCGGTGTGGAATCGAGCAGTTTGGGCTGTGATCTGCCGCTAAGAGCGACGCGTTCGATCGGCTGGTTCGGCTTGTCGGTCAGTCTGTAGACGCCGTGGCGGAGGTTCACCGGCGGCTGGCCGCGTTGATCGCGCGGATGGACGGGGACGTAGCCGAGCTTGCCTTGGTATTTGACCCAATGGACGGGGCAGTGGTGGTGCTTATGCGTGCCGACGACCCAGTGATAGCGGTGGTTGGCGTAGATCCAGTAGCCGGCGTGACAGACGGCCCAGTCGTAGGGATACAGGTCGTCGATGTTGTAGAGGCCGTAGAGGCGCTGATACCAGTAGAGCTGCGGGTTGCAGGGAAAGTTATCGAGGTCGCTATAGAGAAGCGCAGGTGCGAGCCGTGGTTTGGGTGCGGTTTGCGCGGTTGCCGCGAGGCCGCCGGTAGAGGATTGCGCTTCGGGTAAGGGCTCGACAGATGTGGTGGCGGCGGAGGTTTGGCGGGTCCAGCCGTCGTTCGGTTCCCAGCATGTGCCATAAGGGGCGCAAGAGGTGAAGGTGCCTTTGCCGGCGAGGTCGGCGAGACCGGGAACGGGTGTGCTGAGGCCGGCCTGCTTCATCACGGCGTCCATGGCGGCGGTCCGAGTGGTGATGCGGTCGGCTACCCAGGAGTCCCACGCCGTGGTGGCCGGTGTGGATGGAATGACGGTGGGGACGAGGTGCAGGCCGACAAGGTTGTAGCTCTCGCCTTTCGCTCCCGCGATGCTGAGGTGACCATTGACGAGCTTCTGGTTGGTCATCGGCGTGACCTGCATGCCATCAAGGAAGCCGGTGATTCGCATGTAGCTCTGATCGCCATAATTCACGTCGAGGCTGTGAGTGGCGGTCTCGATGAGGTATTGCTCGCCGGGAACGTTGGGGTCGAGATGGGTGGTGATCGTGCCGGAGAGCAGCGCGAGCGTCGTGTGCGGGACGCCGTCGCGAGTGGTGAGGTCAGAAAAGGTGAGAGCTGAATTTGGCGCGAGGTAGAGGGTTGAAGTGTCCTCGAACTCGATCTCGGCGCGCCCGTCGGCCCCGGTGGCCAGCGAGAAGCCGGACTGGAGCGGGATACCCGCGACGGCGTGCTCCCATGTGTTGCCGGTAAGTTTTGCGTCGTGCTTGCCGCGGGAGATGCGAACGTCGCCTTCGGCGAAGCTGAGGCGGACGATCTCGGGAAGCCTGACGTGCGAGGCGGGAGGAGCTTCGTCCGTTTGCTGCGGAGGCGACTGGGCGGCCAATTGGGCTGTAAGGGTGAGAGCTGAGGCGATGAGGAGTGCAATGAGACGAGAGCAACGAGTGGAACTCATGACGGCCCTCCATGCAGGCCCGCTGCCTGGGTGAGGTTACGCCTGGAAGACGGGCGCCGCTGTAAGCGGCTGAAGGCGAAGCCGTAAACAGTGGCATTTAGTAGACGACGCGATCGTTCGCGAGGACGCCGATTTTTCGGACGGTTACCGGAGTGCTACAGCCATGAAAGATATGGTGCTCCAAAGAATGCCTTCCGGGTTACCAATGCCCGACGAGGAGTACCGTTGCGCTCTGATAGGTTCTGAGATGGAAGCGAGCGACAGTTCCTATTCGAAGCGGGTGCTTAAACCGCAAGGCGAATGCGAGAGCGCGATCGTCTACGCAACTGCATCCGGGCTGGCGGGGAGGTCGCCGGGATGCACAAGAGGTTTCCTCCGCGGCTGAGTAATCAGCCGTGCCTGGTGAGCGGGACTCCACACGGGGTCCCGTTTTTTTGTCACGCTAAAAGCAATGATGGATATCGCTCCGCGAGATGAAAATAGCGGCTTTTTTGGCTCATAAGGTTACTAAAAGGATGGAGCGTCACGTATGGAGCTTCTGTTAGGGTGATCGGTACCAGAAGCTCCAGTTCATGTTTACCGGCTGCGTTTTACCGACACGGTTGCGCGGACGATACTCCCCGCTGTTGCTTGCTGCAGGGGTTTCTCTCCTCGAGACTCCGAACAGATGAGCGATCATCTGTAACCTCCAGCGAAACGGGACCTCCCCAGGGGTCCCGTTCGCATTTGCAGCAGAGGTTTGCGGAGGGCTAGAGCTTCGGTTCGAGGGACTCCTGAACGGCGAAGAGGTCCTCGCCGACGGTGCGCGTTTTGGCGATAGCGTCCTTGAGGGGAATGTCGGAGATCTGCGTGCCTTTGAGGACAACGAGACGGCCGAACTTGCCGGCGTGGACGAGGTCGATGGCGGCGACACCGTAGCGCGTGGCGAGCATGCGGTCATAGGCAGAGGGTGTGCCACCGCGCTGCGTATGGCCAAGGTTGACGGAGCGTGTCTCGTAGCCGGTGCGCTTCTCGATCTCTTCGGCGAGCGCCTGACCGATGCCGGAGAGACGGACGTGGCCGAAGGAATCGACCTTGCTGCCGGCGGAGATCTGTCCTTCGACGTGCGGGAGCTGTGCACCTTCGGCGACGACGACGATAGCGAATCGCTTGCCGGACTCCCAGCGCTTCTTGAGCAGTGCGACGACGCGGTCCATGTCGATGGGTCGCTCCGGAGTGAGGATGACGTCGGCGCCGCCGGCGATGCCGACGGTGATGGCGATCCAGCCGGCGTCGCGGCCCATTACCTCGACGACCTGGCAGCGTGAGTGGGCTTCGGTGGTGGAGTGCAGGCGGTCGACGGCCTCGGTAGCGATGGTGACGGCGGTGTCGAAGCCGAAGCAGACGTCGGTGCCGGAGAGATCGTTGTCGATGGTCTTGGGGACGCCGACGCAGGGCACACCGCGCTCGATGAGCTCGACGGAGATGGATTGCGTGTCGTCGCCGCCGAGGGCGATCAGCGCGTCGAGATTGTGCTTCTTGATGTTGGCGAGGCACTTCTCAAAGCCGCCTTCAACCTTTTTCACGTTGGTGCGCGAGGAGCGAAGGATGGTGCCGCCGCGGTGCAGAATGCCGCTGGTGGTCTGGAGATCGAGCGGCATGGTTTTGTCGTCGATGACGCCGCGCCAGCCTTCAAGGAAGCCTACGAACTCGTCTCCGTAGTGGTTGATACCTTTGCGCACGGCGGCGCGAATAACGGCGTTGAGGCCGGGGCAATCGCCGCCTCCGGTAAGCATTCCAATCCGCATTGCAGATGTCCCTTTCGTTGTTTCAGTGAAGCGATGAGCGTGAATGATCCGTGACTAACAACGATAACAAATAACGAAGAGAGCGTTCTTAATGTAGCGTCCGGGGACACCACCGCAGCGAATTCAAAGTGAGATACCGGTTCGGGTGATTGAGATTGTGACTAAGGATGGTAGAAAATCTGCCGATATCGGTAAGCGTTCGAAAGATTAACGATTCAATCAGAGCTCCTGTAAGCGGCTGAGCCGCGCGCGGAGATTTCTGTGTGCTGTGGAGACCACTGCAAGAGGAGAAATATGCGTCGATCCGTATTGATGCAGGTTGCGGTTGCGCTGGCGAGCGTGGGAATCGCAGCCGCGGCCGCGCATGCGAGCACGATTCCTGCGGGTAACTATGACCTGACCGGCGTGACGGTGGATGGATTTCAGCTTACGGGTTCGGTGACGCTGAATGGGAGCGGGATCGTGGATGCGGCGAACATCACGCTGAACGATTCGGCGCTGAGGAATCCGGTGTTCACGGAGGTGAACTCCGCGGGTGGGCCAACGGGCTACAGCCCGACGGCAGACTATGCGTACATCAGCGACCCGGGCATGGGGCAGTTGGCGCTGTATTACCTGCCGACGCTGGACGGCTCCGGAGATGTGGATCTCTGCATTCTCAGCGCGAACGATTGCAACAGCTACCAGGCGTCGTACATGCAGATTTATCGCGGGTCGACGTTCGGGTACAACCCAGTAGGTCTGGGCAGCGGAGCTTTAGATAGTGCTCCGGTGGCGAGTTCCGTAACGCCGGAGCCGATGTCGCTGGCACTGCTCGGAACCGCCTTGATCTGGTTTGTATCCGTTAATCGGCCTAGATCACGACGGCGAAGGCTATAGGGGCGCGGAGCGGGGATAACCCGCGGGCCGCAAGCGAGCCTTCTGAATGTCAATGTGAAAGCAGGCCGAACACGGCAACGCCGTTCTGGGTGCCGATGTAGACCTTGCCGTTCACGACCAGCGGGACGATGAATTTGTTGCCATTGCCGAAGCTGTCTCGCCCGGAGGCTGCCTGGTTGCTGTTGTAGAACTCGTGGGCCAGGTTGGTAGGGTCGTAGGCGTGGAGCACACCGGGTGAATTGAGATTGGACTCCAGTGCCCAGACGATGCCGTTCTGCGTGCCGTTGGCGGAGATGGTGGGTGTCGGACCGGGATGAGGAAATTTGACGGCCGTCACGCTGGACGCGGAGATAGCCATGCGCGCGTTCGTGAACGGGAATGCTTTGAGTGAGTCGCCGTCGGCGGCGTAGTAGAGCACGCCATTGAAATAGGCGGGGCTGGAGTAAACCATGCCGGTCATCACGCCGGAAAGCTGCTGATAGATGTTGGTCGTTGAAGATGGATTGTATTTGCCGAGGTTGTCGCGGTCGGCAAGGTAGATGGTTTGATCTTTGCCGGCGCCTACGATCAGGTGATGCACGGTGCCGTTGGAGTCGGTCTGATCGGGCAGGAGCAGAGGGCCGCCGGAGCCAAGATCGAGATCGGCGTTCGAATCGGAAATGCCGTTGGCGGATTCGAAATAGTCGGCGACGGTGAGCTTGCCGCCGGAGGTGGAGAGCTTGAGCATGGCGTTGCCGAAGTTCGCCTTGGAGGGGAAACCGTTCGAGTCGAGTGTGGTGTCAAAGGTGCCATTGGCGTCGAGCAGATAGACGTAGCCGTTGGAGTCCGCGGCCATGCCGGCGCCGGCCATCCACACGGAGCCCTCGTGTCCGTTGGGTGTGATGTTCAGGACCGCGGTCTGCTGGAGCGACGATTCGCTGTAGGCCATGACCCATCCCGTGTAGAGGCCGATGTCGCAGTGCGAGGTCCATGTGAGATAGATCGTGCCGTTGAGCAGCAGGAGCGCGGCGCGCTCAGCGTACTGCGACGGGTTGAACACGACGTTACCGCTCTGTGAGTTGTCGCCAGTGCCGGGATACGTCGCGGTGATCTCGGTGGGGCTGCCCGCGAGCTCAGCTCCGGTGGTGAGGTCGAGCGCGTGCAGGCGCTGATGGTAGCTGCCGGAGGAGTCCTTGCTCATGGCGACGGTGAAGAGCGTGCCGTTGGGCCCGCTCTTGCGATCGATGACCGGGGTCGAGGTGATGCCGATCTCCGGGGTGATCTGGCCGCAGCCGTGATCGTCGCTGGTGGTTTCGCCGGAGCCGAGGACAGAGACATGCCAGAGCTGTGCTCCGGTGTCGGCGTCGAAGGCGTAGACGCTGGCGTGTTCGGTGGCGACGTAAAGGATGTTGTGCAGAGTGTTGCCGATGACGACGTTCGCGAGGAAGAGCGGCTGCGCATCGACCTTGCTGTCGACAGAGAAAAAGCCGATCTTGCCGAACTGAGTGGAGTTCACGTTGGCGGGAGTGAGGATGGTCTCCTGCGAGTTGAGGCCGTCGCGCGCGAGGTCGTAGTGCCAGGTGGCGACGTCGGGTGCGTTGGTCATAGCCGCGCCTTGAACCGTGAGCGCGAGCGTGGCGGTGTGGGTGAGGGAGCCGGAGGTGCCGGTAAAGGTGATCGTGGGGGCGGCTGAGGGCGTGGTGATCGGCGCGGTCAGGGCGGTAGTCGCGGACGGTTGTGCAGGTGTGAGGGTGACGGTGGAAGGGTTCGCAGAAACGCTGGAGGGAAGGCCGGAGATCGCAACGGAGATGGAGCCGGTGAATCCGTTGAGCGCGGAGGCTGTAACGGTGATCGTACTGCTGGTCGTTCCGGCGTTGAGCGAGAGGGAACTGGGGGAGACTGCGAGGGAGAAGTCTGGAGTCGGCTTAGGGGCTGAGCTGCCACCGCAGGAGAGGAGAAGGGCAGAGAGAGTGAGGCCGGTAGCGAATCGGACGACTGACCCAGCAGGACAAGTGCGCATTCCGAAGACTCCCGTTGAAACGCTATCACCTATGGACGAGTTCGGATGTCATGTGGATGTCATCGCGACCTCATCACCGCGAGTTTCGCGCACCGTCCACGAGAGCGGTGTGGTGCGGAGCAAATGAAAGAGCGGCCGGGGTTCCGGCCGCTCTGCTATTTTCACGTGAACGAACTTTATGCGTTCATGCTGACGGATTCCTGTGCCTTGATCGCCTTTTCTTCGGCCTTGGCGCGGGCAGCCTTGTTGCGCTGCGAGCGTAGCTTCATGAAGGACTTGGCTTCGGTGTAGAGACGGGGGACGTCACGGTTGACAATGGCCTTCCAGACTACGCGCGCTGCAGCCTTGGGGCGGAAGTAGTACTCGTCGTAGAAGCGGTGGACCTGCTCCATGACGTACTCGGTGGGAAGGCCGGGGTACTCGATGTGGGCCATCTGGTGCCCGCCGCCGTCCTGCATGTTTTCGTTGGTGATGAAGTCGTTGCGCTTGGCGAAGTCGTAGAACTCGGTGCCGGGGTAGGCGTGCGCGACGGAGACCTGGATGGTCTCGCAGTCGAGCGACTTGGCAAAGTTAATGGTGTTGCGGATCGACTCTTTGGTCTCGCCGGGAAGGCCAAGGATGAAGTCGGCGTGAATGACCAGGCCGAGGTCGTGGCAGTCCTTGACGAAGTCTCGCGCGCGCTCGACGGTGGCGCCCTTCTTGATGTTCTTGAGGATCTGCGGGTCGCCGGACTCGAAGCCGACGATGAGCAGCCGGCAGCCGGCTTCCTTCATGGCTTTCAGAGTGTCGCGGTCAGTGGTGACTCGCGAGGTGCAGGACCAGGTGATGCCGAGCGGCTTCAGCTTCTCGCAGAGCTCGATGGTGCGGGCCTTCTGGATGTTGAAGGTGTCGTCGTCAAAGAAGAATTCTTTGACGTGGGGGAAGTTTTCCTTGGCCCACTTCATCTCGGCGGCAACGTCGTCGGTGCTGCGCTTGCGCCAGGCGTGGCCGGAGAGTGTCTGGGGCCAGAGGCAGAAGGTGCACTGCGCCGGGCAGCCGCGCGTAGAGTAGAGCGCGATGTACGGGTGCAGAAGGAACGGCACGTTGTACTTCGTGACGTCGAGATCGCGCTTGTAGATTTCGGTGGCCCAGGGCATCTCGTCGAGCTGCTCGGGGGTGACCTGCGGACGGTCGGGGTTGTGCTGAATCTTTCCGCTGGCGTCGCGGTAGGAAATCCCGAGGATCTCGTTCAGCGGCTTGCCGTTGGCGTACTCCACGACGGAGAAGTCGAACTCGCGGCGGCAGACGAAGTCGATGACTTCGCACTCGTTGAGAGCGCGGTCGGGGTCGGTGGTGACCGGCGGCCCGACGAAGGTGATTTTGATGGACGGATTCGCGGCCTTGATTGCGCGCGCAAGTCCGTGGTCGCCGGCCCAGCCGACGGTCGAGGTGAAGAGCACCAGGAACTCGTAGTCCTTCGAGATCTCAATGACCTCGTCTGCGGAGATGTGGTGGGGCGGTGCGTCAAGCAGCCGCGAACCCTCCAGCATGCCCGCCGGATAGGTGAGCCAGACGGGGTACCAGTAGGACTCGATCTCACGGGTTGCAGGCCACCGGGAGCTGGCGCCCCCATCAAAATTCTCAAAGGAGGGCGGGTTCAGGAGCAGGGTTTTGAGCGGCATACGATAAGTCTCATTTTACCATTTCGTTACTGCGCATGCCCGCGCGTTTCGACGCAGAGGTGGAGAGCAAGGTTCCCTCTGAAAACGGCAGCAGAAGTGCGGCAGTGACAGCGGTTTACGGGTTGGGCGCGGGAGCTGTCGGCGGGCTGCCCGCCGAGTTGCGAAGCCATGTGTCCAGATTGCCCTGCGCCCGCATGAGCTGCACCTGGGCTTGTTCAAGATCGAAACGCGAGTTGAGCATCGTGATGTATTTTCCTCGCTCATCGATTTCCGCGTTGGCCTGGTCCTTGGGGGTGCGTTGGGGCGCGTTGGGATTAGCCGCGCTGGCCTGAAGCTGTGTACGAATGGCGGCGAGCTGCTGGGAAGAGAGCTGCTGCTCCAGGTCTGCGACCTCGGCCTTGGCCGACAGGGTCTGCGTGCTGCGTGCGAGCTGCGCATGGCCCTCTTGATCTTTGATACGGGCGTTTTGGTATTCGGCGAAGGCGTGGACGGCGTCCGCGGCGGACTCTTTCGCTTTGTCCTTGAGCGCGCGATCGAAGATGGGCCAGCTCACCTGGATGCCGATGCCGGCATTGTTGTACTGGAAGACGGATTTACCGGTTTGTGGATTTGTCGGGAAGTAGACCTGGTAGTTGTTGAACTTCGCAAAGAGGCTGTACTGGCTCGCGAGGAATATCTGCGGCCTGTAGAGCTTTTTCTGGTCGCCCCAGGCGATCTGCTGTTTCGCTTCAGCGCTTTCGAGCGCCGCTCGCACCGAGGGGCTTTCCGGCAACGCAATTTTGGCATGGTCCGCGGCCGGCGCGCCGAGCTGCGGAATGCTGTCGTGTGTAGTTGTGAGATTTTGGGACGGGAGCCCGATGAGGTCTGCGAGGCGTTGCTGATCGAGCGCGCGTTCGTCCTGCGCGTTGAGGTAATTGAGGCGGATTTGCGCGGCTGTGAGCTTGGCTTGGGTTAGATCGATGCCTGTGTCAACGCCGGCGTTAAGGCGATCGCCGACGATGGTGACGAGCTGCTCCGCGCGTGCAAGCTGCTCATCCAGCGCCTGCTCGCGAGCGAGGTCCCGGTCGAGCGCCAGATAGGTGACAACCGTGTCCTCTTCAACGGCAGCGCGAGCATCGGTGGCGTTGAGCAATGCAGCTTGCAGACCGAGGCGCGAGGCGCGAATGTAATCCCGCTGCGACCAGCTGAGCACCACCCCCTGCAATGTGGCGTTGACGACCGACGGTTGCCCGAGCGGATAACCGTAGGACCAGCCGAGACCGGAGCCGACGGTTATGGCCGGAATGTAGACGTCTTTGCTCTCTTTGAGGACGGCGGTCGACTTGTCCACGTCTGCCTGCGCGAGGCGAACACGGGGATTGTTCTTGAGTGCGAGGTCAACGGCGGAGACCAGCGAAATCTGGGCGTGGGCAGATCTGGACGCAGGCGCAAACGTGACAACGAAGAGGATCAGCAACGTCGCTGCGTTAATCCGAACGACTGGGGAGTGCCTGTGCATCGTCGTCTTTCGTCCGCCTCCGTTTGCGGCGTTCAGCGTGCTGCGATGGTCGTCTGATGCTCGAGCGCGGCGAGTTCCTTGCGCGCCGGAGCGTAGTCTGCAGCCAGATCGATTGCGCGTCCGAGTTCGATCTTAGCCTCCGCTGTGTTGCCCTGGTTCCGGAGAAGTTTAGCGAGCGTCACGTGCACGCGAAAGGCCGGAGCTGCGTCGGACTTCGAGCGAGACGCGAGATAGTCGCGCAGGCCACGTTCGGCGAGCCGGGGCTCGCGATTCATTTCGGTGAGCGTTGTTGCAGCGTCGACGAGTGTGGCGTCATGCGTGCGATCGAGAGCTATGGCGCGGCGCAGAGCCTCGACAGCCTGATCGTTCTGGGCACGCCGCGAGTAAAAGGCGCCAAGGTCGGCCCATGCGTTCGGCTTGTTGGCTACCGCAGTCGCTGCGCGGAACTCACGTTCGGCCGTCGCGTAGTCCTTCTGCTTTTCAGCAGACATGGCCCGGGTGCGGTGTGCGTTCTGCGGAAGCTCGGCAGCAGAGCGGTCGGCGAGAAGTGCGGCCTTGTCGAACCCGCCGCCGACGATCGAAGGGGCGTCAATGTAGTACTCGCTGAGATCGTTCACTGCATCGCCATTCAGGGGATTGAGCCGGACGGCTGCTTCGAATGCGTTGCGGACCTTAAAGGCGAGACGTAGACCGGCAATGGGTCCGGCAGTATCGGCCTGCATTCCATATGCGCGACCGGCCCAGTCCTGCGCGGCGCTGTCGTTGCCAAGCGTGCGGAGCGCGATGGTGCACTCGGAAGCCGCGGCGGACGCGAGGGACTGCGCATAGTACGCGCGGCAGAGCAGCAGGTGCGCCTGACCATTGGAAGGGTCCGCGGAGAGGACCTGCTTTAGTTGCGCGACGGCAGCGTTCGAGCTGCCGTTCAAGAGCGCATCCGTGGCGGATGCGAGATCGGCCGCCCGCGAGTTGCAGGGCACTGCGAGTAAAGTGGCAGCGCTCACTGCGAAAACAGCGCGGCGAAGCTTGAGGATGTTTGCGGAGAGATTCAATCGAAGAGCTTTCAAAGGAGGCATGGATCGGTTATTCAACGACCTTCACGTGGAGTCCGTTGGAGAGATCGACCTCGCTGGTGGCGCCGAGTGCGATGACGTCACCCTCGTTCAGACCGCTGGTAATCTCGGCCCGCGTAAGATTCACGACCGCATTCGGCGCAATCTCCACGGGCGTGCGCACCAGCTTGTTATCGACGATCTTGTAGACGAAATTGACGGATCCCTCAGTGTGCAACGCTTCGCGCGGAACGCTCAGCACGTTGTTGCGCTGGGCGGTCGTGACCCTCACCGTGACGTTGGTATTAGGCAGCAGGTCACCGCGTGCATCGTCGACTGTGATGAGGCATTCGCCGACATTGCGGGTGCCGTAGGTGATCACGGTGGTGGGCGCCTGCTCGACGTGACCGTGCCAGACGAGGTTGGGCTTGGCCTCCCAGGTGATGGTGACCGGCTGACCGGCGGCGAGCTTGCCGATCTCGGGCTCGTCGAAATAAGCGCGGATCTGCAGCTTAGTGAGATCGGCCACGTTGATGAGCGCCTGCCCAGGCTGCACGAAGTCATATTGCGCGACAGGCAGAGAGTAGACCGTGCCAGAGAATGGAGCGTGTACGTCCACATCGGCAAACCCGCTCTGTGCGGCGGAGAGATTCGCCCGGGCCTGTGCCACCTGCGCTCGCTGCGCGGACATATCCACGGATCCGTAGCGGTCATTGAGTCGCTTTTGAATCTGCACGACGCGATTCTGCGCCGTGGTGAGCTGCTGCTGCGCGAGCGCGACCTCGTTGGGTGAAGCAGCGCCTTGCGCGAGAAGCTTCTGATCCGTGTTCAGGGTGGCCTGTGCCTGCTGCACCTGATTCTGCGCGTTCGTCAGGTCTGCCTGCTCTGAAAGCCGCTCGTCCTGCGTTCCACCGTGCTGCATGTTCATCAGGGCCGCTTCGGCGCTGTCGACGCTCGCCTGAGCGCCAGCGACACGGTTTGCCGCATCGGCAGCGTCCATCCGGAGCAGCTCCTGGCCTTTGTGGACCTGCTCACCAAGACGCACGTAAAGCCTGGCGATGACTCCGGGATTGGGAGCGTGCGCCTGGAAGTCGACGATGGGCTCAACTTTGCCGTTGGTGGGAATAGTGCTGGTGAGGTCTTGCCGGCTCACTTGCGCGGCGCGCACCTGCACCACAGGCTTGCGGTGCATGAGGAAAAAAACCACGGCCACGACGATAACGGCGAGCAGAATCCAGAGCCACGCACGTGATTGGGTTTTTCCTTCTTGAGCCATACGCAAAGGGTCAGTATATAGGACGACGCCAGATGGCTCTGAGGTCCAAAACTTTTATGACGAATGAATTACAAGACTTTTCGCGACGTTACAAACTTGAGTCCAGTGCTCCTCAACAGCATCTCTCGAGCGCAAGAATCTCGAGCTCCCACCCACCGAAATCTGGGTGCCAGTTGCGGCGCAGGTGATAGGCGACATCGAAGAACTCACCGGGCAACCAGTTCTGCTGTCGAAACCGCTCGGCCCAGGGCGTCCGGCGTCCCCAGGCGACCCCGCTGAACCGGCCGCCGCCATCCTCGTCTTCGAGCGAGACGCGAAGGTGGCGCTCGGCCAGGATGCGTGGCGGGTTCACAAGGCGGGTGCGGCGAGTGGCGAAGATCGGATCTGGGTTGCCAAGACCAAAGGGTTCGAGCCGTTCGAGTGTGCCGAGAAGTTCAGGGGTGATCTCCGCGAACCGGAGTTCCAGATCAAATCGCAGCTCTTCTGCGGCAGGCGTGAGCCCGAGCTGAGCGGCCGCAATGCGGTCCAGCGCTGCGCGCAACTGCGGCACGTTCGTGGAGGGCAGGGCGAAGCCGACCGCATGGGCATGGCCGCCGAACCGCGAGAAGAGACGGCTATCTCCTTGTTCATGGGCCGCGGTGATCGCGTCGAGCAGGTGAAAGCCTCGAACGGAACGGCCCGAGCCATGCGCCAGCGGAATTTCAGATGGATCTGCGGTCTTTTCATGCGCGAGAACCAGCGCGGGTCTCCCGGTGCGCTCGACGACGCGTGAAGCAAGAATGCCGACGACGCCGCGGTGCCAACCGGCTGTCTGAGTTCCGTGGTCGTCAAGAACAAGGCATGCGGGAAGACCGTCGGGCGAAGTGAGCAGAGCCTCAATCTGTTGCTCAATCTCTCGCAGCGCATTGGCTTCGGTGGCTCGGCGGTCATCGTTCAACCGATGCAGCTTTTCGGCGAGCAGGCGGGCAGCGACGGGATCCCGGGAGAGGAACAGCTCGACAACGTCGCTCGCCACCTCCATGCGGCCGGCGGCGTTCAGGCGCGGCGCAAGCCGGAAGCCAACGTCGGTCGCAGAGATCGGGCGCGAGATATCGATTCCGGCGAGTTCCATCAACGCCCGAAGGCCGGTCTGCGCCGGGCTGCGCAGTTCACGGAGACCAATGGAGGCAATGGTGCGGTTCTCGTCAGTCAGGGGAACGGAGTCCGCGATGGTGGCAACCGCGAGCAGCTTGAGAAAGGACGGCAGCGTTTTGGTGCGAAGGCGCTCACGCTCATCGTCATCGCGGGCTGCGCCTTCGAGCAGCGCCTGAGCAAGTTTGAAGGCGACCGCCGCTCCGCAAAGGTCCTTGCAGGGATATTGGCAGTCCGTTTGATTTGGGTTCAGAACGGCGAGTGCTCGCGGCGTCCCGTTCAGCTCATCGGGCAGATGATGGTCCGTCACGATCAGGTCCAGTCCGAGCCGGTCGGCCTCTTCCGCCGCGGCATGGGCGCGGATGCCGGTATCCACCGACACAACCACCCGCACGCCTTCTGCGGCGGCGTCGGCGATGCGCGACTCGCGCATGCCGTAGCCCTCGCGGATTCGATGAGGAATGTGATACCGGATGTCCGGGATGGCTCCGAGCGCGGCCGCCGCGCGCTCGCACGCCGTCTTCAGCAGCACCGTTGCGACGGTGCCGTCCACGTCGTAGTCACCGTAGATGAGGATCGGCTCATGTGCCAGCAGAGCCCGGCGGATGCGGTCGACGGCCTCACGCATACCGCGCATCGCGTAAGGGTCGTGCAGATGTGAAAGGGAAGGGCTGAGGAACTTTGTCGCGGAGTTCGCGTCCGCATAGCCGCGAGCGACCAACAGCCGGGCAATGGGTTCCGGCAGGCCCAGATCACGGGCGAGCTGTTCGGAGGCAGAGGACGGTGCAGCGGCTGCGGTCCAGCGGGCGGGATCAGTCGTCGTCGGCATCGTCGACGATGATATGACCCAGCTCTGTGAGTGTCTCCATCAGGTTCTGGAAGGTGTCGTACCACTCGGTTGCGGTCTCGAAGAGGTACATGATGCCGCCGTAGGAGAACCCGAGTTGCAGGTAGCCGGTCTTGCCGACGTGCTCCGTCAGCTCCTGTGCCTCGTGGAGCTCGGGCGCGTCATGGTCCGGATAATTGTGGCTGCGGACCTGCTCCATCAGCGTGGCCACGTCCTCGGGCTCGAGCACAACCTCGCTCATGGTGATGAAGGGGGCGTTGGCCGCCTTGGCATGTTCGACGAAGTCCTTCCAGCCGTCGTCGCTATCGGCCTCAAAGATGACCGTGGGGACGTCCTCCGAGACGTACCCGCTCATGCGTCGCATGCCGTGGCCGGCGATGAACGCGATCATGTCATCTTTCACACTTGTCAGATCATCCAGAACCATAAGGATCCATTTTCGCAGATTGCGGGTTGTGGTGCCTGAGGGACGCGCCGCACATCCAATCCGCATGTCGAACTACGAGCATCATGTATTTGTCTGCCTCAACGAGCGGGACGAGACCGCGGCAAGACCGAGCTGCGGCCACCGGCACGCGAACAAGATTCGCGATCTGATGAAGGATGCCGTGAAGGCATCGGGCCTGAAGGGTAAAGTGCGCGTCAACCAGGCTGGATGCCTGGATCAATGCGAGCACGGCCCGGTAATGGTCGTCTATCCGGAGGCCGTCTGGTACGGCTTTGTACATCCGAAAGACGTCGAGGAGATCGTTGACGAGCACTTGAAACACGGCCGGCCGGTGGAGCGCTTGCGGCTAACGCAAGGCTGCATCAACACAAAAGAGTGTCCACACCGCAAGGGCTGAGGCTCCGGAGATGACGTGCTAACCTATGGCTGCCCATGATTTTCTCGAAGGACTACATTGGCTATCTTGCGCGGCAGACGACCAAGCATCTGGTCGCGGCCAAGATGATCAAAACTGACAAACCAGATCTGGCAAACGAGCGCGTTACCGCTGCGCTCATCGACGAGCTCGGCCTCGAAGACCGGATTAACGAAGAGGTTCGCGTGATCCTGGAGGCCTTCCAGGACGACATGCTAAAGAGCGGCGCCAGCTACCCTGAGATGTTCAAAAAGGTGAAGATGGAGCTCGCGCGCAAGTACAAGGCGGTGCTATGAGGATCAGCCGAGACAAGCTGAACAAGCTGGCCCACACCATCGCCGACACGTTGGCCGAGATCGACGAAGTCGAGTTCATGGAGGACCGCAATACGATCCGCCAGGAGGCTCGCAAGGCGTTGGAGACGCTGCTGACCCAGGAAACGAAGATCGACGCAGCGGCACGGCAGAAGATCGCCTCGCAGCGGCGCATCATCCCCGAGGGCTCGCAGGAGTGGGACATTCTCTATCGCAAGTACTACAACGACGAGGTCAAGAAGCTCGGGTTGTAGCGCCCCGGAGCAATTGGCCGGCCGGACCGCTAATAGTGCTATAATGACTTCATCGCAACAGAGCGATTCTCTCTGTCGTGGCGATATGGTGTAACTGGTTAACACGTCGCCCTCTCAAGGCGAAGAGTTCGGGTTCGAGCCCCGATATCGCTACCAAAAACCTTCAAAATAGAGACGAACTCAGAACCATGGATGAGGCTCCATTTAGTGAGCTTCGTTTGGTGGCCGTTTGGTGGCTCTTGAACTTCGGCAAAGCCTGCGGCCAAGTTTGTGAAGCTCGCCCGGGATGAGGCCTTCAACTGGGTACGCTCACGGACGTTCATCGCGAACCGTAGCAATGGCGGTGAAACCTGCGGCTGCGGCTGAACCCGCTGCGAGCAAAACGATCAGACGAAATGCGCCAACGAACGCTTCATCAATCGCATATTTCGCGTGAACATCTGTGGTCTGAATAGCTCCCAGGCGACGTCGCTGTCCTTCCACCTGTGAAACGGTCTGCGATGGGAGGTGCAACACAACCAGATCATTTTTCAGCACAGCGCCAAATCTTGCGAAGAATAGTGGTGCGGTCAACGCAAGCGCAAGCAAAGCGGCCGTTTGGCTTACAGCATTATTAATTCCTGAAGCAGTGCCAGACAGGTTCTCGTCAACGGAGCTCATGACGACGGTCGTCAGAGGCGCCACACTGATCGTCATTCCGAGTCCTAGAACAATAGCCGCGGGGAAGTAGGTTGCCCAGTAGGTACCTCCGACTCCCGGGAACGCGAGGAGAACATAGCCAAACACGGCGATAAAGGGTCCGACGACTAGTGGGAGGCGAGTTCCCCATTGTGCAACCAGTCCACCAGCCCAGCGAGAGAGAAGAAACATCACCAGAATCAGAGGCAACATCGCTGCTCCCGCCTCTGTGGGTGTGTATGACTGCGCCTGAATGAGATTCAAAGGCAGGTAGAACAGGGCCGCAGAAAGCGCTCCATAAAGGAAGAAAGTCAGAAGATTTGCACCCGCAAAGGTCCTGCTCAAGAAAAGTTTCGGATTTATCAAGGGCGATCGAGCATAACGCTCGTTGACAAGAAACAGTGCGGAAAGGACCAAACCGACTGCGCCAGCGAGGCGTGAAACAACGTGCCCGTTCGACCATTCCAGCAAGCTATATGTAATGCAACCGAGTCCCGTTGTTACCAGGAATGCGCCTCTGACGTCGAGTGGATTGCTGCTGCGCTGTTCACGCTTGGGAATTTTCACCTTCGTTGTCCAGACCGCTGCAATCGCGATCGGGATATTCACGAAGAAGGCCCAGCGCCACGACGCGTGCTGCACTACCCATCCTCCGATCACAGGACCGAGCGCGGTCATGATGGCCGCGAAGCCCGACCATGTTCCGATTGCCCGGCCGCGCTCTGCACCCACAAACTCGCTGCTCAGCAACGCGAGACTATTTGGCACCAGGAGAGCTCCGCCCACACCTTGCAGGCAGCGCGCGAAAAGAAGCTGCCCGATTCCATGAGCCAAACCGCATCCCAACGAAGCAATCGCGAACAGAACAATCCCGCACAGAAATATCTTTCGTAATCCGAACTGGTCGCCTAATGATCCTCCTATCAGCAGCAGGGAGGCGAGGAACAGTGCGTACCCTTCGACGACCCATTGCACCTCTGTTCCCGTCGCACCGAATGAGTTCTGCATGCTGGGAAGTGCTACATTCACCACCGTCCCATCGATGTAGTCCATGCTCGAGCCGAGAACCGTTGCTGCAAGGAGCCAACGGGCGTTCGCAGGTGCGACCGCCGCAGGCACTTTCGTTTCAACACACGGCATGGGGCCACAGTTCATAGTGTTCAGCCGAGCATGAGTAAACGGTAGAAGCGCCTTGTATGTAAAGAGCGCGGCAAGAGCGGCTAGATCGCAACCAGGAATTTGTCCGGTGAAGAGGTTTGCTTCTCCTGGGTAAAGTCCTGCGTCTGGCAGAAATTCCTTGTCGGAATATTCCGAATCGCTTATTGATGAACCGGCTGGAGTGACGCTGCAGCGCTCGCCGATCGCAGTGCGGCCAGCGCGGAATGGGGCTCGACGGCGAAGCTATTACGATGGTCCGCGAGATAGCGGTGAACGTCCGAGATGACCACCGAACCTTCGCCGACCGCTGACGCGACACGCTTCACCGAGTTGGATCGCACATCGCCGACCGCAAATATGCCAGGCACACTGGTTGCATAGGGAGTCATCTCGAAACCGTCCGTGCCTCCAGTAAGGATGAATCCTTTTTTGTCGAGCTTTACTGTGCCAAAGAGCCACCCGGAGTTCGGCTCGGCGCCGATCATCACGAAAACGCTTCCAATGGGCTTTACCGTCAAATCATCCGATTTGCGATTGATCCAAGTGACGTCTTCGAGCGAAGACCCGCCTTCGAGCTTCACGATCTCAGAGTCTGTATGGAGCGTAATGCGAGATGAGCTTTCGATGCGAGAGATGAGGTATTGCGACATCGTGCTTGCGAGAGATTTACCGCGAACAATGTGATGCACATGACTCGCGATGCCGGATAAAAACACCGCAGCCTGCCCTGCGGAGTTTCCACCTCCCACTACGATCACTTCGCTGTCGCGGCAGAGCAGCGACTCCATCGCTGTCGCGGCATAGTAGATCCCATGGTTCTCAAAATGGCTGTAGTTCTCCACCGATAGCTTGCGATACTGTGCTCCGGAGGCGATGACCACAGACCGTGAGCATACCGACATGCCGCCTGCAAGGGTCAGTTTGTGGATGCCACCAATCTGTTCCGCCGTCACCACCTCTCTGGAGATGGCGAACCTCACGCCGAACTTCAACGCCTGCAGCTGAGCGCGGCTCGCCAGCCGATTGCCGGAGATGCCGGTAGGGAAGCCGAGGTAGTTTTCGATCTTCGAACTCGTACCGGCCTGACCACCGGGAGCAGTGCCTTCGATCACAAGCGTGCAGAGTCCCTCCGATGCAGCATAAACAGCGGCCGCCAGGCCCGCAGGTCCAGCCCCGACGACAACCACGTCGTAGATCAACTCTGGGTCAGGAAGCTCCGTGATGCCCAGTTCGTCGGCAAGCTCCGCGATCGTTGGGCGATACAGGGTGCGGCCATCAGAAAGCACAACGGCCGGGATGGAAGGTTCAACGTCGGCCAGGCCATTGTCCGGCACAGGAGCCTGTTGCACCGGTACTTCAACTATCCTGTGCGGATAGTTGTTGCGGATGAGGAAACGCTGGAGTTGAGTCATCTCCGCATCACCAGCTTGACCCATCAGCACAACGCCACCCGCCTCTTCGCCGAGCAGGCCAATACGGCGCCAGATCGTAGCTTGCGTAATGAGGTTTGCGATATCACCTTCTGCACGCATCAGCCGCCGCAACTCGTTGCGGGGTATGCGGAGAATCCGGCTTTCAGTGACGGTTTGCGCTTCGACCAGCGACCCCTGTGAGTTCAGAAGATTCAACTCGCCGGAGAACTCAAATCGGCGATGATGAGCGATAACTTTCGTTTCGCCATTATCAGCGGGCAGGTAAATACTGACTTCGCCGTCGAGCACGACGAACATATCCACCTGGCGCTCGCCGCGAGTAAATAAATGTTGGTTCGCCGGGATGATTTCCTCTCGACCATAAGGACGAATGCGTTCAACCATCTCCTCCGTAAGTTGAGGAAAGGCGAGTTCCGGCCGAAAATCCGGAACGTTCCATGCGCTGGTGTGGCTGTTTCCTTCTTCGGGCATGAGTGGTCGGGTCCTCGCTGGATGCGGATCCATCATCTGCCACAGCGAGCACAACCGTCCAGATTGCAGGCCGAGTGAGATATTGAGTCGGCAGGCCAGATGTTGGCGAGGATTAGGAGGGTTTAGTTAAATGCAGAAGCACGAGCCGTTTCTGCGCACTTAGTGTCCCACTCTGGATAGGGGTTTGCACTGCCATGCCTGATAGAAAAACGCCCTCTCCGAGATATACGGAGAGGGCTGCCGAACGATTCGCGAATCGGTTGCTAGCGCTTGGAGCTAGTCCCGAACGTGACGGTGAGCATGATGCTGCGGGTCGCAAGGATGCTGATGTTGTCCTGGCCGCTGATCGCCGTCGAGCCGTTGAATGGGTCGGCGTAGGTGGTCCCGTTGGCGGTAATGTTATTCGCCACGGAACCGTTGCTGTAGCTGATGCCAGTGATCGAGTGCTCGTTGAAGAGGTTGTTGGCGCTGAGGCGCAGCTTCGTGCCGTTGAAGCGACTGCCGCTGCGGATGGTGTAGTTGACGAAGACGTTTGTCATGCTGAATGGATCAATGGTGCCCTGGTTGTGGTACGCGCCGTTGTCCTGGTACTCGAGGCCGACGCGTTTTTCGAAGAGCGCCGCGTCCCAGGCACCGTGCTGGTAGGTGACGCCGATAGTTTCAACATCGGAGGGTGTTTGGGCGATCCACATGCCGCTCGGCGCATTGACCGCGAGGGTCGGTGTGGATGAGCTGCATCCGGTTGCGCCGGAGGTGCAGCTTACGCTCTCCGAACCGACGTAGACAGCGTGGTTATAGCTGGCGTTCAGGTAAGCGCCGAGGCCGTGGGTGAACTGGATGTTGCTCTGGCCTTCGATGCCTTGCGTGACCGATGGCGGCTGCGCGTAGAAGACGGGTTCGCCGGTGGTCGGGTCCGCGGTGGACGAGTAGCTGTTGTCGAAGTGGATATGGAAATAGTCCGCGTCGAAAGTGGCGTGCTTGAAGACGAGCACGGTACCGGTCTGGTACGTGGTGTTCATCTGCTGCTTGGGCAGCGCGCCGACGCCGAGGAACGTTCCGTTGGTGTTCTGCTTGTAGTCGAAGACGCCGGATGGCGGAACGATTGAGCCCTGCGCGAACTGTCCGTAGACGCTCATGTTCGGGCGCAGGCGGAAGTTGGCGCTGGCGGAGGGAAGTGAAGCGAAGTAGCTGCCGCCGTTCGCAATGAACGCGTTCGGGTTGACCGACGAGTTGGTGGCCGGGTTGCAGGTGCCGGGGACGAAGCAGCCGATGGTCTTGCCGTCGTCGGCCCACTGCTGCGTGCCGATGGTGTAATACGCAAACTTCACGCCGGGCGTGAGATCGAGCCGGCTAGTCACGTGCCATTGATATTCGGCGAAGGGCTGGTATGAGTTAGTGACGAACTTCTCGGCGAAGTTGGGGAGCGCTTGATCTGCCCAGCTGTTCAAGGGGTCGGATGGATACTGATGGCGGTTCGTGTTGGCCCACTCGTACCACATGCCAGTGCGAAACACTCCATGCTTCGAGACGTTCGAAAGCTCTGATATCTCGCCATACTTGCGATAGCTGTTGTACTTGTCGACGCCGCAGGGCAAAGCACTGACGCCCTTCTTGCTAGTGACGATGACGTTGCAGGGGGCGATGGACATGCCGAGATACGTCTTCGAGCCGTTGATGGTCGTGGACTCGGTGATCGGTGTGGCGTTCGAGTACTTCTCCGAGTTGTCGTAGTCGTAGGTGTAGGGCTTGATGTCGAGCAGCCAGTTTTTGGCGAAATCGTGGTGTACGCCGACGTACTCGAAGTCGGTGGGCACGTGGTAGTAGTTGTACCGAGTATCGAGGTAAAGGTTGGGATCGGAATTATTGGTCAGCAGGAAGTTGATGCCGGCATTCGTGTACGGCATCAGTGTCGTTGTGCCCGAGATGTAGCAGTTGTATGCCGATGACGTGACGCCGTACATCTGGCAGCGTGTGGCTGCGAAATTGGGCGTGTTGGCATCTACCCAGATCACTTCAGAGAAGCCAGTGAGCGTCGTCTTGTCGGTGAGGCGGTACTCGAGCTTCAGGTCGCCGGAGTTGTACTGCTGGTTGTTCAGGCTCTGATAGCCGTGCGATTGCAGGTGGTGAATGTCGATATCGGTGTTGAACTTTTTACCGGGACCGAACGGACCGGAGTCGTAGGCGGCATCGTAGAGATACGTGTTGAACGATCCACCGGAGAAGGTGAAGCGAAGCGAGTCAACCGGCGAGAGATCGCGCGAGAGCAGATGGATCGAGCCGCCGAAGGGTGTGGGCCCAATCGTCGACGCGGTGCCGGGGCTGCGGTCCATGTTGATGCCGCCGACGGCCTGCGCCGGGAAGAACGCCCAGGAGTGATGCGTGGGCGTGTTCGTGTCGTAGAAGGGGATGCCGTCGAAATCAATGTCGTAGTCGCCGTCCGGAAAGCCGCGGAAGTATGTCTTGGACTGACCGAGACCGACGCCGTCGCTCGAGAGCGTGAAGGTGGACGGCGCCATCTGCACGAGCTCGCCATAGTCGGAGACCGGCGATGTGAAGTTGTTGATGAAAGACGTGGTGATCAGCGTCTGCGCGGAGGTCTCATCGAGTTTCGCATTCAGCGGTGCGAGCGCAGAGGCGACCGAGTGCATAGGATCGGCGGCGACCGTGACGTTCTCGCTCGTCGAGCCGATGGTGAGTGCGAAAGTGAGATCCGAAGTATCGGCCGAGACCTGCACGGCGGACTTCGTCTGCGCGGTGAAGCCGGGAGCGGTAACGCGGACGGTATACAAGCCGGCAGCGAGACCTGAGAACGTGAAGTGTCCCTGATCGTCTGTGGTCGCCGTTACCGTCCTCCCACTTGCGGTGTCCCGCGCGCTGACGGTGGCCTTCTGGAGCAAGCCGCCAGTCGCATCGGTGACGGTGCCGTGAAGTGTGTTGGTCGATTGCGCTAACGACGTTCCGCAGAGAAGGAAGAGAACTGTCAAGAGTGTGATGGCTGCGGCGTGGCGATGCTTGATGGTGCGGGTGAACACGAATGCGTTCATGGCTTCCTTAGTTGCTAAAGAGTTTTTGCACTGATTGGACACACGAAGACAGTCCAGTAGACATGCGGTAATTCGCATGTCTGACCGACAGACGGCGCACGCTGTTTCGGTTCTTTAAAAGATGAGGCGTGCCGGCGCGCGAAGAGTAAACTCGTCGTGAAATAGCGGTAACAACGTTGTAAAAACGCGCTGGATTACGTCAGCGGCAGCGTCTCTTTTATGAGACGTTGTGAGTGGAGATGACCACTTGCGTCGAAGTTCAGGACGATGACCCAGTCATAAACATCATTGGGCCATTTGCCGCCCGGGATGAGATTGGGCGAAGCGCCGAATGCAGTGAGCAGGGCGGGGATGGAGCCGTGGCGCCAGGCAACGAGCGGGTGGTTGCCGTGGGGCTGGGTACGCAGGAGTGTGACCAGCGCAGTCGGAGCCTTGGTGCTGATGGAGCTATCGACTGCGAGGCCGGTGGCGCGGCTGAGAGGCACGAGAGTGAGGCGAGGGCGAATGCTGTCGACGGAATCCGCGCCGGCGTAAAGCGCGTTGACGCGCAGCTTGAGGCCGCCTTCGTGAAATGGCTCGAAGTAGTGCACATATGCTTTGGCACGAGCCTCACCAGTTGCTGTGAGTTCGCGACCAAGGAGAGGCTTTTCGGCGTGCCGCACGATCAGGACGGTGTTTCCAGCCAGATGGTCGCGAACAGGGATCGGGGCGTGAGGAGGAGCAGAAAACGCAACCGCTGCGACGAAGGTCAACCGAAAGAAATGCCCAATGCGTACGAGGCTCATCCGATCATCGTGAAGGAGAGAACATCATGTGTGTATGAAATTCCTGTGAACTCGACGCTACAATGGACGGCTCAGATACAGCCGAGTTTTTTTTTGCGCATGAAAGAGCCGCCTCGTGCGGGAGGCGGCTCTTGTGACGCTGGTTCAAGTGTTCTTATGCCCGGAAACGCCGGCGAAGAACGCCAGCAGCACCCAGGATCGACGTGCCAAGCAGAGCGAGGCTGCTCGGCTCCGGAGTCGCCGCCGGAGCAGGATCAATATCATTGATGTCAATCCCAATCGAATCCGCCGTGCCGGACACGCAGCCATGCCTCAAGCTGCAGGATGAATAATCGTAAGATCCTACCGCCGAATCGTAGAACAACGACAGCTCAGTGTAGGTGTCGGTCAGGCCCGTAGCCGTAGTGCTGAGGTCGAAGTCCAACCCGTTCAGATGGAGAACCCCGGCGATATCATCGGCAAGCTCATTTGAGCCACCAAGCCCATTATCCAGGTTCCCAATCGCGTAGCTCACTCCCCCAATGTCCAGGCTTCCTGTAACACCGGTGATCTGGTACTCATTCGGCAGAAAAGTGGTGGACGCCGTCGGGCTGACGTTAGTCGTGAAGAAGACGTCGGTAACCCCAGGGCTGCTGGTTCCGTTTGAAAACGCCGGACCAAAGGGAAGAAATGCACCGTGGAAGCTAAGGGAGAATGTATCGGCTTTTGCGACCTGGGAGCCCAGCAGAGCGGTGCCCAGCGCACATAGAAGGAGCGCTCGTTTCATTATTGACCTCATTAAGTTGAGTTGGAACTCGCATTAGCAAGAAGCAACTCCTGTGCCATTCTTCGCATCACGATTTGCACAGCGGAACCAGCAAAACCCCAACAAAACACGGGTAACTACCTAAAGTGATGTGCAATTTCTTGCGGGGAAACTAGCGACGTTTGTTCACCTTCGTGATTACTAAAGCAGCATGCACGCCCGTTATACTTGCTTCAGCACCACCGTGAATCAAATGAGCAAGACCTTTTATTTAGAAACCTTTGGCTGCCAGATGAACGCGCACGACTCCGAAAAGGTCGTCGGCACACTGCAGCAGGAGGGCTACACCCAGGTCACCGATGAGACCGACGCGGACCTGATTCTTTACAACACCTGTTCCATCCGCGATAAAGCGGAACAGAAAGTCTTTCACCGGCTCAACGAGTACAAGCGTATGCAGGGTGAGGGCAAGCGCTTCGGCGTGCTCGGCTGTGTCGCCCAGCAGGAAGGCCAGCGCATCTTCGAGCGAGCACCCTATGTCTCCCTCGTTGCCGGCTCGGCCAGTTACCGCAATCTTCCCGAGATGCTTCGCCGTCTTGAATCTGGCGAGACCCGCGTTACCGGGCTCGACGACCGCCAGACCGATGAGACCTTCGACACCGAGTTCACGGCCCGCTCCAACCCGCACCGCGGCTACATCACCATCATCGAGGGCTGCGATAAGTTTTGCGCTTACTGCGTCGTTCCATACACCCGCGGCAAGGAGCGCTCGCGTTCCTCAGCTTCGGTGCTCGCTGAAGCTCAGCGCATCGCCGGGCTTGGTTACACCGAAATCCAGCTCCTCGGCCAGAACGTGAACAGTTACCGCGATCCCAGCGGCCGCCGCACCTTCGCCGAGTTGCTCATCGCGGTAAGCGAGATCACCGGCATCCAGCGCGTGCGCTTCACCACCTCGCACCCGCGCGACTTCACGAAGGACATCGTCGACGCGATCGAACAACACCCGAAGCTCTGCAACCACATCCACCTGCCCGTGCAGTCCGGCTCGACGGACGTCCTCCACGCCATGCAGCGCGAGTACACGCGCGAGTGGTATCTCGAGCGAATCCAGTGGACCAAGGACGCCAAGCGGGATATCTCGCTGACCACTGACATCATCGTTGGCTTCCCGGGCGAAACCGACCGCGACTTCGAGCAGACGATCACGCTGCTTGACACTGTCGGCTACGACGGCGTCTTCGGCTTTAAGTACTCGCCGCGGCCCAACACGCCCGCCATCCATATGCACGATTCCATTGCAGACGAGGTGAAGGCACAGCGGCTCGCCATCCTGAACGAGCGTCAGCGTGAGATCCAGCGTACAAACTACCAGCGACATCTCGATCAGGTGCTCGAAGTTATGGTGGAAGGCCACAACACGGCACGCGGCCAGATCGTCGGCCGCTCCTCGCAGAACAAGACGGTCAACTTCGCCTGCGATCACATCCCGGCAATCGGCAGCTATGTCGACGTTCGCGTGACCAGGATCTTCCCGAATTCGCTTGTTGGCGAAGCCGTCTCGATGCCGATCGCTCCTTCGGCGACTCTGCTGGCTCACCAGGCGTTGAACGCGCGCGTTCCAGCCTAGCGAGTTGTACACTAAGAGCGCCATGAATCTCCCTGGATTCAAGCCGGAGCCCGAGGCGCAGCAAACCTCCGACGCTGAGATCGAGGTGAGGATTCGCGGGTTGATGATGGACCCCTCCACCCATCAGCCAATCGTCGTGCTGAACGACCTCGCCGGCGAGATCGTGCTGCCCATCTGGGTCGGCCTCTTTGAGGCGAACGCGATCGCGCTCGAAATCGAGAAGGCCACCATGCCGCGGCCAATGACGCATGACCTCCTACGGAATGCCATCCACGGCCTGAACGCCCGCATTACTCGCGTCGTGGTTGGCTCGCTGCGCGAGGAGACCTTTCACGCGACGATCTGGATGGATCAGGCGGGCGAGGTTATCGCACTCGATGCCCGTCCTTCAGATGCCATCGCGCTGGCTCTTCGCGCAGACTGCCCCATCTTCGTCAGCCGTCAGGTTCTCGAGCAGGCAAAGCTCGCCGCGAGTGGCGCCCTGAATCCCACCGCGGAGGATCTCCGCCGCTGGCTCGAAGGCCTCAACGATGACGAAATGGGCCGCTACAAGATGTAGCAGCCGGGCGGCCCGCATGTACGTTAGGTCCGCAGTGTAGTCTTTCCACTGAATGCGTTCTCTGTTCCTTCGTCTGCTCTACCTCGTGCTTCGTTCGTCGCGCCCGCGCCGACCTGCAAAATCATCGAATCCCACGATCCTTCTTCTGCAGTACCAGACGCCGCTCGGTTGCTGTGTTCATTGCACCCCCATCTTCACCGCGATCAAACGCGCATTCCCGCAGGCAACGCTGATTGTGGCGGCTCGCGGCCTCGCCCTCGAAACATTTCGGCACGACCCCAACATCGATCACCTCATCCGGACGCCCGCTCCCTCTGGCCTGAAGGCGCTCTTGGGAGTTGCCCGTCTGTTGCGGCGTGATCTGCTGGCACGCAGGCTCCATCCGGACTTCGTCCTGCAGGACGCTTCGAATCGCGCAGGCTCTTTTGCCCTGCTCGCCGCGTCGCTTCGCCTGGCTCCTACAGTCGGCTTCGCAAATGCCCCGGAACTTTACGACCTGCATCTCGGCTACGATCCAAACCTCAGTCTCATCGATAACAACCTGCGTCTCGTGGATGCACTGAGAGGATCACTCAAGGAATCTGCAGGCGCGCCGTCCGCCCACGTTGAGCCATCCGTTTACTTTTCCGCAAGTGAGATGAGCAAAGCAGAGGCGCTCCTGCGGCAAGCCAATCCCAGTGACAGGACAGTCGTCGCCATCGTCGTGCAGGGAAGTGGCGGCCAGCGCACCACCTGGCACGAAGAACGCTTCGCGCAAGTCATCCAGCACATCGAGGAGAGCGGCCACGCCACGATCTTTCTCGGAACCGCGGCCGACGCAGGCACAATCGAGCGCACCATGACACGCGCCTCATCGCGCGGCCTGTCGCTCGCGGGCCAGACGTCAGTCCCCGAGCTCGCAGCCGTCCTCACTCAATGCGATCTAATGGTCACCGTTGACACCGGCACGATGCACGTCGGTCGTGCCGCCGGCCTTCCCATGGTGGTCCTTGGACCCTCGTGGCAGCGGCCCATCGAGTGGCTGCCGTTGACCCTGCCCAACGTGAGGGTTCTCCGCGGGTCCGACCGTAACGACGTCCCGCACGACTATCAGCTCGATGAGATCCAAACACCTGCCGTCCTTGCCGCAATCGATGAGCTGCAAGCGCTCTTCCCGCCGTCCAACGAAGCTCGTGAACATCGCGCGGCAAGGTTGCTCTCGAGCACGCGGACCTAGCGAATCGCCAACTCGTCCAGCCAGTCGAAAAACTCCGGGAAGCTGATGCTCGCCGCCTCAGCCCCATGAATCATCGTGTCACCACTGGCGCGCAGAGCCGCGATCGAGAACGCCATCGCAATCCGGTGATCCGACCCCGAATCAATTTCCCCACCATGCAGCTGCTGGTTTCCCGGTACATCGAGCCCATCCTCATGCTCCGTGACCTCGGCGCCCATTGCCCGAAGGTTCTTCACCACCAGCGCAATCCGGTCCGACTCCTTCACACGCAGCTCGCGCGCATCACGAATCCGCACGCCCTCTGTTGTGTACGGCCCAATCGCCGCAATCACCGGCAGCTCGTCAATCAACTGCGCCGACATCGCCCCCGAAATCGTAATCCCCTTCAGCTCACGATTGCGATTCACCTGGATCGTGCCGATCATCTCGCCGTGCTGTTCCTGTACATCCAGCACCTTGATATGGCCGCCCATCGTCGTGATCGCGTCCAGCAGGGAAGCACGCGTCGGGTTCAACCCCAGCGAATCCAGCACCAGGTTCGAGTCCTCAAACAGCAGCGCCGCACACAGGAAAAACGCCGCCGACGAGATATCGCCCGGCACCGTCGCTTCGATCCCATGCAGCTCCTGCCCGCCGGCGATGTACACGCGATCGTCTCGACGTACAAGCTCCGCCCCGAACGCCTTCAGCGCGTGCTCCGTGTGGTCGCGCGTGCGAATGCTTTCCGCGAACGACGTCGTGCCGTTCGCCTGCAGCCCCGCGAACAGCACGGCCGTCTTCACCTGCGCGCTCGCAATCGGCGCCTCGAAATCAATCGCCTTCAACTCGCCGCCATGAATCGTCATCGGCGCATGGCCATCCGTCAGCGACACGCGCGCGCCCATCTGCTCCAGCGGCTTCCGAATCCGTTCCATCGGCCGCTTCGTCAGCGACTCATCTCCAACAAACCGGAACGTCCCTTGCTGCGCCGCAACCAAACCCGCGAGCATCCGCATCGTCGACCCGGAGTTCCCGCAATCCAAATCGCCCTTGGGCTGCTGAAACTTGCCGCCGGTTCCTGTCACCTCAATCGTCCGCCCCACGCGCGCTGTCTGAGCGCCGAGGTCCTGCATACAGGCCAGCGAGCTGTGCGGGTCCGCGCCCGTTGAAAAGTTCGTCAGCCGCGAGGTCCCCTTCGCAAATCCCGCCAGCACCGCATAGCGGTGCGAGATCGACTTGTCGCCCGGCAGCGTCAGCGAGCCGCGCAGACCGCGTGCGGGAGAGATAACCCGCGTCGTTGAGTTCGTATGTATCTCAGAAGGCATTGCCATTATTGTAGCGGCGACGGCTGACGAAATCCTTACTTGGCCATCGCCGGGGTCCCCGACGAGCTTGCCTCGTTGGGGTGGATCGCGGTCGAGTACGCCAGCGCCAGATCATCCACCAGCCAGTGATACAGCCGCTCATGGTCCTGCTCATCACGATTGCGCAGAATCGCGGATGGGTGCACCGTCGCCATCACGCGCTCCGAGTACGGCGTCGACAAAATCTGCCCATGCTGCTTCATCACCGAAAATGTCCCGCCCAGCAGAGACTTCGCCGCACTCGCCCCGAGACACAAAATCACCCGCGGCTTCACCGCATCAATCTCCGCCTGCAGCCATGGCCGGCACGCATTGATCTCGCTCATCCGCGGATTCTGGTGCAGCCGCAGCTTGCCCCGCTGCACAAACTTGAAATGCTTCACCGCGTTCGTGACGTAGACCTCCGCGGGCTTGATGTGCAGCTCATCCATCGCCCGCCGAAGCACGCCGCCCGCCGGTCCCACGAACGGCTCGCCCTGCTTGTCCTCTTCGTTGCCCGGCTGCTCCCCTACGAGCATCAAGTGCGCGCGGCTCGTGCCCGCGCCCGGCACCACCTGCGTCGCATGCTTGTACAGATCGCATCCCTTGCACGCAGGCATCGCCTCCGCAAGGATTGGCAGCTTGTGCACGGGTGGCACGAACGGTGCGGCGGACATCTTCTCAGCCATCGCTTTGTAAGATGAGCCGCGCTACCCTAGTTGTCGCCTGCCACAAGCGCGAAGCAAGCCAATCCGAGTGCGAACAGAGCCCCGATCACTGCGCCGGTGGCCGGCACGGAAAGGTGCGGAGAAGCTCCATATCCTGACCCATGCGGCCGACGCCGCCCCCGCCGCGTCGGATACGGACGAGGCATCGGCGGCACACCGCCGGGCTGAGGCGCCTCCGCAACCCTCACCGCATCCGACGAGGACTCCAGTGCCACTATTTGCACCGGAACATCGCGAACGCCGTAGGGAACATAAAAGTTCGGTGACCGCGCAGCCGCAATCTCCTGTGCGCTGACGGGAAGAACTACGAGAAGCATGCAGAGTGTAATCGCTAGCGTCTTCATGCCAACGAGTCTCCGCTCAAACTCGCGTGCTCACAGGACAGCTTGTGACACTTTCGCGACTGTCACACCGGGCTTAATGTCCCGCGGGCGTGTCCGGATAGATTCGGATGTCTCCCACGCCGCGATACCGCTCGGCGAAGTCCATGCCATATCCCACCACGAATTTGTTCGGAATCTTGAAGCAGACATAGTCCGCTTCAATCGGCACCAGCCTGCGATCCGGCTTGTCCAGGCACGTCGCAATCTTCAACGACGCGGGCTTGTGCTGCAGCATCAGCTGCCGCAGATAACTCAGCGTCAATCCTGTGTCGAGAATGTCCTCCACCAGGATCACGTGCTTGTCCTCAATCGGATTATCGATGTCCTTGATCAGCTTCACCTGGCCCGACGACACTCGCGCGCGTCCATAGCTCGAAACCGCGACGAAGTCGAACGTGTTGTCGACCGTGATCGATCGCGCCAGGTCCGACAGGAAAATCGCCGCGCCTTTCAGCACGCCGATCAGCACAATCTGCTTCCCAACGTAGTCGGCTGATATCTGCTCGCCCAACGCATGCACGCGTTCGGCGAGCTGCTCGCGCGAAAAAAGAACATCCATCTTCTGGGGAGGAACGTAGGCAGGTAAAGACATCTTAAGCGTAGGGTAGCGGATTGGAGCGATGAGGAAAAGCCGGGCACTTTAGCCTTTCTTGTTGTCATGCCCGCAGGGAATCTACCTTTCACCCGCGCCGATATACTTAAATCTGCATGTATCCGTACATTCACCTTGGCTCGTGGCACATCGGAACCTTTGGTCTGCTGCTCTGGCTGGCGGCAGTTTGTGCCACGGTCGTTCTCCACTTCAACTTCAAACGCAATGGCGTAGACGCAGATGCGCTGAACGTGGTCGCGCTAGCCGTCGTCGCCGGCATCCTCGGTGCCAAAGCCTGGCACGAGCTGCAGGATCCCACCCGGATTCTGCCCGAGATCCACTACGCAATCCGTGACGCCGGCGGCAACGTGTTTTTCGGTTTCCTGCACTGGTTCCAGGCAGGATTCGCGTGGTTTGGCGGCCTCCTCGCCGCAATCCTCGTGCTCATATGGCAGGGCATCGTAGCCAGGCCCAACGGCCTCCGCGGCCACTGGGCCGCCATCCGCATGCTCGACCTCGCCGCACCCGCAGCGGCGTTTGGCTACGGCGTCGGCCGCATCGGCTGCCTGCTCTCTGGCGACGGCGACTATGGCATCAACACGACGCTGCCCTGGGGCGTCCACATGGCAAAGGACGCACTCGTTCCACCGAACCCGCCGAACGCTCTCGTCCAGCCCACACCTATCTATGAATTCCTCTTCTCGGCGGCCCTCGCGTGGTGGCTGTGGAAGCGTGGATCCAAGCCTCGCCCGCTTGGCTTCCTCACCGGCGAATACCTCCTGATCAGCGGCATCGGCCGCTTCCTCGTCGAGTTTGTAAGGATCAACCCGAAGCTGTACTTCGGTCACACCATGTCCAATGCACAGGTCGCAGCGCTTGGCACTGTCGTCGTCGGCGCGCTCATTATGTTCGCGACACGCAACAATCAGGTAGTCGTCCCAGAGCCACTACCGGCGAACAGTGGCGTCCACAAACCCGCCGCCGCCTGATTTACAACCGCTTCAGATACTCCCGTGCCAGCTCCAGTTCCGGAAACAATCTCTCCTCAGCCTGGAACTCGCGCGAATGCACGCATCTTCGTCCCGCGCGCACCCGCACAGGATGCTTCAGGTGCAGCATCTCGTGATAGAGCAAATACTCCACCGCGTACCGCGGTGTATTCGGACGATCAAACACCCGGCTCACCACAATCGTGTTGTGCGCGGCGTCATAATGGCCCAGCATGCGTTTCGCATAGTGCGCGCTCCAGGTTAGCGTCGGCCGCCCCAGCAGGCCATGAAAGAACCTTGCGTTCAACGACTCGAACACCTCATCCAGGTCGTAATGATGTCCCTGCGCCGAGCTGATGCGCTTGCGTCCGCGTTCCTGACGGATCCGTTCCGCATGCCTCAACACGGTCTCTGACTGCGTGTATCGCCGGTAGCGATCCGCAAAGTGCGGATGAATCGGTTTACGGTATAGCTTCGCCAGCAGGATGTGCGCGATTGCCTGATGCACTGTCTCTGGCGCGTGCTCTAGGAGATCCGAAAGCCGCACGATCAGCCTTCCCTCGCGCAGCCGGATCGTCGTGTTCAGGCTCGTAAACCGCCGGAACTTCACCTCGAGCGGCGGCATCGGCGCGCGAGGACGCAGCGCCCGGTACTCCGTCGCAAATACGGAGACGAGATCAGCAGATGCAGTGGGCAGGGCAGAACGGGACACGCTGAGCCCAGATTAACATGCTGATTCGCGTTTGCTTTTCTCGCTCTCATCCCCGCAGGGAATCTGCTTTTGCTTTCACTTGGAGGCGAACTGCAATCCTGAACCCTTCGCGTTTCGGTAATCGCCTGTTGACAAGCCCCGATCCACAGAAAACTGCGTTTCCCACACCTGAATTTCCGGAAAAATCAATGTTCCACGTGGAACACTCCCTAACGCTACTGCGGAACCGGGGAGTGTTCAGGATCCGCGCGCTCTTTTTCGACCTTCGCCGCATCCGGATGCGCCTTGAAATACTCCGCCTGCTCGGTCTGCATCGTCGTCGCCGTATCCCGCATGTCCTTCAGCGAATCGAGCGCCATCTTTCGGACTACGTTATAGGCTTCGTCTTCAGCGGGAGCACGCAAAGTCGTTGACCATCGTTCAATCGCGCTGACGAGCTTCGGCAGGGACTTGCGAATGTCCCGGTGCTTGCTCTGATACTCGTCCAGGTTGTCGTTGAACTCATCAGCGATCGACGAAAACTGTTCGATGAGATCGTGCATGTCCTGATCAAAACCGGGCCGCCGCGGCTTTGACAGAAGCTCCTCGATCTCCTGTTCGCGCGTGTCCAGAATCTTCACGAAGGTCATCACGCGGTCGTTCGGGATGTACGCTGCGTCGCGAAGAGATTCGATCTCCTTCTGGCTCATTGTGCTGTCATCGTCCTGCGCCAGCGATCGCATCGCCGGCGCAAACACGACGAGCAGGCAGGGAAGCAGCGTAAGTCGCAAAGCTAGGGTGTGCAGAGTCATTTCGAGAAGATCATAGCGAGCACTTGCGTGTGCAGCTGATTCACCCGCTGGAGAGCCGTCTGCGTAGCGTTGCGTTGATCCATCGACGCGACGTGCGCCATGTCCGTAAGCCGGCGCGTAATGTGCTCCAGCAACATCTCTGCATTCTTCAGCCGCTTTGCGTTAGCCGCGGACGCCTTCTCCATCTTCGCCGCGACGGAATCAATCTGCGTGAGCGTCGTGTTCGCGTTGCCTTCGTCTCCCGCGGCAATCTGCCGGCCCGCAAGCTCCGTCAGCCCGTGCAGCACTTCGGCAAACATGTAGCACTGGTCACGAGGTTGGGCGGATTCAGCACGCTGCTCCATTTGCAATAGCGCAGCAGCGTCCAGCGGAGCCTCGTCAAGATGAGATGCCCGCGCAGAGGATGGAAATGTAAGCAGAAGAATGGCAGCAGTGAGGATGAGACCTGTTTCTCGACGGACCCAATTCAGTGACCCGGATTGAGTGACCATAGCGCACCCCCTTTCAGGATGCAGCGATGCTCTAGCTCTCGTGCGCTACTTCTCGCCTTCCAGGGCGATCAGTCGGTGGCGTGCCTGAAACTCCTGATCAGGATACTTCCCGCCGGCTAGTGCCAGGAATGCACGATACGCTCGTTCCGCGTCCTTGTTCTGATGCAGCGTGTCATGCGCCGTTGCCTCAAGGAAGAGGGACGCTGGCGAGTTGGGCAGAACTGTAGCACGCTCAGCGAGCGCGTGCAATGTCAGTTGTGGATCGTGGTTGCGGGAAGCCGCAAACGCCAGGTGTCCGGCCGCTTCGCCCCAGTCCGCGTCCGAGGGGAAACTTGATCGCATAGCGACCGCTTTGGCCAGTAGTGTCTGCGCTTCGGCGAACTTCTGCTGCTCAACAAGTGAACTCGCGAGATCGTCGAGCAGCATCGGGTCGTTCGGGCTTTGCTGCACAAGAGATCGCAATAGCGGCTCAGCCTTCGCATTGTCGCCGGTCAGCGTGTACAGGTGAGCCAGCAACCGCGTAATCGCGGGATTCGCAGCCGCATTTGAATCTGAAGCGCGCAGTTGCTCGATCGGCGGAATCGCCTGGTCACTCTTGCCCTCCGCGCCATACACGGCTGCCAATTGCGAGAGGAGTCGCGGGTCGGCGGGGGTGGTTTTGAGGGCGGAGGTAAGGACGGACTCGGCTTCTGCCGTCTTGCCTTGGGCGGCGAGGGAGTGGGCGAGGCCGGCGGTGGCGGCAGGGTCGTTGGGGGTGATGGCGAGCAGGCGGCGGTAGGCTGATTCGGCCTCGGGGAACGCGTTGGCGTGCTCGGCGAGCCGGGCGGCGAGCAGGATATCGGCCGGCGTCTCGGGGGTGAGCTTGAGGGCGGCAAGCAGCTCGTCGCGGGCGGCGTCAGGGTCGGCGTGCTCGTCCAGGACGGCGAGTGAGCGCAGGGCGCGGGCACGCAGGTCGGGGCTGGTGTCGGCCAGGTTGCTGGCGGCCTGGAGTTCGCGGTGGGCGGCATCGAGGCGGTCGTTGCGGGCGTCAAGCAGGCCAAGTGCCAGTTGGGGTTGGGCGAGAGATGGATCGGCGGCGATGGCCTGCTTGTAGGAGGCTGCCGCAGCGGTGTCGTCGCCGGTGTGCTCCTGGGCGAAGCCGAGATCGTAGAGGATGTGGGCGTTCCTGGGCTGGGAGGCGGCGAGCGGCTTGAGGGCGGTGATGGCTGCGGCGTAGTCGCCACTCTCCAGGGCGGATTCGGCGGAGCGAATCTGGGCGTTGGTGGCGTCCTGCGGGGAGGGGGAATCGGCTTCTCGGGTTCCGGCGGGAAGGTTCTGCGCGGATGCGGAGACAGCGAACAGGAGCGCTGCGATCAGGGTGAGAAATTGCATTTGGAGGTTAGACCCCTTCCCCCCGTCAAAAGTGTGCAAAATCTTCCAGAAAAAAGACTTAGGGGTGGACCTAAGAGTGCATTTAAGAACTGAAGCCCGGCGCTTTGAGCACCGGGCAGGAAGCTTCTCTACCTTTCAGGATAACAGTGATGTCAAGCCGCCTGCTCTTCATTGAGCTGCTCTGAGCACCGTTACCAGATCATCCAGACGCCTTGGGTCGACGTCGCTTACTGCGATCATTTCAAGCTCGGAGGTTCGGAAGCCTGAGACATTGAAGCCCGCCCGTTCCGTTTTGGGAATCGCCGCTGAGCCTGGGGCCTGCTCCACGAACACCGAAACTTTGTGCTTGCCGATGCTGAACAGGAGCTGCGCGACAGGCTTGCCTTGCAGATACGTGAGGTTCGCGCCGTCGAGCGTCGTGTCGGGCGGAAGAGACGCCGGCAGATTGAAGCTGAAGGGAAGCTTTCCCTGGAACCACGGCTTGACGGTGTGCCGGTCCGACGAGATGACTTCAGGCGGCCCGGTTCCCGCGAGGGTTGCGATGTGCTGATCGGTGACCTCGCCGACTAACGCAGCCTGGTTCGTCTTCCCGCGCGACGCACTCCAGCCGATGGCAAGGCCGACACAAACGGCGATCACCGCAGCAACAGCCGCCCAGCGCGGCCAGCCGACTTGCCCGGTGCGCGGTTCCGCGGCCACCCGGCGCATTTGCCGCTCAAAATCGCGCGGAAGATCATAGCGGCGGCCAACAGTCGCAACCTCGCGCTTCATGAGACCCATCGACAGACAGCGAGAGCTGCACTTGAGGCACGTCGCGAGGTGGTCATTGGCTCTCGCCAGTTCCTCGCCGCTTAGCTCCGCGTCGACGACTGCGCTTAGCATCCTCTCGGAAAGATGGTCGCTCATATCCTGGCCCCCGCTGCTGTACTCCGATGACCTTCGAGGCCGGCCCGCAGTGCGGCGCGCGCCCGCGCAATCCGCGACATCACGGTGCCGATTGGAATCTCCAGCACAGCCGCAATCTCGCGGTACTTCATCTCCTCCACATCGCACAACAGCAGAACTTCCAACAAGGGTGGCGCCAATTCCTGCATTGCGTCTTCAAGTGCGGCTCGATCTGCGAGCCGCATGAGGTTCAACTCGGGCGTCGCACGATCGATCGCCGCCTCGGGCAGTTGAACCGCGCTGTTGTCATCCCACTCCTCTTCGAGCGCGACCGTGCGCCTCGCCGCAAGACCCTGACGCGAACTCAAATAGGTGTTTCGCAGGATTCGAAAGATCCACGCCTTGAAGTTACTGCCTTGCTGAAACCCGGCAAAACCGCGCAGCCCTTTCAGAAACGTCTCCTGCACGAGGTCCTCCGCATCGCTGGCATTGTGTGTCAACCATCGCGCCACGTTGTAAAGCGAGGCGAGCAACGGCATCGCGAGCTCTTCGAATCTCTGATTGGCAGGGCTCTCGCCATCAGTCGCGCGCTTCCAGGGCAACAGCGTCATCGCTGCAGGCTTTCTCGCCTCCGTTTATGCAAACAGGTGTGTCACCGATTTATTCCGGATTTATTTGGCAGTTATTTGGCAGTTATTTCACGGGGCCCGGAATAAATCAGCGCCCACTCGGTTTCTCTCAGCGGAGGAACCTATGCAGGATAACCGTACACCACCCGAGCTTGATGCAGCCGAGGCGTCTGAGCCAGAACTTTCTAACAACGACAGTGGCGCGAGCCATGATGGAATCGATCGTCGCAACTTTCTGAGTTGCATGGCCTGGGCCGGGACCGGATTGCTCTGGTCGATGGCCGGCGGTGTTCCCATTTCGAAGCTGGTGAGCGCCAATGCCGCCACGCCCGCGCGCGCCGCTGCGGGCTCCGCCTTCAGCTTCGTGCAAATCAGCGACAGCCACATCGGCTTCAAGAAAGCGGCGAACCAGGATGTTGCCGGCACGCTCAAGCTTGCGATCGACAAGATCGATGCCATGCCCGTGACGCCCGACTTCATGCTGCATACCGGCGATATTACGCAGTCCGCCAAGGCATCGGAGTTTGACGACGCGCAGCAGATCATTCGCGGCTCCAGCATCCGTGACGTCCACTACGTGCCGGGCGAGCACGACACTGCAACTGACGATGGCGCGCTCTATCGCGAGCGCTTCGGTAAAGGAACTCTTGGCAGCGGATGGTACAGCTTCGATCACAAGGGGGTTCACTTCGTCGGCCTGAATAACTCGCTGCAGGTGGATGCGATGGGCGGCCTCGGCGCCGACCAGCTCGACTGGATGAAAAAAGACCTGGCGGGACACGCCGCATCCACGCCCGTCGTGGTGTTCGCGCATATTCCACTATGGATGGTTTACCCGGATTGGGGGTGGGGAACCAAGGATGGCGAGCAGGCGCTTTCGTATCTGAAGCGCTTTGGTTCCGTGACCGTGCTCAATGGCCACATTCACCAGGTGGTTCAGAAGGTCGAGGGCAATGTTTCGTTCCACACTGCTGCATCAACGGCATTTCCGCAACCCGCGCCAGGCACGGCTCCAAGCGCAGGACCGATGGTGGTGCCGGCTGGAAAGCTGCGCAGCGTGCTGGGGGTCACTGAGGTCAAGTATGTCGCCAGACGCGGCCCGCTTGCGGTGATTGATTCTTCGCTGGAGCAGGAGGGATGAACAGGCTGCCTCTCATCGGCCTGTCAACAGTCCTGGCCACGGCTCTCTCGTTACTGCTGGCCCGCGTTCACCTCTTCGGTAACGCGGGTCTTTACTCGCATGCGATTGTGGCCGATCCAATTCCTGCGGAGGCGGCGATGCCCGTTCCTGTACGGGCGCTGCTGAATCAGAAGTGTGTCGATTGTCATTCGTCGCAGGCGCGCGCTCCGTTCTACGGTCACTTTGCACCGGTCTCATGGCTGCTCGAGCGTGACATCGTTGCGGCGCGCAGGGAGATGAATCTCTCGAACTGGACTGGCTACACACCGGACCAGCAAGATGTTTTCAAGTCCAAAATTCTGCAGCAGCCGAAGTCGGGCGAGATGCCGCCGTTGCAGTACCGCGTGATCCACTGGAGTTCTCGCATTACGCCCGCAGACATTCAGGTACTGGCTGCATGGGCAGGCGGCGAACAGGCTAACGACGTCCGGGAGGAAGCCGCGCAGGCGGGAGATCCCGTCAGCGGCAAGGCTGTCTTTGAGAGGCGCTGCACGGGTTGCCACGCGCTGACCACGGACCGCGAAGGGCCGCGCCTGCAAGGCGTCGTCGGGCGGCGCAGCGCGTCGGTCCCTGGCTTTCCTTACTCGACCGCGGTGCGACAAGCAAACATCATCTGGAGCGAGGAAACGCTCGACCGGTGGTTGACTGACCCCGATTCTTTGATTCCGAACAGCAACATGGACTTCCGCGTGCCCCAGCCACAGGAGCGAAAGGATCTGATTGCGTATCTGGGCACAATGGCGGCGGGGCGATAGACGCCAAGCTGAAGCGGATCGAGAAGTGCAATTTTCATCTTCGCAGTTGAATACAAACGGCGGGATCGGACATCTAAGCGGAATTATGTACAACGCCAAGGCTTACTCAGTCGCCAGTGCAACATCGCCGTTTGCCCCCACCTCGATCGAGCGGCGCGATCCAACCGGCACGGATGTGCAGATGGACATACTGTTCTGCGGGATCTGTCACTCGGACCTTCACCAGGCGAGGAACGAGTGGAAGGATTTTATGCCGACGGTTTATCCGTGCATACCGGGTCATGAAATTGTGGGTCGCGTGACGAAGGTCGGGGCGGACGTGAAGAAGTTCAAGGAGGGAGACATTGCGTCGGTCGGCTGCATGGTGGATTCGGATGGGACGTGTCCGGAGTGCAAGGCGGGGCAGGAGCAGTTCTGTCCGAATGTGACGCTGACATATAACTTCCCGGACAAGCATACGGGCGGTGTGACCTATGGAGGGTACTCGGACAGCATTGTGGTGGACGAGCGGTTTGTGCTGAAGGTGCCGAAAAACCTGGACCTGGCGGGTGCGGCGCCGCTGCAGTGCGCGGGCATTACGACTTACTCGCCGATGCGGCACTGGGGCGTGACGAAGGGCAAGAAGGTGGGCGTGGTTGGGCTCGGCGGGCTGGGCCACATGGGAGTGAAGTTTGCGCATGCGCTGGGAGCGCACACGGTGGTGTTTACGACGTCGCCGAGCAAGAAGGATGACGCGGTGCGGCTAGGCGCCGATGAGGTGATTCTGTCGAAGGATGCGAACGACATGCAAAAGCATATCGGGAGCTTCGACTTCATTCTCGATGCGGTTGCTGCCGAACACGACATTAATAGCTATCTGCAAATGCTGCGGAGGGATGGCAGCATGGTGCTGGTCGGCGCGCCGGAGAAGCCGATGCCGATCTCGAGCTTCAATCTGATCATTGGCCGGAAGAGTTTGTCGGGGTCGATGATTGGAGGGATTGCGGAGACGCAGGAGATGCTGGACTTCTGCGGCGATCACAACATCACGGCGGACGTTGAGGTGATTCCGATCCAGAAGGTGAATGAGGCTTACGAGCGGCTGCTGAAGGCGGATGTGAAGTACAGGTTCTCGATCGATATGGCTTCGCTGAAGTACGAGTAAGGCGATTCCTAATCCTGCGACAGGATGATGCAGGTGTAGGGACCTATGCCGATGTTGCCGCTGAAGGGCATGCCGTTCAGTGCGGGGCCACTAGCCGTCGTGTCAAAACTGCTCCAGTTGGAGAACGAGGAGTCGTAGGTGTTCGCGTCGCTGTTGAAGCGGACGCGCCACATGCCGCTGCGCGGAAGGCCGATCGCGTAGCTGGCGTAGCCGACGTTCGCGAAGTTGCAGACCACGATGACATCGTCTCCGGGACCGCCCTGATTCCAGCGGTGGTAGACGAGCATGTTGTCGGCGAAGATGGGAAGGATGTGCAGGTTTGCGCCTTGCAGGCCGCGGGTGTTGTTGAACCAGTTGCGGCGGAGGTGGATCATATCGCGGTAGAGGTTGGTGATGCCGGCGAAGGTGGTTGCCATGGTCCAGTCGATCTGGGCGGGCTGGGCTTCGCCGTTGTAGAACGGTTGCCAGGCGAGGAACTCCTGGCCTTCAAAGATCATGGGGATGGCGGGCGCGGTCAGGATGACGGCAGCGGCGAGTGTGGAGCGCTTCTTCGACTCCCAACTGTTGGATTGGCCTGGATGGATGAGGTCGGGCAGACGGCCGCCGAGGTAGCTGCCGGGATCATCTCTGTCGTGGTTTTCGGTGTAGACGACGTACTTGAATGCGTTGGCTCCGCTGAGCGCGTTGAGCGCGTCGACGATGGGCTGCATGGGGCGCGCGGCGTCGTCGGAGGGAATGACGGCGTTGCGCAGCGCAAAGCAGAGTGAGTCACTCCACTGCGCGGAGAAGCCGTAGCCTCCGTTTGTGAGGGGAGCGGTGATCTGACTCCAGTTCTGCAGGTCTTCGGCGATGGTGAGCTTCCAGGGTTGCGCGGCCTGCACCTGCTGATTGATCTCCTTGAGAAGAGCGATTCCGTTGGCGTCGTCGCGCTCAAGCGTGCCCTTGTACTGGATTCCGCGGATGTTGATGGTGGAATCGAAACGGAGGCCGTCGAGGAATCGCATCTGGAGCCAACGGGTTACGTTGTCGCAGAGATAGTCCTTGACCTCTGTCCGGCCGAAGTCGAAGCGCGAGTGCGAGTAGTCGGTGTGACCGAGGGAAGCGTCCTGATAGAAGTAGTCGCCGCCGTTCACGGGGGAATAGCCGCACCACTGGCATTGGATTCCCGGTATCGACCAGCCATCGAACTGCGCCAGGTCGGTGTCTCCGAGGTGGTTGTAGACGACGTCGAGAATTACGGCGATTTGAAGGCCGTGAACCGCATTGACGAAATCACGGAAGGCGTCGGGGCCGCCGTAGGTGTCTTCCACTGCGAAGATGTAGCCGGGGTTGTAGCCGGAAGAGGTGACGGTGAGGAACTGGCCGAGGGGCATGATCTCGATGGCGTTGAAACAGACGCCGGTGGCCTGGCTGCCGATGGAGTTCAATTTGTTGAGTGCTGTTATGAGGGTGCCCTGGCCGCCGGCAGCGGGGGTGGTGAAGGTGCCGATGTGCAGCTCGTAGATGACGATCTCGTTCCAGTTCGGCATGGTGAAGCCGGTGGAGGTGTCGTAGGTCACGGTTTGGCTCGAGACCTTTGCCTTCCAGAGCAACTGGAGGTTCGTTGCGCCGGCGGCGACGTCTTTGAAGACGGAGTAAGCGTAGGGGTCGACGCGCAATCCGGGGCCGGGGATGTAGAACTTGTAGTTGTCACCGACGCTGGCTCCCGGCACGTCCACCGACCAATAGCCACTCGTGCCATCCGGAGCGAGCGGGTTGGCGGTCGTGCTCCAGCTATTGAAGTCGCCGGCGACCGAGACGGAGGATGCAAACTTCGCCCAGACGCGGAAGGTTACGCCTCCGGCATATGGGATCGATCCCATGCCGGATTTCGTAGAAGAGACAGGCGCGGGTACAGCGGTTGCAGTTCCCATAGAAGCGCTCCGTGGTCGTGCGGGATCGAAACGTTCGCTGCCGGGAAATGGGAATAAGAAAACCCCATCCAAGATAGGTCCTGGATGGGGTTTCCGCATAGGTATTCAGGGTTGAACTCTAGGGATTGCTGGGCGTGCCGGGTGTGCCGGCAGGCGCGGCGTTCTGGAGCTGGAGGAAGTTCTTGACGTCGAGCGTGCCGTTGCCCAGGACCGTGCTGTAGGGCTGGCCGGGCGTGACGGTGTAGCCGTTGTTGTTGCCTTGAATGTTGCGGTGGAAGTACTGAAGAGGTGCAGGAGCCTTTGCGCCGCCGGCAACGGTCTGCAGGAGCGACAGGCTGTAGATGAGCGGGTTGGCGTTGCCCATGCGGCCGTTCAGCTCGACATCGAGCGCGAGGACGCCGGCCATCTCGGGCGAGGACGAGCTGGTGCCGATGACGAGGTCCAAACCACCACCGACCCAGATGATGTCTGCGCTGGTCGGTTCGCTGCAGGCGCCTGCGGCGATGTCCGCGTCCGCAGGGCAGCCGCCCATCATGAGTGAGGCATCAGGAACGGCGCGGCCGGGCTGGGAGGTTGGAGTGAGAAGTTGATAGAGAGGCTTGGGGAAGATGACGCTGTAGCCGCCGCCGGAGCCCCAGGTGTTGTTGTTGACGGAGACGATATCGCCGGGAGCGAGCTCAAACTCCGCGGGAAGGAGCGGATCGAACTGGGCGTTCTCCTGCGAGTAGGTGGAGTCGTTGGGGGTGGGAGTGGGGACTGTGACGAGGTTGGTGCCGCCGATGCCGCTGACGGACGGGTCCGAGGCCGGATATTCGACGCCCTTGACGAAGGAGGTGCCGTCGGTGGGGTTGTTGATGAAGGCGGACGAGAGGCAGGGAACGGCACCGCTGTCGCCGGAGCTGGCGAGGAAGGTGATGCCTTGCGCGTTGCCCTGCAGGAAGAGCTGGTGGATTTGTTTGGGGATGCTGGTGAAGTCGGTGCCGCCGTTGTACGCGGCTGTGAAGTAAAGCTCGCACCCGCCGAAGGAGGAGCTGACGACATCGACGGAGTTGTCATCGTCGATGGCGGCATAGGCGTCTGCCTCGGAGGCGTAGGTGAGGTCAGGCATGTCGTAGATGGTCTCCTGAGCGCCGGGTGCGGTGCCGAGAGACATCTGGGTGTCGAGGGAGGCCTCGACGGCGCTGGCGGAGCCGGGATTGAAGGGGCCGCTGCCGCCGTCGACGGGGCGAATGGTGACGGAGGGCACGGGGAGGTTAGAGACGGCAGAGTAGTCCTGGATGTCGACGAAGGGACCGAGGGAGAGCGAGGTGTTGAAGCTGTTGTTGATGTCCGCTGGGTCGATGACGGAGTCGATGACGATGGCGATGTGCGAGCCTACGCCGGCGATCTGCTTCTTCTTAGGCGAGAAGAAGGATCCCGCTTCCGTTTGAAACGAGGGCAGCGAGTAGGCTTCGTTGAGGTCGTCCGGCAGGTAGAAGAGAGCGGCGGTAGAGATGCGCTGGTCCGGCGAGACGCTGTGAGTGGAGGCGAGCTGGCCAAGGGTTGAGGAGGCTGCGGCGAGCTGTGAGGAGTGGACGTGCGCCGCGAGCTCCGGGTAGAAGGCGGGGATGACTGCGCCGGCGGCTGCGAGCTCTGCGGGCAACGTGAGAGGACGCGCGTGGGCAGACAGCCTGATCTTTCCGTTCCGGGTTTTGACCTGGTTAAGGCGAGTGGAGAAGAGGGCTTCGACCGCGGCGACGGGGCCGGTGACCTCGATGCTTTGCGTGTGTTCGGCGGTGATGGTGAAGCCGGCGCCTTCGAGGCGGTTGATGACGCGCTGGACGTCGCCGGGATTGGGACCGAAGCGCGACTTGAACTCGGAGGGCGTGAGCCACTGGTGATAGCTGGGCGAGGAGGAGTTGGTCTGGTCAGCTACAAGCTGCTCGAGAGCGGCAGTGTTGCGGAGAGGAAGGAAGACGCTGAAGTGGGTGGTGGTAGCGGGATCTGCGGCTCCGAGCACCTGAGGTGTGGCGAGTTTCGCCGAATTGCTGGATTGTGAAATGGCAGGAGATGTGAGAGCACAGACAAACGTGGCCGTCGCAACGAGCGCGCGAAGTTTCATGGGTGATCCTCTGATTCCAGGGAAGAAGATGGATTGGGAAGCGGGGTTGACTATAGTGTCTATCTGCGACGTTTGCCTAGGGGAATCCTGAATGCTTTCCACAGAAGAGGCGAAGTGAAAGAGCCTGAGCGAGATAACCCCATCCAGTAGCGCCTGGATGGGGTCCCCGGCGAGCCGGCCGCTCTGGGGATCCACCCCAGCGACCAGAGAACGGTCGCCGGGGGCCCCGGGGATAGGTCGGCTCGCAGGCTTGGCGCGGGTGAGGGTTAGTACAGCAAGTTGAAAATAGAACTCAAGTCAGCAGGTTGAAGGTATTCGTTGCGTCGTCGACGAAGTAGACGCCGGCGGGTGTGGCGAGCAGACCGAAGAGCGCGCCGGAGCCTGGAGGACTGCCGGAGCTGTCGACGAGTTTGGTGGCGACCTGAGTGTGGGTTGATGGGTTGATTTCGACGAGGTTGCCGTCGTCACCATTGGCGGCGATGAGGTCGCCGTTGGGTGCGAGGGTGAGACCTAGAGGATCGTTGAGTGAACCACCCGAGGAGACGGTTGTGCCGGTGCCGGCGCTGAAGAAGCGGGAGAGCGCGTTGGGAATGGCGGCGATGCGGTTGTCGATGCTGTCGGCGACGTAAAGCGTGTCGCTGGCGGGATCAAAGGCGACGCCGGTGGGGCCGATGACGAGCGCCGCAGGATCGGTGGTCTCGGGGAAGCCGGAACCGATGACGGTGCTGTCGAGGACGAAGGGCACTGGGCCATTCGTGGAGAGAAGAAGGCGAACGACGGTTCCGCCGTTTACGGTGTTACCGTCGGCGGCGACGGTGCCGTTGAGGACGTTGGTGACGAAGAGAGTGGCGCGCGAACCGTCGTCAACGGCAGTCATGTCCCAGGGACCGTTGAGGTGGTTGCCGACGATGGTGTCGACGACCTTGCCGTGGTCGTTGAGGACGATGAGACAGCCGGGGCCACTGATGATTCCGTTGTGCATGGTGGGAAGGCTGCCGACGATGACGAAGCCGCTACGCAGAGCGACGAGAGCTGTCGTGAGGCCGACGCCGCCGGGGCAGAAGACGCTGTCCGGGTGGATTTTGGCGAATAGGCTGAAGTCGCCGGAGGGCGAGATTTGAACGATGGTTGTGCCGGTGCCCTGAACGTTGTCGGAATTGTTGAAGTTGCTGATGAGGAAGTTGCCCGCGACGAGCTTGCCCTGAGTGGCGGGAACCTGCGCGACGCCATAGGGGTTGACGTCGCCGTTGGCGGGAACGGTCGAACTGAGGGTAGTGATCGTGTTGAGCGGCCCGATGAAGGAGCTGGCACGCGCGAGGGACGTCCCGGCAAGCGCGAGTAGAGCGAGGAAAGAAAGCCCACGGGCCCGGAGTGTGAGCGAATGTTGCATGTGCATCCTCCTAAGGGGCGTGCGCGGATGGGCGCAGGATCAGGGATACGCCGCAGGAGGAGCCGAGTTGTCATCAGGGTGTCTGGAGTTTGTAAATGCGCGGGGAGTCAGGCGGTGGGGAGCGCTTCCTCCGGCTGGTCAGGGATAAAGATAGCGAAGACGGTGCCGGAGGGGCGACCGCTGCGGCTGCGGACGCGCATGGTGCCGCCGTGCTTTTGGATGATGTCCCTGGCCACCCAGAGACCAAGCCCGGTGCCGGTCGCTTCCTTGGTGGTGAAGAAGGGCTCGTAGAGACGACGCAGGGTTTCGGGCGGCATGCCGATGCCGGTGTCAGCGACAGTCAGGCGAACTCCAGCGTCACCGGTTCCGGGATCTCGCGCCTGGCGGACACGAACGATAAGCTCGCGATGAGGTTGGCCCGCCAGCGCATCGATCGCGTTGCCGATGAGGTTGGCGATGACCTGACGGAGCTCGTTGGCAAAGAGCAGGATTGGGTCATGGTGGCTGTACTGGCGATGGACGTTGATCTGGCCGGTGCGGATGCGGCCTTCGTGCAGGGTGAGAACGGAATCGACGAGGTGGCTGATGTTGGTGGCCGAGGGGCGGGCGGTGCGTCGGTTGAAGCGCAGGGTCTCCGTCGCGATGTGGCTGACGCGCGCAAGCTCAAGCTGTGCCTGGTCGAGATAGGAGCAAATCTCGGGGGAGGCGTCCCGCTGTGCGAGGTAGATGAGATTGACTATGGCCTCGAGAGGATTGTTGATCTCGTGAGCAATGGAACTGGCGAGGCGGCCGACGACAGCGAGCTTTTCGTTTTCACGCAGGCCGCTTTCGGCGCGCTTGCGGGCGGTGATATTGGTGGCGGCGCCGAACCACTCGGTGATTTCGCCGTCGGCATCGAGCAGCGGAATGGCGCGAGAGAATGTCCATCCGACAGAGCCGTCGGTTTGGATGACACGGTGCTCGAGCTCGACGATTTTTTTGCCGGCGATCGCGAGCTTTATGGTCTCAAGAACAAGGTCCTGGTCATCGGGATGGATGTACTGGTTGAGCCAGTCGCGATTCGGCGAGTCGGTATCCGAGAGAAAGCCGCTGCCACGAAGGGCGGACATCTCGGTCCAGTCGGCGTTCATGCGGAAGATGACATCCGAAGTGGCGTTGACGAGAGCGCGGAAATAGCGCTCGCTTTTATTGAGGGCAGCTTGTGCGGCGCGGCGATCGGATATGTCGATGCAGTACTCGGCTATCGTGCCGTCGCCGAGGGCGCGGCCGGCAAAGAGCATCCAGCGGCGGCTTCCGTCTTTGAGGAGGTATTCCTTTTCGTAAGGACCAATGCGTCCGGTCTGGGCGAATTGCTCCATCTGCGCTTCGCTCGCCGCGACGTGCTCGGGCGGTGTCAGCGTGCGCCAATGCAGCTGGGCAGAGGTCACGTCCGTCTGGGTGTAGCCGGTCATGCGGAGGAAGACATCATTGGCGCCGACGACGAAGCCGTCCATGTTGAAGAAGATGACTCCGACGGCGTCGGTCTCGAGGACTCGCCTGAGTCGTTGCTCGGACTGGAGGAGCGCAAGTTCGCTGCGGGATTTTTCACGCTCGGCGAGTACTCGGGAGGTGGTCTCGAGTCCGATGGCGAGGATACCGCCGACGGAGCCATCGAAGTTGTGCACGGGACCATAGGAGAGATCGAACCATGAGTCCTCGGGAGCGTCGGCGCGGGCGTACCGAAAGAGCAGGTTTTCGAGGACAACGACTTCGCCTTGCCAGACACGGTCGACGAGCGGCTGATAGGTTTCGGCGATCTCGGGAAAGGATTCGAGAAGCGGCCTACCGAGAGCGGAGGGGTGCCGGGAACCGATGAGCGAGATGTAGGGGTCGTTATAGAAGAGGATGAGGTCTCGGCCCCATTGCAGTGTTGCCGGGAAGCCGCACCCGAGAAGGATGTCGATGGCGGAACGGAGAGGTGCGGGCCAACTTTGGACAGGCCCGAGTGGCGTGCCGGACCAGTCGAGTTTGCGAATGCGGTCGGCCATTTCGCTCGCGCTTCGCGGCCACACGGCACTCCATTTGGGCTCCTCCAGCTCGGTTGGCATTGCTAGCGCTCAAATAATTGGAATGGACTGACGTACGAGAGTCGATTGTACCGAGAGACGGTCCGGTACGGCATCTCCCAGAAGGTCGTTCTCGGCCGGAAGGGGGCAGGAATACAGTCGCGGAGGGGAAGCCGCGAAGTCGAAAATCTGCGTCAAAACATATTGCGGACCGGCTGAACGGAGCGCTTATGAACGGCTTGATCGAATGTGGAACCTTTGCCCCCCTGACGATGACAGACCACGAAATGCTGCGGCGAGCGGCCATGCGCTACTCGGAGCTTGTGCGAGAGCGTGATTATCTCCTGGGATTGATGTTCCTCGCGGTGAGGACAGGCGACACGAACCTGAAGGCCACGACGAAGAAACGGCTCGCCGACGCGGAGATTGAGTGTAATAAGTGCTACGCGGCGCTGCGGGGCGGCGGGCAGGAGACGCTCAGCGAGGCGGCTTAGTGACGGCACCTATTGTTTGCGCGTTGCCGACCAGCGGCCGTCGGTAAGCCCTTCGATCTTCATACGACCGGCGCCGGAGTTCTGGTCGATCCAGCCGGCAAGGGTTGCGGTGACAGAGCCGGGCAATTCGGGCCATGTGCCACTCACGGTGAGCTCGACGTAGCCGTCGCGCCACGTGCCATTGACGGGCTGGTCAGGGCCGAGGCCGCCGGACCATAGACCGGCGATGGTCGAGCCTTCGCGCACGAGCTTCATCGTTCCGCCGAAGCTGCCGGCGTCACCGAGGCAGGTGACGGTCCAGGTGCCGGCGATCTCGCCATCGTTGGTGATGGGTTCAGGTGTGTCGCTGGTGATTTTGAGGTTCGAAAAGTAGGACTCTTCGCGCGTGTAGCCCCAGAGGCCGATCGCGCCATCGAGGCTGTCGCCCTTGAGGCCGTCGATGGTGAGGCTGGGATCGGTGGAGTTGTTGAGATAGAGACGCGCCTTGCGGCCGTGCACATCGATTTTGACGTGCGTCCACTGCTCGGGCTGGAGGTTGGCCCACGACTCGTAGATGGAGGGCCACTCGCGGCGAAGCTTTTGCCAGGGGAAGGATGGCTCGGAGACGTACTGGACGGAGTGATTGCGCATGGCCTGATCCTGGGCATGCGAGTTGCCGGGGCGCAGATAGAAGAGCTCGAAATGCGAGGCGTCCGGCGCGGCGCGGAAGGCGATGCCGGTGAAGCCGGGCGCACGCTGGCCCGGAGGTGCAGTCACCTTTGTGGCGAGGTCGACCTCGATGGTTCCGTCGTGGAACTGCGAGCCTTTGAGCAGGACCATACCGGCACCGTCTTCGCCGGGACGCGTGAGGCGAACGGCTTTGCGGCCGAGGTATTCGGCCGGCTCGGCGTGGAGACCCTGTTCGATGAGGTCTTTGGTGTCGGTCAGGCCGAAGGTCTGGGTCGGCGGTGTGTCAGGGCTGAGAGGAGCGGCGGCACGGAGCGGCGGCACGGACAGCAGGACAGCGGCGGCGCAGGGGATCAGGCATCGTTGTGTGCGGTTCATGCGCCAGAACGATACGACCGCATGAGGCCGGACGCAATATTGCCGTGACGAAGCGTAGCGAGAACGGGACGAATGCGAGCGACGAGATTGGTGCAGGTTAGCCGACGATGACGTTGGTGACTTTAACCCACCATGCAGGAGCGCCGAGGAATAAGTACACGGCAGTGGCCTGCACGATGATCAAGGCCGGGAGAGCGATGCGATAGATGGTGTGGACGCGTCGGTTGACGAGAAGATCGCGCACGACGCCGAGAAGGATTACTGCGTCGACGCCGAGGTAAAAGATAGTGTGGTTGGCGAGGTAGGGGAAGCGTCCGAAGGCCGCGGCGAGCAGGACGCTGGTTGCAATGAAGATGGAGCGGCGATGCAGCTCGGGCTTGCGGCGCCAATAGATGGCGAGCAGGAAGAAAGTGGTGAAGCTGAGCATGTCAGTCAGCTGAATACCGGGGAAGGTCACCATTTCCGTTGCGTGGAGTTGATGCACGTCAAAGCGCGTCATGACATAGGCCGTGTACAGGCCCAGTGGAATCATGAAGGTGCCGAGCGCGACTCCGAACCAGCCAAGGGTTCTGTGTATACGGACGTTGTGCGTGCGCACAAGCGCGGATTGCAGGACGAAGAAGAGCACCCACGTGGAGAATGTCGCGCCATGAACCCAGAGGATGCCGGGGCGCGGAATGGTGGGGTGAATGAGATTGGCATTGACGGTCTGGCCGAAGCCGAGGACGACGATGACAATCGTGAGCAGAGACATCGCGAAGTAGAAATATTTGTCGATGAGACCGTTGCGGCCGATGACGCGGTAAGAAGGCCGCGCGATGACGGCTTGTGAGGCTGAAGCCATGGATGAACCTCGGCGTCGCTTGCTTCTGGGGTCGAAGAGCAGACGAAGGATTATTTGAAGGCTGGCCGGAAGTGGGAGAAGTCTAGCACGCGGAGTTCATCACGCGTGCGGATAGAAGCTCGGCAGAAATCTGCGCGGGTCCGAGAGGATCGTTAGTTTGAGGTGGTGAGCTTGAGTACGGGAGCGAGCCAGTGGCCGGTGTGACTTTTTGGGTCGGCAGCGATCTCTTCGGGCGTGCCGGTGGCCACGACCTGGCCGCCGCCATTGCCGCCCTCCGGGCCCATGTCGATGACCCAGTCGGCGGATTTGATGACGTCGAGGTTGTGCTCGATGACGAGAAGAGAGCCACCGCCGTCGATGAGCTTGCGGAAGGCGGCGAGAAGCTTGGCGACGTCTTCAAAGTGGAGGCCAGTGGTCGGCTCGTCGAGGATGTAGAGAATGCGCGAGGCTGCACGGCGTGCCTGGCCGTTTGATGATGTGGGCGAGGAAGAGCGCACGGTGGCGAGATGCTGGGCGAGTTTCACGCGCTGGGCTTCGCCGCCGGAGAGCGTGGTGGCGGACTGGCCGAGGCGAACGTAGCCGAGACCAACCTCGTCGAGTACGGCGAGCTTGTCGACGATCTTTGGATGGCCGGCGAAGAAGGTGATGGCCTCGCGCACGGTCATGCAGAGGACATCGTGGATGTTCTTGCCCTTGTATTTGACCTCCAGGACGGAGGCCTTGTAGCGCGTGCCGTTGCACTCTTCGCAGGGAAGCTCGACGTCGGCGAGGAATTGCATCTCGACGGTGACGGTGCCGTCGCCTTCGCAAACATCGCAGCGGCCACCGGGCACGTTGAAGGAGAACGACCCGGCGGTGAGATTTTTGCGGCGTGCGTCGGGCTGCGCCGCGTAGAGCTCGCGGATGGCGTCGAAGGCCTTGATGTAAGTGACGGGGTTGGAGCGCGGCGTTCGCCCGATGGGCGATTGGTCGACGAGCACGACGTCGTTGAGGAAGTGCGTGCCGGAGAGCTCGCGGTAGGTGTTGGAGATGTCGCCGGAGTCGCCCTGGCCAAGAGCTTGCAGGAGAGCGCGGTAGAGGACCTGATGGACGAGCGTGGATTTGCCGGAGCCCGAGACGCCAGTGACGGCGACGAGCAGGCCGAGCGGGATTTCTACGTCTACGCCGCGCAGATTGTGGATGCGTGCGCCTTTGAGGACGAGCTTCTCGCGGCCGGGCTCGCGACGGAGTTTGGGGACGGCGATTTGTGCGCGGCCGGAGAGGTATTTACCGGTGATGGAGTTCGGGTTGTTGCGAACTTCGTCAACCGTACCGGCGGCGAGCAGCTTGCCGCCGAGTTCGCCGGCGCCGGGGCCGAGATCGAGGAGATGATCGGCAGCGCGGATGACGTCGGGGTCGTGCTCGACGACGAGGATGGTGTTGCCGAGATCGCGGAGCTCTTCCATGATGTGGATGAGGCGCGCGGTGTCGCGCGTGTGCAAGCCGATGGAAGGCTCGTCGAGCACGTAGAGCGCGCCGACGAGACGCGAGCCGAGTGAGGTGGCGAGCTGGATGCGCTGCGACTCGCCGCCGGAAAGCGTGGAGGCGAGGCGATCGAGCGTGAGGTACTCGAGGCCGACCTGCTCGAGGAAGCGGATACGCTGGCGGACTTCTTCGAGAACTTTGCCGGCGATCTCCTGCTGGGATGGCGTGAGGATGAGCGCGTCGAAGAAGTCGCGGGCCTCGGTGATCGTGAGAGCGCAGGCTTCGCAGATGTTCTTCGTGGATGGATTGCACGCGCCGGGGTCACTCGTGAGCATGACGGCACGTGCTTCCGGGCGCAGGCGCTGTCCGCGGCAGTCAGGGCAGGTGGCGTAGCCGCGATATTTTGAGAGGAAGACGCGGACGTGTAGCTTGTACTTTTTGCGTTCGAGCGCTTCAAAGAAACCACGGATGCCGGGGTAGGTGCCGCGGCCGTCGTAGATGAAACGCTGCTGCGCGTCGGTGAGGTCGTACCAGGGGACGTCGAGCGGGATGCCCTCAGCTTTCGCGGCGCGCTTCATCTCCGCATGCCAGGGCGAGCGGTACTTAGGCTTGGTCCAGGGGTCGATCGCGCCGGCGTCGAGAGATTTCGCGCGGTCAGGGATGATGAGGTTCGGATCGAAGTCGATGGTGTTGCCGAAGCCCTGGCAGCGCGGGCAAGCGCCATACGGGTTGTTGAAGCTGAAGAGGCGCGGCTCGGGTTCGCGGTAGGCGCGGTGGCAGGAGGAGCACTCGAACGCTGTGGAGAAGCGGAGCGGAGCCGTGGGAGTTTCACCGTCACGCGGTATAGTCCGGAAGACGATTTCGCCTGCTTCGCGGTAGCCGGTTTCGATGGCGTCGACGAGGCGCGAGCGGGTGTCGGGGCTGAGAGCGAGGCGGTCGGCGAGCACGTAGATCGGGCGAGCGGATTCGTCGGTGCGTGCAGCAGCGGCGAAGTCGAGCTCGAGGAGGGATTCAGGCGTGGAGAACTCGACGATCTTGCCGCTGCTGTTTGGGTCAGCAGCGTCGGCTTGCCAGAGTCTGTTGTAGCCGCGGCGGCGCAGTTCGCCAAGGCGTTCCTTGAGGGCGTCGGTGATGTCGAAGGCGGGCGCGGTTTCTTTCCTGGACTTCGTTGATTTTTTCGCTGCGCGCTTCGGTTTTGGTTCCGGCTCGGGCTCTTCAATTGCCATTGCGGGACCCTGCATGGGCTCGAGTTTTACTTCGCGGAGCTGGATGGGGAAGAGTGCGTAGACCCGCGTGCCTTCTGGTTGCGCGAGGACGCGAGTCACGATTTCGTCGACAGAGTCGCGACGGACAGTGCCGCCGCAGTGCAGGCAGGTGACGGTGCCACAGCGAGCGTAGAGCAGGCGGAGGTAGTCGTAGATTTCGGTTGCGGTGGCGACGGTGGAGCGTGGGTTGCGCGTCTGGTTTTTCTGCTTGATGGCGATGGCGGGCGCGAGGCCGTCCATGAACTCGACGTCGGGTTTCTCAATGCGTTCGAGAAACTGCCGCGCGTAGGCCGAGAGCGATTCGACGTAACGGCGTTGGCCTTCGGCGTAGACGGTGTCAAAGGCGAGCGAGGATTTGCCGGAGCCAGAGACGCCGGAGACGACGGTGAGGGCGTTGTGCGGGATGTCGACGTCGATGCCCTTGAGGTTATGGGTGCGCGCGCCGCGAATGATGATCTGGTCGAGTTGTTGCAGCGGCGGCGGCATTTCCAAACTTACCTCAGGAGCTGAAGCCCCTTCTTATCGAGCATCTTTACGGCACGGCTGAAGCCTGCCCGTTCAAAAACAGAATTATTTTTTTGCGCCGTGCTGGGGACGCAACATTTCGATGAGTAGGAGGCAGGCTCCGATGCAGATGGCGGAGTCGGCGATGTTGAAGTCCGGCCAGTGATAGTGGACGATGTGGACCTCGAGGAAGTCGACGACGTGCGAGAACCGGATGCGGTCGTAGAGGTTTCCGAGGGCGCCGCCAAGGATGAGCGCGAGCGAAAAGGTGATTAAGGAGAACTCGCGGGCAAACTTCCAGAGTAGAACGAGCACGACGATGACCGCGAAGACTGAAAAGGCGATGAGCAGATTGCGGACCAGCGCTGGGGAGGTGGAGCCCTCGAAAAGGCTGAAGGCCGCGCCAGTGTTGAGCACGTGCGTGAGGCGGAAGACGTGCGGGATGATAACGCGCGCGTGCCCCGGACGGATGTTGCGCACAATCCAGAGCTTGGACCAGCGGTCGAGCGCGATGACGATGACAGCGATGATGAGCGCGATAGCACGACCGTCGCGTAGCAGACCTCTCGTTTTCGGAGCCGGCACTATGCGGCCTCCTGCGTGTTGTCGCTGGGAGGAAAGCCGATAGCGTCGAGAGCTTCCGAGCAGCGCGCGCAGACGGAGGGCCAGCGGCCGTCTGAGCCGACATCGGGGACGACGCGCCAGCAGCGTTCGCATTTGGCGCCGGCGGCGACTTCGGCGCGAACGATGAGCGCGGCGGACTCCTTCGTCGCAGCAACGGACTGCACGGTTACTTGTGAGACGTTGAGGAACTCGGGGAGCGCGTCTTCGTAGCGGCGAAGGATGAGGCTGTCGTCGGAGCCCTGAGTCGTGATGAGTGTGACGGCGGCGTCCAGACCTTTGCCGATGGCTTTGTTTGTGCGCAGAGCTTCGAGCTCTATGTTGACGAGTTCGCGGATGCGCAGGAGGTGTGCCCAGTCTTCTTCGAGACCGGCGACGCGGCCGGGAACGATGTCGGCGACGTCAGGGAAGAGCGCGAGGTGGACGCTGGATTCGCGGCCTTCGAGTGCGGGCAGGTGCTGCCAGACCTCGTCGGCGGTGAAGCTGAGGATCGGCGCGATGAGGCGCGTGAGGGCTTCGACGATGCGCCAGAGGGCGGTCTGTGCACTGCGACGCGCGGGAGCGTCGGGCGCGAGGGTGTAGAGGCGGTCTTTGATGACGTCGAGGTAGAGAGCGCTGAGGTCAGTGTTAGTGAACTCGTTGAGGGCTTGATAGGCGCGATGAAATTCGAACTCGTCATAAGCCCGGCGAATAGCGGCGTCGAGCTCGGCGGTGCGCGCGAGGATGTATTGGTCTAAGGGTTGCAGTTGAGTGAAATGCAACGCATGCTGCGGCGGCGCGAAGTCGCTGAGATTGGAGAGCAGGAAGCGGAGTGTATTGCGCAGTTTGCGGTAGTTGTCACTGACGCGCTGCATGAGGTTCTCGCTGGCGGCGACGTCCTCGCGGAAGTCAACGCTGGCGACCCAGAGGCGGACGATCTCGGCGCCGAGACGGTTGGCGACGTCGACGGGATCGACGCCGTTGCCGAGCGATTTGGAAAAGGCGCGGCCTTGTTCGTCGAGCGTCCAGCCGGAGGTGATGGTCATGCGGTAGGGTGCGCAGTCGCGGAGGGCGACGGCGTTGAGGAGCGACGACTGGAACCAGCCGCGGTGCTGGTCGCCGCCTTCGGTGTACATGTCGGCAGGGAACTGGAGCTCCGGTTCCTGCTCGAGCACGGCGAGCCAGGAGGCGCCGGACTCGAACCAGACATCGAGGATGTCCATCTCTTTGCGGAAGTCTTTGCCGCCGCAGTTGGCGCATGTGGTTTTCTTCGGCAGCAGCGCGTTGACATCGTGCCGGTACCAGGCGTCTGCGCCTTCGCGCTCGAAGAGCTCAACGATGGAGCGGTTGATATTCGCGTCATTGAGCGGCTCGTGGCAGCTCTCGCATAGGAAGACGGCGATGGGTACGCCCCAGATGCGTTGCCGCGAGATTGTCCAGTCGGGCCGCGTTGCAACCATGTTGGAGATGCGTTCTTCGCCCCAGGTCGGATCCCAGGTGACGCGCTTGATTTCGTCGAGCGCGCGCTGGCGGAAGGTGGTCTGCTTCTTACCTTCTTTCGGCGAGAGCACCGGAGTGTCCATGCCGATGAACCACTGCTCGGTGGCGCGGAAGATGAGCGGTTTATGGCAACGCCAGCAGTGCGGATAGGAGTGCTCAAGGTTGCTGTAGCCCATCAGGGCGCCGCGCTCGCGGAGAAGGTCGACGATGACGGGGTTGGCCTTGAAGACGAAGAGGCCGTCAAAGGGAAGGCCCTCGTAGTTGCGGAGTTTGCCGTGAGGGTCGACGTTGCAGGTGAGCGGGAGCTCGTACTTCTGGCCAGTCGCGAAGTCGTCGGGACCGTGCGCGGGCGCGGTGTGGACGGCGCCGGTGCCTTGCTCGGTCGTGACGTAGTCGGCGAGCACTCCGAGGATCGAGCGGTCGAGGAAGGGATGCTGGAAAGTTGCGCGATCGAGCTTGGAGCCGGGGAAGGTGGCGAGCTCCGTGGCATTCTTCAGATCGCCGATCTCGTTGCATGCGTCGCGTGTCGCTGCGGCAAGCTCGCGAGCGACGATGTAGACGTGCTTGCCATCATCGAGCGCGACGTATTCGAATTCGGGGTTGAAGGCGACGGCCATGGAGGCGGGGAGCGTCCAGGGCGTGGTCGTCCAGATGATGGTGTAGACCTCGCGGCCGGCGAGGCGCGGATCGATGTGCTCGGGACGCGAGGTGAGCTTATAGCGCACGTAGACGGAGGGTGAGGTGTGCTGCTCGTACTCGACCTCGGCTTCGGCAAGCGCGGTGTGGTCGTGCCAACACCAGTAGACCGGCTTGAGGCCTTTGTAGACGAAGCCCTTTTCGTAGAAGCCGAAGAAGGCTTCGGCGATGCGCGCCTCGTAGGGGAAGTTCATCGTGGAGTATGGGTTGTCCCAGCGGCCGAGGACGCCGAGCCGCTTGAATTGCGTCCGCTGCAGGTCGATGTACTTCTCCGCGTACTCGCGGCAGGCCTGGCGGACCTCGATCGGGTTCAGTTCCAGCTTGCGGCCGCCGAGTTGCTCGTCGACTTTGATCTCGATGGGAAGGCCGTGGCAATCCCAGCCCGGGACGTAGGGCGAGTCGAAGCCGGCCATCGTTTTGGTTTTGACAACGAAGTCCTTGATGCACTTGTTGAGCGCGTGGCCGAGGTGAATAGCGCCGTTGGCGTAGGGCGGCCCATCGTGCAGGATGTATTTGGGCGCACCGGCGCGGGCAGTGCGAATCTGCTCATAGAGGCCGGCGGACTCCCAGGCGGCGAGGCGCTCGGGCTCGCGAGTGGGGAGGTTCGCCTTCATGGCGAAGTCGGTCCTGGGCAGATTCAGGGTGTCTTTCAGCCGCTTTTTCTTGTCTTGCTCCGTAACTACGGGCTGCTTGGATGTGGGCTGGCTAGCAGCGGCGGGCGCGTCGGGCATGAACTCTCCATGTGGGGTCCCGGCGAGCGTTCTTTGCTCGCTGGGGTGACGGTGGCAGCGATGCCTCAGGGAGTCTTCGCCGGGCATTACGGCCAAACCCTTATTGTAAAGGGCGTGCGCAGGTTAGCGGTGTCCACAGGCCAAGTAGGCGGTAAGGTGCACGCGACATCTTTGCCCCCGTCTACGTCTATATGGAAAGCAGGAAAGCCGGGACCCGTCTACAATGACAGTGCCGGGGTAGCGGCGCCCACGGACGGTTCATGGTCCAGGCCGCAGAAGGAAAGCAGCATCACCGACGCCGTAAGTTTGTCCTCCCCATGGCAGATCTAACCGTTCTCCCGCCCCAGCAAGATTCCAGCACTCCGGCCCCAGCTCTGCGCCCGGCTATGGAAGAACCTCATATCAGCGGCGAAATTAAAGAGGAAGGTGTCTTTCAGTCGCTGATCTCCAACATTCGCGACGCTTTCTTCGCGCCTAAGCTTCCGCCCCTGGTTCTTGAATCGAAGCCTGTCGCCGTGCCGGACCGCATGGCGGTGAAGCGTAGCCCGACATCGACAGCGGTCGCGGTCGGCATTCACGCAGTCATCATCGCGATCATTGCGATTCTGATTGCGGCGAAGGTGCCGATAGCGGCACCGGTGAAGAACGCGGTGACCGCACTGCTGGAGCCTCCGCCAACACCGCCGGTGGCACCCCAGGCGAAGAAGATTGGCGGCGGTGGCGGTCAGCACGACCTCGGCCCGGTGACCCAGGGTCATCTGCCCAAGCTGGCGCAGACGCAGATTGTTCCGCCCAAGGCGCCGCCGACGATTCCGCCCAAGCTGGCGGTTGAGCCAAGCGTGATCGTGCAGCCGAATTTGAAGCTGGCCGACAACACGATGCCCAACCTGGGCGTGCCCAACTCGAACCTGAAGGGGTTCTCGATGGGCAACGGGAATGGCACGGGCATTGGCTCGGGTGACGGCGCCGGAATCGGGCCGGGATCGGGTGGCAATATCGGCGGAGGCGTGTACCAGGTGGGCGGCTCGGTGCGGCCGCCGATTGCGATCTACACGCCGGATCCGGAGTTCTCGGAGGAAGCTCGCAAGGCCAAGTTCTCGGGCAACGTCGTCGTCTCGCTGATCGTGGGAGCGGACGGCAAGCCCAGGAACGTGCATGTGCTGCGCGGCGTGGGCATGGGACTGGACGAGAAGGCTGTCGAGGCCGTGCAGCAGTACAAGTTCAAGCCCGCGATGCAGAATGGCAAGCCTGTCGCGGTGTACCTGAATGTCGAGGTCAACTTCCAGATCTTCTAGGGAAGTGAGCAGTGAATAAAACAAAGGCATCGGTGCGTTTGTTTTATTCACTGCTGGCTATTCATTCTTGAGAGCTACACGGCCGCGACAGGCGACGGGATCTCATCGAAGGTCAGGTTCTCCGCGGGGCTGTGAGTGCGGCCCTTCCAGTCCAGGAACATCATGCCGTAGCTCTCGATCGTACATTGCTCGGGCTTGACGCCGAGCTGCTCGCGCATCGACTCAATCCACTCCGGCGGTCCTTCGAGCTCCGCGTAGGTGCCTATGGGCGTTTCGTCAAGGAAGACGTGTCCTGCGCCGGCGTCCCATTCCGTGCGGTATTTCTCGTAACGAAAGACGGGCTTGTAGCCGAGCTGCGCGAAAATTTCCGCCAGCGCTGCCGGGTCTTCGATGACGCTCTCGGTTTCAATGCGCACCTTGTAGCGGGCATCGGCGTCGTTGGATGCGACGCGTTTGTGCGTTACCACGGAGCGACCGGCGTAGTCGCGCAGCCGCAGCACTTGGCGGCGCAGGCGGAGATCGCGCTCGGGTGTGTCGTAAAGTGTGTTCGCTTCGAACGTCCGTGGGGTCACGAGCTTAAGGCCGAGGGACTCGACCCTGGCACGGAAGCGGGCCACGTGATCAACGGCAAACTTCAGCTCGATTTCAGGAGCATGCATGCGCACAAGTATACGAGCAGCATGGGAAACGGCGTCTAGATACGATAGAGGCAGATGCCGAACACGATCAGGTTACGCGCCGACGATCCGGCCGACGTCGAGCGCGCCGCACAGTTACTGAGAGCCGGTCGTCTCGTCGCCTTCCCGACGGAGACCGTCTATGGCCTGGGCGCCGATGCGCTTTCCGCAAAGGCGGTCGCCGCCATCTTTGTCGCGAAACAACGGCCCGCGTGGGATCCGCTCATTGTTCACGTGCCGGGTGTGGGCGACATCGACCGTATCGCCCTGATTCCTGACGAACTCCGTAGCTGCGTAGAAAACCTCGCGGCAGCGTTCTGGCCCGGACCCCTGACGATGCTGCTGCCCAGGTCCGCGACGGTGCCCGACGCTGTGACCGCGGGGCGGCCGCTGGTCGGAATCCGAGTGCCGTCGCATCCGGCGGCACAGGCGCTTCTACGCGCCGTGAGCCTGCCCATTGCAGCGCCGAGCGCGAACCGGTTCGGCCACACAAGCCCCACAACTGCGGACCATGTTCTCGCCGATCTGGGCGGCCGCATCGATGCTGTGCTCGACGCGGGACCAACGCACGTCGGCATTGAATCCACGGTCGTTGACGTCACACGCACGCCGATCGTGCAGTATCGCCCGGGAGCCATTACGCCGCGGCAGATCGAAGAGGCGTGCGGCCTGCCGGTCGAGGTTTACCTACCGACTGTTGCCGAGAAGAAACTGCGCGAGCCGGAGGCTCTGCCATCGCCTGGAGTCGGGATTCGACACTACGCTCCGCGGGCTCGTGTGCGGCTGGTCGAGGGTTCAGCGGAGTCCTTGCAGCGGAAGCTCGCGGCAGCAGTTGCGGAAGAGAAGAATGCCGGGGTACTGCTGCCGATTGGCTGGTCCGCGCCGCAGAACGCCATCGTCCAGCCGTGGGCGACGTGGGACCAACCTGAACGGTTGGCTGCGACGCTGTTCGCCGGGCTGCGCGCGCTGGACGCCCGGGGTGTCGAGATTATCCTCGTTCCGCTGCCGCCGCCCGGCGGAATGTACGACGCGATCCGCGACCGGCTGCTCAAGGCTGCTCGCGAGAAGTAGCGGCGGATCAATGACGCCAGTTATTTCATGATGGACGAGCCCGCATGCAGCTCACTGGTTTTGAGGAGGTATTTGATGACCGCCTTGTAGATGAGGACTCGCTGGCGGCCAATGCGCATCTTGATCACGCAGCGGTCATACCATTCGAGCTGGCCGTGCATCTGCTCGCCGTCTTCGAGCACCACGGTCATATCAGTCTGCTGCTGGATCTGCTTCTGAAAGTAGAACGCCTCGGCATGCGAGCTCTCCACATTCGGCAGCGTCTCCTGCATGGCGTGCGAGAGTGGATCCTCGGCATGCGGATCGTGCCGTCGCTCGCGTGCGGGAAGCCGGGGACGGACGAGCTTGCGTGTGCCGTTAAAGCTGTTGGCGTCGTCTTTACGGTTGTTTGGCGGCAGCGGAATGGTGGCGTCGTTCACGCGGGGAGTCCTGTTTGGCATGGGCCTTCGTGATTCCTGAACCCTTGGGACGTGCTGCGTCCCAACGGCCCTTTTCACTCTTAATAACGTTCAGGTGTCACGTATTTGGATGCAGAGACGCGAATGCGCGCCAGAATGTTTCAAGAATGCTGCGGAAGTCACATCCGCGCACTCTCGAGCTGCAGCGCCAACGAGTCCAAAGAGAGCGAGCGTAACAAGTTGCGTCGCATGCCGCTGTGCGCTGCGTCCACGGCACGCATAGCGCCCTCTATCCAGTCGAAGGACACGGTTTGCGCGATCCGTTCCAGGTCTTTGCGACGGTCGACATTGCGTACGCGGTCGGGTGCACCGGACTGAATCACGAGCACATCTTCAAGCAGACTCGCCAGCGCGCGCAGAAGCGCCGCCGTCTTCGCCTGGCCCTCGGCGCCGGAACGATAGGTCTCGGTTGTTTTGAAGAGTGGTGAGTGATCGTTGGTGCGCTCGAGGCCGGCAAGCAGAGAGAACGCATCGGCGCGGGCTGAGGCGTACTCGGGCAGGTTGAAGGCCAGCGCACGGCCGGCGGCGCCCTCGCTGAGCCTGCCGATGAGTTCACGATCGGTGCGCGACCAGTCTGGCCGACGCGATGCGAGCAGGTCCGCGATCTCGTCCGGCGGCAGAGCGCCGAGCCTGGCGAATGCGCAACGGGACCGGATGGTCGGAAGAAGCTCGCCGGGATTTTCGGTCAGAAGAATCAGGTGAACGTATGCGGGCGGCTCTTCGAGCAGCTTCAGGAGCGAGTTCGCCGCCTCCTTCATGAAGCTCGAGGCTGTGATGATGAAGACCTTCGCGGGCGCCTCGGTGGGGAGATACTGCGCGCGCTGAATGACGGTGCGGATCTGGCCGAGCTTGATCAGCAGTTGCGGCGGATCAGGAGGCACGACCAGCACATCGGGGTGGGTCTGGACCAGAACGCGGGTGTCCTTCTTGTCGGTTTCCCGCATGTCCTCACGCGCGGCGATGGCCTCGTCTACACGCGCTTCGAGTTCCGCGGATTCAGCGATGCGGGTGCAGTTGCGACAGCGGCCGCAGAAGGCGGCCAACTCGCGGCCGTGTGCGTCGACCTCGCGCGGTTGTGTCTCGCACTCGAGCGCCATGGTGAGAAGCAGAGCAAGCGTGTACTTTCCACTGCCGCGGGCGCCTGCGATGACGAGCGAGTGCGGCAGCCGACCGGCGGCGATCGCCGCACGCAGGTTGTCGACAACAGCCGTGTTGCCCAGAAATTCAGAGAAGCTGGAAGGGACCGCCACCAGTTAAGCCTATCGCAGAGGCTGCGACCAAGCGCGAGCGTGCAGCCGCATCATCATCGGAAATTTCGGACGGAGCGTGATCTTGGCCTGCGGAACGATGGGAAAGCGCGGGACGAACTCGAGTCGCCAGCGCTGCGCTATTGTGGCCAGCGCGAGGACGCCTTCCATCCATGCAAAGCCTTCGCCGATGCACTGCCTGCGGCCACCACCGAAAGGGAAGTAGACAAAGCGCGGGCGCGTCGCCTTGGCTTCCGGCGTGTGCCGCTCCGGCCGAAACGCCAGCGGCTCGTCCCAATAAACTGGCGAGCGGTGAATGACGTATTGGCTGAAGAAGATATGCGTTCCAGGTGGCAGGCGGTACTCGCCAAGCTGCACGGGTTTGGTGGCCTGTCTTCCCATCGCCCATGCCGGCGGATACAGTCTCATCGATTCGGCGAAGACCATCTCGGTGTAGCGCAGGTTCGGGAGGTCCTCGATGGTTGGCGTCCGTCCGCCGAGCACCTCGTCGACCTCGCACTCCATGCGCTCGCGAGAGGCAGGGTTCTGGCTGAGCAGATACCACGTCCATGCCATCGCGTTCGCGACGGTCTCGTAGCCGGCGAGGAAGATAGTGAGCGCCTCGTCACGGACCTGCTCGTCGGACATTCCCTGGCTCACGGCCGTCGTCGACGTGACGTCCTCGTCCTGCGCGGCAATCAGCATTGAGAGCAGGTCGTGCCGCTGCTCCAGTTGCTCCCGCGTGAGCGCGCGACGGTCGGCGATCATGCGGTGGACAATCGCATCGAGTCTGGCGCGCGACCTGCGAAACTGCATGACGCCGGGGATGGGCCAGTCCAGTACGTCTTCTAACCTGGGGAAGGCGACGAGGAAGTTATAGAGGCCCATGATTGTGTTCACTTCGTCGGCGACCGACAACACAGCGGGCGTCACCTCCTGGTCGAACAAGGTCCGCGCAATGATCTGCAGACTAAGCCGCATCATCGCTGCAGAGATATCCAGCTCATCGCCGTCGCGCCAGCTCTCGCGCAAAGTACCGGCGTTCGCCACCATCTGGGCGGCGTAGCCCGCGATGCGCTGGCGGTGAAATGCGGGTGCGGCGATTCTGCGTTGCCGCATGTGGATGGGATCGTCGGACGTGATGAGGCCTTCGCCCAGCAGAATCTTCATGCGGCGCAGCGTGCGCTCTTTTACGAAGCTCGACGCCTGGTTGATCAGGATCTCGTTGATCCATTCCGGATCGTTCACGAAGACGATCAGGGTGCCCATGAAGCGGTAGCACGCGATTCGTCCGAAGCGCGCGTGCAGGTGCTCAAAGAGAGGGATGGGTTTGCCGAAGTTTACCCAGCGCCTGCGAAAGTAATGATGCAGCGGTCGCTTCAGGCCAGGCGGGAGATGCCACTCACCCTCTTGCGTCGGACCAACGTAGTCGCCGTGATAGAGGCTTGTGCTCACGACGCGCTCGCAGTCTCGACCCCCACTGTGTTGCCCAGCCGCTGGCGGACTACCGCCAGAATCTTATCTGCAATCTGCTCGATGGTTCCAGGCTGATCGAGCAGGGCAACACGTTGCGGCTCGCGCTCAGCAATGACCCGGTACTGATCGTAGACGCGGCTGTAAAACGCGTCACCCTCGCGCTCGAACCTGTTTTCATCGGTCCCATGCTGACGAACATGACGGTCGTTTCGGCGGCGAGCGCGTGCGAGTGAGGCGTTGAGCGGCGGCAACAAAAGCAGCGTGAGATCAGGCTGGACGTTATCGCAGGCGGCGCTGTGCATTGCGAGTACCCGCTCGGCACCGAGCCCGCGGCCAGCCCCCTGGTATGCCTCCGAGGAATCGGTGTAGCGGTCGCAGAGAACAATCTCGCGACGATCAAGGGCCGGGAGGATGATCTCTTTGAGTGATTGTGCCCGGTCGGCAAACATCAGGGCCATCTCCGCGGCAGGGGCGATCTCACCTAGCTCCGTCTCGCTTTTTGAATCCAGCAATACGCCGCGAATGCGGTCACCGAGCCTTGTGCCGCCGGGCTGGCGCAGGGTGACCACGCGGTGTCCTTCGCTTTCAAGCGCGGCTGCCAGGCGGCGGAGCTGGGTGGTCTTGCCCGCACCGTCCAGGCCCTCGAACGTGATGAAAAATCCGCGCCTCACGTCCTTGAGTCTACTGCACTACGGGAGCGAGTCTACTGCGCCGCCCCAACCCGCATCTTACGGAATGAAAAGAGGCTTGCCGTCGGCACAGCCTCACGAAAAGGGCCCGAGCCCGCGGGAGTTCGCAATGCTTACGTTCATTCTTCTCGCCGTTTTCGCTGTCATCGGCATCGCGTGCTTTCTCGTTGCCTACAGCGCCAATCAGCGCAAGCGCGCCGGCCAAAGCGGCATTGATGCCGTAAACAATCAGCAGACCCCGCGCCCGCGCGCCACGCCACCCGAACCCTAGCCTCTGATTCAGGGCGTTAGCTGCGGGCTCCACTGCGCGCCAGCCGGGGTCAGCGTAATCGTCAGGGAACCCTGCTGCCCTTCGTGCAGATCCGGCCCGGCCCCGGTGTGTTGCTTGTGCTGGGCATCCGTCCAGGACACCTTCGTCGCACCGCTGCCCAATATCTTGAACCGGTACGGGTAACTCGCTCCCGCGATCAGCGACTCTCGCCCAAAACTGGCACTTGGGTAGTCGACCTCGACAAGCGTAACTGCTGCGCCTGTGTCGTTGCGGACCGTCGCGCTCACATAAGGCGACTTACAGCCACTGAGTGACAAAACTGCAACGAGTCCTGCAAGCGCCGAAATCCTTCGACCCACAACTATTTCTCCTGCGATCTCAGCTTTCGGATCAACTCCGGGAGCCGGTTCACTGCGGCCACGGTCCGCAGCCATGCCTTGTTGTCCATCGCCGGATAGCCGCTCACCACGGCGCCGGGAGCCACGTCCGATGGGATTCCCGTCTGGGCCGTCGCGACCGCACCGTCGCCGATGGTAAGGTGGCCGGCCACGCCCACCTGGCCAGCGAGGATTACATTCTTTCCCACCGTGGTTGAACCCGCGAGCCCCACCTGCGCGCAGAGAAGTGAGTTCTCGCCCACCGTGGACCCATGGCCAACCTGCACAAGGTTATCGATCTTCGCTCCCCTGGCAATCCGCGTCTCACCGACGCTGGCCCGGTCCACGCACGCGTTCGCCTGTACCTCCACTTGGTCCTCAAGCACAGCCGGCCCGGTCTGGAGAATCTTCGTCCAGCTCCCGTCGGCGCTCTTCGCGAATCCGAAACCGTCCGCGCCGATGACCGCGCCGTTCTGCAGCGTTACGTCGTCGCCGAGAATGCACCGCTCGCGAACCACGGCATGGGCGTGAGCGAAGAACCTCTTACCGATCCGCGCTCCAGGATAGATCACCACGTGCGGCAATAGAACCGCATCGTCACCAATCACGACGTCGTCGCCCACGACGACATAGGCGCCGACATGCGCCCGCGCTCCAATTTTCGCGGAAGGGCTGACGACAGCCGTCGCGTGAACGCCGGGAGGGAAGCGCCGCGTGGGATGAAAGATCTCGAGCGCCCTGGCAAAGGCCAGGTACGGGTTTGCCACTCGCAGGGTCGGCAGCGGAAACTCGGGCGCGTTCGGCTCGACCAACAGGGCCGCCGCTTTGGTCTTTTTGGCGAGCGCACTGTATCGCACATTCGTCAGGAAGCTGACCTCGTGCGGGCCGGCCTTTTCGAGCCCCGCGACTCCGGTGATCTCCAGGCTGCCGACGGAGTCCACACTCGTTCCGGGCGCAGGGGTCAGCGACGCGTCCAGCTTCTCGGCCAACAGTGCCAGCTTCATGGCGCTGATTGTAGCGAACCCGGATGGACGACGGCTGTTCAAAGCCCGCAGGCTTCCCGAGGTGCGAGGGAGGGCTACTCCTCGAACAGCGTGGGCTGCGGCTCTTCTTTCGCAGGCTTCGGGGCCTTCGCGGAGGCTGGCTGGATCAACCCCATAGCCTCGATCGAGTCGATTGCGGAGCGCGGCACGAAAAGCCGCTGCGTATTCCCGCGTGTGTCTGGAGGCGTCACAAAGAGTCCAAGTGAGTCGGCGAGCGTGTCCAGGAGCGTCCGGCTCACTTGCACAAGACCCTCCAGCACGTCGCCGTCTGTCAGCCGCATCCGCACCCACAGGCCCTCCGACCTTGGCCGAGCGGTGAACTTTCTGCGCTCCAGCCGCTCGGGCAGGTGCTGGTCTGCGAGGTTGAAGTCGCGCACGTAGGCGATCCACTTGATCTCGCTTAGCTGTATAGGTGTGACGTGGGCGGAAGGGTCGATCAACTCGACATAACCATGGAGAAGGCTAACCTCCTGAGGCAGATAGCCCCAGTTGAGGTGGTCGTTGAACCTGCGAACGATGACCTTTTTCTGCGCGGAAGCCATTCGAAAATCCGCTCCAACGGGATTGTCGCACGCAGAACGGAGGCCGAAGAGCAACTCCGAATTGGCGGATCCCCGTGCGCGAGCTTTGCCCGATCACTGGAACCATATCCGCAACAGAATCAGTGCAGAAAGTTCACCCGATTGCCCAATTTGTTGTACAATCAGGAGTTGCGACGGCCCGATTGCGTCGTCTAAATCGCTGAGAGATCGGGACTTACCGGTCGAGCAGCCCGCCCGGGAGTTCAATCTAACCGATGGCCGATTACATCTATCTCCTGGAGTCGAGGCTCACACCAGCCCAACGGGAGGCGCTCAAGCGGATCCGCGATGTTGCTCGCACTCATGGAGTTACAGTCTTTCTCGTCGGCGGCGCCGTCCGCGACCTGACTAGCGGTGTCGCAATTCGCGACATCGATGTGGCGGTTCAAGGAAATGCTCTTAAACTAAAGAAAGACTTGGAGAAAGCCGGCGCGCGGGTCGTTGGGTCCAACGATACCTTCCAAAGCCTGCACCTCAGCTTTCCGGGAGGTGTGCGGGCCGAGGTCAGCTCCACGCTGCTGGTTACATACCCTAAGCCCGGAAAGCCTGTTGCCCGTATGGGCGGCATCCTCGACGATCTCCGCAGCCGGGACTTCACTGCCAATGCGATGGCGGTATCCCTGAACGAGGGCTCCTACGGCCTTTTGATGGATCCGCTCAACGGCGTTGCAGACATTGAAAACCGCGAACTCCGCCTGGTGTCGAACTACGGTTTCATCGAAGACCCATCGCGGATGATACGGGCGGCTCGCTTGTCTGCGCGGCTGGGCTGGATTCTGGAGGAGCGGACTCAGCAGCGGTACGAGACCGGCAAGGCTGAAAACTACATCGACGCGCTGGGCTCGTGGGAGCGCAGCTATGAGCTCGAAGAGATCTTCCACGAGGAAGACCCGCTGCGGATCGCTCGCCGCCTGGAGTCCGAGGGCTGGATGAAGGTCCTCTTCCCACAGTGGAGCGCGGCCAAGGCGAACGAGACCGAAGTTGAACGCCTGCGCGACGAGGTAGGACGACTTAACGTGGCCGGCATCTACCCAGACCCATCTGCGGCGTTCTTTCCGCTGCTGACCGCGAAGCTCGGCAGCAAGGAAGTCTCTGCCTTGAAGCAGGCGTTTGCCCGGCCCGGCTTCGTCGAAGAGATTGAATCTCTGGAAGGCCGCACCAAAGCGCTTGCGACCCAGTTCTCCAGCAAGGAGTACGCCTCGCCCTCCGCGGCCTGGAAGCTTCTGTACTCCGCCGATCCGCAAGCCGTGCTTTCGCTGGTCTACGGCACGAAGAGCAACGCAGTAAAGCAGAGGTTCGAACAGTTCTTTAGCGAATGGCCGCAAGCACGCAATCGAATACCGTATGCACTCATGCAGGAGATGCGGATTACTCCCGATCTTCCGGTCTATAACGAGCTGGTAGATAAGCTCTTCTTCGTGATCATGGACGCGAAGCTGGAAACTCCCGAGGCTGCACGAGCGTTCCTCGAGCCGTACTCGCCGCCCGCGCCTCCTCCGCCCCCGAACCTGCGCCGCCGTCCGGCCAAGCGTGAGAGCCGGGCGAGCAAAAAGGCTCCCAAGAAGGTCGCCCCCCCAGCTCCTGAAGAAAGCGCGGAGACAGCAACAGCCGCCGCCAAGGGATCGAAGGTGGTGAGCACCGCCGCAGATATCTCTGCCGGAAAGGGCGTTGGCAAGGCGGCCCCCGCTCCCGCGAAGAAGGCCGCGCCTGTTGCTGCGAAGGCAGCAACCAAGGCTGCGAAGCCAGCCGAGAAGGTGCCGGCAAAGAAGGCTGCGCCTGCCAAGAAGGCTGCAAAACCGGCTGGCCACGCTGGCAAGAAAGCTCCGGCGAAGAAGGTTCCCGTGAAGAATTCTGCCGCGAAATCTGCCAAGCCGAAGTCCAGGCCGGCGGCGAAGAAGGCGCCTTCCAAGGCTCCGGCAAAAAAGGCAGCGCCGCCGAAGAAGGCGTCAAAGCCCGCAAAAAAGGCGCGTCGCTAGGACTTGAGTCGGCAATCTCAGGGCCTTCTACTTCGCCCGGCTACTCACGGTTGCGCTTGCGTATTTCGATATTGAGACGCTTGATCTTCTGGTTCAGCGTCGACAGCGGAATACGGAAGTACTCAGCCGCATCGGTCTGATTCCAGCTACAGCGCTCCAGGCGGTCGGAGATGATTCTGCGCTCGATGTCTTCCATGACATCGAACAGAGATGCATCGGGTCGCTGCTCCAACAGGTTTGTGGAATAGGTATTGCCTCGGAGCTGCGCGGGGAAGAGGTCCGGCCCGATCTGCGCTGCGCCGCCTTGTGCGCCGGTCGATAGCACGACGCACCGTTCGATCACGTTCTCCAGTTCGCGAACGTTTCCTGGCCACTCGTACTCCATGAGGACCCGCAGCGCGTCCGGTGTGAGGTCAGGATGGGGGAAGCCATTCTCATCTGCGTAAAACTTGAGGTAGTGCGCCGCCAGCAGAGGAATGTCTTCCTTGCGATTACGCAGCGGCGGAAGCTCGAGGCAGATGACATTCAGCCGGTAAAAGAGGTCCTCGCGGAACCGCCCTTCTTTCACGGCTTGCTGCAGATTCACATTCGTTGCCGCGACGATCCGAACATCGACTTGAATCTCCTGCGTTCCGCCGAGGCGCATAAAGCGGCGGTCCTGCAGTACGCGCAGGATCTTGGCCTGCATGTCGACGCCCATCGTTCCGATCTCGTCGAGAAAGAGCGTGCCCTGGTCCGCCACTTCAAACAGACCCTTCTTGGCGGCAATGGCTGACGTGAAGGCTCCTCGCTCATGGCCGAAGAGTGTCGATTCGAGCAGGTCGGAAGGAACGGCGCCGGTGTTCACCGGGATGAACGGTTTATCGCGACGCGGCGAATTGGCGTGAATGGCTTTGGCGATGAGCTCCTTGCCGGTTCCGCTTTCGCCCTGGATCAAAACGGTGGAACGGCTCGGCGCGACCTGCGAGATCAGGTCGAACATCTTGAGCATGATGTCGCTCTTACCAACGATGTTTTTGAACGAGTAGCGCTGTTTCAGCGTGCGCTTGAGCTGTACGACTTCGCTCTCGGCTTTTTGCTTGCCGATCGCGGAGCGGATGTCGGCGAGCAGCTTCTCGTTGTCCCACGGCTTCTGGATGAAGTTCGAGGCGCCGGCACGTATCGCGTCGACGACATTGCCCACCGTTCCGTAGGCCGTGATCATGATGACTGGCAGCTCCGGAGCGAGGCTCTTAATCCGCGGCAGGAGTTCGATTCCGCTCTCGCCGGGGAGCGAGAGGTCGAGCAGCAGCAGGTCGTAATTGTGGCCGGTCAGCAGGTCCAGACCTGCGGAGCCCTCTGGCGCGAGATCGACAGAAAATCCTTCGAGCGTGAGCAGGGTTTCGAGCGAGTCGCGGATGCCCGCCTCGTCATCAATGACCAGGATTCGCGCGAAGCTGTTGCCGGACTGGACCAAGGGAGAGTCTGCTGAAGATTGGGACGGTTGCTGTACCCCGACAGCGGAACTAGACATGAATAACCTTCCCTTCGTCGACGGAGGATCCGGTGATTGAGGTACGACCCGGAGACTCTGCGGCGGGGAAGATGACCTCGAACGTTGTGCCCTCACCAACGGTGCTGGTGACATCAATCGTGCCAGCGTGTTCCTGCACTATGCCATAGGTTACCGCAAGCCCGAGCCCGGTGCCTTTGCGCTGGCCCTGTGCTGGATTGTTCTTCGTCGTGAAGAATGGATCGTAGATGCGCCGGAGAACGGCCTCGGACATACCGATGCCGTTGTCCTCCACGCGCAGGCGGACCGCGGAGTCGGTGTGATGCGTGGTGACGCGGATACGTGCGCCTTCGCGTCCTTGCAGGGCGTCGCGGGCGTTGAGCATGAAGTTGACCAGGACCTGCTGGAGCTTGCCGCGATTTCCGGAGATCTCCGGAAGGCTCTCGTCGAGCGAGGTGGTGACCTCGACATTCGCGGAACGGAGCTGGTGCTCGAGCAGCAGAGTTGTGTCACGTACAACGGAGTTGAGTTCGACGCGGCTGAACTCGCTCGAGCCCATGCGGGAGAAGTTGAGCAGGCCGTTTACGATCTCGGAGGCACGGAAGGTCTGCTGCGTAATTTTTTCGAGGACCGGCTGCAGGCGAGCGCGCGTGGGTTCGTCCGTGCCGAGCTGTTTGCCGAGCTGCTTGCTCAGCATCTGGGCATAGCTGGAGATAACAGCGAGCGGAGTGTTGACTTCGTGGGCAACTCCGGCGGCAAGGAGACCTATGGACGAGAGCTTCTCGGACTGCGTAAGCTGCGTCTCCATGTTGATGCGATCGGTGATGTCGTCGACGATGACGATGCGGCCGACGGCCTGGAACTCGCGGTTCAGCAGGGGAGCGATGGTGATGTTCGCGGTGCGTAGCTCCGCGGATGGAGTCGGCAGGCGGAATTTGTAAAGCGTGGAGGCGCCTTGCTCCGCGCGCACCCGATCGAACTCGGCAATGAAGTCAGGCGGAAAGACATCAGAAAGCTGGTGGCCGAGTGCATCGGCGCGCGGTGTGGAGAGCATGACCTCCATCTGTGCGTTCCAGCTCTCGATGTTGTCTTCGAGATCGACGGCGAAGACGCCGACGTTGATGGACTCGACGATGTTCTCGTTGAAGTCATGCAGGCGCTCGTACTCGAGGACCTTGCGCTCGAGGCGGCGATAGAGCTGCGCGTTCTGGATGGCGATGCCAATGTAACCCGCGAGCGACTCCAGCAGCATCATGTCCTCGCTGGAGAGGAAGTCGCCTTCAGTGGTGCGTCCGAGGCCGAGAACCGCAACGGTTGCTGATCCGGTGCCCTCATGGCGCGCGGCGCGGCAGGCGATGTAGTAGTTCAGGTCGAGCGCCGAGGCCGTGTGACGCTGCGATTCGGGCAAGCGAAGATAGGCATTCGGCGACTCGAAGAAGAGGTGATTGCCGGCCTCCGGAGAGTCGAAGTCGAGGAAACCAAGGTCAAGTGAGGTCGATTGCGCATTAAGCCCGTTCGAGGCGATGAGCTGGAATCGCTGTGGTGCGTCGTCCTGCGGAAGAAATACAGCCACGCGCGTGACGAGCAGCATCTGTGGAAGCTTCACGACGATGGCGTCCACGAGCGCGCGGAGGTCGGTCTGCGCGTTCAGATCCCGCCCGAAGCGAATGAGAGTTTCGCGATAGTCGAGGCGCTTGGGGTCGAAGACGCGATCCACCCAGGACTGAATCCAGTTCTTCAGCGGGTCGAACAGAAGGCCGGTGATGATGATCGCCGCGATGAGCCCCCATGTGCCGAGGCCCGAGAATCGCGTGTGAACGACCTCTGCGGAGAGGGCGATAACGACGAAATAGAGGCCCACCAGTGCGGCGGTCACGAGTGTGTAGGTGACGCCGCGCTTGAAGATGAGGTCGACATCCATCAGGCGATAGCGCACGATCGCCCAGCTAAACGTCAGGGGCAGAAGCACGAGCGAGAGCGTCGCGAGTTTGACGAGACTGCCGGGCGTGTTGGCGTCCAGCAGGAATGGGATGACGTAAAAAAACGTGAACGGCAGAACGGTGAGCAGCGTTCCGCGCGAGAGCCATTTAAGCTGCTGACGCGGCAGCGGCTGATGCTCGCGACGATAGCGCACCCAGAAGACCGCCGCCGCGATGATGTAATAGCCCGCCATGTAGGCGAAGCCAATCTTGTCGAGGCGGTGCTGCAGTAGTTGGGTGGGCGCCCAATGTTCAACAGACAGGAAGCGAAGAACGACGAGTACCGCGCCGGGGATGTAGAGCGGAGCGTAGACCAGGCTGTTGCGGTCGCGTCGTGGGCGCTCGCCGAAGCTGAGAGCAAAGTGCAGGAAGAGCGCAGGCTGCAGCGCGGCGGCCTGGATATTCGCCCAGAAGACAGCAAGGTCAAGCCCGTCGAGTACGCCGGTGAATTTGAAGGCATAGAGGACGAAGGACATCAGGCAGAAGACATAAAAATGTGTCGACTTGGGCGCAGTCCAGCGTCGGAAGAGAACGTAGATACCGATCGCCAGATAGATAAGACCGATCAGGCGCTCGACCTGGAAGTCGGTCCGGTCGGTGGGCTCGAGGATGACGCCGATGTCGATGGCGATCGGCTTGGCCCAATCAGACGTTTGGCGGAGCACCGAATACGTGGTGTGGCCCCAGACACCGGTGCGATACATTTCACGGTTTGCCGTGGCGACCATCGGGGTAGGGATGCCGTCGATGGCGGTCAGGACATCGCCCTGGCGGATGCCCGCCTTATCCGCGGCGGAACCCGACGGCACGATATAGGCGCGAAGGCCGCCGTCCGTTTCGATCCAGCGCGCGGCATCCGTGGGCGCGGGATAGGTGCTCTCCTGAACGAGATTGGCGATGGCAAGGCCAATTGCGCCCAGCGTCACGACGGCAAGGAGAATTGCCAGCAGACGGGTTTGGGAGCCGCTTCTCACAGGGACACTCTTTGGTTACTTGCGGAACCGCTTTCTTTTGTAGAGCAACTTAACTGCCAAACAGGATGCGAGGAGTTAACAGCTTGATATGGCAGCCATCAGACCCTTTATTGCACAAATCCATAGAGCCCTATGGGTTTTGGGAACCATGGTTACTCGTGCGCAGCCTGTCCTCTATCGCTCTTCTATCTCTTTATTTTGCCGCATCCAGTCTGATTCCGCACCTTTGGCGGCTTGACCAGTGACCAGATGTCTTGTGAACTGGACGAATCATGGTTGATTTGCGGCAAAATGCCGAGATCCGTTCCGTATTGGAGCGGGACGGGGAGTGTTTACTCCTGGTTTACGGGCGGTACCCAGTCGTCATGGAACGTGGCGAGGGAGTCTATCTGTTTCACAGCTCTGGGAACCGCCGCCTGGACCTGACTCCCGCAGGGCCTTTGGGCGCCAACGTCGAGACTATGCCCGGTGCCCGCGCTTAATGAAGTGGCCGTGAGCCGGCACACGACGGGACCGAAACAGTGGACTCGCCGTGAGCTGCGTGCGCGCGGCGTTCGGCTTTCTTATATCGAGCGTGAGACTGAGGCGGCTTGCGCGGCCGCGCCAGTCTTGATGCTGCACGGACTGGTTGCGGGCGCGGATTGCTTTCGCAGGCTTGGCGATGAGCTTCCGGATGACAGGCGTGTTGTCGCGCTGGACTTGCCCGGCGGCGGCTACTCGGATCGCCCCAATGACATCGACGTGAGCTTCCGGAGCGTCGCGGAGATCGTCGCGGAGGCGATGACCACGCTTGGGATGGACCGGCCGGTGATCGTCGGCCACTCGTATGGTGGGGCGATCACGCTGGAACTGGCGGCATGGCGGCCGGAGTTCCTGGACGCAATGATCCTGATCGCGCCCGCGCACCCGTTCTCCATGCGCGAGGACCCATTGGTGCGGTTCTACCTCAGCCGCGCTGGCCGTTGGTTTGCGCGTTTGCTGCCTCGCGTGCCGCGGCGGCTGATGCTGGAGACCTTTCGGCGTATGCCGGGAGATCGCCGCAATGTGAGCTACGAGCAGATTGAGCCATACCTGCAAGCGCTGCGTCATCCGGGCACGATCGCGTATGTCCTGCGGCTGCTGAAGAGCTGGAAGAGTGACATGGAGAAGCTGGGGAACGCGCTTCGGGAACGCAGCACCGAGGTTCCGGCGTTCGTCCTGTGGGGCGAGTTGGATCCCGTGGTGCCGCCATCAACTGGCGAGGAGCTGATGGAGCACCTTGAGTCGAGCGAACAGGCGATACTCTGTGGCGTCGGACATTTGCCCAATGACGAGAGGCCGGAGGAGTGCGGCGAACTGATTCGAGACTTTCTCCGAGCATGCGATAGCAGAACCTTCTACACCCGCGCTGAGCAATCCTAGGGTCCGGAACCGCTACCGGGACGACCGTTCGATGGGCCAGGACTCCGCGTCTCGCTTCGCTGGATGACGCCCTGGCCCAGATGCGTCAGGCGGGGCTCGCTAACTGAGTGGCGTAAGGCCGAAGTTGGATTGGAGCCACGCGCGCAGGGCACCGGACATGCGATCGAGCTTGGGCTGGGGAGAGCCCGGCACTCCAGCGAAGAAATGGTCGGCGTCTTCGATGAAGAGAATTTCGCGCGGTTGTGACGCCGAAACCAGATATGCCTCCAGCGTGCCGCGCGGGCTGAACTCATCCTGGTCGCCGGAGATAAAGAGCTTCGGCACCGAACCGCAGGCCGGCAGAAAATCGTAGCGGTAGTCACGCCCAGCGGCGCGCACCGGAAGCCCGAGTCCAACCAGGCCGCGAACGCGAGCGTCTCCGCAACAGGCGCGTAGCCCCACATTGGAGCCGAACGAGAAACCAGCAAACAGGATCGGCAGATTGAACCGCTCGGTGAGCCAATCGAGGGCTGCGCGGACGTCATCGACTTCGCCGCGCCCGTCGTCGTGCGCGCCTTCACTCAAGCCGGTGCCGCGGAAGTTGAACCGCAGGGTAGGCAGGCCGAAGTACGAGAACGCCTTGGCAGCGTGGTAGACGACCTTGTTGTGCATCGTGCCGCCGCCGAGCGGATGCGGATGCGCGACAAGCGCTGCGTAGAGCGCATCCGGATGGCCCGTGTTCAGGAGAGCTTCAAGGCGGCCTGCGGGGCCGCGGAGATCTTCGATGGTCTGGACGTGAGAGCGAAAGGACGTCACAGGATGAGTTTACGAGGTCCGGAGGAATTTCTGATTCGTGAGACTCCGCGTTCGGTATAGTCGTCTCACCACGCAGTTACACACTTTTCAGGCAATCATAAATTTGCGATTCAGGAGGCGTCTCATTGGCCACCTTGGTTAAGTCTTTGTGTGCTGTGCTTCTTGGCACGGCGTTGGTAGGTTCGGGGTTTGCTCAGGATCAGCCACAGCGGCCGAGACGGAGCGACGAACCAGCGGCGAATGCCCGCGGAGCGAGCGAGCCTGAGCAGAACAAAGAGAATGCTCTGCCAATCCCCGCGGAGAACAAGACCGAGACCCAGCATGTGTGGAGCGCGGGTGGGCGCACGGTGCACTACACCGCAACCGCGGGAAATCTGCTGATTCGGGACGATGAGAACAAGCCGAACGGAAGCATCTTCTATGTCGCCTACACCGAGGATGGCGCCGACCATCACAACCGGCCAGTGACGTTCCTGTACAACGGCGGTCCCGGGTCAGCGACGATCTGGCTGCACATGGGGTCGGTCGGTCCCGTCCGCGTGGTGACTGCGAGTCCGGATGTGAGTGGGCCGCCGCCTTTCAAGTGGGTCGAGAATCAGTACAGCCTGCTGGACAAGACGGACCTGGTCTTTGTGGATGCGCCGCTCTGCGGCTTCTCTCGCGCGGTGGGCAAGGGAACCGCGAAAGACTTCGCCGGAGTCGATCAGGATGTGAAGGCCTTCGATAAGTTCATCACGCGTTACATCACGGTCAATCAACGGTGGAACTCGCCGAAGTATCTGTTTGGAGAAAGCTATGGCACGCCGCGCTCGGCTGCGTTGGTGGCTGCGCTCAATAACGATGGCATTCAGTTCAACGGCGTCATTCTCCTGTCTTCGATCTTGAACTACTACATGCGCGCGCCGGGATATGACATCGAGGCGCCGACCTATCTTCCGAGCTATGCCGCGATCGCGTGGTACTACAAGAAAGTCCCGCAGAACGGCAGCATGCAGGACTGGGTGCAGAAGGCGCGCGAGTTTGCAGGCGGAGAGTACGCGGCGGCTCTGCACAAAGGTGACATGATCTCGAAGGCGGAGTTCGATGACGTGGCGCAGAAGGTGGCAAGCTTCACCGGTTTGCCTGTCGATTATGTGAAGGACGCCAAGCTCCGCATTTCGCCGACGCGCTTCCGCAAAGAGCTGCTGCGCGGCGATGAAAAGGTCCTGGGCCGATATGACGCGCGCTTCGAGGGCGATGACATCGATGCGGCGGGCGAGAACCCGGGCTATGACCCGAGCGACACGGCCATCAGCGGCGTCTTCGTCGGCGCGTTCCATGACTATATCCAGAGCGAGCTGAAGTACATGAGCTCAGAGCCGTATTACCTGCAGGGGCCCGGGATCAACCAGAACTGGGACTGGAAGCACCGGCCATCGGGAACGCAGAACTTCGGCGGCGGTGGCCGCGGCGAGCAGTCAGAGCCCGACACCGTCATCGACCTCTCGGACGCCATGCGCAAGAACCCGCACCTGCGAGTGTTCTCGGCCAACGGCTGGTTCGATCTCGCGACGCCGTTCTTTGGGACGGAGCACGACCTGGCCCAGATGATGCTGCCGGAATCCAGCCTGAAGAACGTGCAGTTCGGGTACTATCCAGCCGGGCACATGGTCTACTTGAACGTCGATGCGCTGCACCAGATGCACGACGACTTGGAACGCTGGTACGGCGAGACCCGATAAGCGCGAGAGCAACTGAACTGCAGCAACGAGGTGCGAACATCCGATGGTCGCGTAGAGCGGCCGAGCGGAATCGCACCTCGTTCTGCGACGGATGCGCGTTTGCTTGCACAGCGTGGCGAGGTGTACCTTGTGCGCACGTTAGGGCTCTTTGCCGCACCGGCTCTGGATTAGCGCAGCAGCGGGTGCATTCACCGACACCAGGCAGACAGCGGGGCTCCACAAACAAAATACCGAAAGGAGGTCCACATCATGGACCGTATGCTGGTCGTTGTTTTTAACGATGAGGCGAAAGCGTATCAAGGGAAGACTGCGCTTATGCAGCTACAAGACCAGGGCAACGTTAATGTATATGGGTACGCTGTTGTCGCGGAGAATGCGGACCGCAGCGCAACGATAAAGCAGTCGGACAACAGCGGGCCGCTCGGCAGCTTGTTCGGTATGTCTTTTGGAGCACTTGCCGGAGCTCTCTTTGGACCCGTAGGAATGCTGCTGGGAGCAGCCGGGGGACTGGGCGGCGGTGCTGCGGTCGACTTCACGAACCTCGGCGTCGGCCAGGACTTTCTGGACGATATAGCCAAAACGCTGACGCCGGGCAAAGTGGCACTGGTTGCCGAGGTCGATGAGGAGTGGACGGCGCCCGTCGACTCGAGCATGGAGGTGCTCGGCGGCGTCGTGCTGCGGCGTGCCTTGTCGGATGTGCAGAAGCAGGTGCGCGAGGAAAACATCGCCGCCATGAAAGCCGACGTGGCCCAGTACCGGGCGGAGATGGCGCAGGCACACGCGGATCGCAAGGCGAAGCTGCAGGAGAAGATCGGCCAGCTCGAGAGCAGGATCCAGGCGCAGGTGCAGAAGCTGCAGGAACGAAGTGTCATCTCGCAGAAGAAGGCGCAGGCCAAAGCAACAGCGGCCGAAGCGAAGGCAGCAGTCGCCCGGGCCAAAGCGTCGTAGATCAATTTCGTTTGCGGGTTGGGTCAGCGGCCGCTTCGAGTTCAAACGAAGCCCGGATCGGCGGTAATTGCAGGCGTCGTTTCCATGGTCCTCGGGGCTTATCTGGTGACCAACCTGGCCGGAATCAGCGCCTTCTTTATCGGCATGGCCATCGGGATCGATCTGATTTTCGATGGAGGCGCACTGCTGCTGGGATTTGCCATGGCCATTCACAGTCTGCCGAAGGTGCAGACCCGCACGGCGTAGCTTCGCGGGTGCGATGACTTTTTGGCTATAACCGCCACCTGCCGTAAGTGTCTTGAGATCAACAAGACAGGCAGCCGCAAGCCCATTTCGGCCTGAAAACGTGCTAAACTAAAGTGTTTGCGGCGTCTTCTGGCGCTGCGTGGAAAGGAACCAGAAGCAGAAATGGCAAAGCGCCGCGGAAATCCAAATTGGGGAAAACCCGAGCCTATCGGGCCGGTCGTCCCCACGGTGACATCGTTTGAACAGATTGTTAAGGAGTACAAGCTGACTCCTGACCAGTACGTGCGCTCCACGCGTCTGCGGGAATGGGCGCGCCGGAACAAGAACTCGAAGTACATCCCGGAAGCGCTGCTCGAGGCCTGGGGTTTTGAGATCGAGTCGACGCTGTAGCGCGATTCGGGCCCGATGTTGAATCGGTCGGAGAGGCAAAACATCAATTAGCTCAGAAGAATGGCCGCCGCTGCGCGGCCACTTCTTTCGACTGAGAAGCAAGGAGCCAGGCGATGGCAGAGTTGCCGGGTGGATTTGTAGATGTGCCGGAGGCAATCGCAGAGCTGCAGGCCGGCAGGATGATCGTGGTCGTCGACGACGAAGACCGCGAAAACGAGGGCGATCTGACTCTGGCGGCGGAGTTCTGCACGCCGGAAGCCATCAACTTCATGGCTAAATACGGCCGCGGATTGATCTGCCTGACCCTAACTGAAGAGCGAGCGGACGCGCTGCGTCTCTCTCCCATGACGCAGGATAATACCTCGCGTTTTGGCACGGCGTTCACCGAGTCGATTGAGGCGCGCGAGGGCGTGACTACCGGAATCTCAGCGGCCGATCGCGCCCATACCATCCAGGTGGCGATTGCGCCGGGAACCACGCCGAATGATCTCGCAAGGCCAGGCCATGTGTTTCCGCTACGGGCACGCAAAGGTGGAGTACTTGTGCGCGCTGGCCAGACGGAGGCTTCGGTCGACCTCGCCCGGATGGCTGGCCTGATTCCGGCCGGCGTGATCTGCGAAATCATGAACGAGGACGGAACGATGGCGCGCGTTCCGGATCTGCTCGAGTTTTGCAAAGCGCATGGGCTGAAGATGCTGACCGTTGCGGAGCTCATCCGCTACCGTCTGCAGAACGAGCGCTATGTGCACAGGGTTGGCGAGGCGCAGCTGCCGACGCCCCTCGGCGAGTTTCGGATGATTGCCTACGAGAGCGAGGCTGGCCTGGGCGAGACATACGGGAGCAACGGGGAGTCTCACGTCGCGCTGGTCTATGGAGACCTCGAGAGGGCGCAGAGCGCAGGAGAGCCGGTGCTCGTGAGGGTGCACACGCATTGCCTGGCCGGAAATTTGTTCGGGTCGTCGTTGTGTAATTGCCAGGCGACACTCGACGGTTCGATGCGCGCCGTCGCCGAGGCTGGAGCCGGTGCGATTGTTTACTTGCACCACACGCAGCGAGGTCTGGGTGTTGACCGGACACTGCAGCCTCCGCGGCTTGCGTTTCATCGCAGCGAAGGGCGCGCCGGCGGAGAGCGCAGTGAGGACGGACATCAGCGGGTGCTGCGACAGGTGGGGCTCGGAGGACAGATCCTCTCGGACCTCGGAATTCGCAGGATCATGCTACTGAGCAATCATCCGACACACGTACCTGCGCTGCAGGGCTTCGGGATCGAGATCGTAGGGCAGGCGCCGATTCCTGGCGTAACAGACCAGGAGACGAGCAGCCGCTGAGCTACTTTGCGATAAGCGAGCTGGGCATCGGAAGACCAATCACGTTCGCATGCTGAAGCTCACGGAGAAAGGTGTCGTGCCTGCTGTACTGGATGGCATGCAGGCCGACTCTGCGAGCGGCCTCGACGTTCTCTATGCGGTCGTCAATGAATAGCGTGGCCTCCGCCGCGTTGCCGATGCCGGCAACCGCGTGATGGTAGATACGCTCATCCGGCTTGGCGATTCTGAGCCGATGCGAGAAGGTATGGTGCGGAAATCCAGCGAGCCAGGAGCAGCGTTCAAGAATGCCGGTTTCCATGGCGTCCCCGATGTTGGAGAGGATGCCAGTGGCGACTCCAGCGCGCTGCAGAGTGATCGCCCAGTCGATCATCGGCTGATTGGGTTGAGTCCACAGATCGACATCTGTCCGGAGCAGCTCCGTGATTTCGTCGTCGCTCGGCGGATGGCCGAGTTCTTCGCTGACAACGCGCCAGAACTCAACCCCACTCAGCACGCCAAGGTCGTAGTCGTGCCGATGCCGCCAGTAGGGAACCTCGAGTTCAGCATCCGTGGCGTTGAGGATCGCCTGCATGCGGCGATGGGCGAGGGGATCTGGCGGACCGCTGAGCACGAGGCCGAAGTCGAAAAGAACCGCACGAATCTGAGGCATCTGCATCGATTTTAGATGGATATGCCCGCTGAAATTTCGGGCAAGTATGCTCAGTGAAGATGAGATTTTCTGCGAGAACGGCCTGGGAGCTGGGCGAGAATGCGCTTACCGCGAAATTGCGAGAGCGGCGGGCGCGCGGCGAAGAGGTCCTGGACCTGACAGTTTCAAATCCGACCGCGTGCGGATTCACGTATGAACGCGAGGCGCTCCTGGAACCGCTTGCGGCGCCGGCTGCACTCGAATATGAGCCGGAGCCATTCGGTCTGGAATCAGCGCGCGCCGCCGTCGCGGAGTATTACGCCGATCATGGCGCCATGGTGCCGCTCGAACATGTCTGCCTGACGACCAGCACCAGTGAAGCGTACAGCTATCTTTTCCGTCTGCTGTGCGATCCGGGGGATGAGGTGCTCGTCGCACGGCCAAGCTATCCGTTGTTTGATTTCATTGCGCGGTTGGATTCTGTGATGCTGCGTGAGTATCCGCTGCGCTACGATCCGGGCGCTTCAGCCGCATCTGCGCACGCGTGGACCATTGACTTCGACGCGCTGCGAGACGCGATTACGGAGCGCACGCGAGCGATCATCGTGGTGCATCCGAATAACCCGACAGGGAATTATGCATCCGAGAGCGAACGCGAAGAGCTGGAGACACTTTGCGCCGTGCGCGGCATTGCGCTGATCGTGGACGAGGTTTTTCTCGATTACGCCGTGCGGACGGAGGTGAGACCCCGTACATTTGCGGCGGGCGACGGGCCTGCGTTGTGCTTCGTGCTGAGCGGGCTCAGCAAAGTGTGTGCGCTGCCGCAAATGAAGCTGTCGTGGATTGTCGCGCGCGGCCCGAAAGAGATCCTGGAGACAGCGCTTGCGCGACTGGAGATCGTCGCGGACACTTTTCTGTCAGTGAATGCTCCAACTCAGGCAGCACTGCCGAAGTGGTTGCGAGGACGAAATTTCCTTCAAGAGCAGATTCGAGTGCGCGTTCGCTCGAACCTCGCCATGCTTGATGCGCGGCTTCGCGGGACACACGCGGACCGGCTCGCGCTCGAGGGTGGTTGGACGACTGTGCTGCGTGTCGCGCGGCAGGTCGACGGGCAGGACTTTGCACACGCAGCGCTGAATCGCGGTGTGCTTGTGCAGCCGGGCGAGTTTTACGGTTTGCCTGCCGGACGCGCAGTGCTCAGCTTGCTCTGCCCGACGGAAACCTGGCACCACGGCTTGGCGCTGCTGCCGATCGATTGAGGCTCAAGTGAGAAAAGGGTTCGACACGCGCTCTTCACCAATGGTCGTCGTGGGACCGTGGCCGGGGATCACAACGGTACTGTCGGGCAAGGGAAGCAATCGCTCGCGGATGCTCTGGATCAGCTTGTTGTAGTTACCGCCGGGCAGATCAGTGCGACCTATGGATCCCGCAAAGAGCGTGTCTCCGGCGACGAGGAGCTGGTTCGCCGGAAGATAGAGGCACAGGCTTCCTTCCGTGTGGCCAGGAGTGTAGAGGACCTGCGCGTCAATGTCACCGACCTTCATATGTTCGAGATCGGAAGGAGAGTGATCGGGTGGCTTGACCTTCGGTGTCTCTACGCCGATCCACGCGGCCTGCATGTCCATCATTGCTGCTAAGGGCAAGTCGGCAGCGTTGTAGAGAATGGGCGCACCGGTAATCTGCTTGAGTTCGAGCGCGCTGGCGATGTGATCGATGTGCGCGTGAGTGACGACGATCTGACGAACGGTGAGTTGATGCTTCGCGAGCGCGGCCAAGATCCGCGGGATCTCATAGCCTGGGTCGACGACGATCGCTTCACGCGATTGCTCGTCACCCAGGATCGTGCAGTTGCACTGGAGCAAGCCGACTGGGAAGGTCTCACGAATCATAGTGACCTGAAAATGAAAGAGCGCAGGCGAGATGCCTGCGCTCCTGCGTTGAACTCTGCTTACTTGTGCGCCGGCGTGGATTGCGTGGTTCCCGAAAGAACGGACCGGTTCGTCCTCGAGTGCGACATCGCAATCGTCAGCGCAATAGAGGTAAACATGAAGATGACCGCTGCCCATGTGGTCATGCGCGTCAGCAGGTTTGCCGCACCACGAGGACCGAAAGCAGTCTGTGATCCCTGGCCGCCAAAGGCGCTGGCGAGATCGGCAGACTTGCCCTGCTGAAGCAGGATGACTCCGGTGATGAACAAGCAGACGATAACGTGAACAATGACGAGGAGAATAACCATGCTGAATCGAATCCCTGGGTTTATCGCGGGGTGGAATCTTTAGTGCAAACGGGGCCAAACTCCCCTACGTTTCGTCCACACCTCTTATCAATATACACGAGGCGCGTGCAACCACCGCTCACCGTCCAACCTTGAAGCGCGCGGATGCGGTTGCTCTTGAGTCCCCTCCGACCCACACGGTGTACTCCGATGGATCGACTCGCTGGCGGCCGGTGTTGTCGAAGAACGAGAGCTCATCGAACCCGAGCTGGAAGGTAACCGTTTTGGATTCACCGGGGGCGAGGCTAACGCGCTGGAAACCTTTGAGGCTGCGCATCGGCTGCTCAAGGCTCGCGCCCCGGTTGCCGACGTAGCACTGCACCACCGTACTCGACGGCCTCCCCCCTGTATTTCGCACTACGGCCGTCACCGTGACAAGCCCCTTCGCATCATCGTGGATCTCGTTCAAGGGCACAGATGTGCGTGAGAGCTTCACATCTGAGTAGTCAAACGTCGTATAGGAAAGCCCGTATCCGAACGGATACAGCGCGTCGTTCGGAGCATCAATGTAACGCGACAAGAATCGCGTAGTCGAACTCGGCGGCTTGCTCAGGTCTGCGTCGAGCGCGGGGCGACCGGTAGGGAACTGGTTGTAGTAAAGCGGCTCCTGCCCCTCTGTCACAGGGAAGCTCATCGGAAGCCTGCCGCTCGGGCTCACGTCACCATAGAGGACCGCAGCAAGCGCATGCCCGGCTTCCGTGCCGGGAAACCATGCTTCGACAATGCCATCCACATGCTCGTGCGCCCATGTAAGCACGAGTGGGCGTCCCGAGAAAACCACAAGTACGACCGGCTTTCCGGTGGCGACAATGCGCTCAACCAGAGCCTGTTGGTTGCCGGGCAGAGTGAGGTGCGCGCGCGATCCTGCTTCTCCGCTCATCGCGCTCGATTCTCCCATCGCCATTACGACGACGTCGGCGTCGCGAGCCACCTTCTCGGCATCTGCAAAGCCTGCATCAGAGTCGCTGTTGATCTGCGTACCCTGTGCGTACAAAAGGTTCGCTCCCTCCTTCGCAGCACGCTCCTCAAGCGCCGCTCTGAGAGTCACAACATCCGTGCCGCGATGTGCCCCTCCCCACGCGCCCTGCATCTCGTTCGCTGCATCGGCGAGTGGACCAATGAGCGCGATCTTTGCATCGGATTTGAGCGGAAGCACAGGCTGATTGCCTAGCTGCTTGTTCTCGAGAAGCACGAACGACTCTTCTGCCGCCTCGAGAACCAGCGGACGATGCTCCGGAACGGCGGCGGTAATCTCGGGCACACCTGCATAAGGGTGTTCGAAGAGACCCAGCGCGAACTTCACGCGCAACACCCGTCTCACCGCTTCATCGATTACTGACATCGGCACGCGACCGGAACGGATCAGCGCGGGAAGCTGTGTGTCGTAAAGATGGGACATCATGTCGACATCCACGCCTGCGTTGATCGCCTTCTCGGCGGCTGTCGCGGCATCCAGCGCGACGCCGTGGTGAATCAGTTCCGTGATGGCCGTATAGTCGCTTACAACGAGACCGTCGAAGCCCCACTCTTTGCGCAGTATCGTATCGAGCAGGTAAGGATTTGCGGTCGCAGGGACACCATTCAGAGCGTTGAAAGCGCTCATGATCGTAGCAGCACCCGCGTCGACGGCGGCCTTGTACGGCGGCAGATAGACCTGGCGGAGCCTGCTCTCACTCATGTCGGTCGTGTTGTATTCGCGTCCGGCTTCAGCTGCGCCATAAGCTGCGAAGTGTTTCACGCTCGCAGCCACACTGTCCGAAGCGCTGAGAGTGGTGCCCTGGTAGCCGCGCACGTAGGCTCGGGCCATCGCCGCGCCAAGGAATGGATCCTCGCCGGCTCCTTCTGCTGAGCGTCCCCAGCGTGCATCGCGGGAGATGTCAACCATCGGCGAGTAGAACCAGCGAATGCCCGCAGTTGTCGCTTCCTGCGCCGACATGTGCGCAAGATGCTCCACGAGTTCCGGATCGAAACTCGCCGCGAGACCCAGTGGTATGGGATAAATCGTGCGGTATCCGTGAATGACGTCCGCTCCAAACAGCAGCGGAATGTGCAGGCGGCTCTTTTCAACGGCCGCATGCTGATAACTTGCGATCCGCTCGCCGCCCGTGACGTTCAGCATCGATCCAAGCCTGCCCTCTGAGGCAAGCTGCATCGCATCTATTTGATACGTCGCCTCCGGGTTGGCCGCAAGATCCGCAGTTGCAGTGGCTGCTTTCGTCGCAGACGTCCTGCCTGTGCTGCTGTACTGCACCAGCTGTCCCAGCTTCTCCTCGAGAGTCATGCGCGCGAGCAGAGCGTTCACGCGGCGCTCGATCTCCGGAGAAGCGAGTTGCGCGTTCGATGGACGAACCGCGTGAACCGAAGCGTGCCGCTGCTGCTGAGCGCAAACCGTCGCAGCCACACACACACAAACAAGCAGAGTTCGATGTAACTGAAAGACTCGTTTCTTCCTGGCCAATTACTGATCCTTGTCCGGTACCAGGCCGATCTTCTTCTGCATCGCCGGCATCTCAGGGTTACTCATGAAGCTGCGCCAGACGAGTCCAGTGCGCCCGTTTTCAATCATTACAGTCTGTGGCGCCTGGTTCAACGCCAGCTCGCCAGTCGCGTACCAGTCTTCTGTTTCATTGAATGCGTTGCGGAAACCATACACATCCCAGAGTGCCGGCCCGAGATCGCGGTAGAAATGTTTCAGTGCGAGCAGCGATGCCTCCGGTGTGTAGGCGTAGGCGCCCATCGCAGCAGTCGGTGCGAGCGTTCCGTCATCGGTCGATGGGGGATGGAACGCCCGATATCCATGCGGCCCTGTCACCGCAGACATTCCCCAGTCATCTGCGCCGTAGCCCTCAAAATGATGCGGGTTGTCGATCGCATACTTCTGCTGAATGATGCTCATGTTTCGATTGTTCACGAAGTAGTTGGCGTATTTGTCGTGCACGCCGCGCGGGTCATAACCCATGAACGAATAGTGAGTGAAGAACAAGGGCCCAGTCGTCCCATTCGGATCTGCGACCGTCAGCGTGATTCCGTACCAGGAACTATGCTTACCGAAATGCCGTGCCGGATTACCTTCGGAGCACCAGCCGGAATAGTAGAGGCTGGCCGGCAGAGGGTGGGTCGGCGATGCAATGCCGAGAAGATACGGCATCAGCGTTTCGTTCCATCCGCCAAGACGATTCTTCTTGTGAAATCCGAAATCCGGCGACCAGTGCCAGTAGAGCGCGTCATGCGCTGGCGTTGCATTGAACCAATCCCACTCGACGCCGCGCCACAGAGCGGTAATCTCATCGCGCAGTTCGCGCTCCTTCGGTGTGTCGCGCGTGAAGTATCCGCGCGCGGAAAGCAGTCCTTCCATCAAGAATGATGTTTCGACGATATCTGCCCCATCATCATAGAGCCCGAAGGCCGGCAGGATATGTCCTGTGCTGCCGCTAAGGAAATGCGGCCACGCGCCATGGAACCGGTCCGCATGCGCAAGATAGCTCGTGATCCGCAGCATGCGGTCGACGATCGCTTCCCGCGGAGCAAAGCCGCGCTCTGCGCCAACGATCAACGACATGATCCCGAAGCCGCTGCCGCCAACAGCGATCATGTCGGGATCGCCCGGTATGGATTCCCGAGCCAGCCCGCTGTGCGGTTCGGCGCCGTCCCAGTAGTACGAAAAACTTGCTTCCTGCACCATCGTCAACAACTCATCGTCGCTCATGGCGTGCGTTGCAGCTTGTACCGTATTCGATGGCGCTGACTCGCGCAGTCCCGCGGTGCGCGCCGTGACGCGATAGTTTGCGGACACGCCCACTTGGTTTATGAAGTCCACAGCGCGATTGATGGCCGGTCGCTGCGTTTGCACCTGAACAAACGGACCGCCATTCATCGATCGGTAAATGACGTACTCAGCGACATCCGGATCCTCGCTCGCGTCCCATGTGAGCAGAACGTGCCGCTCATACCCCTTTGCTTGCAGGTTTGCCGGCGTCGGCGGCGTCTTCTCATGCCGTTCGAGATTCGCGATACGCACGTTATCGACGAGCACGGTATGCGGATGACCATCCGAATTGCCTTGTAAAAAGACGATCGTATTTGTCCTGGCAGGCTCGAATGGCCTTACTGATCGCGAGTGGAACGAGCTCATCGGGATCAGCACACGCGTCCACTTGGCCGCCGCCACCTGATGCACATAATCGCCAAGCCGCACCTTTTCGCTGAATCCGTTGCCGGCATCGTGCAAACAGATCAGCGGCAGCTCAGGCCCCTGCAGCGTTTCTTTCGAATAGAGCCACAACGACAACGTGTCCCCTGTGAAGTTCACGTATCGATTCGGCCAGTTCTGCAGGCGCAGCTCAACATCCCACTCGCCTTCCGGAGCGCTGGTCCACGAGAGGCGCAGAGAATTCGGAGCGCTGACGAAACTCGAGGTGTCTACGGGAAGTTTGCCGTCAATCAGTTCCAACGCGCTGGGAGCAGAAACATTCCCTTCGCTATAGAAATGCGCATGCACGGACTCGCTGTTTTCGAAAAATTCCTTTTGCTGCCAGCTCTGCTGCGCGTTTGCAGAAGAGAACGCGAGTACACCGACAGCGATTGCGCCAGCGAGCCCGCAGCGCGAAACGATCCTCAAAAAACTCATTAGACCTTCTCTATACCCGCGAGTTGCATTGCTCTCTGGGGCTCAGGGTTCGCCATAAACCACGCCCATAGGTTGCCTGTGCGAATGTTTTCTGCACTCAACAGCATCATCCCGACATCCAGCCCGAGCGTGTCCGTCGACACCCAGTTCGTCAGCGGATTGAATGCATCGGCCAATCCATACTTGCCCCATATCGTGGCGCCGTATTTCTTTTTCATCGCATACAGCGCGGGGATGCAGATGTCGGGATCGAGCATCAGCGATCCTCCGGCAGCGCAGGGAACCACAGTGCCGTCAATCTTCGAGTGCTGCGGCGGCCCTCCCCAGGCTTTGTAGCCTTTGGGGCTCGATGAGCTGGTGATCCCCCAGATGTCCTGCGTGTAGTCCGGGAACTGTTTCGCTAAATCGGTGTAACACCATTCGCGGTGCGCGCGCGTAGCAGTCTGTGAGTTCGCGAACCAATCTACCTTTGCCCCACGCGTCTCGCGTCGGCCGCGGAAATCAAACCACGCGAAGGGGTACTGATACGTCCAGAGCAGGGAAGTGCCGACGTAATGATATTGCCCGTATTGATTCGGGTTGCGTTCCCAGGCATACCAGGCGTCCGGCGGCAGGGGAAGCGTCGGCGATCCAATACCGAGCAGATACATGGCGGCCAACTGGCAATACTTGTCATAGCGCAGCGCAAGATGACCCTCCGGCTTCCATCCGTGCGACAGCAGCTTTCCATCGCCGTTCGTCATCCAGGGAAAGTCATACCGGCTGTACAGCAACGTGGCGAGATCAGCAATCTCATGATCCTCATGGAAGAACTGGCGGCAGGTCAGCGCGCCGGCAAGCAACCAGATCGAATCGCTCGTCGACATCTCGACTTCCTTCCAGCGCTCACCCGTGTGCACATCGAGGAAGTGGTAAAACCAACCATGTTCGCATAGCACTTTCCCGTTGGTGTAGCTGCGCAAAGTACGTCGGACCACGTCCTTCGCCTTTGTACGCTCGATCCATTTGCGCTCCGCTCCAATACACATCGCGGTCAATGCAAACCCCGTCACGCCGGTGCTTCCCCGGGTCTGGTCTCCCTTGCGTGTGTTGTCGTCAGGATTCCCGTGGATCAAATCCATGCAGATGCCGGTCTCCGGATCCATCGCATCTGCAAAGTACAAAAAGCAGCGGCGCGATAACTCATCCAGCAGATCATCGTCGTTGTGATGTTTGCTGTAGCTGAATCCGCGCGCCCATGCAGGCGCCAATGCTCCGGCCGCGACGATGCGCAAGGCATCACGCCGCGAAAAAGTCTTACCCAGTCCTTCATGATCCGGCGTCATGCTATGCCTCGATGTACGCAGCCGAATACGGCGGCATGTTCAGGGTCGCGACGCCATGCCGGAACGCAATGGTCTGCTGTGGCTTCGGCTGAAACTCGCCCGCGGACCCGACAGGCGACGCTCCAAACGTCACGCCCTCCTTGCTGTCGATACGAGGCGCCTGCAGCCAGAAGATCTTTCCCCGATGCGCGGTTTTCACCCCGTCGAGCTTCACGGTAACTGCATCGGCCGCCTTGTTGAAAATAGCCAGCTTTACCCTTCCGTGATCCAGCGCCGAGAATGCCGTCACATTCTGCGCGTCCGTTTGCGCAGATGCGGATAGTGTTGTCCCCGTCATCGTCGCTCCCGCGAAGTTCTCTGCCAGCAACATTCCGTAATAAACCGGCCGCGCCGTGAACCCATTCTGAACAGTGCCCGCAATCGGTGTGTACAGTCCGTTGCCGCCGCCATGCAGATTCAGTCCGATGTATCCAGCCTCAGCCAGTTGCAGCCAGTAATCTCCACTCCACAACGCGGATGCAAAGCTGTCGCTGACCAGCGGCTTGCCACCGTGGAAGCAGCTGTTTCCTTCCGTCATGCGATACGGCCGGCCCAGAATCTTCGTCGCTTCGCGTACCACAGCGAACTCTTGCGTTGCCGGATTTCTGCCGCGATGCAGCAGGAACTCCAGCGTCATCCGCGGATCGGCCGGCGGCCCTTCAGCGTAGTAATGACCTGAGAGAAACACCAGATCAGGCTTCTTCTCAGCCGTCTTGGTCAGCCAGTCATACTCTTTCGCTATGTCCGGTGCAGCAAACCTGGCATTCGGCACGGCGGCTTTTACTGCATCCCGATGCACGGTCCAGCGATCCCAGTAATGATCGAATGTCCAGCGCTCCTTCGATCCTGCATCGTGATTCATGTCCGGCTCATTGCCGATCTGAAACGTAATCAGGCGGTCGCCGAGCGTGCTTGCGACGTACTTCGCCTCCGCAGCCGCATTCTCAGGCGTTCCATGCCGCAGGTTCAGCCCATAGATGATTCGCCACCCAACCGCATCAATAAACTCGCGCAGATTACGAATCGCGAGCGGCGTGAGGATCGAGGCAGTCTTCGCAGCCGTTCCAGCATCAGGACCAATCGCGAGCGGCGTATTGTTCTTCTCCGCGTCCGTATCGTTGCTGCTCCACGTTGTGTACTCACCCGTGTTGCCGCCGATCCGCAGAACGCCTTGCTTGCCGAGCGCGCGAAACAGACCGATGAGCGCCTTATTTTGGGCGGAGAAGAACTCCGGATGTCCAAGCTGCGCCGACTCGTAACTCAGTCCGGTGAAATCCTCCGGAACAGTTGCGAGATGCTTCGATGAGTCAATGGAGACGGTCACAGCCGAACTACCGGTGGTCTGTGCCGCAAGGCGTGAAAGCGGATGTGTCGCTGCAGCGATTGCAGCTGACCCTGCCAGGAAGGATCTGCGTGTACTCAAAACACTCTCTCTCATGGTGAATCGCAACCGGCCAGAGCCCCCTCCAGCCGGTTGCGAACAGTTAGAACGAGAACCGCGACTGCAGTTCGACAGTGCGGGAATCAAGTGCGCCTGTATTCTCGCCGAACGTTGTGGATGTAATGTTGGTGGTCGGAGTGCCCGCAAGCTCCTGGAAGTTGAACAGGTTGAACGCGTCTACGCGGAACTCTAGACTGGCGTGCTCTCCGATGACGCGCGCCGGCGGAATATTGAATCCTTTGGCCAAACTGACGTTGACTCCCTGATACGACGGCCCGGTAAACGAATTGCGTTCCATCGCCGGCCCGGGAATCGCGTAGGGTGTTGTAAATGGTGCGCTGTTAGGCGCGGCTGTGTAGACCGGCGGCGTGAAATAATTCTCGCCCCCGGTGCCAGTCGGGAAGTTGACATTGTGACCATTGGGATTGCTGGTGGATGGCCCGGATTCAAACGCTGCAGTGCTGTGATTTATTCCACGGCCGGTATAAGCTGCTGGCCGAATGCTCGTATAGAGGCTGTTCTCGTAATAGAGATGAGCCGACGCCCCGCCCACCAGGCCGGTCGCCGTCACCGGGTAAGTCGGCGTCCACGGGAAGCCCGCATGGTACTCATACGTGCCACCGAGTGACCAGCCGTCAGCGAAGGCGTGCAGCCAGCCCTCATGGAAGAAAGTCGGCTGGTACAGACCAAAGGCGCGGAAATTATTCTGGAAGTTATAGTCCGAGCGACCGTACGCGTCGTGAATGCTGATCGGCGCGTATGGGTCCTCGTTGTAGGACGTCGATCCCTCATCCATGCTCTTGGACCATGTGTAATCGGTCTCCAGCTGGAAGCTGCGGCTGAAATTATGCTTCAGGGTGGCCAGCATCGCGTTGTAATTCGAGTTGGCGCCATTCACGAAATCATTGATCTTGTTTATGTGGGGGTTCAATGCAAAGCCGCGAACCACCGCATACGCGTTCAGGTCCATCTCGTAAAAAAGGTGGTGTCCGGAACTGCCCTGATAACCCAGCGCCGCCACGAAGTTGGCAGGCAATTGCATCTCGGTATCCAGCGAGTAGTGATAGACCGTCGCCGTCTTTGGATTGTTATCGAAGGCGTAGACCGATACGACGGCAGAGGTGGGAACGTTATTGGAGTCGAACGCGGAAATAGCGTTGGGATTTGCTGGATAGCCGAATGGAGAGTTGATGTTTGGCGCGGTGTTGTAAACAATCTGCGGGCTGAATGCCGTCGTAGGCCCGAAGCTCAGAGCGTTCGGCACGTTCGCGTCCCCGGAGCGGGTGATGGCAATCTGGTTTTCTTCGAAGTTGATACCGAAGCCCCCGCGGAGAACCACCTTGCTGCCGTACACAGCCGGGCTCCACGCGAAACCGAGTTGCGGCCCGAAGTTGCCCTTCTGGGCGAGTGCCAGGGAGCCGGTCTTAACCAGGCTGGCGCCCGTAAGCAATGCGGAACCCGGACCTGGAGTGAAAACGGACAGGTTGTTTTCCTTGTCGCTCATCGTGCCGAAGTAGTTCCAGCGCAGGCCCGCGTTAATCGTCAACGTAGGACTGACCTTGAAGTCATCCTGCACAAAAACACCAGCAATATTCTGTCGATCGTCGTTCCGGATTAGCTCTGGAGTTCCGGTGACCGGGTTGAAGGTACCCGATTCAGTCACCGGCGCGTCATTGAGGAAATCCCAGAAGCTTTCGAACGTAAACGACGGGTGTGCGTTCGAGACCGGTTCATCCAGAAACTCGACGCGACTCAGTTGGAATCCCGCCTTGAGGCTGTGGCGACCCAAGGCCTTGGTAGCAATGTCCTGATAGGTGTAGGTCCATTGGTTGAACACGCCCGGGATACTCTCGCCAAACTGCGCGGGCTCGCTCGATCCCACCCCGGTAAAGGTGTCTGTAGGCAGGCCAAAGCTGCCTTGAGGATTCTGCGCGACCAGGTTATAGCGATATCCGACAGCACTGACGCGTGCCTCATTTAGCAGCGTCGGAGAAAAGGTGTGATTCCACAGCGCCGTGAAAGCATTGTTGATGTCGCTGGCGTATTCGAAGTTGGAGGGCCGCGCCGGACCGTTGTAGCTCGTCGTCGTATTCGGCGCCCAGTAGATGATGAAGCCCAACCGGTCTTTCTTTGTAACGTCGGCGTCCATGCGGCCGTTGTATTGCGATCCGACGAAGGTGCTCGGGTTTACCGTAGCCACCTCTTCGAGATCGGGGATTCCGTCCAGGCCGCTTCCAACACCCGGCTTCTGGTTGCTTGTCCACGTTTTATCGTGAGTGCCGAGCGCCGTCTTCAGCGGCGACCCGATATCCATCATTCCATTTACGGTCTTGCAGTAAGGGCCATCCGGAATCCCAATTGACGAAGAGCAGCTGCTTTGGATAACGCCCGTCGCAGCCGGAGCACCGCCGGGCAGAGTCAGATACTTCGCTGCGATGCTGCCGGCTGGAGCAGAAGCATCGATGGAGGGAGTCTCAAACAATCCGGTACCTGTCGTAACGGAATCGTTGCGGAGCGTCTCATACGCGAAAAAGGCGAACAGCCTGTTGTGGAGAATGGGGCCGCCGACACTGCCGCCAAACTGGTTGAAACGCTGCGGGTCCCTGACGAGGCCGCGATTGGCGGGAGTTTTGCTCGCATTTGCGGGGTCAACTGAGTTGGCGCCGTTCCACCGTTGCCAGGCGTTCAAGCCCGGACGGTCCGCTTTGAAGAACAAGCTTCCGTGATAAGCGTTGGTGCCGGTGTTCGAAGTCACCTGGATGACCGCACCGCTGAAGCGTCCATACTCGGCGTCGTACGCGTTGGCCGTCACCTTCATGTACTGGACCGAGTCTTCCTGCGGAACGATGACTGTCGATCCAGCCCAGCTCGCGCTGGCGGTCGGAATGCCGTCAATCAAATAGAGGCTGGTGTTGTTCTCGCCACCATTGCCCTCCACCTGCGGAGTCAGCTCACCCTTTGTGAAAATACCTTGGCTGGCCTGTTCTCCGCCGTTCTGCTCGGCTGGCAGGTTATTCTCGTTGCCATTCGAAGCCATCGAATTGTCGCCGAACATACCCGGAGCAAGCGACGCGAGCTGAAAGACGTCGCGGTTGAACGATGGCATGTGCTGAATCTGATCACTGGTAATCGTGCCGCTGATGTTCGCCGTCGTCGTATCGAGCGCCGGCACGCTACCGGCGTTGACCGCCACAGACTCGCTCGTCGTTCCGAGCGCCAGTTGAATATTAAGTGTGTTGGCCTGCTCAGGAATGATCGTTACGCCGGTCAACGTCTTGCTCGAAAAGCCCGGAGCGCTCGCAACCAGGTTGAAGGTGTCTGCCGGCAGCGCCTCGAGATAATAAATACCTTCGCCGTTGCTCTTCGCGCTCTGCTTGTGGTTGTTCGTTGTGTCCGTCAGCACGATTTGAGCCCCGGGAATCGCCGCGCCTGACGGGTCGGTAACCGTGCCTTGAATCGACGCGCGGTATTGAGCGGACGCGCTGCGTGCCGGCATCAGCGCCAGCAGGGAAGCGCAGAGCACTGTGAGCATCCATGCATTGCGTGCGCCATGGAAATTCCGCATGAGCTTGCTCTTCGTGGAGAGCGCTTCTAACTTGGGCAATCGTTTGAGCATTTTGGCCGTCCTACGGCGCCGCCGATCCTTCGGCAGCGGGCCGCTTTTTGAATGTCGCGTACCCTGCCATTTAGCCGGTCTATGAACAAATCTGTCAAGAGATAATTTGAGCTTAGAAAAATCTGTGCGAGAATCAGGCTGCATGCGTCGAGTTTTCTAGGATTTCCAATGGTGCCCCAAACTCATTCGACGTTCAGGACGGCCTCCAACAAGATGCCGCGCCGCGTCAATACCAGGCTGATCCTGGACGTTCTGCGCAAACACCAACCAGTCTCTCGAGTAGATCTGGCACGCCTCTCCGGCTTGCAGCCAAGCACCGTGTCGCTCATTGTCGAAGAGCTTGTCCGCGAGCACTGGCTCGAAGAAGGCGAGTTCGTGAAAGGGGCGATGGGTCGCCGCCCACGGCTGCTGTCTGTTTCGCACGACCGTTGCGTCATCGCCATCGACATCCATCCACGACAGACGACCCTTGCCGTCGTCGACATCACAGGAACAATCGTCTGGCAGGGGCAGGTCGAGTCATCGCCTGACCCCGATCAGTCTGTCGAACGTCTGATCGCTGCTGTTCGCGACGTCCGGCACAAGCACGCCGATCGCACCTGCGCCGGCATCGGAATCTGCGTCCCGGGCCGCACCGATCCGGCCGCGGAGCATCTGATCTTCGCCCCCAATCTGCACTGGCCGATCCTTGCCCTGAAATCACGCATGCAGACTGCGACGGGACTGCCGGTTCATATGGATAACGTCGCGAACGCCTGCGCCTTGCTGGAGGTCTGGCAATCGCAAAACGCCGAACCACACGATCTCGTTGTCGTGGAAGTGTCTGAAGGTCTCGGAACCGGGCTCTATATCAACGGCGCCATCGCGCGTGGTCGCGGTGGAATGGCCGGCGAATTCGGCCACATTCCCATCGAAGAGAAGGGAATTCCGTGCAGTTGCGGCAATCGCGGCTGCTGGGAGACGGTTGCCGCTGAACCTGCCGCCATTCGCTACTACTGCGAAATTGTCGGCCGAAAACCCTCTCTGAGCTTTCCGGAACTTATCAACCTCGCTGCAACCGGCGACCGCGACTCCATCGCCGCGCTGCGCACGATGGCCAGGCAACTTGGCAAAGGCATGCAGATGATTGCAGCGGCACTCGCCCCGGCAGAGATCATTGTCGTTGGTGACTGCACAGCCGCATGGGACCGCATGGAACGCGCCATCGAGCAGGAGTTCCGAAAACACCCGCTCGCGCAAAAGGTGGTTCTGCGTCCAGGCATGGACGCCGCAACCGCGCGCCTTCGCAGCGCAGTTCCGCTCGTGCTCACGGAGACTCTTACTGGGCTCTGATCTCGTCTTCTATTACTTGCTTAGCCTGCAGTGCATGATTATCGAGATTCATCCATTTGTACGCGGCGGCTGAGATCAGCCAACTGAGAACGAAGATGGCAATGATGCAGTAGCCGAGAAGCCCGAAGTGTTCATTCAGCCTCGCTACGAAGCCCCAGGTCCCCCCTGAAAAGTGAAACTGATCTTCGATCAAACCAAGCGCTTCGATGCCCCCAACCCCCAGAGCGACGACCACGGACACGAAGGTGATTGTGAGGTTGTAGTAGAGCTTGCGCACTGGTTTCACGAACGCCCATCCATATGCCTTGAGCATCAGAATGTTGTCTGTTGTATCGACAAGCGTCATTCCGGCAGTAAAGAGCACGGGAAACACCAGAATTGACCAAAGCGACAAGCCCTTGGCAGCTTCTGTCGCGGATATGCCTAGCAGCCCGATCTCGGTCGCAGTATCGAAGCCAAGGCCGAACAACAGACCGAGGGGGTACATGTGCCAGCTGCGGCGGATTAGCGCGAACGCGGGTCTGAACAGGCGACCCAGAAATCCACGCTTTCCCAGCAGCAGATCAAAGTCCTCGGCAATGTACGGCTCGCCTTGTCTGACCTGAACGAATGTCCGCCAGATCGAGACCAGAACAACCAAGTTCAGCGCGGCGATCACCAATAGGAAAAAAGCCGAAACTAAGGTCCCGACGACGGCTCCGGCGGATCTGAAGCTCTCGAATCGGTGCTGCAAAGCGACCGCTGTGGCAGCAATCGCGACGGAGCCCGCGACAACGACAGTCGAGTGCCCAAGGGAAAACATCAACCCGACTGCCACCGGGCGCTTGCCCTCCTGCATCAGTTTTCGAGTGACATTGTCGATCGCCGCAATGTGGTCCGCGTCGACTGCATGGCGAAGGCCGAAACTGTAAGCGAGAAACGCGGTACCCACCAGAACAGGATGGTGGCGGAACGCAATCGCAGCCCACACCCAGGCGACAACATTGGCAGCTAAGAGCACACCGTAGATCGCCGCGATCTTCGCTCTTACGCCCTCAGGTTGATCGTCAAGCAGACCTCGCAAAACGGGTTCCAGAAGGCGGTAGAAACTCATTCGCTCAGCCTATATCAGGCAATCGTCACATTATTGCTACACCGCCCGAAATCAAAAGGGCCAACCGGAGAGGCTGACCCTTCAAGAATCGACGTCATTATTGATTGGTGCGGAGGAGGGGACTTGAACCCCTATGCCTTGCGGCGCTAGCACCTCAAGCTAGTGCGTCTGCCAATTTCGCCACCTCCGCATGGGCCTGACACACACGCGGGTGCGGCAGGGGTGACGGGTGTTTCGTGTGTCAGTATAGCATCGTTCGTCACAATCCTCGCAGCCGCCGGCAGCCCTGCATGGCAGAATAGGCTGCATGACGATCCGCCAGTCTTTTCTGCTGCTTGCCCCGGCTCTTCTCTTGTCGTGCTTCACGATCCCGACAGCGGCACAACTTCCCGCCGCATCCGCGAATCCAGATCCGCTGCATGCATGGATCGGAGCAAAATCCCCGGCCGACATCACCGCATGGATCAGCGATCGCCTCGCCGCAGAGCAGAAAGATGTAGCAGCCCTGACCGCCGTCACCGGCCCTCGCACCGTCGAGAACACTTTGCGCCCTTTTGACGATGCCCAGAATGAGCTCGCGATCGCCGGCGATCAGGCATATCTGCTCTACTCACTCGCGGACGCAGCCGACATGCGCGACAAAGCTCAGGCTGAGCTCAATCGCATCTCGTCAGCTGGCACCGATCTCAGCCTGAACCAGGCCGTCTATCGCGCGCTCGCCGCAGTTCCGCTGCCAACTGGATCCACCAAAGACGACCTCGCCACGAAACACTACATCGAGCGCTCGCTGCTCGAGTACAGGCTCTCGGGAGTCGATAAGGATGACGCGACGCGCGCCAGAATTCACGCCTTGCAAGACAAGATCACCTCTCTCTCGCTCGACTTCGGCCACAACGTCGCGAACGACGTGAAGAAGGTGGCCGCCACAAAGCAGGAACTCGATGGACTTCCGGCGGATTACATCAGCCGTCACAAGCCCAACCCCGACGGAAGCTACACCCTGACCACCGATTCGCCGGACATGACTCCGGTCGAGGTCTTTTCCACCAACCCCGAACTTCGCCGCCGCATGTACATCGCGTATCACTCGCGCGCCTATCCCGCGAACGAGCCCGTCCTCCGGGATCTGCTCGAGACCCGTGAACAGCTCGCGCACACGCTTGGCTACCCAACCTGGGCCGATCTCGCCACCGCAGATCAAATGATCGGCTCCGCAGCCAATATGAAGACGTTCCTCGACCAGGTGGACGCGGCAACCAAGGAAACATCCGCCCGCGAGTACAAGCAACTGCTCGCCTTCGCGCAGAAGCGTCAGCCCGGCCTCACTGAAATCTCAGACTCCGACGCAGGTTACTGGACCGAGCAATATCGCAGGGCAACCTACGATTTCGATGCCCAGTCTGTCCGTCCCTACTTCCCATACGCGCAGGTCGAAGCCGGAATTCTCGCGACCGCCTCAAAGCTCTTCCACGTAAGCTTCACCCGCGTCCCCGACGCAATCGTTTGGGACAAATCCGTAACCACCTACGACGTCATGGATAGCGGCAAGCGCATCGGCCGTATCTATCTCGACATGCACCCGAGAGAAGGGAAGGACAAGTGGTTCTCGTCCGGTCCCGTCCTTCCCGGCATTCGCGGCCGCCAAACCCCTGAGGGCATGTTGATCTGCAACTTCTCCGGCGGTGTTGCCGGCGACCCCGGACTAATGGAGTACAGCGAAGTCGTCACCTTCTTCCATGAGTTCGGCCACCTGATGCACCACATTCTCGGCAGCCAGAACGAGTGGTCGCAGCAGGGCGGCTTCAACGTAGAAGGCGATTTCGTCGAAGCTCCATCGCAGATGCTCGAAGAGATGTTCCGCAGTTATGCCGTGCTCGCTCCTTTCGCAAAGAACTACAAGACCGGCGAGACCATCCCCGAGTCCCTCGTCGCAAAGATGAACGCCGCCGGAGCCTACGGTCGCGGCAACTGGGTGCAGTCGCAGCTTTTCTACTCAACCTATTCGCTGCAGATGCATGACCAGCCTGCCGCGCAGTTGAAGTTCGACGACATCTGGCGCGAGGATCACGACCGCTTCCTCCACACCACCTTTGTCCCCGGAAGTCATGACTTCGCCGCATTCACGCATCTGGTCGGCTACACCTCGAACTACTACACCTACGTGCTCGATAAAGTCATTGCAGTAGACTTCTTCTCGCAGTTCGATCGCCGCGATCTCCTGAACGGCCCGACAGCCATGCGCTACCGCAAGACCGTGCTCGAACCCGGCGCCACGAAACCTGCCGCGCAGCTTGTCAAAGACTTCCTCGGCCGGCCGCAAAGCCTTGACGCGCTGAAGACCTGGGCTAACGTAGAGTTCCAACAGCCGCAAAGCAAGGAAGGGAAGTAGCCGATGCAAAGCAGGCGCCTGGTGCAGGTCGCTGTTGCAGGAATCCTGCTCGGAACCGCGTTCGCCTGTCTCGCTCAGTCAAACGAGCGCGCTCCGCTCGTGACACAAGCGCCTCCCGGCAAGTGGGCGATCGTCCTGCACGGCGGAGCCGGCGTCATTCAGCGCAGCTCCATGACGCCCGAGCGCGACAAAGCCTATCGCGCCGGCATGGACGTAGCAGTGCGCGCGGCCGCGAAGGTGCTCGACGCGAATGGCTCCGCGGTCGACACCGTCGAGGCCGCGCTCATCAAGCTCGAGGACAATCCGCTCTTCAATGCAGGCAAAGGCGCCGTCTTCACCGCCGATGGCAAGAATGAGCTCGACGCCGCCATCATGGACGGCAAGACCATGGAGGCCGGCGCCGTCGCCGAAGTTACGCGCACAAAGAACCCCATCTCGCTCGCCAAAGCCGTCATGCTCAAGAGTCCTCACGTGATGCTCGTCGGCGCCGGTGCCGATCAGTTCGCCGCCAGCGTCGGGCTCACCCAGGTCGACCCCAGCTACTTCTTCACCGAACAGCGCTGGCAAGGTCTGGTTCGTCAGCTCAAAAAAGAAGGACGGCCGATTCCTCCTCGTCCCGCAGGCGCGCCGCCCGAACCAACCAAACCCATCGCCCAGCTTGAAACTCCCGACACCCACAAGTGGGGAACAACCGGAATCGTAGTTCGCGATCGCCAGGGCAACATCGCCGCCGGCACAACCACCGGTGGCGTGCAGGGCAAGCGCTGGGGTCGCGTCGGCGACTCACCCATCATCGGCGCAGGAACCTACGCCTCCAATCAATCCTGCGGCGTCTCCGCTACCGGCACCGGCGAATACTTCATCCGCCTCACCGTCGCGCGCACCATCTGCGCCCTCGTTCAGTACAAAGGCATGCGCCTGCAGGATGCCGCCGACGAGGTCATCCAGAAGCAGCTATCACCTCTACAAAACAACCGGCAGGGAGATGCAGAAGGCGGCGTCATCGCCATGACACCCGACGGAGCTACAACTCACCCGGCATGTTCCGCGCACGCCTCGTCGAAGGCGGCGAAATCCAGATGGGCATTTACAAAGACGAACCCTAGAAATATTCCAGCAACTCGCTGAAGCTCTTAAGCTCCAGCAGCTTTTCCGCATCCGCCGGAGCCTCCACCACCTCGTGTTCCAGCACCCACGTAAAGTCATGCGGGATAAACACCGCACCCAACCCTGCAGCCAGCGCCGGATTGATGTCGGAGCGCGGCGAGTTGCCAATCATCCACGTATTCGCCGGATCGCAGTCGTGCCGAACCGCCAGCTCGCTGTACATCGCCGCCGTCTTCTCATGCGGCACTTCAACCGCCGCAAACGAATCCCGCAGCCCGGAGCGGTCCACCTTATCGTGCTGCTCGTCCGGATTCCCCTTCGTCACCAGGATCAGCCGATGCCGCGCGCCTAGTTCGCGCAGCGTCTCCTCGACCCCCGCAAGCAGTTCAATCTCCTGCGACGCGATCGCGTTCGTGAACGAGACAATGCGCTCATGTTTCTCCGCCGTAACCGGCCCATCCGATAGCTGCTCGAAGCACTCGATGAGAGAACGCCGAAAGCTCTTCAGTCCGTATCCATGCTTCGCGATCGTGACTCGCTCACACATATTCAGGCGCTCCCGCACCTCCTCCGGACTATGCACACGGTGGTCCAGGTACGAGATGAACGACGTGATCGCCTGTTCGAAATAGATATTGTTCTCCCAGAGCGTGTCATCCGCATCGATCAGCAGCGTCTGCCGCGCAGCCTTTCGTGCCGGCGCAGAGCGTCTGGACTGCACCAGGGTTGAGTCCCTTCTCGAATCCATCGCCTGATTTTAGCGGGATTCTCGGTCCGCCTGAGAAACGCCCCCTAGGGAATCGCCTAGTTCCAATGGTCACCATCCCTGCGTAGGCTTCGGTGTACTCGAGCTTCCAAAAGAGGCCTTCAGTTCCCATCGCGCAGAGCGAAGGCCTTTTACTCGACGGCTCCCGAGGGGCCCACGGATGTCGTATCTTCCCCAAGCGCGAGATTCTCACCCAGCGATGAATTTCCCTGTCGAGAGCCTCTCGACCGGGCCGGCAACATCCGACAACAGCGCCCGAGAGCAGACCGGCCAAGCCACGCCGTCACGCGACCGCTCCAAAATTCTTTGTATCGGCGACGATCCGTTACTCCTGTTTTCGCGTCGTCTTGTGCTCGAAAGGAACGGATATCTCGTCGTGACTTTGCGAAGTGACGAGCTTCCGGATGAGGAGCAACTCCGCAGCTTCGATCTCATCGTGCTCTGCCACTCAATCCCGGATAAGGTCGCCGGTCACATCCTGGAAGTCCTTTGGCGCGTGACACCCGAGACCCCCGTGCTGCTCGTCTCCCGGTTCGATCTATACGCTCCTGCCGGCCCCCATCACATCGGAGTTCCGCCTCATCCGGAAGCCTTGCTGGGCACTGTCGCGGAACAACTTGCGGCTCACAATAAATCTGGAACTCGCCAGCAGAGCGCGGGATAGCCCCTTAGCCCCGGTCACACGCACCCGCCCCCCAAACCCGCCACACACTGCTGTGTTAGATTCAAAGGGTCGGTCACCGACCGGAGAGATGGCCGAGTGGCTTAAGGCGCACGCTTGGAAAGCGTGTATACCGCAAGGTATCCAGGGTTCGAATCCCTGTCTCTCCGCCACTAACCCTCCGACTTAGCCCACGCCAGAAGCATCTCGATCGCTTGTCCCAGCACCCCAGCCGACCCCCTGAATTGTGCTGACCCGCGCGGCTGGTTGTCCCGCGTCCACCACTCGTGGAAGTCGCCCACGCGCTGCACCCGATCTACCATCGGCCGGACATTGCGGTAAGCCTCTTCTATCAGCCCATACCGAACAAGCTGCTGAATCATCCGCCCGCCGAACCACGTCCAGTCGCCGCCGTTCTGATACGTGTACGGCGCAGTCAGCTGTGGATTCTTGAAAAATCCCAACGGATACGGCGGATAGATCGTTAGCCCGATCGACCCGGCTCCCGCCTTGCGCACATCGTCCTCCATCCGCGCACACGCCGCCGCGACCTCCCGCCGCGACAGCAGATCGGCCTCAATCGCGACCGCCGTTCCGCCGTGGTAATAGATCGCATTCTCATCAAAATCAGCAGGGAAGGGCGACCCCGCGAGATACACATGCGGAATAAACTTCTGCCGCTGTTTGTCCCACAGGTGCTTCCGTATCGCCGCGTGCACATCCTTCCGGACCTTGCCCCAATGCGCCCGCTCGGCCGCATCCTCCAGCATCCCGACGTAGTCCGCAATCGCAATCAGCAGCATCGCATTTGCATAAATCGAACAGGACCGGTGAGAGCTCGCGTCCAGCACAACACCGCGCACGCCCTCCGGCTGCACGTCGCCCCAATCGATCGTCGTTCCGCCCCACACCAGCCCACGCTCCGCATCAAACCGTTCCGTCATCACATACTGGATCGCCTGGCCCATCCGTTCGCGAACCGTCGATCCTCCCACTTGCTCATCCAGAAAACGACGGTCGCCCGTGAACGCGATGTACTTCGATATCGCCTGAATCAGCGACGACTCCTGGTCCGTCTCAACCGAGTTCTTGCTCCCCACGTACCCCGGGGCCAGCGCAGAAGTCCTGTCGTTCACCGCCAGCCTCGACGTATCGCGCTTGATATAGCAATCGATGATGTCGCCCTTGGGCCCCTGAAACTTGAAGAACATCAGCAGCGCTTCGCGGAAAGGTTCCGGCGGCGTAACTTGAATCGCGACGCTGATAAACGTGTTCATGTCGCGTATCCACGTCGTCGGATATCCCTTGCCGGCATTCAGTCCACCCTTCAGCAGCGCCAGGGCCTTCGCATGCACATCCCGCAGCGAGTCATCCTGCAAAATCTGCTGCGCAAGCTGCTTCCGCGCCGGTGTATGCGCATCAGGGAAGGAACCCAACCCGCTCCCAAACATCCGCCGCGCCGCAACCGCTCCTGCCGCGAACGTGCCCATCCGTAAAGCTTCTCGACGATCGAACATGCTGAGCAAACTCTCCCTTGCCATTCCTTTATTTGTGCCGGTGCGTGAACTGCCACGTCCTACGCAGTCTATCGACTACCGTCACAATTGGGAAACCGGTCTCTGAAAAACCCAGCGAAACCTCGCCGCTCATCGGACTTCACACCCTGAGGCGGCAGTAATCGTCAATTCATCGAAAGCAACGCCGCCATGGTTTCTACTCCATCCCACAGGTTCTGCAGGCGCAGGTTCTCGTTTGCCGCATGCTGGTTGTCGTCGTAATTCGCGATCGGAACAGTAATGGTGCGAGTGCGGGCGGCACGCTCAATTGCTCCCAATGGCACACTGCCGCCCATCGTGGGCCACAGGACCGCTTCGCCACGAGCCTCGCGCACAGCTGCGATAACCGTTTGAGCAATGGGCAAATCCATGGGAGTGCGGACAGCGTTGTAGCCGGAACCATCGCGGACGACCATGGCGACGCGCGGATGGCTGGTCAGGATCTCCTGCGTTGGTTCGCGATCGACAACGAAATATCCGCGCGACCGGATGTAATCAATCACTCGTTGCTGCTGTTGGTTCCGGTCGATACCGACAACCAGCCTGAGATCAAGATCGGCGGTAGCAGTGCTGGGAATAACGTTGGCAGCCTGGGCTCCGGTCGCACCTGAAGCAAAGCCATCAATATTGAGGGAGGGTTCGTTGAGAAGCTTGAGGAGATGGCGCGGAGAGTTGTCGCTACGCCCCAGCCAGAACGCCGTCATGAGCATGCTGTCGTTCACGGGTGCGCGAGCAAGAGCCGCTTGCTCAACAGGGCCGAGCGGAACGATTCCATCATAGAAATGCGGAATCAGGACGTGCCCGTTCTCATCCTTCATCCCGGCAAGAAGCTGAGCGAGCATCATCGCAGGATTAGGCGCCCAATTGCCATAGTGGCCGCTGTGAAGGGGATGGTGAGGGCCGTAAACCGTGACCGCCAGATGCGTTTCGCCGCGTGCTCCGAAGACGACCGACTGTCGACCCGATTGGTCCACCGGCCCATCACAGATCAGCCACACGTCACCGTGGATCAGGTCGGAGTTGGCGGTGAGGATCTGTTCAAGGTGCGGGGAACCAGCCTCCTCCTCACCCTCCCAGACGAACCGGATGTTAGCCCGTAGCGGCAGGTGAGCCGAGCGCAGAGCATCAAGCGCAGTAAGCTGGGCGAAGATAGCGGCTTTGTCATCGCCGGCCCCGCGCGCATAAATGCGCTTCTCGCCGTTGACGGTGCGCACCGTCGGGGTGAAGGGTGTTGGAATGTCCCAATCGGCTGGGGTGACCGGTTGGCCATCATAATGGGCGTAAAAGACAATGGTGTGCGCCGCACCTGGTGTGTCGATACGCCCATAGACGACGCCGGGCGTATTGGCGTCGCCAGGCATCGTTAGGAGTTGCGCGTCGATACCGCGAGTGCGGAGTTGCTCGAGAAGGAAATTCGCATTCCGGCGAAGATCCTCGGGGCTGGCCGCGACATCGGGAATACTCAGGAACGCCGAAAACTTTCGAACAAGCTCGTCCGTGTGCACGGTCGTCCAGGATCGTGCAGCCGCAACGGGAGAAGAAGGGAGGTTCGACGTCTGGGCGCCGGCTGCTGCAACGAACAGTCCAGCGATCACACCCGAAACCAGAAAACCAAGTCGAGTTGAGCCGATCCGGGCCATCGGCCAAGACTATAACGAAGGGCATCGCTTCACCCGCTTAACCTTCGCCTCATGACGTTATGTCCGATAACACATATTCTGTATCGCGAGCGAATACCCTAGCGCCCATGGTCTAAAGAACGTGCCGATCGCCCTCCGGACCGGTCCACCGCCTGCTGCACCATCCACCGCGTCAACTGCTGCCCCGCCGCAAAATTCTGTTCCTCCAGCGGGTTCTTCCGCCCATCCGTGTACTCGTTGTAGACCCACGGATCGACGTTCGCGTACACCACGCCGCGGCCCATGTGCGTCAGCGTCATCAGCGTCTCGCCCTCCGCATCCGTACCATGCGCCGTCAGGATCACCTTCGCCGGCGTTGAAGCCGTAATCGTACAAACCTGCTTCATCAACCCCTTAAAGCTTTGGTTGAAGATCCCACCCGTACCCGCCGGCACCGGCACGATCGTATTCACATAGCTGTTGTTCAGCTCGTCCTGCTTCATCACCGGATTGAAGTGCACTCCAAACCGATCGCTCAGCAGATCGAAATGCACCTGGTCCGCCCGCTCGACATCGTTCTCCATCAGCACCAGCACGCCGCCGGCATTCACCCAGTCCACAATCGCGTCCGCGCTCTCCTGGTCCATGAAGTGTGCATTCGGGTTTAGCGCCAAATTATCCGGCGCGGCCATCACATACACTCCGACACCCTTCAGGTCCGCCGCGCGCGGCGCATGTTCCAGCATCTCCGTCCGCATCCCATACTGCCGGAACATCTCCCCCCACGCCGAGTACCCGCTGTTTGCCTGGTCGGTCCACTTGTAGTGCCACAGCTGCTCATTACCCGCCGGCGTCTTCCTCCTCTGCGAGTTGAACCACGCATCCAGCAGCACAATCTTGCCCCGCGCCGCCCCAAAAAGCGATCCCGCACGCTGGTGCTGTACCATCTCGCTCTCCGCCAGCAGATACGCTCCCACACCCTTCGCGTCGTTATCACCCACCGGCTCGCCAATGTAGTACTCGTACGTTCCGCTGCGATACGGTTTCCCGCCCAGCCCGGCGACCTTTACGGTTCCACTCAACGTGCCGTCCTGCTTCACAAACCGGCGCTGAATCCCCGTCCACCCCCGCTCCGCGGCATACTCATCGCTCAGCGGCAGCACTCCCAGCCGCACCGCCTTGGCAATCGAGTACACAAACATGCAGCTCGCCGAGGCCTCCAGATAATTGCCCCTCTGGCCGCCTTTCTCCATCACCTGCCACCACAACCCCGAGACCGGATCCTGGACCTTAATCACCGCCGCCAGCGTCTGCCGCGCGTCCTCCTCCAACTGCGCACGCTTCGGATCATCCGTCGGCATCTGCTCCAGCACATCCACCAGCGCCATCGAGTACCACCCCATCGCGCGGCCCCACACCTCCAGACTTAACCCCGTCTGCCTGTCCACCCAACCCATCTGCTTCGACTCATCCCATCCATGCCGCAGCAACCCTGTTCCAGGCTCACGCATGTGCTCGCTCATTATCAGAAGTTGCTCGGCGGCCGCATCCGCACCACCCTCAACCCCAAACTCCTGCGCATACCCCGCCATAAACGGCTCCGCCATATACGCGCCATCGAGCCACATCTGGTTCGGATAGATCTGCTTGTGCCAGTACCCTCCGCTCGCCGTCCTTGGCTGTTGCGCCATCTGCTCATCCAGAAACGCCGCCGCCTTGTAATACCTCGGCTGCAGCAGCACCTGGTACAGCACCAGCACGCTCCGCCCCATCTCGACGTTATCCAGCGAATGCGCATCCACCGGAAACGCCCCGCCGTTCGCCATGTGGATCGCTCCACCCGCATCCACCGAGCGATCCACCGCCGCCTTCACATAGCTGAACAGCCTTCCATCGCCCGTCACCCGCCACAGCGCCGTCACACCATCCAGCAACACACCTTCTTCGTACGCCCACTCGCCAGGATTCTTCACCGTATCGATGCGCCCATCGGGCCACTGGCTCAGCACCCGATCCAGCACCGGATCACTCACCGGAAGCCCAGTCTTCTCTGCCGTCGCAGCTCCCTGCTGTGCACCCGCCAAACCGCTCACACACCCGGCGATCACCATCGCTGCAACGCAAAGACGCATCATTCTTACCTCTCAGAATGTGAGCATACCCATCCCGAGCATCCCTTGCACATCCTGCGATTCGCTCGCTCTTGCTTCCTCCAATCGCAGGGTTTTGAAGCTATCCATTCTCCCCGTGATCTGTCTGGTTGTAGATTTATGCACAACATTCATTCTTTGTTCGGAGAGGAGCAGCGATGAACGCAGTCAAATGGGTTCTCATCGACTCAACGCAAGGCGCCACCACGCAGGACGGCTCGAAGCTCTCCCCTGCCGTTCTGAATCACATCGCGGAGGCAGTTCAGGACCAGGTCAACCAGGAGTTCGCCGCGGAGTGGGGTGCGAAAACAACGATACGGGTGGGCACCAAGAACGACATTCAGCCCGGCGAATGGGCCTATGACTTCTTAGCGAAACTGCCAGACGCTCCAAAAGATAGTGCGTACCATGACATCAATGGCAACGGTGTTCCCTTTGCCTTATGTGCCGTTACAACCTGCGGGAGTCTCCTCGGCCCCACCGGCGTAAGCGTCGATGCCTCTCACGAGATTCTCGAAACAGCAGGCGACGAGGGAGCAAACCAGTTCGCAAACGACAACAAAGGTTTGCTGCATGCCGTCGAGATGTGCGATGCCGTCGAGATGCAGACCTACCCCAAGAAGTGCAAGGACGGCACCGTCGTTCAAGTCTCAAATTGGCTGCTTCGTTCCTGGTTCGCTCCCGGAGCGGCCGCCCCGTATGACTACATGACCTCTGCAAAGATCAAGGGCGCAGTATCACCTCCCGGCCCACTCCAAACTGCGCCCGGGCACGGTGGTAATTACCAGATCATCAGCAAATGGGGTGGCGACAAGCAAGCCTTCGCTGCCGCAAACCACATCGTGGGCACACGTCGCAAAGGGAACGACCCTAACTGGAGTTCGCGCGCCGGCCGCCGCCTGAAGGAAATCCAGCGCCTGGACCAACTCGCGCGCCTGCGCTATTGATCACAGTGGTGTCGATACCGCTCGGATGCCGGGTGCCCTACATCAAAGCTTGGCAGTGTGTAGCCATCTGCTTTGACGCGTTAACGCGGACTTGCGGAGGGTCAACCTGGACCTGAATGGGCACGGATTCGCGAAGCGCGTTTATTAGAACGATTTACTTCAACGCGAGCGGGTGTTCGGATTCGACTCCGCTGAACTTGCCAACCGGAAATCTGCAGCCGGAGTGACTTTGCAGGTGTTCGATGTGAGCCCGGGCGCCGGTGCTGGATTCTTTCAACGCTTGCACCGGACCGTGACAATATTTGCAGCGCATGAGTTCGTCGCGCTCGGTGAGGGCTTCATACAGAGTGCACGGCAGCCAACGCCCGCGAACCTTGACCTCGCACTCCGTCATCACCGGCGGTTTCTTCTTGGTAGCCATCGATTGGTGAGATGCTCCTGAGCGCTATCAATATGACTGAGAAAATAGGGTTAGGCCGCAATTAGCGCGCATAGCTAAGCGCGCATAGCTAAATTCGAGGCAAAGGACCGCTGCGGAATGCGAAAAGGCTTTACGAGAAGACCGAAAATAGAGGAGCCCGCGGCGAACCACGGCAGAAACTACATCACTCCGGGCGGGCTCGAGCGCCTGAAAGCTGAGCGTCAATATTTGGCCACCAAGGATCGCCCCGCTGTGGTCGAGGTCGTGGCGTGGGCTGCGGGCAATGGCGATCGCAGTGAAAACGCTGACTACCAGTACGGCAAGCGACGACTGCGGCAGATCGACGGACGAATTCGCTTCCTGACCAAGCGAATTGAAGCCGCGGAAGTAGTCGATCCGGAAGCTCCGAGAACGGGCCACCGGGCCACGAGGGCGTTCTTCGGAGCCACCGTTCGCTATGCGAATGCCGCGGGGGCAGAGCGAGTGGTGAGCATCGTCGGCACAGACGAAGTCGATCTCGACCGCAACCATATCAGTTGGGCCTCACCGCTGGGGCGCGCATTAATGAAAGCGGCAGAGGATGACGAAGTTGCTCTTCATACGCCGGCCGGCACCGAAAGCCTGACCGTGCTGGAAGTGCGCTACGAGCGCATTTCTGTAGAACCTTTCCGCGAACCACCTGCGGCCGAAGCCTCGAACAAAGAGACTTGATCACTGATATCAGCGATGCCGATTGGCGCAGTCACCCGTGAGCCGGTCTTTGTTCTTACGATCCTGTCTACCTCAAGGCCGCATCTCATTCGGTCAGGAGGCAACAATGGCAAAACTCACGACGGCGAAGAAAAATGCTGAACCGAAGAGCGATTTTGGACTTCCGGGGGAACGCAAATATCCCATGCCGGACGCCGCTCACGCCCGCAATGCAAAGGCCCGGGCGTCGCAAGCGGAGAATGCAGGCAAGCTAAGTGCGGCCGACAAGAAAAAGGTCGACAGCAAGGCCGACAAGGTTCTCAAAGAGAAGTGAAAGAACTCAGGACTGAAATCGCCTACGTTCTCATCGCGTCCTGAACACTTGCTTCGAGTCACTGGCCGCTGGCACGCAGGGCCGTTGAGAGTCGACTCTCAACGCCGCTCGCCGGGTGTCCCAAATCCGCTTTTGAGATGTGGGTGCGGAACTCGTGCGCCGCTCTAATTTTTCCCTCCGAAGTAGCTGAATAGATTTGAATTGAAAGCAATTCCGAACCCGAAGGAGGGTATCAGAGCAGAAGTCGTCGGGACGGTCGTCCCTGAAAGCATCGTTGCCGTGGAACTACTGCATCCCGTCGTGGTGACGACTTGGACCTGCGTCGTAACACTGGCGCCATTAGAGGACGTCGTGACAGGGCCATAGGGCGTAGTGGTGGAGCTCGATGTTCCAAGCGATGGACAGAGCGAGATGTTCTGCGCCAGCGACGTCCGATTGGTAAGCGTCAAGCCGCCGAACAGGCTTACCCCGGGTGCAATGTCCCACTCGGGAGCTATAACAAAGACGCCCGCAGTGTTGACGGCCGTGCCTACCAACAGGCCCGGAGCCAGGTTTTGCGCAAAGCTGTGACGATCGTAGACATCAGTAGCGGGGCGTCTCTCCCCAAAGATCAGGCTCCGCCGATTGCGCGAGAAGGAATCTCGTCCAAGTGGATACCAGTTCACTCCGAGGATGCCGAACGTCTGAACAGGCTGCCGCTCGCTTTGGAAGGCGAAGGTCGCGGTGCTGTAAGTGGGAACGATCGTCTGAGTGATGGTTGTCACTGTAGAGCCCGTGGTGGTCGATGTGGTGGTCGTCGTTGTCGGACCGGTAGTCGAAGTCGTGGTGGCGGTTGAACCGGTCGTAGATGTAGCACCGGGAGCTATGCTGGTGGTGGTCGTGGTGGTGACAACCGTCTCCGGGGTGCTCTCGATGGAGTATGCATTTGCAGTCGCGCGAGCGGCTAGAAATCCTCCGACAGCGGCAAAATGGACGATCCGATGAAACGGGACGATGAAGGTCGCGGTATACGTTATGTTCTGCTTTTCGTCGATCTTTGTGGTGACTTGGACGGGATTGCCGGTTATGGTGGACGCCGTCTTCTGACTGCCGGGCGAGGCAGCCGCGGTTGGACTCGGGGCCTGTGTAGCCGGACAGCAGCAGCAACAGTTCTTCGGGCACGGTGAGCCGGTTTTCTTTCCAGAAGTGTCGTCCGGTTTCTTGGCGATGATTGGCGTCAGATTATCGGTGACGGTAAGAGTGAAATATTGCAGGCTATTACTGGTGACAGCAGGTACAGGCAGCACGATAAATCTCGGGGAGTTCGTGTAAACCGCATTGAGATACGGCACGACCTTGGTGGCCTGAGCTATATCGTTCGTGATTTTCTTTTCTCTGTTCTCGAGCGATGAGGGAGGTTTCAGGTTGTAGATGCCCGGAAATGCGGGCTGCCTCTCTCTGACCTGAGCATCGGCGGCCTGCACCACTTCCGTCGTGTACCAGGGCGACTCCGCATCCTCTGCAAGACGTATGTATAGCGAGTTTGCATCGGACTGGAGCGAGTCAATTCCGGCTTCGCTGTAGGCCTTTGAAAGCTTTATGGCCGGATCCTGCAATTGGGTGGCGTTCGCCACGGCATCATCGAAGAGCTTAGCGTCTAAAGCGGAATCATCATTAGGTGCTCCGCTGTTATGACTGAGGATTGTTGTGGTATCCGCAGAGATCGCACTTAAGAGAGGCGGCAAATCCCGATCCTTTCTCTCAAGTGGGGCAAGCCTCGCTTCAATTGCGGAATAGGTCTCGTAGTACGCGAGGGTATCCGAGGCCACTTTATTGGCCCACCTCTTGATTTCCTCTGGGCTCTGTCCAACGAATCCCGGACCCTTAGGGGCGGGAAGGGATGCGGCAGGTGCTTCCACATGTGCTGCGCCCGGTGGTCCGGCCACGGCAGGAATCGCCGCTCCTGCAGCGACCTCTACGCTCGCCTCTGGGACAGCAATGGAGAGAGGATTGAGGCTCGCGCTCGTCTTCAGGTGGGAATTGCACACAACGATCAGCAGTTTCTCTTTCGTGTATGCGGCAGGCAGGAAGGCGGCAGATGCCGGCATAAGCACAAGTTGGGTGCCCGGAGTGCGGAGGTTGTCGTACCAGTACAGCCGGCCGGTGCTCTCGTTGAACACGACGGCAAGAAAGTCACGATCCCCGCGACTACTCATATGGATACGTCTGAGGGGGAGAGGAGGCGGAGCGGGAGGAGGAGGGATAGATGGAATTGGGTCCGACAAGAAGAGAGTCTGGAGTCCCTCCTCGGTACAGTTCGTGGCCTGAGGAGGAAGTGCGTCGAAAGTTTGTGCCGCAGCGAAGGCACTAGAGGCGATCATGAAGGCGACCGCAAGGACATTAGATGAGCGAGGGAAGGAAACACAGAGAGGCATATCGTCAGCTCCAATATTGCTCAGGATGAGCGTACGGGCCGAAGAACCACTTCTGGAGAATCGCGATCAAGAGTAACAACGGGGCAGCCGTAGTCAAGGGAAATCATTCCCCCTCTTGCTAAACTCACCGAGAGCCCACCGCCGAACCAATGCAGATCGTCCAAACCGTCTTCGGCGTCTTCCATCACTTTGAACTCGCCCGCGAACTCGATCGCCGCGGCCACCTCCGCCGCGTCTATTCCACCTGGCCGTGGGCGCGCCTCAAGCGCGAAGGCCTCCCGCACAACAAGGTCGAAACCTTCCCCTGGCTTCACGTGCCTGAGTACCTGGCCAGCCGCGCCCCGGTAGACCTCACATGGCTCCGGGACCCGCTCGGCTATGCCAATGCCCTCGCCTTCGACCGCTGGACCGAACGCCGCCTCAAGCCCAGCCTCCGCCGCGAAGGCCCAATCGACGCCCTCATCGGCATCTCCGGCTCCAGCCTCCGCACCGGCGCTCTCGTCCAGCGCTCCGGCGGCGTCTTCATCTGCGACCGCGGTTCCACCCACCAGCGCTATCAGGAACAAATCCTCGCCGACGAGTTCCGCCGCTGGGGCGTCAACACCCCGCCCTCCGATCCCCGCGACACCCGCCGCGAGGAAGCCATCTACCACCAGGCCGACGCCATCACCGTCCCCTCAACCATGGCGGCGCGCTCCTTCGTCGAGATGGGCGTCCCTGCCGAAAAGCTCCACGTGATCCCCTACGGCGTCCGCCTCGAAAGCTTCCACCCCGTCGCCGACCCAGATCCAGCCACCTTCGATGTCCTCTTCGCCGGCGCCGTCGGCCTGCGCAAAGGCGTCCCCTACCTGCTCGACGCCTTCGCGCGCCTGCGTCACCCACACAAACGCCTGCGCATCGTCGGCGCAATTCAGGAAGACATCCGCTCCGTCCTCCCGCGCCTCCCCATGGAGAATGTCGAATTCCTCGGCACAGTTCCGCAGTCCGATCTCGCCCGCCTCATGAGCCAGAGCCACGTCCTCGTTCTGCCCAGCATCGAGGAAGGCCTCGCGCTCGTCCAGGCTCAGGCGATGGCCTGCGGCTGTCCTGTCCTCTGCTCCGCCAACACCGGCGGGGAGGATCTCTTCACCGATGGCGTCGAAGGTTTCATCGTCCCCATTCGCGACCCTGCCGCCCTCGCCGACCGCATGCAGCGCCTCGCCGACGACCCTGACCTTCAGCGCTCCATGCGCGCCGCCGCCCTCCAGCGCGTCCACACCATCGGCGGCTGGCAAGAGTACGGCGACCGCTGGGAGACCCTTCTCGCCACCCTGAAAGCGAGCACACCCCGTGTCCAAACCAGCGTCCTTTAGAATCAAGACTTTGCAAATTAAAGTCCAAGCCTAAAGTATCTCGAATCAAGACTTTGCACAAATTCAGGGGGAGGGGGGGTATTATCACCCTCCCCCAACAAAATGCACAACCTCGATGCGGTCGCTGTCTGCGACGGTCAGCTCGGCCCACTTCGTTCGCGGCGCAATCTCACCATTCAACTCAACGGCAATCCGGTCCGCGCGCAGCTCGAGCCGCTCCAGAACTGACGCTAGCGGCGCCGGTGAATCCATCCCATCCAGTGTGCGAGGCTGACCGTTCACCACCAGCCGAAGAGCCGATTCCATAGCATTCAGCCTAGCAGTTGCGCCGCCCCGCTCGCAGCGGCCACAGCAGGTCCAGCGGTCCGCGCCCATGTCCCAACCCCGGAGCCGACCTCAGCGCCTCCGCCACATAGGCCTTCGCCCGGCTGACCGCGACCGCCGGAGCATCGCCCAGGATCAGCCGCGACAGCAGCGCCGACGAGAAGGCGCACCCGGTCCCGTGAGTCGAGGTCGTCTCCACATGCTCGCCCGGAAATGCCTGCACCGCCCCGCCCGGCACCCTCAGCAGGTCCACCGGTTCCCTTTGATCCCCTCCCGTCGCCACGATATGCAACCGCGGGTGCCGCTTCCCCAGCACGTCGGCCGCCTCTCTGGCCTGCTCGATCGTCCTGACCGGCCTGCCGGCCAGGATGGAAAGCTCGGCCCAGTTGGGCGTAATCCACCCGGCGAGCGGCAGAAGCTCAGTGTGGATCCGCCGCTCCCCCTGCGACTCGAGAAGCTGGTGCCCAGAGCTCGAACGCAAGACCGGGTCGATCACCACAGGCACCTGATACGGGGCCGCCCGCAGGAAGGAGGAAACCACCTGCACGATTGCATCCGAAGCCAGCATCCCGATCTTTACGCCGGCTGCGGGCAGGTCCGCCGAAATGTGCTCCAGCGTTCGGAGAAGCCACTCCGGGTCGACTGCCCGAACCGCCGCTACTCCCATCGTGGACTGCACCGTCATCGCGCTGATCGCCGAGGTGCCGAAAATTCCGTGCGCCGCAAACACCGCCAGGTCAGCCGTCACCCCCGCGCCGCTCGACGGGTCGAAACCGGCAATCGACAGCGCCACGGCGGCAGGCCGATAGTGATTTGCCGGTTCGGAGTTCGCAGAGGGACGCAATCCTGACCTCGAGTCTGGGACTGTTTTTCCTAGCATACAAGCGGGGCGAGCGCAAGGTACGAAGGTAATGGAAAGTGGCTTTAGCTTGTTTGACTTAGGTGGGAGGAACCTAGACAATATATGTATGAACGATACCTCGAGAAGTTCCAGGCGAGGGATTCGGTCGAAGTGGATGCGTCGGCCTTTGCAAGCCGGCCTCCTGGCCGCAACCCTGGGTGTGACGGCAAGCATTATCGCCGCTCCCGCCAAAGACAACGGTCCAGTGCCGACCAACACGGTCAAGCAGCATCACTGGTATCAAATCGGCGAAGCTTCGTGGTACGGCTCTCATTTTCAGGGCCGTAAGACGGCAGACGGTGAAAAGTACGACATGAACGCCTTCACCTGTGCCCACCGCACACTCCCCCTGGGGACGTGGCTGCGCGTGACGAACCTTCGCAATCACAGATCGGCCTTTGTCCGCGTCAACGACCGCGGTCCGGTCCCAACCAGCCGTATTTTGGATCTCTCGTATGCGGCTGCCCACAAGATCGGCCTCTCTGGCCTGGCTCAGGTAAAGATTGAACGGGTCACACCGAACGATCCTGCCCTCGCCGACCAGCTAGTCGCCGAACTGGAAAAACCGGCGAACCCGATTACCGTCAGGTGAGTCGATAAAGGCAAGCTCAGACAGTAGAGTAACTTGGTCTGCTGCACTTAAAGTACTTCTATATCGTCTGAACGAAAAATAGGCCCCGCTCGGTGAAGAGCGGGGCTTCCCTCTTTGGACAAACCTTTAGAAACTCAGGCGGCTCGAACCGTCCGCACCACCCCGTGCGTGACCGGCAGATCGCTCAGGCGAAGTGCCAGCGCGCCCGCGCCACCGCCGCCCTTGATAAACTCGCTGAGTTCCAGTTGAACGACGTCGAAGTTCAGGTCGAAGAGCGTCTTCGCCAGCTCCGGGCTGACTTCGCCAGTAAACACAGTGCGGCCGATGTTCAGCGCGCAGCAGGCCATGCGAGTCGCGTCTGCTTCCGAGACGGCGATCCTGCGGTCCGCCGGATAGACCTTTTCGATTTCGGCGCGTGAAGCTGCGTCGAATGCTCCCGGGTAGTAGAGGAGAAAGCCTCCGTGCAGCGGCGTGAAGCAGGTATCCAGGTGATAGAACCGGGGATCGGTCAGGTGGAGCGAGTGCACCGGGACATGCCAGGCATCGGCGACGTGGGCGTGCGCGGCGCGGCATGTACGGACGCCATGGGCGGCCCAGAGCATCTTGCCTTCGTCGTCGAAGGCGCTGTCGCCCTGGCCCTCATAGGCGGTCTCGCGCGGCGTCTCCCAGAGCAGGAAGCCCTGGTTGATGAGCCATTGCTTCAGGAAGACGGTCTCGGCCCGGCGCTGTGTCGGGCTGAAGCTGGACACGGCGGCAACGCCATGATGAATCAGGGCGCCGTGGCCCAGGAACGTCATGTCCGGGCAGCCAGGCTCGGGATGAAGGAGTCTTACGTCGGCCACGCTGTGGAGGACGTTGTAGAGGCTTTTCCACTGGGCGAAGGCGAGATCGCGCGACGACCGGTTCACGTTTCCGGCCATCCATGGATTCAAAACGTAATCCACCCCGTACCATTCCGGCGGGCACATCAAAAAAGTTGGGCGGGTATAGTGAGGCGTTGAATCGAGGCTTTCCTGCTGTACTACCGTGCTGCTTGTGGCCATATGTACTGATTCCCTACTTTCCGTCAGGGAGTCTGCCTCCGGCCAACAACCTTCGTCAAGTGGCTCTCTGCGGAAGTGGGTGCCTCTTTTGGGGACACCCCTCCCACTTTTGATGCAAACCAATGAAAAGGGCCGCCTTAGCGGCGGACCCTCTTGTGCAAATCGATGAGCGGTTTTCGAACGATTTACAGGTTCTGGTAGAAATTTACAGCTTCTCGTAGAAGTCGCAGGCCGAGCAGGAGATGTAAACTCCGCCTGGAACGCCGCGCTCGCGGTCCTTCACGCGCTTCACAATGCGCGTCGGCTTCGAACACTTCGGACAGTCGGTGCTCTTCTGTGTATCCATGACCTTCTTGCGGTCACCGGTCTTGGCAATCTTCGCCATGTCTCTCTCCTGCAAAACTCAAAATCTGGCGTACCCCGGACGCGTCGTGCGCCTGAGCGCACTCACTCTCTGCGGGCGATTGGGATTGCCGAACAGGAGGGATATGGAAGCAGACGCCGGGTACTGCTCCTCACCCAGAATACACGAGTTTTCCGCGCTCTCCAAAGCTAGCGCGTCGACGCCAACTGCTGTGTCTTAGAGGGATCCTGCGGCGATGCAGGCGCAGGCTGCGCCGGGGTGCTCTGCGGCTGAGCTGATGTTTGTGCAGGCTGCGCTGAAGTCTGTTGGCTCGGCGTCTGTGCTGGTGCCTGATCGACCGGCATCTTGACTTTCCCCATGCCGGGCACATTCTGCGCCGTGTCCAGAACCTCGCCGGGCTTACGCAGAGTCGGCGCTGCAGCGCCGTTTCGGTCTCCGTCCGCAGTGATCTGGGGATCGCCATTGACGATGGTCCGGGCCTGGAGTGTTGGTTCAGGTTCGCCGCCGATCTCGTTCTTATCGTGGACCTCTATCGGTTTGCCGATGGCAGCAATTTCGAGCCGCACCACCTTGCCGTTCTTGAACCGCACAAACTGAGTCGGCCGCGGAGGATCACCGTAGATCCACTCTTCGTAGATCGGGCTGTCTGGATCGTCAGTTGACGTATGCTCGCGCTCCTTGGTCTTCGGCTCGCCCATCGAGGCCAAAACCATGCGGTGGTTCATGCCGACAAGAATCTCGTGCGCCGCCACGGCCTCGCGTACTTTGGGCGGCAGCGTATCGGCGTATGCCTCCGCGCTGGACTTCGCGCGGAAGTCGACCACCGGATCGAGCAGCGCCTTTACCTCCGCCGCCGTCACCTCCGGAACGCCGCCCTCGAAGATCAGGGTGACGCGGCAGCCGGTGGCGAGCGGGCCCTGCTGCGCCAATGGCATATTGTTGAGGGAAATGTGACTGAGGAAGCGGTGCTTCGCGTATGGCCCGCCATTGAAGTCGATGATGATGCGGTCGCCGCGGAACTCCAGGTTGGTGATTTCGACACGGTCGCCGGCCGCCGCCGACTGCCCTTTCTCGTACAGCATGCGCTTGTACTCTTCGTCGCTGGGGCTCATCTTGCCGTTGGCAATGAGCTGCATGCCTGCGCCCAGCGGCAGCTCGCGATGCGCGAAGCCCTGTTCCGCTTCGAGATCGCGAATCAACTCCTGGCGGCCCTTCACGTCGAGCGGTCCGGTCGGCAGTTCAACGCGAGTCGGATGAAATTCGGTAGTGACGTCGGCGGTTGCGGTCTTCATTCCCACCGTGAAGACCTGCGCGAAAAGTGCTGGCGTTGCGCAGAAAGTAACGCCGCACAGGAGTGCCCCGGCGAGCGGCGAAATCTGCGATCTGCGTGCGCATGGGCCCATGCAGTCACCTGCGAACACCATGATTGTGCGCTTACATCTGCCGTCGCGCAAGTGCGGCTTATGGACAGCTCAGATGCGGTCTAGAGGTGATGCGTGGGTTCGGATGACGCGGGTCTTTCAGAGCCGTTGATGCTCGGCGCAGGGGCAATCTGTACCAGCGGAGGAGCGCTGGCCGCGGCAGTCTGCTCCATGGCCGCGTGGGCTGCGGGTGGCGGCACGTCCATCGGATAGCCGGCGGGCACGAGCAGCGGGTGCGTGTAATTCCACGCGTATGTGCGTGTCACCCGATAGACGACGACCATGACCACCACCAGGACGATCGCCGTAAACAGCGCGCCGTCCGGCCCGTAGACGCCGCCGGTGAGCCAGGCCGGGCTGCTGGTGTCTGTCTGGACGATGCTGGTGTAACTTGCCACCCCGCCAACGGGAAGCCCGAAGATAACCGCGATGGCGGCAGCCCAGGCGAAGTGCAATCCCCATCCCAGCCAGAGCGCGTGCGTGCGCAGGTAGGCGAGCGAAAGCAGCACGCCGCCGATGATCATGATGATGAAGCTGAGCCCGGTGGCGTTGGGCGACATGCCGCCGATCAACGCATAAATTCCTGCCAGCAGAAGAGTTGCGGAGGTCGGGCCGACGGCGTCGATCAGCCTGCGGAACAGAAATCCGCGGAACGCGACCTCGCTGGCCAGCGCGGCGATGGCGAGCGTGAGGATCGAAAGCAGCGTTCCGCCCCATGCCGATGCCGTCCAGGAGAACTCCGGATGCAGGGCGCCGGCGATCACCATCGGGATGACGGCGATAACCGCCGCGGCCCAGCCGATGAGCACGCCGCGCGTCCACTCCTCGCCGGTGGTCGCCCGCAGCGGCAGCGCATTCGCCTGCCGGACGCTACCCTGCCGTGTGCCGACCCAGTTAAGGCAGGTGAAGCCCACCAGCAGCAGAAACAACAGCACCAGATTGACTAGAAGATCCTGCGCTCCGGCGCTCCAGGCGAACCGACCGGCAAGCCCCTGGCCGGTGCGGAAAGCGATGGCGTGCGCGGCGAGCAGCCACAGCACACCCGTGACGAACAGCGCCAGATGCATGGATCTGGGGACCGGAGCTGGAATTGCGGTCGAAGACAACGGTGCTCAAACTCCTTCTGCGCTGGGCCCGTCGTCGACCGTCCGTTCGCGCTCAGACTGCCGTGTAAAACTGCGCGATATTGCGGAACTTGGCGTAGCGCGCCTCCAGCATCTGCTCGATTGGGAGTGACCGCAGTTCGCTGAGGTGCTGTTGCAGGCGTTCGTCGAGAAGCTGAGCCGCGCGCTCCGGATCATTCTGCGTCCCACCATCAGGCTCCACGATCACGTCGTCCACGCAGCCTAGCATTTTGACGTCCTCTGCCGTGTATCGGAGAGCGGCGGCTGCCTGCTGCTTCTTGGCCGCGTCCTTCCACATGATGGACGCGCAACCCTCCGGCGAGATGACCGAATAGATCGCGTTCTCCAGCATCAGCACGCGGTCCGCGACAGCCAGCGCCAGCGCTCCGCCAGATCCGCCCTCCCCGGTGATGGTGGCAATGGTCGGCACACGCAACCGCGACATCTCCAGCAGATTGCGGGCGATCGCCTCGCCCTGTCCACGCTCCTCGGCGCCGAGGCCGGGGTTTGCGCCGGCAAGGTCGATGAAAGTAAAGACCGGCCGATTGAACTTTTCCGCGATCTTCATGGCACGCAGCGCCTTGCGATAGCCTTCAGGGTCCGGCGAGCCGAACTTGCGCGCGATCCGCTCCTTCACGCTGCGACCCTTCAGGTTTCCGATAACCAGCACCGGCTCGCCATGGAATCTCGCCATGCCAGCCGCCATCGCACCGTCGTCCGCAAACTGGCGGTCGCCGTGAATTTCGCTGAAATCCGTAAAGATCGTCTGGATGTAATCCATGGGGTACGGACGTTGCGGGTGACGCGCCAGCTCGGTTTTCTGCCAAGCGTCTGGAACGGCTGCTTCGGTCGGGTGCGGCTGTTTGGGCTGCGGGTTCTCGGCCATCGAATGTACCAAAGCGATTGTAAGCGATATCGGGGTCACCGCCGGTGCAACAACCCAGACCAACTCACGTCCAGCCGCTCGCGGCCGAACAACAGTACTGCCAGGACGAGACTGTAGAGCAACTGCTGCCCTGCCACCGTCCAGTCCTGTTTCATCGTGATCCCGAACATGAGCAGCAACATCAGCAGCAGAGCTGTGACCAGCGCAAACCGCACGCCCACGCCGAAAAGCAGCATGAGCCCCACCGCCAGCTCCACCCACGGAACTACATATCCTATTACCAGCACGAGACTGGCCGGCAGCGGCGCTTTCGCCATGTCCCCAACCATCCAGTGCGCAAAGCCGCCAAGGTGTGTGCCTGTGAATATCCGGGCGAACCCATGGCCGAAGAAGTCCATGCCAGCGATGACCCGCAGCAGCAAATACGCAATGCGCTGGTCTATAGGGATCGAAACAGCAGAGATCGGAACAGCCGAAATCGAAACAGTCGAATTCTCCATGCCGGATTCGATGCTGTTCACGGCTCCCCGACGGTTACTGTGCCGGCAAAACGATCCGCAAAACATGGGCCGGCGACGTGCCGAGCGCCTTCACGCCTGCTCCTTTGCCAGCCGGCAGCCACAACGTCGACGACTCCTCCGGAAATGCCTGCCTTCGCCGCCCTTCTTTCAACTCCGATGGTGAAAACGCCACCAGGACCGACGGTGCGCTCTCTTCGGGCAGCGGACACCAACTGCCTAAATCGCACACCACGCGCTCGATCCTCAATGCCGGATCCTCAAACTCCACCTTCGTTCCCTGCACCAGCGGCTCCGGTGCGTTGCCGCGAAACTCCCGCTTCAATGTTCCCAGCGGCACCTTCTTCAGCTCGACGCGCAGATAATCCGACGGTTTATCGCTCAAATTAGCCAGGCTGTGACGCTCTCTTCTTCCCGGGCTTACGCGATACGATCCCGTGTGCGTCGGCGGCCGCGTGAGAATCACATTCTCAGGCTCGTGCACAAACCGCACCGGGCCCGAATCATTCAGATAGACGTAGATTGTCGGATGTTCTGAATGGTCGTGCACCGGAACCTGCTCATGCGGTCCATAGTGCACTCGCAGAACAACAACCTCAGGATTGTCCAGCACCTTGCGATAGTTGTTCGGCAGCGTGACGGTCGGATCCTGTGCCACTGCCTGAGGGCCGCACGATGCAAGCATTGCCACGAGAACGATCAGCAGCAGAACCCTTCTCAACCGATGCCTCCGCTACAGAGAAAGCTTACGCTTGTGGGCCCGCCTGCTCTAGATCACCTGCACTGCTCCACGCCCTACCAGCGCCTCCACGCGCTCGATGAACTGCACATCTGCCGCGACGGAAAATCCCTGCGGCTCCAGCACCGCGCAGAACGCTCCCGGCTCCTCCAGGTTCAGCAGCAGCTTCCCATTGCCCGGCGCATCTTTGAAAACCTTCTCCAGCTTTTCCAGCAGCTCCGCATCCGGACTGTGCAGCGGCACGCGAATGCGCAGCGCATCCGGCAGCTTGATCTTCACATCTTCAAGCGCCGTAATCTGCGAGATCGACAGCTTCGGCGCCGAATCCTCTTCGCCCCTCAGCGATCCACGCACCAGCACCGGCACATCGATCTTCAATTTCTCCGCCAGCTTCTCGTAGTTCTGCGGGAACGCGATCAGCTCGATCTTCCCAACCGTGTCTTCCAGCGACGCCTGCGCGTACATCTCGCCCGAGCGCTTTGACTTCGCGACCTTGAGTCCCGTAATCACTCCCGCAATCTGAATTTCGTTCTGTGGCTCCATCTTCCCGCGCACAAACACCGCCGGTTCCGGCTTCATCTCGCATGCCGTCGCCGTATCGTAGACCTTCAGGTTGCGCAGTTTCTCGCGATATCGATCCATCGGATGCCCGGAGACAAAGAACCCGAGCACGTCTTTCTCGTTCGCCAGCCGTGTATGCTCGTCCCACTCCGGCGCGGGCGGCAATGCGTCTTCCTTCTCTGAAGCGTGTGCATTCGGCTCATCGCTGAACATCCCGAACAGCCCATGCTGTCCTGCTGCCGCATCGCGCTGCGTCTTCTGCGCGCGCTCAATCGCCTTGTCGATCGCCGCCATCACCTGCGACCGCTTGCCAAAGGAATCCAGCGCACCGGCCTTGCACAGGCTCTCGAGCACGCGCTTGTTCATCAGCCGCAGATCGACCTTCTCGCAGAACTCCCACAGCGTGCTGAACCCAGCCTTGCCTTCAGCGCGCAGCGCTTCCCTCGCCTGCACAATCGACTCAATCGCATTTCCGCCGACGTTCTTGATGGCCTCCAGCCCAAACCGAATCGCATCGCCCGCCGGCGTAAACGTCGCGGCTGAGATCTGCACATCCGGCGGCAACACCGTGATGTTGATCTCGCGGCACTCGCCGATGTACTTCACCACGTTTTCCGGCTTCGACGTTTCGCTCGTCAGCAGCGCCGCCATGAACTCCACCGGATAGTGCGTCTTCAGCCACGCCGTGTGATACGCCAGCAACGCATACGCCGCCGAGTGCGACTTGTTGAAGCCGTACCCCGCGAACTGCTCCATCAGATCGAACAGCGCACCGGCCTTGGTCTTGTCGAACTTCTTCGCCGCGGCCCCGGCCATGAAGATGTCGCGCTGCTTGGCCATCTCCGCCGGATCTTTCTTACCCATTGCGCGCCGCAGCAGATCGGCTCCGCCCAGCGAATACCCGCCAATCGCCGAGCTGATCTGCATCACCTGCTCCTGATACACGATCACGCCCAGCGTCTCGCGCAGGATTGGCTCGAGTTCGTCGAACATGTACTCCACCGCGCGCCGTCCCCACTTGCGCTCGATGAAGTCATCGATCATCCCGCCCTGGATCGGCCCCGGCCTGTACAACGCATTCAGCGCGGTCAGATCTTCTACGGTCGTCGGCTTGTAGCGCCGCAACACATCGCGCATCCCGCCGGACTCAAACTGAAACACGCCGCTCGTCAAGGCCTTGTGGAACACCTGCTCATAGGTCCGCTGATCATCCAGCGGCACCGTCGCCATCTCGACATCTTCCCCGCGATTCGCCTTGATCAGTTTCAGGCAATCGTCGATCACCGTCAGCGTCGTCAGCCCGAGGAAGTCCATCTTCAGCAGGCCCATCTTCTCGACGGCCTTCATGTCATAGCTGGTGACGACCGCCTCGTCCTTCGTGCGCGTCACCGGTACCAGCTCCGTCAGCGGCTCAGGCGCAATCACGACTCCGGCCGCGTGCACGCCCGCACCACGCACCAGACCCTCAAGCCGAAGCGCGGTATCAATCAGCTCCTTGATCTTCCCATCCGTGTTGTACGCCTGCGCCAGCGGCGGCGAGTCCTTCAGCGCCTGCTCAATCGTGATGCCGATCGTTGGCGGAATCAGCTTCGCAATGCGGTCGACCTCGCCATACGGCATGTCCATCGCGCGGCCAACGTCCTTGATCGCGGCCTTCGCCGCCATCGTGTTGAACGTGATAATCTGCGCGACCTGATCATTGCCGTATTTCTGCCGAACGTATTCAATCACTTCGCCGCGGCGGTTCATGCAGAAGTCGATATCGATATCCGGCATCGACACACGCTCCGGATTCAGGAAGCGCTCGAAGAGCAGCTCATTCTGCAGCGGATCGATATCCGTGATCTCCATCACGTAGGCGACGAGCGATCCCGCGGCCGATCCACGCCCCGGTCCCACCGGAATGTTGTGCTCCTTTGCATAACGGATAAAGTCCCACACGATCATGAAATAGCCGGGAAACTTCATCTGCTTGATGCAGTCAATCTCGCGCTGCAGACGCGCTTCATATTCCGCAATCGTCTTGCGCAGAATCCCGCGCGACTCCAGGTGCGCGACGGCAGTATCGCGCCGCTTCCTCCACCCCGCGCGGCACACCTGCTCAAAGTAGCTGTCGACCGTCTCGCCTTCCGGCACGTCAAACCGCGGAAACGGATTCTTCACCTTCGAGAGTTCGAGCGAGCACCGCTCCGCAAACTGCATCGTGCGCGTGCAGACCTCAGGTGCGTCTTTAAAGAGGCGCTGCATCTCCTCCGCACTCTTGATGTAAAACTCCTGCGTGTCGAACTTGAACCGCTTCGGATTATTCATCGAGTCCGCGGTCTGCACGCACAGCAGCACCTCGTGCGAGCGCGCGTCCTGGTCCTCGATGTAATGCGAATCGTTCGTCGCAATCAGCGGAATGTTCAGGTCCTTCTCCAGCCGGAACATCGCCTCGACAACCTTCTTGTCCGGCTCCAGCCCGTGATCCTGAACCTCGAGGAAGTAGTTCCCTCGCCCGAACATCTCCTCATAAAATCCCGCGCTCTTCTTCGCCGCCTCATAGTCCCCGGCCATGATGTGCTGCGAGACCTCACCCGCCAGGCACCCCGAGAATCCGATCAGCCCCTCCGCATGCTCCGCGAGAAACCTCTTCGACACACGCGGCTTCCGATAAAACCCATGCAGTGCCGCCTCGCTCGTCAGCCGGACAAGGTTTTTATAGCCCGCCTCGTTCTCCGCGAGCACCAGCATGTGGTTGTATTTCGACTCCGGATCAGGCTTCCCGCGATGATCCTCTTCCTTGCACACATACAGCTCGCACCCGAGAATCGGCTTCAGGTTGCGCTTCTTCATCGCATCGAAGAAGTGCACCGCGCCAAAGATATTCCCGTGGTCCGTAATGGCCGCGGCCTTCTGCCCGATCTTCTCCAGATGCTTCGCCAGCTTGTCGACATCGCAAGCCCCATCCAGCAGCGAGTAATCCGTATGAAGATGAAGATGAGTAAACTCGGCAGCCATAGTCTAAGTTTACTTCTCCGTCACAAGCGCACCCGCAGAGGAAAAGCGGTACGAAACCAGGGAGATTCCGCCTCGAATTGTGCCGTCAACTGCCCGGCAGCCACCGGTTGTGCGGAAACCCCTGGTGCGTCAGCCGCCAGCATCCCTTCATCTCTCCGGCATAATGCTGCGCGATCTGCTCGCTCGTATACTCCCGCGGCCACTGCGCCGCATGCGTCCGCCATGCAAACGCATCTCTGCCTTTGTAGTGCTCAAGAATCAACGCCGTCCGCGGCAGATGCGACGGCGAGCTGACCACTTCCGCGGATCGCCACCCATGGGCATCCATAATCTGCTTGCTGAACCAGATGTTCTGAATCGTGTCCTGCGCCTGATTCTCCTCGATCACAGCATCCGCCGGCACGCCCTCTTCCACAGCAAGATGCTTCATGCAGTCCGCCTCGACAAACTTGTTATGCGCCGCGCCTCCGGTCACAATCATGTGCTTCGCGACACCGGCGCGAAACTCGCGCACACCCTCCAGCACGCGCTCCCGCTGCTCCGGTGAAGACGTTCCCTCCGTCGTGCACGGTGTCCCCAGAACGATCAGCGTATCGAAGTGCGTCAGCTTCGTATTCGCCGTCGGGATCGCATCGTAGTTCGCCAACACCATCCCTACGACAACCGCCGCCTTCAGAATCGCAACTTTCGCCACCATCGTCTCCGCATGCGCTCCTTAGCTGGATTAAAATCCCCACCATGCCGGGCGTCCCTTTCATTAACGCCATCAGTCGCGCACTTCACAAGCGCCATCGCGAGCGCGATCTTGCCGCAGCCGCTTCCTGGCCGATCGTTGAAGCCCACACGCTAAAGCCGGCAATCGTCGCCAAAGACGAGCTCGCCGAAGGCACTGCCGCGCAGGACTCGCAACTCGAAATCCCCTTCTATTTCACGCTGCCCGAGACCACGCCGAACCAACCCTCGGGCTACTTCGGCGGCCATCTCCGCACTGTCGCGCTCTCGCACTCCGAAGCCTCGCGCCTCATCCCGCGCATCCCTGAAGGCACACTCATCCGCGTCCGCTACAACCCGCAGAACCCAGACCAGAGCCACACGCTTGCGCCTGACAACGAAGGCCTCATCCCTGTTGCCGTCTGGCCGAGTTAGAGCGACTCAGTTCGGTGTAGGCCGCTCGATGTGATCCACCACCCAGAACGTAACTGGCCCCTTTGTAGCCTTCAACTCGAGCCCCAGCTGGTCACGCACCGCATTTCTGAGCGGAGGATATCGATCCTCAGAAGGGCCGCCTTCCGGCAACTGCGACGGCCACCACATCAGGTGGAACGCATACATGCCGGTCATCCCCGTACGGTCGAGAACGTCCGTGCCCAGGTTCTGCATCAGTGTGTCGAAGAAGATGTGAAATGGACACCCTTTCGAGTCCACCTCCGCACCCTTGAGCTTGGAGAAATGTGGAACGCAGGTGTTTATAGTCTTCCCCATGTCACCTTGCACCGGCGTCATCAACTTCGCTGTCCGGTCCGTCGTGATCAGCTCGTAAGTGTTACTCGTCCTCGTCTCCGAATGAATTTGCAGATGAAAGCGCTCCGCAAGCAGCGCCTGAACCATGTGGCGCTTTTCGGCCAGCGCATCACTGTCGCTCAGCTTCTCCAAAGTCTCATCCGTCGCCGGGTCGGACTTCGCGTCGATTGTGTACGTGGTGTCAAACGCCCAATGGGGCAGGTTCTCCAGCTGCTCAACGTAGCGCAGGTCATAGGCACTCAGTACGATTCCCCACAGCCCAACCTTTTCGGCATGAAAATAGCTATTGTGCGGCATGTTGTCGTAATAACTCATGTCGCCTTTACGTAGGTCAGTGGCCTCGCGAATCGAAGCCACGTCGAAAACCAAATGAGGGTGATAAGTCGAAGCGCCCGACTCAGGTGTCGCGGGCCCGCCCACGGACGCGCTCTGGCAGAACGATAGCGATACGCCAAAGAGGATTGCGATCAAAGCCGCCAGCTCAGCAAGCCCAGACCTCACAATTCTGAACATGTGCATTTGCTCCCGATAAAATCACGCAAACTCTACCCGTTCCCGCGCGAAAAAACCACATCGCCCTACGCTCACCAAAAATTCACGAATCCACTCGCAGCCGCACTCATCCAAACTCCGTCCAACTCGCAGACAGGAGCACACACAGCATGAACCCCACAGGCAACACCATCCTCATCACCGGCGGCGGCTCGGGCATCGGCCGCGGTCTCGCCGAAGCCTTTCACAAGCAGGGGAACCAGGTCATCATCGCCGGCCGCCGCCAATCCGTACTTGATGCCGCCACCGCCGCCAACCCCGGCATGAAATCCTACATCCTCGACATCGAAGACCCCACCGACATCGAATCCTTCGCCACGCGCGTCTCCGACGACTTCCCCTCCCTCAACGCCCTTATCAACAACGCCGGCGTCATGCGCACCGAAGACTTCACCTCTGACCCCATCGACCTCTCTGCCGCGGAGTCCACCATCACCACCAATCTCCTCGGCCCCATCCGCCTCACCGCCGCTCTCCTGCCCACGCTCAAGCAGCAACAGCGCGCAACAATCGCCACTGTCAGCTCAGGCCTGGCCTTTCTTCCCCTGACCATCACTCCCACCTACTGCGCCACCAAAGCCGCAATCCACTCCTGGACCCAGTCGCTTCGCTACCAACTCCGGGACACCCATATCGAAGTCCTCGAGATTGCTCCGCCCTACGTCCAGACCGAGCTCATGGGCGCGCAGCAAGCCGCCGACCCGCGCGCCATGCCGCTCGCCGACTACATCGCCGAAACCATCTCGCTCCTCGAAAACCCGCCAGCCTCCGGCGAAATCCTCGTCGAGCGCGTCCTCCCGCTCCGCTGGGCCGAGAAGAACGGCAGCTTCGACCAGATATTCCAAAACCTCAACAGCAGCTTTCACGAAGAACTCACGGGAAGCCGTAGCTGACCGCTCCGTACATCGTCCGCATCCTGCTCCCACATCCATCTATGAGAGCATCGAACGCGGAACATGAATTCGCTCGAACTCTCTCTTGTCCTCGGCGTCTGCTCCATGGCCGCCGGTCTTCTTGGCGCGCTCACCGGGCTCGGCGGCGGGGTGGTCATCGTCCCGCTGCTCACGCTTGCCTTTCATGTGGACATTCACTACGCCATCGGCGCCTCGCTGATGTCGGTCATTGCGACGTCCTCAGGCTCCGCCTCCGCCTATGTGCGCGAGGGCTTCTCCAACGTCCGCATCGGTATGTTTCTGGAGGTCGCCACAACCCTCGGCGCGCTTCTTGGCGCATGGCTCGCGACCATCACGCCCACCACGGGCATTGCTATCGTCTTTGGCTGCATCCTCATCTTCTCTGCCTTCATGTCGAACCGTCGCCGTCCCGCGCCAGACCCCAACTCTCCTGTCGATCCCCTCGCAGTGACGCTCCGCCTCAACAGCACCTATCCGGTCGCCGGTGTTAAGCAGCCTTACAACGTGCGGCGCGTGCCGCTCGGCTTCGGCATGATGCTCGGCGCGGGCACACTCTCCGGCCTGCTTGGCATCGGTTCCGGCGCCGTCAAGGTCCTCGCGATGGATGAGGTCATGCAGATGCCCTTCAAGGTGTCCACGACCACCAGCAACTTCATGATCGGCGTCACGGCTGCGGCCAGCGCCGGCATCTATCTCAGCCGCGGCTATATCGATCCATCGCTCGTCATGCCCGTAACGCTTGGCGTGCTCGCCGGCTCACTCATCGGCGCGAAGCTCCTCGTTCGTACCCATCCAACAAGGCTCCGCATCATCTTCGGCTTCGTCATCGCAGCGCTCGGTGCCGAGATGATCTACAGCGGCATCACAGGAAAGCTCTAATGGCCCATCAGCCCTTTGTGCCCTCTGAGGACGACACCGCGCTCGATGCGCACATCGGTAATCTGCTTCGCGCAGGAACTCTCTCCTCCGCGTTCGTCATTCTCCTCGGCGGTGTCCTTTACCTCGCGCGCCACAGCCAGGATCATCCCGACTACCACACCTTCCACGGCGTCTCTCCGCAGCTGCATACGCTCTCCGGCATCTTCATCGGAGCCGCGCACGGCCACAGCCTCGCCATCATTCAGCTCGGCCTGCTCATGCTCATCGCCACACCGATCGCACGGGTCATCCTCTCGGTCTTCGCCTTTCTCACCCAACGCGATTTCCTCTACGTTGTGATCTCAGGCATCGTGCTGCTCGTTCTGCTCTACAGCCTCTTCTGGCACTGAGCCCTCAGCTTCTTCTGGCAATTAGCCCTCAGCGCTGGCGCACCAGCTGCCGCGCGAGCTTCACATAAAGCTCCACAGCCTCCAGCAGCTCACGCTTCGCAATCCGCTCATCCGGCGTATGCGCCACGAGAATGCTTCCCGGCCCGAGTAGAAACGGCTCGCCCCAGTTCGTCAGGCTCGGCACATCCGTCGTGAACTTCGCGACCATCGTCTCGAACCCATCCAGCGCCCTCATCTGCACGAACGGCAGCTCCAGCGAGAAGCTCACCTCGCACCGCCCATCCACCGCATTCACAATTGCGTTGCGGATCCCTTCTGCCGGCCCCACCAGCCGCACCAGGATGTGCGCCTCCGCCTTATCCGCGATCACATTCGGCGCGCGCCCGCCGGAGATCAACCCCACGTTCAGCGTCGTTTCGCCAATCCCTTCCACCACCGGCAGCTTCAACGCTTGAACATCATGCAACGCCGCCAGCAGCTTGTCGATCGCCGAATCCCCCAGCTCCGGATACGCCGAGTGCGCCATCTTCCCCGTCGCGTACAGCTCCACGCGCAGACATCCCTTGCTCGCCAGTGCCAGCCGGTTCTCCGTCGGCTCCCCGTTGATCAAAAATCTTGATCCGCGCGCATTCTCGTTCGCCACCTTCGCGCCCGCCGAGTCCCGCTCCTCGCCCACGACGAAGAGCATCCCCACGCGCACGCCTTCATCGCGCAGTCTTTCCGCCGCCGTCACCTGCGCCGCCAGAATCCCCTTCGCATCGCACACGCCGCGGCCGTACAAGTAAGTTTCATCCTCTCTGCACGGCCCCAGAAACGGCGGCACGGTATCGAAGTGCGTCGAGAACACCACATCCGGCGTCACACCAGGCATCGCCGCATACAAATTGAACCGAGGCCCATCGCCTCCGCCCGGTGTCCGGGCAGGCTCCGGCTGCTCCACCGGCTGCCGCTCTACATCCCATCCGCCCGCCCGCAGGTACTCCGCCAGAAACTCCCCACAAGCACCCTCGTGATACGTCGTCGACTCAATATCGACCAGCTGCTTGGTCAGCGCGATTGGATTCGATGCCATGAACCTCCAGCATACCTGTTGTACCTTTCTCATCGGCTTTCTAGCATCCAAGCTCACGTGCAGGTATACCTTCACGCCGAGGCGCCCGTGACTCTATGCACTGAACTCGAACCACCGGAACAAAATCCTCCGCAACCGCAAGACCTCGAACTCACCCGTCGCCAGTTCCTCGCCGCGTCGAGCGTCGTCTCGGCCGGCCTCGCGATCGGCGTCTCTCCCGCTGCCGCACAGCACGCGGGCAATCCCGCATCCGCACAGGCCAACATGGTTCCCATCACCCTCACCATCAACAAGCAGCAGCGCACCCTCACCATCGACACGCGCACCTCCCTGCTCGACCTCCTCCGCGAGCACCTCGACCTCACCGGCAGCAAGAAAGGCTGCGACCACGGCCAGTGCGGCGCCTGCACCGTCCTCATGGACGGCCGCCGTGTCAACTCCTGCCTCACCCTCGCCGTCGCGGCGCAGGGCGCCGAGATCACCACCATCGAAGGCCTCGGCACACCCGACAACCTCAGCCCCGCGCAATCCGCCTTCCTCTCGCACGACGGCTTCCAGTGCGGCTACTGCACTCCGGGCCAGATATGCTCCGCGACCGCGCTGACCGAAGAATCCCACCGCGGCGACCTCTCGCTCGTCAGCTTCGAAACCGGCCACACCGAACACCCTGAGCTCACCGACGACGAGATCCGCGAGCGCATGTCCGGCAACATCTGCCGCTGCGGTGCCTACCCCAACATCGTCGCCGCCGTCCGCCAGCTCGCTCGCACCGTATCTCAATCAGGAGGTGTCGCGTGAATCCCTTCACTTACACTCGCGCCGACGCCCCCGAAACCGCCATCCACGCCCTCACCTCCGCCGGGACAAAATGCCTTGGCGGCGGCACCAATCTCGTCGACCTCATGAAGGACGGCGTCGAGCACCCCACGCACCTCATCGACGTAAACCACATCGGTCTCGACAAAATCGATGCCTCCGCCTCCGGCGCACGCATCGGAGCCTCCGCCCGCAACTCTGACCTCGCCAACCACCGCGGCATCGTCGCCAACTATCCACTGCTCTCCTTTGCGCTTCTCTCCGGAGCCAGTCCGCAGCTTCGCAACATGGCCACCACCGCCGGCAACCTCATGCAGCGCACCCGCTGCTACTACTTCATGGACACCTCCTTCCCCGCCTGCAACAAGCGCGCGCCCGGCAGCGGCTGCGGCGCGCTCACCGGTATCAATCGCTACCACGCCATACTCGGCCAGACCGACGACGGCCCGCACTCGCCGCACTCCTGCATTGCCACGCATCCCTCCGACATGTGCGTCGCGCTCTACGCGCTCGACGCGCAGGTCGAAGTCCTCGGCCCTCACGGCAAGCGCACAATCCCGGTGTCAGACTTTCATCGCCTTCCCGGCAACGACCCCGCGCTCGACACCGAGCTCAAGCCCGACGAACTCATCACCGCCGTCACTTTGCCCGCCGCAAAATTCGCCAAGAACTCCTGGTACCTCAAAGCGCGCGACCGCCAGAGCTACGCCTTCGCGCTGGTCTCCGTCGCCGCCGGCCTTGAGCTCGACGGCAACAACATCCGCTCCGCGGGCCTCGCACTCGGCGGCGTCGCGCACAAGCCTTGGCGCTCGCATGAAGCCGAAGCCGCTCTCACAAACCAACCCGCCACTCCCGAAACCTTTCGCCACGCGGCCGAGATCGCCCTCCGCGGTGCGCACGGCTACAAGTACAACGCCTTCAAAATCGAGCTCGCGAAGCAGTGCATCGTGCGCGCCCTTAGTAACGCCGCCAAAGGAGTTCAGCAGGCATGAGCCCCGATCCCCAGCAGCAACAGGAACAGCAGCCCAAGCCCCTTCCGCAGCCTCCGCACCGTTACGACGGCATCGCCAAGGTCACCGGCACCGCCAAGTACGCCGCCGAATTCCGAGAGCCGTTCCCGCGCAAAGATCTTGCCTACGCCTTCATCGTGCAGGCCACCATCCCCAGCGGCAGCGTGAAAGCGATCGACACTCACGCCGCCGAACGCGCCTCCGGCGTCATCGCCGTGCTCACACCGTTCAACGCGCCCAAGCTCCCCGTCGGCCCACCCAAACCTCCCGGCAAACGCAACCTCACTGTCCTCCAGGACAACGTCATCCACTACAACGGCCAGCCCATCGCTGTTGTCGTCGCACGCACCCATGTTGATGCCATGGCCGCCGCACGTCTGCTCAAAATTTCTTACGACGAGCAGCCCGCCAAGCTCGACTTCCTCGGTCGCCTCAACGAAGCCCGTCCTCCAAAATCCACCGGCCGCGACCCCAACAAAAAAGTCCGCGGCGATCTCAACGCCGCCGCCTCCGCAGGCACCGTAACCGTCGAGAACACCTACATCACGCCCATTCAGAACCACAACCCCATGGAGCCGCACGCCACACTCGCCTGGTGGGACGGTGAAAAGCTCTCCGTCTACGACGCCACGCAGTACATCTCCGGCGACCGCACGACTCTCGCCAACATCTTCTCGCTCCCGCTCGAAAACGTGCACGTCATGGACCCCTACGTCGGCGGCGGCTTCGGCTGCAAAGGGTCTACCTGGTCGCACGTAATCCTCTGCGCCATGGCCGCCAAGATCGTCCAGAAGCCCGTCCAGCTCGCGCTCGAACGCCCCCAGATGTTCGGCCCTGTAGGCTACCGCCCCGCCACCGTCAACAGGATCAAGCTCGCCGCCACCCCAGACGGCAAGCTCACGCTCATCCAGCACGACGCCACGCTCACCGCTTCCACCATGGAGGACTTCGTCGAGCCGATCGTCCTTCCCGCGCGCATGCTCTATAACTCGGACGCCAACGAGACCTCAACCTCCATGGTCGACATGAACCTCGGCGTCGCCACCTTCATGCGCGCGCCCGGCGAATCCTGCGGCACCGCCGTCTTCGAAATCGCCATGGACGAGCTCGCCGAAAAACTCTCCATCGACCCCGTCCAGCTCCGCATCATCAATCATGCCGACCAGAACCCAGACGAGCACAAGCCCTGGAGTTCCAAACACCTTCGCGAGTGCTACACGCAGGCCGCCGAACGCTTCAACTGGACTGAAGCCCGCCAGCGCGCCGCAAAACCCGGTCAGATCATCGAAGGCAACAACCTCATCGGCTACGGCATGGCCACCGCCACCTACCCCGCCAATCGCTCCGCCGCCATGGCCATCGTGCGCCTCCTTCCCAATGGCCGCGTCTTCGTCGGCTCCGGCACGCAGGACCTCGGCACCGGCATGTACACCATCATGGCCCAGACCGCCGCGCAGGAGCTCGGCCTCGATGTCGCACTCTTCGACGTCAAACTCGGCGACTCCACCCTCCCCAAAGCTCCCGTGTCTGGTGGGTCACAGTCGGCTGCCTCCGTCTGCCCCGCCGTGCAGGACGCCTGCAAGCAGGCCAAACTCGCCGCCGGTGCTCTCGCCGTCGGCGACGCCCAATCCCCCGTCCACGGCGTCCTGGCCGCCGAGGTCGACGTCCACGCCGGCCGCGTCTTCCTGAAGAAAGATCCCTCCAAGTCAGAAGAGATCACCACCCTCATCGCCCGCAACGGCTCGAAGCCCGTTGAAGCCCAGGGCTCCGCCGAGCCCGGGGAGGACAAGACCGCCACCACCGCCCAATCCTTCGGCGCAGTCTTCGCCGAAGTCGCCGTCGATCGCGACACCCGTATGGTCCAGGTCCGCCGCATCGTCGCGACTTACGACATCGGCACACTCATGAATAAGCAGACCGGCATCAACCAGCTCGAGGGCGGCATCGTCTGGGGCGTCAGCTTCGCCCTGCACGAAGAAGCCCACATCGACCCCGTCACCGGCCGCACCGTGAACGAAAACCTAGCCGACTACCACGTCCCCGTCAACCGCGACATCGGCACCCTTGACGTCACCGTTCTCAACATTCCCGACACCAAGTTCAACCCGCTCGGCGCGCGCGGCATCGGCGAGATCGGCATCACCGGCACCGCCGCGGCCATCGCCAACGCCATCTACAACGCCACTGGCATCCGCGTCCGCGACTACCCCATCACCCCCGACAAACTCCTCCGCACCTAAGTTCGCTCCTCCGCACGTAAGCTTCTCTTCCGCCGTCATCCTGAGGCGTAGCCGAAGGATCTCCGTATTTCTGCGCGGACCACCACGGAATCCAACCCCGCTTGACAAACCCTCACCCCAGAGACCCACCCCATTCGAACCAACAAATTCCCAAAACGGGAAGGTCCACCCCTAAAGTATTTCGTTCGAAGACTTTGCGCAAAAACAGGGAGGAGGGGGGGTACCCCGCATCCACCCCGATTCCCCCAGTTTTGCACCGCCGCCAACATGCGACCATAGCCCCAGCGCATGCCCTCAGGCCCTGAAAATCTCCCCGAACTCCTGCACCGCATCTTCGGCCACCGCGAATTCCGCGCCCACCAGCGCGAGGTCTGCGAAGCCGCCGCGTGCGGCCGCGATGTCCTGCTTGTCATGCCCACAGGAGCCGGCAAGAGCCTCTGCTACCAGCTCCCCGCACTCGCCCGCCGCGCCTCTGGACAGCAAGCCACAGCCCTCGTCATCTCACCCCTGATCGCCCTCATGGACGACCAGGCGAGCAAGCTCGCAGCCCTCAACCTCCGCGTCGCCCGCATCCACTCCGGCCTGGATCGCGAAGCCTCCCGCCAAGCCTGCCGCGACTACCTGACAGGCGAACTCGACTTCCTCTTCATCGGTCCTGAGCGCCTCCGCGTCCCCGGCTTCCCCGAGATGCTCGCGCGCCGCAAACCTGCGCTGATCGCGGTCGACGAAGCCCACTGCATCTCCCAATGGGGCCACGACTTCCGCCCGGACTACCGCACACTGGGTCAGCACCTCGCCCAACTTCGCCCCAGCCCCATCATCGCCGTCACCGCTACCGCCACCCCCGCCGTGCAGCGCGACATCGTCCGCCAACTCGCCCTACCGGACCCCGCCATCTTCATCACCGGCTTCCGCCGCTCCAACCTCGCCGTCGAGGTCCTCGAGCTCTCGAAACCCCAGCGCCCCGAGTTCACCGAAAAGCTCTTGAGCGAACCGACAGCGCGCCCGGCGATTGTCTATGCTACCTCGCGCAAAGCCGCCGAAGAGCTCGCCACGCGCCTCAACGCGAAGTTCCGCTCCGCTGCGTACCACGCAGGCCTCGAATCTGCCACACGCGACCGCGTCCAGCGCGACTTCCTCGCCGGCAAGCTCGACGTCATCGTGGCGACCGTCGCCTTTGGTATGGGCATCGACAAGGCCGACATCCGAACCGTCGTGCACATCGCTCTGCCCGGCTCTGTCGAGGCCTTCTACCAGGAGATCGGCCGCGCCGGACGTGACGGCAACGCCTCGCGATCGGTCCTGCTCTACAGCTTCGCCGACCGCAAGATGCAGGAGTTCCTCCTCGAGCGCAACTACCCTCCCGCAACCGACCTGCAACGGGTGTTACGGGCGCTATCTGCCGAGTTCGTCTCGCCTGATTACCTGCAGCGCAAGCTCAAGCTCGATCAGGAGACGCTCGAACGCTCGCTCGAAAAGCTCATCACGCACGGCGCTGCGACGGCCGACTTCAATGGCAACGTCCGCATCGCCGACGAACCTGCGAACAACAACCAACCCGATTGGCAGGACGGCTATGACGCCCAGGTCACCGCGCGCCGCCGCCAGATCGACGCCATGATGGCCTTCGCCGAAGGAGCCACCTGCCGCATGACCGCGCTCGTGGACCACTTCGGCGACCGCAGCGATCCGGTCCGGTCCTGCGGCCAATGCGACATCTGCCACCCCGCCAGCGCTACCGGCTCCAACATGCGCGAGCCCACTGCCAGCGAGCGCGAAGATCTCCGCGCCATCCTCTCCGCGGTCGCTGCGCGCGGCACCTCTACCGGCAAGCTCTTCACCGATCTTGCCCTCACTAGAGACCGTAAGCACTTTGACGCGTTGCTCGACGGCCTTGCGCGCGCCGCTCTCGTCACCCTGACCAACGACACCTTCCGCACGCCTGAAGGCCGCGACGTCACGTACCGGAAGATCGCCATCACGCACGAAGGCCGCACGCCTGACGACGAAACTCTCTCCACCGTCTGGCTCCGCGATACGGGCGCAACCAAGGAGAAGCGTTCGTCAAAGCGCGATGAAAAACGCAGCTCAAGGCGCCGCAGTGCATCGACTCACTTAGAGCCACGACGCACGCGCGCGTCTCAACCCAACCTCCCACGGCGCGAACCCGCCGCGCCAAAGCCACTGCAGACACCCCAACCCAAGGCACCTGCAGCAGTCGAATTCAACGCCACGCAATCCGCTCTCGACGCACGCATTCGTGACTGGCGCAAGGAACAAGCCCACAGCATCGGCCTCCCCTCTTTCTTCATCTTCAGCGACACCGTGCTGCGCGACATCGTCCTCGCCTCACCGACATCGCTCAACGAGCTCCGCGGCATCCGCGGCCTCGGCCCGGACAAGCTCGACCGGTTCGGTCCCGCGGTCCTCGAGCTCTGCCGCACCGCAATGTAATACCTGTTCCCTAATCCCTGCTCTCTCCGTGAGAGGATTAATCCCGTATGAATACAAGCAACTTCGGCGTTGTCATCATGGCCGCCGGCAAAGGTACTCGTCTCAAGTCTCGCCGTCCCAAGGTTCTTCACGAGATCGGCGGACGTGCTCTTCTCGCTCACGTCATTGACGCTGCGAAGACCGTTGTCTCGGCGGATCACATCTACTGCGTCATTGGTCACGAGGCTGAGCGCGTCCGCTCTGCGGTCGAGCACACCGGCGTCGGCTTCGTCCTCCAAGCCGAACAGCGCGGCACCGGCCACGCCCTCCAGATGGTCAAAGCCGAGTTCGAGCTCAGCGGCATTACACCGCCCGCAAATCTGCTCGTGCTCTCCGGAGACGTTCCACTCATCAAGTCCGAAACCATCCGCGCCCTGATGGAGTTCCACCACAGCGAGCGCGCCGCGATGACCATCCTCACCGCGATTCCCTCTGACCCCACCGGTTACGGTCGCGTCCTCCGCAAAGATGCTCAAGCAACCGAGGTTCGCGCAATCGTAGAGCAGAAGGACCTCAAGCCGAGTGATGACTCCGACGAGATCAACTCCGGAATCTACTGCTTCGAAACGGCCGCGCTCTTCTCGAATCTCGAACGTCTCAACGACCAGAACGCCAGCGGCGAGTTCTACCTCACCGATGTCGCCGCTCTGCTCGTTTCGGAAGGCAAGCGCGTGGTCGCTAACGTCGCGCCCCACATCGACGAGGTCCTCGGAGCCAACACCATCGCCGAGATGATGCACCTTGATGCAGCGATGCGCTCCGCCGCAGCACGCCGTCTCATGGCATCCGGCGTGACGATCTTCCGGCCCGAAACCTGCGTCATCGACGCTACAGTCGAGATCGCGCCCGACACCGTCATCGAGCCCTTCGTGCAGATCCTCGGCAACACACGCATCGGTTCCGACTGCCGCATTCGGTCGTATTCGGTCATCCAGAACTCCAACATTGGCGACGGGGTCCTGGTCCGCAACGGCTGCATCCTCGACGATGTCACGGTTGGCGACGGAGCGCTCCTCGGCCCCTACGCGCACATGCGCGCCGGCAGCGACATCGGAGCTGGCGCCCATATCGGCAACTTCGTCGAGACCAAGAAGGTGCGCCTTGGCCGCGGGTCCAAGGCCAACCACCTCACCTATCTCGGCGACGCCATCATCGGCGCAGGCACCAACATCGGAGCCGGCACCATCACCTGTAACTACGACGGGGTGCACAAGCACACGACGACGATCGGAGACAACGTGTTCATCGGCTCCGATTCCACCCTCGTCGCACCGATTACTGTCGGCGACGCCGCCTATGTCGCCGCGGGCTCCTGCATCACAGAAGATGTACCGCCCGACGCCCTCGCCCTCGGCCGCAGCCGCCAGGTCACGAAGGAAGGGTGGGTCGCCGCGCGTAAGGCGCGCAAAGCATCCTCCTGAACGCCTTCAAAAAGGAGACCTCATGCAGAAGCTGTCCGATCAACAAGTGCAGCAAGCGCTGACAACGCTGCCCAGCTGGACCCTCCAAAACGGTGAAATTGTCCAGCAACGTACGTTCAAGGACTTCGTCACGGCGATGGCCTTTGTGAACGACGTCGCCCAGCTTGCCGAGGCCGCCGGGCACCATCCCGACATCGATATTCGGTACAACCGGGTCCGCCTGGCCCTCGTCACACATGATGCCGGGGGAATCACCCAGAACGACACCCAGCTTGCACGGAAAATCAACAACTTGGCGCATTGATGTAAATTCTTCGATCCCGCCAGAAATGATTGCTTGAGTCTCCACCCGAGCCTGTGCTACGCTGAAGCCCTGCTAAGGGGAAATCCCTACGGCAAACGTTTTCCTGAGCGCTCTACGGCTCAGAGCAAGTTGCGTCACTGGCCTCCCGGCACGAATCAGAACACCGTTTCGTGCCGCCTTTTTTTTCTAAAATGGGCCGGCAGCGTGAATTGAGCCCGACCGGGCGAATTCGAGGACGCACCTGAGCCTCCCCGGTGGCTCGCGCATCTATAATCAAGACAGTTCTTTGCAGCGCCACAATGCAATGTTGCGGTCAGCTCCAAATGGGGGCGTCACGGCTTCGACGGGATTGCTTGCGGCAGAGAGGCATGCCGGGGTGTGTGCACCCGTAATCGCTCACAAAACCATAAGTGCCAACAATAATCTGGCTCTTGCTGCTTAATTAACTAAGTAGCCGATCGCTCCCGCTTTGCCTATGGGCGGGTACCGATCGTCGCACAGTAGGCTGGTCCGCGGGGTTCCGCCTGTACGCCAAGGACGAGATCAATCAGGCTGGTGGCCGGCGCATCTTCGCCCGTTCTAAGCGCCGGCTACGAGACAAAGCAGAACTGGGAAAAGCATGAAGGCTCTCTGTTGTCAGCTTTTTCGGACGCGGGTTCGACTCCCGCCGCCTCCACCATACTTATCACCTTGAAAAATTCAATTCAGGATCTCTGATCGTAGTTTCCTTGCATGCGGTGGTGCCTGGCGCGCTGACTTGATCAGTTGGCGCTTCCCACTACGCCTTCCGAAGCCCGCATCCATTGTCCGAATGCTCGAAACATCTTCTTTGCGCCCATGATCGCCTTGTCTGAATCACAGTCATCGATCTCAGTCCGCAGTACCTCTAAGAACTCCCTCCACCGCTCGCCGGTCATCGCGCCGGATCCGCTGAAGAAAGAGCAGCCGCGAGGGATATCCAGGCGAAGCGTCTTACCGACATGTCTAGCGATCAGTTGCCCACCCAGACGCGACCCTTACATCACGTACATGGCTCCAAGGAGTTCGGCGTTGCCATCGAAGATCGGGAGCTGTGGCTGAGCACTTTGATCCGGAGCGGCACCGAAAAACTGAAGATCATCTCTGAGAAGAGGCAGTCTCCGGCGTCTTTGCGCCACCTCTCGTAATGAGTCGGCGAAACGTTTCTCTGCCAAGGTTTCCCACGCGGCGACGAGCCCGTACAGGCGTTTCAGCACAGCGACGTACTCGTCGCGTTTTAGGTCAGACCGCATGAGCGGCAGGCAATCTTCGACAGCCCGATGTTCTTCCAACGTTGACGCCTTCAGCCGCGAGACATCCATCCGCTCGCCTCCAAATGTTCGTGAGCTTTGGAGCTTCCGCTGGCGGGAAGAATCACTGTCACCTTTGTGCCGACAAGAGGTTCGGAATGTATATGCAGTTCGCCATCGTGCCGATCAATGATGCCTTTGGACACATACAAACCGAGCCCGTTTCCGAGATTCCCCTTCGTAGTCTGAAATGGGCGGAAGAGGCTCTCCATCTGTGCCGGATCAATTCCCTTGCCGTTGTCTTCGATAGTGAGGCGAACGTCAGATGAATCTTCCTCTTGCTCGAGAAGCACAGAAATCACGCCGTCCATCTGAACAGCATCGATCGCATTGCTCACTACATTAGCGAGTACCTGGCAAATTTCTCCCGGCACAACTCGCACCGTTATCGATGAATCCAGCCGCTTGCTCATGCGAATATTCTTGTTCCGAATTTTGCCCGTGAACAGCTTCAGCGTCTCATCCACCAAGTCGCTCAGCGACGTTTCCAGCAGATTCCCTTCTTGCCGAGACCACGCCAAGGTTTGCTTGGTGATTGCGGAGATGCGGACAAGCTCATGTTGCGCGTCATTCAGGTAGGCGGCTGCCTCTTCTGGAGACGTCGCATCCGATCGCACGAGATAGAGAATATTTGTCAGCGCCTCCAGGGGATTATTGATTTCATGGGCGATGACAGATGCCAGGCGGCCTGTAAGCGCAAGACGTTCTGCAGTCTTTAATTCCTCGTCGCGAATGCGTTGCTGTTCAATATCGGTGCAGGTACCGACCCATTCGATGGGGCCATCCTCCCCTGCCAGCGGAAGTGCCCGCACGATGTGCCAATGAAAGCGGCCATGGGGCAGCATCTTGAATCGACAATCGAGTTCAAATGGATTGCCGGTACTTTGCGCTTCCTGCCACGCACTCTGACACATGATCACGTCCGAGGGATGAAGAATGCGTGCATCAAACCATGTCTCCGTGTCAGCGACACGGCGTTTCCACTGGGAGTTCGCGAAGGTGAGCCGGCCATGGCTGTCAGAGGTCCACACCATAGCAGGCAAACTGTTGGTCAATCTCTCGAAACGCTCTTCGATTTTGCGAAGATTTTGTTCAGCTTTCTCTCGTGATTGATAGTCGGCATGCTCAGAAAGCGCGCGCTTCACCGCCGGAACCAATCGATCAAGCTTCTGTTTGAGGACGTAATCTGTCGCTCCCCGCAGAAGCGTTTCGACAGCAACATCCTCACCCAGGACGCCGGAAACAAAGATATACGGCAGCCGTCGGTCCTTCGATCGAACGATATCCAGGCCAGTAAGACCGTCAAAGTCAGGCAAAGAATAGTCTGCCAAAATTAGGTCGAACTGATGTTTCGCAAATTCTGATTCGAAGCCTGCACGAGTATCGACAACGGTCGCATCGAAAACGAACCCGGCGGACCGCAGCCGCTGTTGCGCCAGTTCTGCGTCCAGCGGGTTGTCTTCAATCATCAGGATTGAGTAATGGTCAACGTGCGAACTCATCTATCTCTTTCCAGGTGGTGGCTCGTTTAAGACAGCCCAGAATATGCCTAGATCTTGAATCGCTTTGAAGAACTCATTGAATGCAACAGGTTTCACGACATATGCATTGCTCCCGAGTTCATAGCCAGCGGCAACATCTTTTTCTTCTCGCGATGACGTAAGAATGACGACAGGGAGCTTCGCCGTTTCGGCGGTGTTGCGGATCATGCCAAGCAACTCCAGTCCATCGATCTTGGGAAGTTTCAGATCGAGAAGAACCACCGTAGGCAAGCCTGGCGCTCGATCCGCATATTCTCCCTTGCGAAACAGGTAATCTCGAGCCTCGGCGCCGTCGCGCGTCACCACCACTTCATTGGCGAAGCCAGTATTTGAGAGCGCTGTGAGGGTGAGTTCGAGATCGTTTGGATTATCTTCAACCAAAAGAATTGGCTTCAGTGTAGGCATAGGCGAATTGTTTACGAGCCTCCATTACAGGTTTTGGGATACCGGCAGTTGAGCTGGCTTTGTGATTGTTTTCGATGGAAGACTGAAAAAGAACGTGGCGCCTATGTCCGGCTGTCCTTCAGCCCACGTTCGGCCGCCCATTCTTGTGATGATCCGACGTACATTTGCGAGCCCAATTCCGGTGCCTTCAAAGTCCTCCATCCGATGGAGCCGCTGAAAAACTCCGAAGAGCTTATGTGCGTACTGATTTTCGAAGCCGACTCCATTGTCTGCGACCGAAAAAACGACTTCGGCCGGCGTGAAGCTTGCCTTAACAAAGACGGAAGGGTTCTCTCGTTTGCGGGTATATTTCGCTGCATTAGAGAGTAGATTTCGCCACACCTGGCGCATCAAGTTGATATCAGTTGTAACGGTCGGCAACTCGTCGATGTTGAATGAAACCACTCTGCCCTTCAGCTCTTGCTTCACGACGTCGTTCCACACATCTTCGGCGAGCATGGTCATCGGCAACGGACGCAGATCGAGAGGCGTTCGTGAGAGCCGGGAGAAGTTGAGAAGGCTGTCGACCAGCAAACCGGCGAACTGTGCAGATTCCGCAATGGTAGTGAGGTACTTGCGACCCCTCTCACTTAATCCTGCGGCTTCTTCTTCGATAAGCAGTTCAGCGAACCCGGAGATGTGTCGGAATGGAGCCCTCAGATCATGAGACACGGAATAAGAGAACGCTTCGAGTTCACGATTTGTGACCTCGAGCTCCAGCGCTATATCAGCCAGCTCTTCCGCCTTTCTTAGGACAATCTCCAACACCGCCTTGCGAAACTCTCGCGCCGACTCAATTTCCACCGCGCTCCATGCGTCCGACTTGTCGCGCACAATCTCTTTCCAGGAAGAAAACGAGTGCCGCGGATGAATCTGGAGTACACCTTCAATTACTTTGTGGCCCTTTTCAGGTTCGCCTGCCCAGTTGACTGTCTGAACGACCTCAGGTCGGAACCACACAATCTGCATTCGATGAACCTGCGACATGGAGATGGCAAGGACGCCGCTTGCTCTAGGTGATAGAGGCCTGAATTCCTCGCTTTCGGCACTCAGTTCACTGGTTGCGTAAACATCATCCTTCAGCCGTTCTGACAGGTATACCGAGAGGCGTAAGACGTCTGCCTCGGACGGCGCTTCTCCGAGGCAAATGCACCGGTCGTCCACAACAATCGCGGCCCCCTGTGATCCTGTCAAAGCGCAAAGTTCAACCGGGTGTCGCGCAAGCCCATCGATGTAGCTCTCCCCTGCAGCCATATAGGTAAGCAGTTGGGTATGTATCGACTTCAGGCGGATCGCATGCGCCATCTCTGAAGCCTGCTGCAACGCCAGCAGCTGAGCACTCATAATTCGAGTTAATACATCGCAGGCCGATCGAGTAAGGTAAGGAACGCTCTTCGGTTCGTGATGATGGGCAGAAATAAGACCCCAAAGTTTGCCCTGAGATACGATCGAGATCGACATCGACGAGATCGTGCCCATGTTGCGCATATAGTCGCGGTGAATGGGCGATACGCTGCGTAGAACAGAGAGTGAAAGGTCGAGCGATGTAGGCTCGATTCGACCCTCTGCAGCTATAAGCGGCGATGGAAGATACTCAACATCGGGGATGATGCGAACTCGATTAAGTAAGTAAAGCTCGCGCGCCTGCCGTGGAATATCGCTCGCGGGGAAACGAAGCCCGAGGTAGGAAGGCAGGCGGTCGTTGCGATCCTCGGCGAGTACAGTGCCGTGTCCTTCTTCATCGAATTGATAGAGCATGACTCGATCGAAGCCGGTAAGTTGACGTATTTGCACCGTGATGGATTCGCAAAGATCAGAGGCGGATTGAGGTTGTTCAAGTGTCGATGCGAAACGCGCAATGACGGTGTTCAGTTCAGCCTGGCTGATCGATCCATTGGCCCGCTCAAACTCAAGCACCTGCATCCCGCTTGCCCCATAGCCGACGACTTCAAATTCATCCTCGGAATTCGCATCACCGGGTAGACAAACGGTGCCTAAGAATTGAGCTGAACCGGGATTAGCCGCCTGGCGCAGTGTCCGACCGTCGAACAATGAACTACTTTTTGACGGGAGGAGTTCCTCAAGCCGCGCACCCAAGATTTGAGAAATGGGTCGATGCAAGAAGGCAGAAGCGTTCTCACTGGCAACAATGACTTGCGGAGGATGATCGTCGACGAGCGTCAAGCCAAGCAGGAAGCCGTGGGCCTGGATGCTTCCGGGAACCCTGATTGGCTCGCGATCACAGTTTGTGAGATCAACCAGCGGGGACGAGTATCCCTCGCCTCGTTGATTCAGATTGCCTCGCATCCCCGACAAAACAACCACCCGTATACTTCCCGCGACACCTCGGATGCGGGGTATTTTTTATCTAAACACACGATTACCTACGTCTGAGACGTGGATTTTGCTGGTTTAGGTTGCCTCCGATCTCTAGTGGCTGTGCAGAGCTGCCAGTGGCCGATCCTCCAGGATGTGACGCATGGAATGTACAGGAATTCGGGTCCGCGGTTAATTGCTGTCATTCCGCGCGTTGAGCGCAGCGAAACATAGGCAGTTCCGGTTCTGCCTAATGCAAAATTTTGTAAGCCGCATCGTTCCAGGTGAGTTCACGGCGGAACTGTGGGATGCGAGTGTCTGCGTCGATGGTGACGAACTCTATGCCGGCAATTTCGCTGAAGTCACGAAGGTGTTCAGTGGTGAGGGCCTGCGAAAAGCTGGTGTGATGAGCGCCGCCGGCGTAGATCCAGGCTCCAGCCGCAACCTTTAGATTGGGTTTCGGCAACCAAACGGTGCGAGCTACAGGCAGTTTGGGGAAGTCCTGCTCTGGGACAATGACATCGATTTCGTTCACAATCATGCGGAAGCGATTCCCCATATCGACGATCGACGCGACGACCGCAGAACCCGCAGGCGAGGTGAAGACAAGACGGACAGGATCGCCCTTGCCGCCGATACCAAGCGGATGCACTTCGAGACTCGGCTTACTGGCCGCAATGCTCGGGCAAATTTCGAGCATATGCGAACCCAGAATCTTGCTGTCGGATAGGCCAGCGAGATCGTACGTATAGTCCTCCATAAAGCTCGTGCCACCTGGCAGGCCCTGGGCCATCACCTTCATGATGCGGACCAGGGCTGCGGTTTTCCAATCGCCTTCACCGCCGAAGCCGAACCCCGACGCCATGAGTCGCTGGGTCGCGATCCCTGGCAACTGACCCATTCCGTGGAGATCCTCAAAGGTGTCGGTGAAGGCGCCGAAGCCGCCCTCGGTGAGAAAGGCGCGAAGGCCAAGCTCGATTCGAGCTGCAACCCTGAAGGCATCCGGTTTTTCGTGCTGCTGCGCGATGGTGTACTGCTCGCGGTATTCCTGGATGAGCTTGTCGACCTCGGCATCGGAGAACTGCGCCATTCGGTCGGTGAGATCGCCAATGCCGTAACCATTCACCTGAAAACCAAAGACGCGCTGGGCCTCGACCTTATCGCCTTCTGTGACGGCGACATTGCGCATGTTGTCACCGAAGCGAGCAACCTTTAGGTTCTGCGACTCGTGCCAACCCAGAGCAGCGCGGATCCATGCAGCAACCTCGGCGACTGTATCGGGGTCTTTCCAATAGCCGACCACTACTTTGCGGGCAAGTCGAAGGCGCGCGGTGATGAAGCCGAACTCCCGGTCGCCGTGCGCGGCCTGGTTCAGATTCATGAAATCCATGTCGATGGTTGCGTACGGGAGCGTGTCGTTGGCTTGGGTGTGGAGATGGAGGAAAGGTTTGCGCAACGCGGTAAGGCCCGCGATCCACATTTTGGCCGGCGAGAAGGTGTGCATCCAGAGGACGAGACCGATGCAGGCCTGCATATTGTTGGCCTCGCGGGTCAGCGCTGAAATCTCATCGGCCGTCTTAACCACGGGCTTCCAGACAACTCGGACTGGAATGCTCTGTTCAGCGTTGAACGATGCGGCAATCTCACGCGAGTTAGTGGCGACCTGCTGGAGGGTTTCGGGACCGTACAGATGCTGGCTGCCAGTGACGAACCAGATCTCATGGGTAGCCTGGATGCTCATGCGAACTTATTTCTCCACGCCGAACGTAAGCACCGTCTCCGAGTGCCAAGTCTGGCCCGGCTTTAGCTCCGTCGAAGGAAATTTCGGCTCATTCGGCGAATCCGGAAAGTGCTGTGTCTCCAGCGCGAAGCCAGCATGCTTCACATACTTGACACCGGAGATACCGGTCAGCGTGCCATCCAGAAAGTTTCCCGAATAAAACTGCACGCCCGGCTCTGTCGTGGTGATCGTCAGCGTGCGTCCGCTCTTTGGGTCGACTACCTTTGCCGCGAGATGCATCGTCCCCGGCGTACCGTTCAGTACAAAGTTCTGGTCATATCCGCCGGCAAGCTTCAACTGCTGATTGTTCTGATTGATCCGCGCCCCAATCGCAGTCGGCTTGCGAAAGTCATAGGGCGTTCCGCTGACCGAAGGCAGGTCGCCGGTTGGGATCAGCACCGCATCGATGGGCGTATATCTGTCGCCATTGATCATCAATTGTTGATCCAAGATGGTTCCGCTTCCCTCACCCGATAAATTGAAGTAGCTGTGATTCGTCAGGTTCACCACGGTTGGCTTGGTGGTGGTTGCGCTGTAATCGATTCGTAGTGATTTGCCGATCAGCGTGTACCGCACATGCGCGGTCAATTGGCCTGGAAATCCCATGTCTCCATCCGGACTCACCAGCGTCATCTCCACGCCGTTCGGAATCTCGCGCGCGGTCCACGCCTTCTGGTCGAACCCGACCGGGCCGCCATGCAAGGCCTGGCCGTTGTTGTTCACCGGAACGTGATATGTCTGTCCATCCAACGCAAACGTGCCCTTGGCGATGCGGTTCCCATATCGCCCAACTATCGCGCCGAAATAGGTTCCCTTGTCCTTCTCGTAGCCCGCGAGGTCCTTGTACCCAAGCACCACATCTGCCTTCACACCGTTCCGATCCGGTGCATCGAGGCTCACAATTCTTGCTCCGAACGTAGTGATCTTCACCGTCAAATCGGAGTCGGTCAGCGTGTAGATTGAAACCGGACGCCCCTGCGCTGTAGCTCCCCAGGACGCTTCCTTAACCGCCGTCTGCGCCGAGGCGCAAGAAGGCACGGTCAATGCCCCCGCAATCACCACCAGTGCTGCCTTTGTCGACCAGTCTCGCGTCACGCTTTGCTCCTCGAAGATCACTAACTAACGGCGAAAGGGCCATGAAACCGCTTTCATGCCCTGCCCGAAGACTAGGGGTTCAACCTCACCCCAGTCAACCTTTTCCTTCCACCCAATGGATTCGTTTTTCGGCCCGTCACCACCGCCTCGAACAGCAGCCTCTCGCGTGACTGGACGAACTTCATTCAATACTTCATTGGGACGATGCCCTTACCTTCGGTAATTACGTAGAACCGATCCAGGTCCGGCGGCGGCGGAATCTGTTGCACCTTGCCGCTAGGCCAGTGCACCTCAATTTTGTCGATTTTGTTTGCGATACCCAATCCGAAGTGCGGGCGCTGATCCGAACTCGAGGCGAAACTGCCACCCGCAAGCACGTCCTGGCGCTGTGAGAAACCATCTGCAGTCACAAAGACAGAGGCACCGACCGCATCCCGCGGACTTCCACGCTTGCCCTGCTCGGTCGCCGGAGCCCCGATCAGTTTGAACGAGATCCAGTGGTTATCGTTTTTCACCACGTTGCGGAACAACGACGGCGGCCCGTCCAGATTGTTCACGACGACATCTATGTGCCCATCATTGAACAAATCCCCATAAGCCATCCCACGTGACGTCGCAAGTTTGGCAAGTCCAGTTCCCTCGACCGCCGGCACCAGCGTGAGCTTGCCTTTATCACTGTGGAAGAGCAATGGCCTTTGCTGCCAGGTTGTGCCCCAGTTCTGCGCATCCACTTGCGGATACACGTGCCCATTCACGAGGAAAAGGTCTAACCAGCCGTCGTTGTCGTAATCAAAGAACCCCGTTCCCCACCCGAGAAATGGAACCGTTGGCTCTGCGATGCCATCCTGATAGGCCGTATCCGTAAAGTTCCCGGAGCCGTCGTTTCTGTAGAGCGGGTTGTAATCATCCGAAAAGGTTGTGTTGTAAAGATCGACGGTTCCTCGATGCATGAGATCGCCTGCGGCAATTCCCATCGAGGCAGTCTCGCGGCCACTCTCATTGAGCGCGTAGCCGCTTGCAAAGCTGTCGTCCTCGAAGGTGCCGTCGCCTTTGTTGATGTAGAGATAGTTTGGCGTCGAATCGTCCGCCACTAGCAGATCCGGTTTGCCGTCACCGTTCACATCGACAAACAACGAAGCCAGTCCGTAGTAGCGGTTCGCGTCCGCAACTCCAGCGTGTTCGCTGACATCCGTAAAGGTTCCGTCGCCGTTATTGTGAAACAGATGATCGGGTTCGCCGTGCAGTCCCCTCGGTCCGCACATCACCTTGACGCCACGGAACTGACAAAAGCTGAACGACTTGGGCTGATTTTGCATGTCGTAGTGCACATATCCGGGCACGAAGAGATCCAGCAGCCCGTCGCCGTCATAGTCACCCCATGTGGCGCCGGTAGACCAGTTGCCCAGATCCACCCCGGCCTTCTCAGCTACGTCAGTAAATGTCCCGTCGTGGTTGTTATGGTAGAGCCGGTTCTTACCGAAGTTCGTGACATAGATATCCGGCCATCCATCGTTATCGAAATCGCCGACAACCGCGCCTATGCCCCACCGATCATTCGCGACGCCTGCTTTCTCAGTCACGTCAGTAAACGTGCCGTCGTGGTTGTTGTGGAAGAGCGCAGCGTGTGGTGGCGTTGCTTTGCCTGTCATCGCGTCATAGGTCGAGCCGTTCACCAGGTAGATATCAAGCCATCCATCGTTGTCATAATCAAGCAGCGCAACTCCCGAGCCCACGGTCTCGATGATGTAGTTCTTCTCCGGTGCTCCCATGCGATGGGTCCAGGTTGTCAGCCCTGCAGCCTTGGCAACATCCATAAAGATCACCGGGCCTGACTTGACGAAGCCTCCGGCCGTGATCGGCCGATGCTGAGCGTCCAGAACCACCGTATGCGCTCCGCCCGTTGATACTCCGCCGCTTGCCGCAGGCTGAGATCCTTCCACCGGCTTCTGCGCCTCGTGCTCGAGAGGAGTCGGGTTCTGCGCAATGCACAGCCCCTGAATTAGAAAGGAGAGCCCGCATGCCAATAAGACACGGTTAAACCGTTGCACAATTTCACGGCATTTCATTGGAAGCCATCATCATAGAAATCCCTTTTCCCTGTAAAGGGCGTGAACAATGGCGGGCTATCATTAACAGCCATGAGCGACCGCTTTCACGTCGAGCCGATATTGTGAAATATCTCTCCTCTGCCATCGCATCGTGCCTCCTTTTGATGGGCCTCTTCGGCATCCTGCCTGGCGTTGCCGCGCACGCTCAAACAACGTCAAGCAACCCGATCATCCCCGGTGATCACCCTGACCCAACAATCATTCGCGTTGGAAGTACCTACTGGACAGCCAGCACCTCGGGTGACTGGGCTCCCGAATTTCCGCTGTTTCACTCCAGCGATCTCCATCACTGGACGGCCTCCGGCGCGATCTTCCCTGAGCCACCCGCCTGGGCCGGCGGCAGCTTCTGGGCACCAGAGCTTGTAAACGACCGCGGTCACATCCTGGTTTACTACGTCGGCCGTAAACGCGGCGGCCCTCTTTGTGTAGGCGTGTCAACAGCTCCCCGTCCGGATGGGCCCTACACCGATCGTGGTCCGCTTGTCTGCCAATCGGACGGCTCTCTCGATCCGGCCATGACGCGGGACGAACAGGGTCGCCCCTTCCTTATCTGGAAGGAAGATGGAAATTCCATCGGAAAACCCACTCCCATCTGGGCCCAACCGCTCACGGATGACCTCATTCACCTCACCGGAATCCCAACGCAGCTTATCGTCAACGATCGCTCAACCTGGGAGGGGGGCGTTGTAGAAGCGCCCTACATCCTGCGGCGTGGGAAATACTTCTATCTCTTCTATGCCGGCAACGCTTGCTGCGGAACCGCATGCCGTTATGCTGAAGGCGTTGCGCGTGCCGAGCATCTGCTCGGGCCGTGGACGAAAGATCCTGCGAATCCGATTATTCGTCCCAACGCCAACTGGAAATGCCCGGGTCATGGAACGGCTGTTGAAACACCATCAGGCCAGGACTATTTCATTTATCACGCCTATCCTGCTGCAGGGACGGTGTATCTCGGGCGCGAATCGGTGCTTGACCGGATCGCATGGTCCAGCGATGGATGGCCCATCATCAACGGCGGCGCCGGGCCAAGCGGGGGAGGCGCTGACGCCAGCACGAAACAGCCAGCATTCACGGATAACTTCAGCAAGCCCCGTCTGGACGCAGGCTGGCAATGGCCGGTTCGCAGGATCCCGCAATGGCAGCTTAGTCACGGCTCGCTCACGCTTGAACCATCAGGTGACAGCACGCCGGTCTTCATCGCCCGTTCGCTTGTGGCTCCCATCTATACCGCCGTGGCCGGTGTCAGAGATGCGGGAGGTCTGGGAGTTATCGGCGGCTCACACAACCAGATCGTGTTGAATCGGCAAGGAGATCATCTCGAACTCTGGGAGCTGCGCGATCAAGGCCGCCAGGTGCTTTGGAAGTCCGAAATTCCGAGTTCAGCGGCAGTCTGGTTTCGCTCCGCTTCGGCCGGTCTATCGAATACGAGCTTTAGTTACAGCCTCGACCATAAGCACTGGATAGCGGCAGGTCCTGTGTTGAGCGTCACCGAACTGTTGCCGTGGGACCAGGGTTTGCGAGTCGGACTTGTGAACGCTGGGGCGTCGCCGGCTCACTTCACGGAGTTCTCGCTAACCGCCGGAACTCCGTAGGCTATCTCGGAGGTGCATCTTTCTTCCCGTTTTCTGAAACTCCATTCAGAGCGCCGGGCGCACCCTGCTGCTCACGGTCCATCGCAGCGGCGGTTTGCAGTTCACGCTGCGACTCATCCTTCTGTCCGAGCCGGGCCAACGCCAATCCGCGATAGTAGTGCGCCGGCTGGTAGTTTGGGGCGGCCTTCTCCGCGTGGGCAAGATATTGATCAGCCTGCGCGTAGTTCTTGCCGCGAAAAGCGATGATCCCCATCCCGGTCAATGCGCCTCCGTGGTCAGCATCGCGTGCGAGCACCTTCTCGAAGAGCGGCGCGGCCTGCGCATCATGCTGTACTTCGAGCTCAATCTGTCCCAGCTCGTAGTAAGACTCCGTCTGCGCCGGCTGGAGTTGAATCGAGCGCTCGAACTCCGCTTTTGCCTCCGCAGTTCGTTGGCCTGCCTCCATCACCTTTCCCAGACCGAAGTGCGCCGACGCATCCTCGGGACGCTTCGCGAGATAGGCACGAAGATCTGTCTCGGCAGCCTGCAGATGCTGCTCCTGCATCTCCAGGCGGCCGAGTGCATACACGATGTCCGGGTCACTCGGATCCAGCTTTCGGGCGGCTTGTAACGAGTCGGATGCCTCGGGCAGCAAGCCCATCTCTGTCGCCTGAATACCGAGATCAAGCAGCAGCTTTGGGTCGTCCGGGAGTTTGCTGCGTGCGTGTTCCAACACCTTCAGCGCAGCATCTTGATGGTTGTCCCGTCTTGCAGACATCGCGAGCTCTGTGGCCGCAGACAACTCACCCTGCCGCGCCTCTCTGTCTCTCAAATCGATGTCCAGCACTGTCTCGAACCGATCCATCGCCTCAGGATCGCGATGTTGTTCGAGCATCAGCTTGCCGAGCGTAATATTCGCAGCGGGAGAATTGGGACTCGCTGCCAGTGCTTTCGTCAGAAGCTCCTTCGCCGTCGAACGGTCTCCTTGCTCTACATGTATCTGCGCGAGCAGCGTCAAGGCATCGGCATCCTCCGCGTGCGTCGAAAGAAAGGAGTCCAAAACACGCGCCGCCTCTTCCGGCTGATGCTTTGCCACCAGCAGCCTGGCCTGACGAAGAACTCCGGAACTGTCTGTCTCGTAATCCTGAGCGACTCCATGCCATGCGGGCGCAGCTAGCGCGAAGGCCAATAGCAAGAAGCACAACCTTACGCCACGCTGTTCACTTCGAATCACGGAAGAACCAATCATATGACCTACGTGATCGTCGCCTTTATCGAGGCGAGGTCTCCTCACTCACTGTCTCATGCGCTCCGGTCATGTTTTCGGCGGCCTTCGCCTTGAGTTTCTTTAGTTGATCGAGCGCACGGTCTGCATCTGCCTTCCTGTTCAATTTTTGATAGACGCGAGCCAACTGATAGTAAGTGCTCTGTTCGATGAATGGGGATGGAGAGCTCTGCAAAGCAAGCTCCAGCCAATGAGCCGCCTCCTCATTCTGCCCGAGTTCGGCAAGCCCCAACCCCAGATAGAAGTCTGTGGGAGCGGGCATGGCATGCGCTTCCACAGCGCGGCGCAACAGTGGCACACCCGTCGCTGCTCGCCCGGTCTTAACCTGAATCATGCCGAGGTTGTACAAAGCGATGGCGCTGTTGGGATGCAGCTCGAGTTCCTGTTCGTACGCCTTTGTGGCGGGTTCCAGACGGCCGATCTTCTGATTCTCTTCTCCGAGCGATTCATAAAGATCGGGATCCTTCGGGTCCTTGCGAATCGCCGCCTCATATTCCTCGATAGCCTTCTCTGGCTGTTGCGCATCGGCAAAGGTCTCCGCCAGAGCACGATGCGCGAAGCTCGAATCAGGATCAAGTGCGTACAGCTTCTTATAATCAGCCTCGGCCACCAGACGATGCGCCCGCACAGAGTAGTACAAAGCCTCCGGGCTCTTGGGATCGAGCGCAACCGCTTGGTCGAGCGCCGAGACCGCCTCCTCCGGATGGCCCATGTTCAGTTGGATAATTCCCTGCCAGATTAGCGCTTCAAGATTGCTGGGCTCCAGCCCAAGCTCCGTCTGCAGGGATTGCAATGCCTCCTCCGGCTTGCCCAGTTGATACTCTGCGATTCCGAGAAAAAGATGGACTCCGGGAAGCTGCGGATTGAGTTTGCCCGCATGTTCCAGCGCACGGCTGGCATCCTCTGGTTTCCCCTCTCGTAACCGAGCCATGCCAAGTCCAAGATATCCGTCGGCAAGCGTAGGAGCCGCGGCAATGGCCTGCTGAAAGTCCGACTCCGCAGCAGCCACATCCCCCCTCTGCAGTGCCTCCGCACCTGCCTGGAGTTGGTGTTTTAGCGCATTTGGCTGTGCAGTCGTTTGCGCTTCACCCCTACTCGGCGCCATCGCGAGCACGGGCATCAGGAAGAACGTCAGAGCACAACAGGTGCAGTTCATAATGTGCTTGAGGTTACACCGCTGCCAAACCGAAAGAGGGAGCTCGAGGCTCCCTCTTCTTGGCTTTGCATTCAGTGATGGCACAGGAGGTCCCTGCTTGTTTGGGTCAGAAGGTAATCCTTCCGGTGACCTGCATATTGCGAGGTCCATAGTCGGTGCCCGTCGGAATACCGAAGCCGTTCACGTTGTTGGACGAGTCGGCCGGTTGAAGATCCGGCAAGCCCATGCGGTGACGATTGAATACGTCAAACGCCTCGCCCTTCAACTCGAACTGGACTCGCTCGGTGAGGTGGAAGTCCTTCAGCAAGCTGACGTCTTCCGCCTTGTACATTGGACCGGTGATTGCTTCGGTTACGCGCACGATGTTTCCGAATGAAAACGGAGCAAACGAGCACGGCTGAGCAGCAGTTCCGCAACCGGGAGATATTGCCCGAGGCCAATTCAGCCCTTCCCGGTTCTGATCCACAAACGCAGCCTGGGATATCGGAACGCCGGGATCACCTGCTCCGTTTGTGCCGGGAGCACGGTACGCAGGCTTGAACCATGTTTGATGGTTGAAGGTGCTTGGACCGTTCTTGTTGGCCTGGTAGGCCGCACTCGCAAAGCTCGTGGCGTTATAAGAAGCCGGCCCGGCTGTGTACGTAATACAGTTCTGGTAATACGGTATTCCACTCGCACAACCGAAATCTATCGGCTGACCGCTGGAGTATCGCTGGATCGCGCCCACCTGCCAACCGCCGATGAGCAAATCCAACCCGCGGCTGTTATTCAACCAATGCCGGCCTTTGCCGAATGGAAGCTGATAGAGATAGCTGAGAGAGAACTGATTGGTCAGGTCCTGAACGCTGACTGCTTTGTCCTGCTTCAGGTTGGTGGAGTTCGCCGCCTGTTCACGCTGATTGTTGCTTGTGTAGCTGAAGGGGATCGCCGAATCGGCGTCCGTGAGGGTCTTCGACCACGTGTAAGAAGCTTGCAGATTCAGCCCATTGCGGAATCGGCGCGCCAGCGAGACGAGCATCGCGTTATAGGACGAGTGCCCCAGGTTCTCAAGACAGCAGTCGTCAGCAATGTAGTCATATTGCGGGAATGGACGAAGTGCCTGTCCCAGCGCGCCCGTGAAGGTCGAGTAAGGCGCGTTTACCCCGGAGTTCGAACCTCCAAGCGGGATCAAGTAGGCCGCGTTATTCAGCTTGTCACCCAGACTGAAATACTTGGGATCGATATTGTTGAAGTTGGAGAGGAAGCCGGAACGAAGATTCTGTGCCACCTGGCCGATATAGCCCATGGTGAAAATCAAGTCCTTCGCGAGTTCGTCCTGAATCTGGAGACTCCAGTTGCTGGTCATCGAGGGGCGCCCGTCTCCGGGCAGGATCAGTTCTCCGCCAACCGCGTCGAAGCTACCCGGTCCATTCGGAGCCGTAAGTTGAGTCGGGTCGAGGTTCGGAGCGAAGCTCACATTTGGATAGCCAACCGTTGAGTTGGTTGGGTCAGCCGCCGAGCTGGAGTCCAGACGAAAAGCGGGGGTGAATGCGCCGCCGGTTGTCGCCGTCTGGCCAAGGAAGAAGTCGCGCGACTGGTTGTAACCCAGCGACATCGACCCGCCGAAATCGTTGTACTGCAGTGGGCCGTAGAGGATTGCCCCGCCGCCACGAAGGACTGCCTTGTTGTTTGTGCCGGGAAGGACGTAAGCAAACCCTAAACGAGGTGCGATGTCCTTATACCAGGTGTTGGCCCATGCCGTGTTGCAGTTGCAGGTGGTACCGAAGACGAGCGCACCGGGCAAGCCGCCCGCGGCTGCGTCCGGCGCCGTCAAGCTGAAGTCGGATGTCCGATTGAGCGCTTCATGACGAGGCGCATCGATGTCGTAGCGCAGCCCCACATTTACCGTCAGGTTGCTGCTGAACTTGATATCGTCCTCGACAAAGACGCCGATGTAATGAGAGTTCCAGCGAGGATTGTCGTTATAAACATTCTGACTGCCGTTCCCCACTTCTCCCAGCAGGAAGCTCGCGAACGGATTTCCCGATCCGCAGCAGGAGTTGCTCACGCCCGCCGTCTGGTCGCGATAGAAGTTCAGCGTGTCAACGTTGTACTGGATGACCGAGTACTGCTGGTAGCGGAAATCAACGCCAAACTTGAAGCTCTGCCGGCCCTTTTCCCAGCTCACGCTGTCTTCTACGCGCGATCCGTTGTCGATATTGTCCCCGTTCTGCTGTTGTCCAAGCGTTGAAGGAGCATCCGGGCTTGGAAAAATGAGCAGTGGATAGAAGACCGAGTGATCGTTTGCCACGCCCGCCGAGGTGGCAGTCAGGCTGGAGTTCAGGTTGTTACCAAGATTGACGCTGTTGGTCCGGTTGTAACCGAGATTGAGATGGTTCAACAGAGTCGGTGTAAAGGTGAAGTCCCAGCCCACCCGGGTGTAATGAGTCGTGAAAGTCTGGATATACCCCGAGTTATTGAACGGCTCAGGCATATCGGGAGCGGCCGTAAGCTTGAAGTTCTGCCGCGTGCTGTAGCTTCCAAAGATCTTGCTCTTGTCCCCCAAGTTCTGATCGATGCGGACCGTATACGTAGTATTTGTGTTCGGCGCGACCGCAGAATACGAGTAATTGTTGACGTAACCGAACTGATCCGTGCTCGTGGGTGCCTGGTTCGGCAGGGGAAGTCCCTGAATCAGTTTCTGTGCCGCGGCGCTGAACAATGAGGTCGGAATCTGATTACCCGAGAACGGCAGTCGGCAGAAGACTCCTGGGCTGATCTGCTGTGACGTGCGCGGATCGAAGATCTGGTTGTAGAGAACAGGCTGACCCGTGCACGGATTCAGCAGAACGTCATAGCTGATACCCGGGTACGGCGAATTGCCTGGTACAGGAGAAGACGCGGGGCCAAGGATATCGCTGAAATTGCCGTTCCGCTCTGCCGCGGTTGGCAAGGTGGATTGGATCACGCTGCCGAGGTGCAGCTGGTACTTCTCCCACGCAAAGAGAAAGAACGTGCGGTTCCTTCCGTTGTAGAGCTTAGGAATCCAGACAGGACCATCGAATATCCCGCCATAATCGAATTTGCTGTCCTGCGGCTTACTGTAATTGCACTGAATCTCGGACACGCCCACGCAGTTTTCTGCTTTATATCCGTTGTTGAACCAGTTGTTGGCATCGAAGACGCGGTTCTTCACGATCGCATACCCAATACCGTGAAAATCGTTCGTTCCGGACTTCGTCGAAAAGCTCTCGATACCTGAGGTCGTACGACCAAACTCCGCTGACGGAGTCGACGTTGTAACTTTGAACTCCTGCAGCGCCTCGATCGACGGCGAGGTCTCATCAAAGGACGAGCCGTTTTCACTGCGCTGAATGCTGGCGCCGTCCAGCAACACCTCGGCGCCATAGGCTTGGCCGCCGCTAAGCCTGGAGAAAAAGACACCGTTCCCCGTGTTTCCCGAAGTACCACTCCCGGGTCCGGTCGTACCGGGCAGCAGAAAGACGAACGTCTCTGGCGAACGCAGTCCGCCGACACCCGATGCAAGCGAAAGCGGAAGATCCTCAATCTGCCTATTCGATACGACCCCGCTTATATCCGAGCTTTCGGTCTGCAGCAGATTGCCGCTGGCGTCGACCGTAATCACGTCACTTACCGATCCCGAGGCGAGCGAGATGTTCAGAGGAGTTGTGCTGTTGACCTGGACCAGAACCCCGGTGCTGGTCTTCGTCGCAAAGCCTGGCGCCGTCGCCGTCACGGTGTATGTACCGATGGGCAGATCAGGAAAGTGAAAGACGCCTGCGCCCGTCGAATGGGTAATGTTCTTTCCGCCCGTCCCCTGGTTCGTAGCCGTAACCGTCGCATTCGGGATCAGGGCTCCGGTCGGGTCGGTTACGCTTCCGCTGATGGCGCCGCGCACGGACTGGGCAAGGGCCGGGACTGCGACGCAAATTGTCAGAAGGAAAAACCATACAGCGAAGAAGAGGCGCTTAGCGAATGGCGTTGACATGCAGGCTCTCCAAAAAGGAACTGTAGAACTATGGCCTGGTCGATTTTTCGGCTCTGTTGCAAGCGGTTACATGCGGCTTTGTAATCGGTTTCTTCCGTCCAAAACGCTAACTTCCCCAGTGGCTCGTGTCAACAGGAAAGTGACAAAAGGTTCAGTTTCATATCCACCTAATGGATGACATCAAACTCGCTCATTGGACGGAGGGATTGGCGAGTCGTGCCGAAAGAGTAAACTCCGCCTTGGCCTCCTCCAGCTTTCCCAGATGCCGATATGCCTGGCCGAGAAGAAAGTGCAGGCTGGAGTTCTTCGGATCAAGCTCGCAAGCTTGCTGCAGCTCATGTTCCGCCGCTGCATAGTCGGCCTTTTGCATGTAAAGCTGACCCAGATGTTCGCGGATTCGTGAATCTTTGGGTGCCAGAGCCGCAGCCTGCGTAAGAAGAGGCTGCGCTCCGGCGAGATCCCCCTTGTGCAGCAACACAATCCCCAGGTTCAGCAGCGGCTCTTCGCTTAGCTGTTCGCGCGGCCCTTGATCCTGCCACTCTATCGCCTGCCGATACGCCTCCACCGCCGCGTCCGTCTGGTTCAGAGCCTCGTATGTCAGGCCCAGGTTGTTCTCCGCCTTCACGCTCTTCGGTGCGAGCTTCAGTGCCCGCTGAAAGCAAGACAGTGCGTCGCTGAATCGCTGCTCGCTATACCGTATGCGCCCCAGGCTGTACCACGCATCGGCATTCGTGGGATCCATCTGTACCGCGCGTAGTGTCCACTTGTCCGCCTCCGGCCAATCGGCCAGCAACACGTAGTCCTGTCCCACACGCTCCAGCATCTGCGCCGAAGGTTTCTCAATCTCCGCGGCTCGTGTGTACTCCTTTAGAGAGTCCGCGGGCCTGTTCTCCCGCAGCAACGCGTAAGCCAGCATTGCGTGGCCGGCCGCAGAACGGTCGTTGTCTCTCAGGTAGACCCTTAGTGCTCCCTCGGCCTCGTGAAACTTACCCGCGTCGAGCAGCGCCTGCACCTGCGCCAGCGTCCCGGCATCCACGGATGCGGCCGGGGGCGGATCGGACAACACCGGTTGCTGAGCGCACAACAATGAATTCCCGAGAGTCAGGATCGCAATCGACGCCAACATCCCCGTCCATCGCAAAAGATTCACTTCGCTGCTGCCGCCTGTGAGGAATTCGGCTCGTCAATGCGGACAACACGATCGCCCGCCACATTCGTCAAGGTCTGGTGAATCCCGCTCGGCCATGCGATCTCGATGCTTCGTGCCATCGTATCCGCCCCCAGCCCAAAGTGCGCCCGCTTGTCGTTAGAGGAGAGATAGCTTCCTGTCGTCGATACCGTCCAGTACTGGTCGCCATGCGCAGTCGTTACCTTGACCACAGCTCCAATCGCATCCCGGTTGCTCTTGTGTCCCACCAGCAGTAGCGATAGCCAATGGTTCGACGTGGGGGTCTCATTGCGCAAAAGATACGCTGGCCCGCCGTTCGTCGTCACGACGGCATCGAGCAAGCCATCGTTATCAAAATCCCCGACAGCCATTCCCCTTCCCACCCAGCGCTGCTTGAACACATCGCCGGACTCCGCCGACACATCGACAAACGTCCCATTGCCCATGTTTCTGGCCAGCAACATCGGTTCTTTGTAGTGCACTTGCGGATAGTTCAGTTCAACCGTATCCAGGTCATGACCCTGCGTCACCAGCAGATCCTTGTAGCCGTCGTTGTCATAATCCAGAAAGAAAATTCCCCACCCGGAATGCAACAGGGTCATCGATGCGAGGCTTGTTGCATAGGTGTCGTAGGTGAACGACCCATCCCCGCTGTTGCGATACAACGCATACTTCTGGTTCGCGAGGTTCGTGATGGCAAGGTCAGGCCAGCCGTCGTTATTGAAGTCCTGAAAGGCAATGCCCATCCCTGCATAAGTTCTGCCTTCGCCATCTACGGCTATCTCCGCCGTAAACCCCGTCTCCTCGAAGGTGCCGTCGCCCTTGTTGTGAAACAGAAACTCGGGCATCGAGTCGTTCGCAACCGCGATGTCGATCTTCCCGTCCCGGTCATAGTCGGCAATCGCAATGCCTAATCCTTTTCCAGGAATCGCCATCCCAACCTTCGTCGTCACATCGGTAAAGGTGCCATCGCCGTTGTTGTGATAGACGACCGGCGCAATCGCCGGGAACAGGTCCGGGTGGCAGTACGCCCGATAGCCTTCCCGATGCTCGCCGCACCAAACGTCATCAAAGTCCCACTTCACATACCGCAGCACCACCAGATCGAGCAGCCCATCGTTGTCCAGATCCACCCACGCGGCGCTTGTATACCAAGCCTTTCCGGGCGTGTGATCGCCTCCAGTGCCCGACCGTTCTGTGACGTCCGTGAAGGTTCCGTCGCCATTGTTGTGATACAGATGATTCCCGCCGTACCCCGTGACATACAGATCCTCATTCCCATCGTTGTCGTAGTCACCCACGGCGACTCCCATGTCATACCCAGTGCCCTTCAGGCCTGCCTTCTCCGTAACGTCCTCGAATGTTCCGTCCTTGCGCTGGTGATACAGCCGGTTCCAATCCTTTGGTGATCGCTTCTGCGGAACCGCTCCTTTCTGCATGGGATCATCCAGAGGCGCTCCGTTCACGAAGAACAGATCCAGGCGGCCGTCGTTGTCGTAATCAAAGAGCGCGACTCCAGACCCCATCGTTTCGAGCAGATACTTGTGGCTCGTATGCGAAGCAACGGCAGTAAAGTTCACACCTTTCGCTGCGGTCACGTCCACAAACTTGCCCGGCGTCGCTGGCGGAGGTGCAGTCGAGGAAGAACTCTGTGCGTGACCGGCAATGGACCCAAACATCAACCCGGCTCCGACACAAGCCGACAGAAGAAGCTTGCGCCCTCCCGACCCTCGTTGCTGCTCCGGGCCTGTGCACGCCAAAGATTTGCCCTTCACTGCGCCGCCGCTGCCTCCTTCGGCTCCGGTGTTCCACGTCCGGTCAACTCTCGAATCAGATCGACCTCACGCTCTCTGTACGGCGTTCCATCCGGATGGAACACATCATGGAACCAGATCGGCGGCTGAACTGTCACGTACGGCCGCTGCCAGGAGTCCCAGGGAAGATACGTCTGCGTCTTTCCCGCAACCAGCCCCCAGTTAATCGCCGCGACGCGATAACGCTTAGCAACCGGAAGCACAGTGTCAAAGGTGCTGCCATTCCCGCGCGCCATGTATTCCGTGCAGATCAGCGGCCGATGATATCGCTCGAGCTCTTTTACCCTCGCCTCGAATATCTCTGGCCAGTCGTAGTTATGAAACGAGATCACATCCGACTCCGCCAGTTGAATCTTCGTCGTCTCGCTCTCCTTGTTCGGGTCGACCCAGTCCCCTCTCCACACTCCGCTCGTAAGCGGTTGCGAAGGACGCATGGCGCGCGCCCACGCGAACGCTTTAGGCAGCAGATCATCCACACGCTTCACCTTCGCTGCAACATCCTCTTCACTGTCAAGGCCGCGGTTGTCGGGCTCATTCCACACATCCCACCCGAGCACACGGTCATCGTTGGCAAACGCTCCGACCACACCTTCCACGTACGCCTTCAACTGCGGCTCAACCGCCGGATCCAGCAGCCGCTTCTTTCCAGGGCTCTGCACCCATCCCGAATTGTGCACCCCCGGTATCGGCGGATGCTGAGGCCCGAGATGCGGGTCGGTCTCCCAGCATGAATCAAACAGCACCAACAGCGGCCGGATGTGATGCTTTGCCGCGATCCCGAGGAACACATCCAGCCGATGCTTGAACCCCTCCGGATCCTGTTCCCATAACTGGTCCTGCAGAAACACTCGCATCGTGTTCATGCCGATTGACTCTGCCCATCCCAACTCGCGATCGTTCTGCGCAGGATCAAACGTCGCCGCCTGGAACATCTCCAGTTGATTGATCGCATCCGACGGCACGAAGTTCGCACCCACCAGCCACGGCTGTTTTGCATACCAGGCATTGGCCTTCGACTCCGGCCATCGCCCCGCTGCATCCTGAGCAATCCCCGCAGTCGACAGCGCGAGGGCCAACCCGACAATCCAAAGTCTCTTCACTTCAACTCCTTTTACCGTCGTCCAGCATGCCCGACTCCCGCATCCGCTTGCAATCGGTTACATGCAGCGATCGTCTTTTCGCTGGTTAACGCTCTTTCTCAGGCTCAGATCTGCGAGCCGCCTTTGCGATTCGCTGGTGCCGGTCCTGTCGATCCTCGCACCACCAGCTTCGTCGTGATCACATGCGTCCGCTGGCGGACGCGTTTTGCAGGAGACGCTTCGCGTCCGCGAAAGAGCGAACGAAACGCGGTCGATGCCATCTCGCGCCGCGGAACACGAAGCGTCGTCAGCGACGGCAGCGTATACGCACTCAGCTCGATGTCATCGAAGCCGATCACCGAGATGTCGCCTGGTATGTCCAATCCTCTCTCGTGAATCGCCCCCATCGCTCCGATCGCCGTTAGATCGTTTGACCCGAGCACCGCCGTCGGCAGGATCCCCGAATCCAGAATCCGCTTCATCGCATGATGGCCACCCTCCACGCGATGGTCCCCTTCCTGCATCCATTCCGGGCGCATTTTCACGCCGTGCTCTCGCAACGCCGCCTGAAAGGCCTCTGCCCGGGCGCGCGCCGACCCCAGGGCGAGCGGTCCGCTAATAAAAGCAATCTCCTTATGCCCCAGCTCAAACAGGTATCTCATGGCCTCCATGACTCCGCCGGTGTAGTCGACATTCACGGTACTCGCCCCACGACCTGTGGTCGTCGTATCCATGAAGATTGTCGGAATCTGCCGTTGGCCCAGAGTGCGGATCAGCCGGTCTTCCATCTCCGAGGTCATGATCGCGACGCCGTCCACCTTGCGTTGCAGCATGCGGACCACGCACATCTCCATCCGCTTCGGGTCATAGTCTGTGTTCGCGATCAGCACATCCTGCCCATGCTCTACCGCGATATCTTCAAAGGCCTTCACCAATTCAGGAAAGTACGGGTTCGTGATGTCGGAGATAATCAGACCATACAAGCCGCTCCGTCCCGAACCCAGCGCACGCGCGTTGACGTCCGGATAAAAATCCAGGGCCTCCACCGCATCGCGCACGCGCTCCGCCGTCTCCGGGCTCACGTTGGCGGTTCCATTCATCACGCGCGACACCGTCGCTGTGGAAACGCCAGCTCTCTTCGCCACTGCAGTGATGTTCATCTAAGCTGTCGTGCTCCTGAGTTTGCAGGCACGTACCTCAGTCGTTCGAGTCTATTCTGTGTCATCGCCCAACGCCGCTTCCGGCCATCCCTCATGCCAGACGATCGTGGAAATCTGCAGCGCCGGCCTTCCCGTCACCGCATCATACGCGTGAAAGACGATCAGATCGCTCCCATCCTCCTGGTGCAGAATCGACTCCCCGCCAGGCCCGAGCCACCGCCGGTTCGGCCCCAGCAGAAGCGAGCCACCACCTTTCAGCATCGGCGTTCCATCCTTGTCCAAGTACGGTCCCGTGATCTCCCGTGAGCGCCCCACCATCGTCCGGTAGGTGCTTCTCGTTCCCCGGCAGCACAGATCGAACGAGACGAAAAGATAGTAATAGCCTCCGTGCGGCACAATGAACGGCGCTTCGATCGCCTCCCAGTCCGGAGGGAGCGTCGGATGCTCGGGATCAAACTTCTGCGGCGCAGGATGTTCCGGTTTTACGCGGCTGGCCAGCGAATAAAGCTTCTTGTCCTTGTCAGAAGCCATCCCCGTGTCCGCATTCAAGGCGCGCATCTTGATTCCGGTCCAGAAGCTGCCGAACGACAGCCACGCGTGATGCTTCGTATCTTCAACATAGTTCGGATCGATCGCGTTGAAGTCGTCACTCTCCTTCGACTCCAGCACCAACCCTTTGTCCACCCATTTGTAGTCCGGGCTCTTAGGGTCCAGCGTCTTGTTCACAGCCAAAGCAATCCCCGAAAGGTTTCTCCCAAACAGCGAGTACGCATAATACAACCGGTATTCACCGTGCGTGTGCGAGATGTCCGGTGCCCACAGTTCCTTCGTCCCCGGGCTCCGCTGCTGAATCCACTGCGGAATCTCGTCGAACACATGCCCGCACATCCGCCAGTGCACCAGGTCCTCTGAGCAGCGCACCGGCAATTGCCCGCCTCCCGGCGCCTTTCCGGTGGCGAAGATATAGTACGTTCCGCCGTCCTTCGCGATCGAAGGATCGTGCGTAAACCAATAGTCTCCCTGGAGCGCATATGCATGCGGCTGTTGCGCAAACACCGTGGCTGCACTGAAAAGCAGAAGTGCACATAGTCCCACCACCACACGGTCTCCGCGACATCGTCTGAAATTCTGCCTCGCGTTGCTCTCGCGCATCAGCTCGTCCTCGGTGCTTCCTTAGCCGGCTTTTTCTTGTGCACAAGATAATCTACAAGCTCTTTCGTCTCCTCTGGGCTGAGCACATCACCGAACGCCGGCATTTGTTTACCGCCCGCCTTGATCTGCTGCTCAATCTGAGCCTTGGAAAGATGCTTTCCCACAGTACTCAGGCTCGGTGCGCGCTCTGTTCCCACACCGTCAACGCCGTGGCAATGCTCGCATCCCTTCTCCCGGAATAGAACCTCCGCTTTCGCACGGTCCTTGCGCGAGAAAGCGTGCACCGTCTGCACCGGTACCCATGCGCCCAGCACAGCCATCGCCAGCGACCCCGCCAACAAGGCGTGACCGGCCGGCACGCGCCACCATCCGGCGGTACCCACCTTGCCCGCCAGAATTTGGCCCCAGTCAAATCTCATCGTGAGTGCGCCGCACCCTCGGCCGGCAGCGGCTCTATGTCCAGCTCATGCGTATGCCACGGTACGCTCTCATTCGCTAGCTCTGTATGGTTCCTCAAGAACTCCAACGCATACGTATTCGCCGTCGGATCATCCTTCTGGTCCGCAAACGTAGCCGCCTCGCGTGCCGCCTTGTCCTTCATCCCCAGCCGTCGGTACAGAATCGCCAGATTGTAGTGCGCCGCCAAATCATCCGGGCTGTTTGCCTGCAGCGCCTCATACTCTTTGAGCGCCTGCGGATACTTGTGCTGCTGATAAAACGTGAAGCCCAACTCACGCATCGCATCGCGCGAATCTGGATAGTCGTGTACGACGCTCTCAAGGTCCGCCACCGTCATATTCAGCTTGCCCTCGTTCCGCTCCACCAGAGCCCTGTAATACAGTGCCCGCGCATTCCCAGGCGAAAGCTGCAATGCTTTTTCCAGATTGGGACGCGCGTCGTTATAACGCTCCCACTGGATATCAACGATGGCCATGTTCGTATAAGCATCCGCGTAATCAGGCCGCAGTTCCGCCACACGCTTGAACGCCGCATACGAGGCCGCATACTGCTGCGCATCCATCAGGCCGATCCCGTAATTATTCCATCGCATCCACTCCGGGTTTGCGGCCCTGTCCGGCTCACCGGTAGTGTTGTCTCCTACGCGAATCACCCGGCTTGTCGAAACCATATCGACCAACGGCTCTTCGTAATGCTGCTTGGCCATTCCGAAGTCCATGAAGTGCTGGTCAAAGCGGTGATACTTCACCGTCGCAGTCACCTTTACTGCATTGGTTTCACCCGAAGGCATCGTAAAGCTGTATCGCACCACCTGCGACCGTCCGGACTGGATTGTGTTGTTGTATGCCACCACGCGGGTATCCCACACCTGGTGCAGATCGTTCAAACCGCCCTTCGCGTTGATCAGCCGGTTCGTGAAGCTGTGCGCCTGTGGATCGAGATCCCCATTCGATTTCAAAAATCCACTCTCGCACAGCACCTTCCCATTCGCATCCGTTACCGTGAAATCCACCCACGACTCGTACATATCACGCTGTTCCGGAACATGGCTATGCGCAATTCCCTTGTTCTGAATCACCACATCCAGCGTCACTCGCTCGCCCGAAGCAACACGGAAATTCACGAGTCCCAGCGGAGCGGCAATTTTGTCAGGTACGCCGTTCGCATCTCCATGTTCCAGCGCAAACAGGTCCACATTGAGCACGTTGTTCTGCAAAAACTGCACCGTCTTCCGCTCCTGCTCGGCATAGCCGTAGTACTGCGGAATTAACGTGTTTGCTCCCAGCCATCTATGCGATGCCAGCTTGCCCTGCTTCGCTCCCTGGTCGCGCGTCTCCAACGGCTCTCTCGGCATGTGGCACGTCTGGCAGGTCGAGACCGAATCCTTTACGTAAAACGGCAACGGCGATTGCTTCGCAAACGAAGAGGCTTGCCACTCGTCATAGAGCGAGATTGCTCTCTGCCACTTGTAATCGTTCAGTTGTCGTGGCAGCGCCGCTTCATGGCACGCCGAGCAAAATTGCGACGTGCGATAGAAAGGCTTCATCACCGCCTGGCTGTGACGGTCCAGGTGCGCCAGTATCTCAGCATCGCTCACTGGGCGCGTAACCGGCTTGCCGTTCTCGTCCACCAGCGCGGCCGGAGTGCCCATCACATAGCTTCCCGTTCCGCGCGTCGTCACCTTCTGAATCGAGTGGCACACGCTGCACGTAACGCCCTCATCGTCATACCACTTGCGGCCCGGTCCTCCTTCGGTGAGCGCTCCGCTCAGCAGCGCGATCGGGTCATGACACCCTTCGCAGTGTCGCGAGTACTCAACACCCTTCTCAGAATCCATCAGCTGTACATTCCGCAGATACCACGGCGGACGGTTCGAGTTCGAATGCGCCGACTCGCGCCATTGCTCGTGCGCCTCCTCATGGCAATGCCCGCAGTACTTCGCACTCGGAAAGCTCTTCGGATCCATGAACTCTCCGTTATCGCTCTCCGCATTCGACGGCAAAAAATATTCCGTCGCTCCAAACCGTTTGTTATAGGTTGCCGCGACCTTCTTGCTATAGGTCTGCTGGGCCTCGGCCGCAGCATCAGCCTCGCTTCCGGCGCGAACCGCCTGCACGCTGAATCCAGCCGCCGCCGCAAGCAGAGCAATCACCAGCGCACCAGGGACCCATCGAGCTTTCGCGCGCATCTGCATCTTCCACCGGAACGGCACACCCAATTTATCAGTCCATCGGGATGTCGATCACCTCGATTGTGAGGCCTGGAATCGCGTGCTTCCACGTCTCCATCGAAAGTTTGAGTGTCGACTCCACCGGATGAATGAACTCCGGATCGGAGATAGTATTCGTTGCCTCGTAGCTCGCCGCATGCAGCGTGTATAGCCTCGCCGTGTGCCCACCCTTCACACCATCCAGCTTGATCGTCAGCGGCTGCTCCTCGTTCGAAGCGTTCACAAATTTCAAATGCAGCACATGATCCTTCGACCCCACGGAAGCCGAATAGTAGAACCGCTTCCCGCCTCCGCTAATCGTGGTCTTTGGCGTGCCACCGCCCAAATGTCCCGCGAACAACGCCTGCGCGTAGTAACTAGGCGATACGTAGGTGGTCACGCCGTTGAACCCGATCAGGTTTGTTCCCCATTGTCCGCCGTTCACGTTGACGAGCAGCGGAGCATACGCCGCCATGATGATCAAATCGCTATTTCGCTCCATCGCGGTCATCCAGGCCGCATCCGCCAGGGCGCCGCCAAAGTTCGGCGTTGGAGTCCCGGAAAGCGTCGCCCACTCACCTACAAATATCTTCGGCCCCGTGCGCGGCGCATCGTCATAGTGCTTCGTGAAGTCCAGCATCTCGCCCCACGGCTTGTAGTAGTGATCGTCCTGCACATCCGGCTGCTCGTCCGCATTCGACTCTTTCACCGGCGTCGTCGAAATCAGTTTGTACTCTGGGTACTTCTTGTGAAGCGCACGCGCAAACTGCGCAAACCGCGCATCGTAGCTCCCTGAGCGGTCAAAGAAGTCTTCATTGCCTATCTCGATGTAGTGCAGCGGAAATGGCGCCGGATGGCCATCCTTCGCGCGCTCCGCTCCCCACTTGGTGCTCGTGTCGCCGGTCACATATTCCACCTCATCCAGCGCAGCCTGCACGTACGGCTCCAGGTCCTTGCCCGGATTCACATGCTGCTGTCGCAGCGAATAGCCCGCGTACACCGCGAGCACGGGCTCAATCTTCAGGTCCTCGCACCACTCCAGAAACTCCAGCAGTCCTAGCCCGTCCGTCGACCAGTAGGTCCACGGTGCCTGGTGTCCAGGCCGATCCACCAGCGGCCCGATCGTCTCCTTCCAGTTGTACCAATCGCGCAGCGTGTCGCCTTCCAGATAGTTGCCTCCCGGCAGCCGCAGAAACGTTGGATGCAACCCTGCCATGCGTTCCATCAGGTCCGCACGATTCCCATTCGGACGGTCATGAAACGTCGGCTGCATCAATGACGCGAGCTGTAGTCGCAGCGTCCCCGGATGCGCCACCGTGAGCTCGAGGTGATTCTGCATCGAAACCGGAATCGCTCCAGTCGTCAACGTGTACGTGTACTGCGACCAGTCGCCGGCATGCACCGGCACGGTCGTCTCCGCCACCACTGTTCCCGTCTTGTCGCTGATCAGCCTGGCGTGCACCGGCCCTACCGAATCATCGTCCGCTTTCGCATAAAACGATCCGCGATATATCGCATGCGGCTTCAACGCGACGCCCCAATATCCGGAGTTCACCAGACCTGCCTGTTCACCCTCCGTCGCCGCACTCACGGTGAGCTTCATGCTGTATGGCAGTGCCTTGCGCGGACCGCTGCCCTTATCGATCTCTATCGCCGCCTGCGAGTCGCCATGCCGCACCAGGTCCCAGTGCTCCACGCCCTCCCAGCTCGCCCGAAACGTCCGGTTCTGCAGCAGCTCCGCATACAATCCGCCGTCATAGGAATGATTGATCTCCTCTGTCATCATCCCGTAAAGCATCGGGCTAACAGGTGTCACAATCGTTGCAGTGTCTACGGTCAACTGCGCCGGTGGCAGTTCCGCTGCGCGCGTCTGTGCCCCACACATAAGCGCCGGCAACAGCGGCGTCACTCCCAGGACCACCAACGAAATCGTTCTGCAAGCCACAAAGCGCATAAAGTAAAAACCTCCTCCGGAGCAGCGAATTGCGCACCCTACTTGAAATCGGTTACATTTTCGGACAAATGTGGCCCTTGCAGCCACGCAGATTGTAGACCACCCAGCAACACATTTGAAGTGAGCCACTGAGTCGGCACGGGAACTGCCCGTCAGCCTGGTTTTCTTTAGCCTCGCCAGTCCTCCAGTTCACCGATTCGACCTCTTCCCGAACAGAGGCCTGCATGCAGAAGTCATCTTCAAGCCTGGCGCTCCTCCTCGCAGTGCTCGCTGTCCTTGCCGCAGGCTGCTCGAGCAACAACTCCGGTGGCTCGACCACACCCCAAAACCCCACGACTCCCGACATGGGCACCATCAGCACCGTCGGTGACAGTACGCAGTTTCAGATCAAGAGCGCCTCGAACAGCGAGTTCCTTGGCATTGCCTCACAGAACCAGACCGCTGGTGCTAGCCTGACCCTCGCATCCACCGACAGCGCGAGCGATCAGCTTTGGCATTTCATGCCCATGGGCAACAGCGAATTCAATGTCGAGAATCTGCTAACCCACCAGGTCATAGGCATCGCCAACGCTTCCACTGCGGGCGGAGCGCAGGCGCTCCAATGGGCCGACAACGGAACCAATGATCACCTCTGGTCCTTCTACATCCTCACCGACGGCAACTATCTCATCAAAAACATCAACAGCGGACTCTATCTCCAGCTCGATACGTCGGCCTCACCCAGCATCATCGACCAGGGCGCCCGAGCCACCACCGGCACCGGCTGCAGGTGCCAGGAGTGGACACTCACCGACACATTCAACAACGTCTACCCTGCCCCGCTCGCCATCTCTGGCTCCGGCATTTACGTCCACGACCCCAACATGATCCAGGACGCCAGCGGCACCTTCTGGCTCTATGGCACGCACAACACGCTCGCCAGTTCCACCGACATGTCCACCTTCACCGCCGTCACCAGCGGCGACATCAACCCGGACTTCAGCTGGTGGGCCTCTGAAAACACCACCGGCACCAACGGCCGCACCGACATCTGGGCCCCTGACGTCCTCCATGCCAACGGCGTCTACTATCAGTACTACTCGATTCCCATCTACAACAACCCCGCCGTCGCCGGCACCAACAGCGGCCCCCAAGCCGTCATCGCCCTCGCCACCAGCACCAGCCCCAGCGGCCCGTGGACCGACGCCGGCAAGATCATCGCTTCATGCGGCACCACTACCGGATGCACCACCGGCTTCAATGCCATCGACCCCGCTCTCTTCATCGATAGCGCCGGCAACTGGTGGCTCTCCTTCGGCTCCTGGAACGACGGCATTCACATCCTCCAGCTCGACCCCGCCACCGGGCTCCGCCTGGCTTCCAACACCACCCTCGCCAACATCGCCGCTCGCACCAATGGCGAAGAGGGCTCCTTCATCTACCCCTACGTCTTCAACGGAACGCAGTACTTCTACTACTTCGCCTCGATCAACGTCTGCTGCAGCGGAACCTCCAGCACCTATCGCATCATCGTCGGCCGCTCCACCATCCCCACCGGCCCGTACGTCGATCGCGGTGGCATCGGTCTCTCTCAAGGCGGAGGCACCATCCTTCTCAGCTCTCACTCCAACATCTACGGCCCTGGCGGCCAGAGCGTCATGACTGTCAATAACAAACCGCTGCTCGTCTACCACTACTACGACGGCAACAACAACGGCACGCCTACCCTGGGCCTCAACTATCTCGTCTTCGACTCCTCAGGCTGGCCATCCGTTCAGTAACTCGCTCGCTAGAACGAAATGCGCGCACTTAACTGGATCTTCATGCGACGCCGCTTCTGTGCATGCCAAAACGTACTCAAGGGAGCGAATAAGGCAGAAAGAATCGGCCAATCTGGATATCTTTGTGCTCGCTGGGTGGCCAGATGTGGAAGCTTTCCACGCGGGTTCCAGGCTCAGGACGTGCGATCCCAACTCCGCGCTCCGTACCTGTCGCGCTATCAAAAAAGTGCACCTCGAGCCCCTCATCTGAGCGGCGCCAACCCACAACATACGAACCCGGCTTCAGCGTGAGACGCCCATCCAGCACCAGGGGCGACTGAACAAGGAGAAAGTGCGAGTATTTTCCATCGGCTTGATACCCGGCCGTAATCAACACCACCGCTGCGATCATCTGGTTGTGCGAGTTGATGATGCCGTTCGCAGTGCGCATCTCCGTCTCGATATGTTCCTTCTCCACCGCAGCACGGGCCGGCAGCGCGGCCTCAAGTTCGGCGGCCGTCGCCGCTCGCCATCGCTCGCTGCGGGTCGTCTGCGCGGTTGCAGCGAGGGCCAGCGCACCCAAAAGCAAAATCCAACATATGCGTCGCATAGCCGATTTCCTCATTGTGGCAGGTGTACGATCCCGCGTTGCAGCGCAAGAACAGCGGCCTGAGTCCTGTCGGACGCGCCGAGTTTGCTTAGAAGGCTGTTCACGTGAGACTTCACCGTCGCCTCAGAGATATGCAGATCCGTAGCGATCTCCTTATTCGCCCGTCCAGCCACAATGCGCTCAAGCACCTCCACCTCGCGCGAACTCAGTTCCTCGCTGCCCACTCGTTGCGCAAGCTTTTCGGCGATCACCGATGGAATTCGGCCGCGGCCGGCATGTACCGCTCGAATCGCTTCGACCAGTTCTTCCATATCCACGCCCTTAAGTAGATACGCCCTCGCTCCAGCCTGCATCGCACGATAGATATCTTCGTCTCCGTCAAATGTCGTGAGAACGATAAAGCGCGCTGTCGGCACCCCCCGCCGGATCTGCTGAATGGCCTCCACGCCTGGCATTCCCGGCATCTGGAGATCCATCAGCGTGACATCGGGCATAAGAGAGTCATAGCGGCTCACGGCCTCTCGACCATCTTTTGCAAATCCCACCACCTCAATCTCCGGCGCGGACGACAACAGCGCAATCAGCCCTTGCCGCACCACGGCATGATCTTCAACGACAAAAACGCGAATACGTTCGGTAGCGGCCATCATGCTCTCTCCGTCGGTAGAGGAACTATAAGTGTAACTGTCGCACCTTGCCCCACAGCGCTCTCAACTGTCAGATGTCCTTGGAGCAGAGCAGCACGTTCCTCCAGGCCCCTGAGACCAAAGTGATCTGCCATCTCGCGCGCAGATGTGTAATCAAAGCCGCATCCGTTGTCTCGAATCTGAAGTCGCAGACTTTCCGCACCATAGGCAAGGTCCACTCTTATCTCTGTGGCGCCTGAATGCCGTTCAGCATTTGAGATCGCCTCAGTCGCAATTCGCAGTATCTCCTTCTCTGTCGCCTCGGCTGCACTGCGGTACTCGCCGGAGATGCGAAGATGCGACGTTACATTCGTCTCGCGAAGAGCTTCCACTCGAGCCGACAACCGGGCCGGCAGACTTTCCTCCGATAGGTTGGCGCGCAAATTCCATATGCTCTGCCGAGCGGACTCGAGCGCCTGCCGCACGAGCAGCCGCGTTCGCGTCAATTGCTCCGTCACCTCCACTAGTCGTCCTGCCTTCGCGTGCTGCGCAGCTAGCTCCACCTGTAAAGACACGCTCACAAGGTCCTGCGCCAATGTGTCGTGCACTTCACGGGCTACACGCGTACGCTCCTGCAACACCAGGTCAAACCGACGCCTTTCGGCTCGCACCCTCAGCTGAACAAACGCGAAAACTGTAAGTGCTGCTAAGCAGAGCCCCAGCAAATAAGCCCACACACTCCGATACCACGGCATCAGGACGCGGAAGCGAAAGTTGGCTTCGTCCTTGCTCCAAACTCCATCGCTGTTGGCGCACAACACCTTGAAGGTGTACTGCCGCGCAGGCAGATTCGTGTAATACGCCGCTCGCCGAGTACCCGCGTCCACCCATCCGCGATCGAAGCCGTCGAGCATATACCGGCAATGCGTACCTGCCGGATTATTCAAGCTCAGCGCGTTGTACTCGAAACTGTATTGACGATGCCCTGGGCTTATTTCGGCGCTCGCACCGACGGGCAACTCCACTCCGTCCACATGCGCTTGCGTAATAACGACTCCGGGAGGCACACCATTCGTCAGCAGATGTTTAGCATCAGTGACAGCGATTCCGCGCCGCGTCGCAAACCATATTTCCCCGTTCGATCCTTTGGCTGCAGAGGGGATACCCTCACCGGCGAGCTCATCGCTTTGCATCCCGTCACTGCGCCCGTAAGCATCTACTTTCAGGCTGCTGCATGCCGATGGATTCAACACGCACGCTCGCAGGTCACTAATTTTGATGCGATGCAAACCGCGTGCTGAGCGAAGCCACAGATACCCAAGGTCGTCTGTAATCATTCCAACGATCTCTGTTGGAATGGCGGAGCTGGACACCGAAACGACACGATCCTCTTTCACCACACCTAAGCCGTGGCCATGCAAAGCCACCCACACATCACCCTCCCCATCGGCAGCGAGTGCGGTGATGATGCTGCCGTTCGCCTGATACGCCGAGGACAGGCATTCAAGCTTGCGCGTGGTCCACCGGCACAAACCGGCAGAGGTGCCTATCCAGAGCTCACTCACCCCGGCCTCGTCGGATCTCACCTCGAGCAGCGGTCCAATGGAGTTGCTCGACAAACCGTCTGCTGTCGTAAAGGTTTGCGCACCCTTGCCATCGATATGCACCAGGCCAAATCTTGTGCCCGCCCAAACAGTCTTATCCGCGGCAACCAGCACGCTGCGCACAAAGTTGTCAGGCAATCCCTCAGCGATCGTCCAGTGATGCACCTCTGTTCCGACGATGTGGTTCAGGCCATCAGGAGTGCCTGCCCAAACATCTCCCTCCGGCCCCGCTGCCAATGAGAGGATCACCGGGCTCGTCAGCTTCTTAGGGTCAACCGGTTCCGCAGCGCCGTCAGTTCGAAAGATCCCGTCGTCCCGCGTCCCGAAGTACATCACTCCTCGGCTGTCACGCACGACTGTTGTCACGGCCTCCGAAGTAGAGCCCGGGAGAATGGCGAACTTACGCGGCTGCAGGGCATGCAGACCCGATGCTTCCGTTCCCACCCACACGTCTCCTTCGCGATCGACACAAACGGAAAGAACCGACTCTCCTCGCACAACGTCAAAATCGCGGAGAGCGTAGCCCGCCGATGGCTCAATGGAGACGAGCCCACGATTGGTTCCTATCCATGCCTTCCCTTGCCGATCTACATGGAGGGCCTGCACCCGGTTACCCGGCAACTCGACGCCCGTCCGCCATATTCTCTTTTGAGAAGCTGAAGAGAATTGAACAAAATCCAAGCCAAACGTCCAGACCGCTTGTCTGTCACTAATTGCAGCGCCGAGCACAACCGGTTGGCCTTCTGCTGCCGAAGCAACAGCAATGAGTCGCCCTTGATTCCATCGGTAAACGTCGCCCTTCTTTGAAACGAGAACCACTCCTTCCGGCGTCGCAGTTATTCCGTTTATGACTGCGTTGGTTCCGATTCGTTCAAAGTGGTCACGCCGCCAGACCGCAACCCCGCCCGTCGTCAGGACCAGCAGATCGCTAGAATCCGTAGCGAGTGCTACAACCTCATTCGACGGCAGTCCATCCCGTTCTGAGAAGCGTCGATAACTCTCGCCATGCTTTCTAACAAGCCCATCCGAAGTGCCGAACCAGACATCGCCTTCGTGATCCTCGGCCAGACAACTCACATCGTCACTGGCGAAGGCCGGTATCGTCAGATGGTTCAGTACACGGAAGCTCTGCCCGTCAAAGCGCGCTGCTCCATCCTCTGTCGCGATCCACAGATATCCCTGATGGCTCTGCAGAAGGGCGTTAACAGTCGCCTGCGGCAGACCGTCTTCGGTCGACCCCACCTGGTGATGAAAGTAATCCGGCGCTTGTTGCTGAACAGCACGCGCATCGATGCTCACAAGGAGCATGACCACCATGCACCAACCCAGCGACCCGAGCCGACGCATGGTGCCTGCAACGCGACAACAGCCTCTCCGATGGGCTGCCGCACACCAGCCGGCTAGCACGGCTTTCCCGAATCTACGCTACGCTGGATGACCACATCGTGAATATAAACAAATCGCTTTTGTATTGCGTCCCGATTTCGCCGATAGTTACGCGCCGTGCTCCCGAAGCCTTCAGGAAGGATCGAGAAACAGTGTTCAAATGCACATCCCTGATAGCATTGGCTCTCATTTGTGGTCGCGCGACCGCCCAGATTGACGCTGGCAAAGCTGCCGGAACAGTGCAGCGCGCACATTATTCTCTGGCCAATCAAGTGATCTCCGCGCAATGGGATCTCTCGTCGCACCACCTCTCCCATCTTTCCATCGCAGACCGGCTGCACGGCGCCGTGCAGCATTTCCCCGAACCGTTCAAGGTCCTGCTCAAGGACGGCTCAATTCTTAACGCCGATAATCTGCAAACAGACGGCCCAGTGCGCGAGAGGCATCTGAATCCAACTCCCAACGCATCGCGGTATTCAGATCGCCTCCCGGGCGACGAGTTCGACGTTCCCCTCATAAGCGCCGATCGCAACCTTCACCTCGTCTGGTCAGTAGTGTTACGCGATGGCTCGAACTATATCCGCGAGTTGCTCGCCCTCGAAGCCCGCAACCACGACATTCCGATCACCCGCGTTCAGCTTCTCGATACCGCGCTGCCTACCGCTCACGTCGTAGGCTCCGTGCCGGGCTCGCCCATTGTTGCAGACAATCTCTTCCTCGGATTTGAGCACCCGCTATCGAATAGCAATGTCACCAATCAACGCGCAACCGCGTACATCGACCGCGAGCTCCCTTTGCGTGCCGGTCAGTCCATCACCTACTCGTTCGTCATTGGCGTCGCCCGCACCGGACAGATGCGTCGCGATTTTCTTCGTTACATTGAGCGCGAACGTGCGCACGCGTACCGCACCTTCCTGCACTACAACTCCTGGTACGACCTCGGCTACTTCAACCCATATGACGAAGCCGATGCACTCGACCGCATCCACAACTTCGGCCGCGAATTACACGATAAACGCGGCGTCACACTCGACTCCTTCCTCTTCGATGATGGCTGGGACAACCACGCCTCTTTATGGAACTTCAACTCTGGCTTTCCCAACGGCTTCAGCAACGTTCGCAAAGCAGCGGAAAACTATGGCGCCGATCCCGGCGTGTGGATGTCGCCCTGGGGAGGATATTCTGCACCCAAGAAAGAACGCGTCGAATACGGCCGGCAGCAGGGCTTTGAAATCGTCAACAACGGCTTTGCCCTTTCCGGCCCCAAGTACTACGCACGCTTCCGCGACGTCTGCATGGGCATGATTCATAACTATGGCGTCAATCAATTCAAGTTCGACGGCACCGGAAATGCAGATTCTGTTTTCAAGGGCAGCGCGTTCGACAGCGACTTCGACGCCGCGATTCATCTCATCGGTGAGATACGCCAGGAAAAACCCGACATCTACATTAATCTCACCACCGGCACTTACCCATCGCCCTTCTGGCTCATGTATGCAGACTCGATCTGGCGTGGCGGCGACGACGACAACGTCGCCGGTGTCGGCCCCTACCGCGAGCGCTGGATCACCTATCGCGATGCCGCAACTTACGACGGCGTCGTGAAGACCGGCCCGCTCTATCCGCTGAACTCGCTCATGCTTCACGGCCTCATCTACGCGCAGAAGCACAAGGACCTCAACAAAGATCCCGACAACGATTTCCGAAACGAGATTCGTTCGTACTTCGGCACGGGCACACAATTACAGGAGATGTACATCACTCCATCCCTGCTGACCGACAACAACTGGGATGATTTAGCAGAAGCCGCGAAGTGGTCTCGCGCAAACGCCGAGGTGCTCAAAGACACGCATTGGATCGGCGGCGACCCGGCATGGCTTGAGGTATACGGGTGGGCGTCATGGACGCCAAAGAAAGCGATACTCACCTTGCGCAACCCGAGCGACAAGCCACAGCCCGTCACCGTCGATCCGCAAACCGCGTTCGAACTCCCCGCTGGCGCCGCGCGAAACTTCACCGCGCACAGCCCATGGAAGGAAGATGCAGGCCAGCCATCGATCCATCTGCGCGCAGGCACCGCTCACGTATTTCAACTCGCTCCATTCCAGGTATTGACGTTGGACGTCCTGCCCGATTAGACGACAATCGAAACATGAGTACGCACTCTAAAGCCGCGTCAGCTCCGCCAGACACTAGCGATAAGTTCGTCGCGATGGTCACCGCAAAACGTGATGTCAGCCTGCCGCTCAGCGACTTCCATCCAAAATCGATGCTCAAAACGCCGGTGCACGAGATACTGAGGCCGCGCTTTCCCGTGATCGACTACCACAATCACCTCGATGCACAGGATCCGGAAAACGTCCTCCGCATCATGGACGATTGCGGTATCGAGCGCATCGTGAACATCACCATGAAAGTCGGCGATGATGCTCTGCGCACGATCAGAAAATTCAACAATGCCGATCCTCAACGATTCTCAACCATCGGATGGATGGACTGGACCGGCATCGAACTCGACAACTTCATTCCCCTGAGCCTCGAACGTCTCGAAAGACTCGCAGACGCAGGAATTGTCGGCTTCAAAATCTGGAAGGACCTCGGACTCACGGTTCGTGACCGCACCGGCTCGCTGCTGCAGGTAGATGATCAGCGCCTTGCGCCAATATTCGATCGATGCGGCGAGCTTGGGTTGCCGGTGATGATGCACATCGGCGATCCGGAAGCCTTCTTTCTGCCGATTGACGCGCACAACGAGCGCCTCGAAGAGCTGTCCGCGCATCCCGACTGGAGTTTCTACGGAGCCACATTCGGCAAATACGAATTACTCGCACAGCGCGACCGCGTGTTCAAGCGCCATCCCGGAACGACCTTCGTCGCAGCTCACATCGCGGAGAACAGCGAAAACCTCGAGAACGTTACAGCGATGCTGGACGCGAATCCCAACGTCCTCGTCGACATCAGCGCCCGCGCCTCTGAGCTCGGCCGTCAGCCTTACTCCGCGCGCCGATTCTTCCTCCGATTCGCCGATCGCATTCTCTTCGGCTCCGACCTCGTTCCCGACGTCGAAATGTACCGACTCTACTATCGCTTTCTCGAAACCGAAGACGAGTACTTCGAATATCCAAGCCACGCTTCACGGCAGGGCCGCTGGAATATTTACGGAATCAACCTTCCCGACGATGTCCTGCAAAAGGTCTATCGCGACAACGCGCTGAAGCTACTCGCAATGCCGAAAAGACACAGACCAGGCGCGTAAGAACTCCGCACGCTACTGCCGCGACCGCACGAACACTGCCGTGTTCTTATCAGCCGCCTTGGTATAGGTCACTCGCACCTGCCATCCCTTGTGCGGGTCATAGCCGCGGCCCGCCGCGACACTCACGCCGGTATCCACCACCAGGTGATCGCCCAGCGCGAACGACTCCGACTTCCCGGCATCATCCTTCACCGTCATCGTGCGCGCGTGCTTGTCATAGCTCACCACCGTACCCTCGATCTTCTCGAAGGGTCCGGCCCCAAGGTCCTTCACCGCCACAGCCGTCTGGTTGTCGTCATAGCCGTAGTAGTACACGACGACGTAATCGCCAACATGCTGAAACTTGTCCGCATTCACCGAGTCCGACTGCAGCGCCTTGTCGAAATCCAGCGTGACCTTCGCGCCGTTGGGCAGCTTGAACTGACTCGTATCACCGCTGTCGACTGTCAGCTGCATCGTGTTCGTGTGAGGATCGACCGCCTTCACAACCCCACTCACCGCGTGCACCACCATCTGTGCGCCCGCGCTGGCGCTCAGCATCGTTAATGCAACCGCCGTCAATGCCAAACCATGTTTGCGTTTCATAAGAACACCTCCTCCTTCGAAGAAGGCTGGCGAGGCTCAGGCAGCCGATTGCGCAGCAGCATGAGGATCGCTATATATCGGTGTCCGACATAATACACCTTTCGAACTATGTTGCAACAGCACAGTAGTCACCTCGTCACCGAATGACCTTCACCACCTGCGCATCCGGCCCGCTCCACACCGCCGCGCCCCTATGCGTTAGCCTGCCGCTCGCATCATCCCACTTCAGGCGCGTGATCTCGTCTTTGCCCTGCTCATACGCATACGTCTTGCCGTCATCGTTATAGAGCGTGAACTCCCCATTCGCGCCCGGATAAACCCGCACCTCTGTAATCGCCTGCTTCTCATCCGTGCTCAGCACCGGCGCTCCCATCGGCACAATCGACCCGGCCCGCACGAACACCGGAATCGTATCGATCGGCGCATTCACTCGCAGCGTCTGTCCGCCATGCACGCGCTCATTCGTCCAGAAGTTGTACCAGTCCGTTCCCGCTGGCAGATACACCTCACGGCTCGTGCTTCCCTGCTCTGTTACAGGAGCAATCAGCAGCGCCGGACCGAACATATACTCATCGCCAACTCCAGCCACCTTCGGATCGCTCCCAAAATCCATGAACAATCCGCGCATAAACGGCGCGCCCGACTCATGCGAGTACCACCCGAGCGAGTAGATGTACGGCATCAACTGATACCGCAGCCTCAGATACTTTTCGAGTATTGGCTCCGCCTGCTTGCCGTAACTCCAAACCTCATTCTCTTTGCGGCTCCCGTGCGCACGCATCGTCGGCTGAAACGTCCCATACTCAAACCACCGCACATACAGTTCCGCGTAGTCCTCGTAGTTCCCGACATTCTCCTTCGCATCGCTCGCGTCAATTAACACCGGCCGCTCGGCCTTATGCGAACCCGGCAGATACTGCCACCCACCAATATCCGTGCTCCAATACGGCATCCCCGACGCCACAAAACCCAACCCCGTCGGCACCGACCGCCGCAGCGTATCCCACGTGGGATAAATATCCGACGACCAGAAGATCGTCCCGTTATGCTGCGCTCCAAGATACGCATCGCGCGCCAGGATCAGCGCCCTCCGATCGGGCAGGTCCGCGCGAAATCCGTCATAGATCGCCTTTGTATGAAAGTACGGATACACATTGAAGTACTCCGTGCCCGGCCCGACATGCAGATAGCTTCCATTCGGCGGCAGATCCGGCTCCGTCTCATCCGCCCAGAAGCCGTCGAATCCCTTCGCCACAAAATTCTCGTTGATCCTGTCCCAGAACCACTTCGCCGCATCCGGATTCGTCGTATCAATATCCGACCCCGCGCGATCGTACGGCAGCCCATTCGTCGGCGTCCCATCCGCCAGGTGCTCGAACCACCCATTCTTCAGAATCGTCGCGTAGTACCTGTCCTCGGGAACATATCGCGGCCACACGCTGATCATCGAATGAAACCCCATCCGATGCAGATCATCATTCATCGCCTTCGGATTCGGCCAGTACCGCGGATCCATATCCATCTGGCCCATCTTCGTGAAGTAAAACCAATCCACCACCATCACATCGGCCGGCAGCTTCCGCTCGCGATATCCCCGCGCCACGTCCAGCAGCTCCTTCTGCGTCGTGTACCTCTGCTTGCACTGGATGTACCCATACGCCGACTTCGGCAGCATCGGCACATCGCCCGTCAGCAACCGATATCCCTCATACAGCTTGTCGTACGTGTCGCCCACAATCACAAAGAACGACACCCGCTGCCCCACCTGCGACTTCCACTTCGTCCGCTCGTTGAACGCAAAATCCACCCGCGTCTTCGACGGGTTATCCCACACAATCGCGTATCCCTTATTCGTCACCACAAACGGCACGCACACACTCGGCCCCGCCGCCGCATCGTAGTCATGCGCACACTCGATCGATCTTCCGCGCAGATCCAACCCGCCCTGCTGGTTCAGCCCCAGACCGTAGTAGTGCTCATCATTCGGCGCCGCAAACGTCGCGCCCACCCTGTAGAACGGATCATCGCCCGGCCTGCGGTCTTCGAGAATCTGCGCGTCGCCATCCTTATGGTTCGGCACAGACATCTCCCAGCCATCCATCTTCAACACCGGCTGGCCATCTGTGCGGTCAATCTCAAACCCAAACCCCGGCGTCGACCCCACAAAGTACTTCGCAATGTCCGCACCTGTGCCCGTCGGCACCCAGTGGTGATATGCCCCCACCTTCACCACCATCTCTGCCGATCGATACTCATCCCCCGCGTCAGAGCTCGAATGCGTCCACCCGCTCGCCGCCGGCTGCGCAACAATCCCGACACCCGGCCCCTTCTCCGCAGCCGCTGCACCATCCAGGCTCCCCGTATTTTGGCTCATAGATACGCGCACCACACCCGGCGCATATCCTTCCAACACCACCGTAGCGTTATCGCGCTCGAGCACCACACGCTGAGCTCGCGCCGCTCCCCATCCGCACAACACAAGCACAACTGCAACGAATCGCACGCGCAAATATGCCAGCCTCCACCGGCATACTCACCCTACAACATCGTGGTGCTTATTCCACCGGCAGCTTCGCCTTGTATCCGTCGCGTGCAATCACCGAGTACTTCACAGCCTTGCCCTTCTCATCCTGCATCTTCAGCGGCTTGCCTTCCTGATCCACCAGGTACACCTTCACCTTGCGGTAGCTGCCGTCATTCGCCGTGTTCGTCGGTCTGTAGGTCACCACATACTGGTTCCGTATCGACTCATTGATCTGCGAAAAAACATCCGGCAGCGCTCCCTGGAAGACCGGCTGAAACCACATTCCGCCCGTCATCTCCGCGAACGTGCGCATCTCGTTATCGGCCTGCAGATAATCCATATGCCGCGCCGCGCCGCCCATTCCCATGCCGCCGCCCGACATCTCCCGCACCATTCCGCCCGTGCTGATCGTAAAGATCGTCACATTCGGCGTCGCCTTGATCTTCGCCAGCATCTTGTCCAGCGTGATATGTGACATCGTGTCCCGGCCGGTCGAGATTAGGATGATGTACTTCCGCCCCTCCACCCTGCTCAGCCGGTCCAGCATCTCGTACAGCGCGTCGAACTCATTCGTCTCGCTGAATCCCGGAATCACCAGGCTCTGCAGCGCCTCCGCGATCGTCGACTGGTTGTTCGTAAAGTCGCACAGGATATGCGTGCGCATGTCGTACGTCGCAACCGCGATGTAATCCTCCGGCTGCAGCGTCCTGAAGAACGCCACCGCCGCATTCTGCATATCGTTGATGAACCAGTACGAGTTCGACGCAAACTCCAGCAGCATCACCGCCGTAATCGGAGTCTTCGTCAGCCGCACCGACTGCACCTTCTGCTCGACCCCATCCTCCACCACCAGGAAGTTGTCCGGCTTCAGCCCCGGCACAAACTGATGCGTCTTATCCAGCAGCACGTTCACGTCCAGGTTCACAATCGGCACGTCCACGCGCATCGAGAACGTCTCATTGTTCGGGTTCTTGACCTTCTCTTCCGCAGGAGCCGGCGGGGGCGCTTCGTCCGTGTTCTTCTTCGGCAGCACGATGCCATCCGTGCCCGTATCCGGCCCCGCGCTGTCATCCGTCGTCGCCGGAGGTGTCGGCTTCTGCTGCTGCTGCTGTGCAGGAGAACTCGCCGGCGCGCTCTGCCCCCACACCGGGGCCGCACCCGTTGCCGCCAGACTCACCACCAGACCGACCGCCCAAACCCAACCCGTCTTCATACCACGTGCTCCCTACGCCCATCGGGGACCCGAAATCTACCTTCAGTTCTACGCCTTATCTACCCCTTAAGACGAGCTTCGCGTCCCTCCGTTTCGCCTCGCCCTCCTCAGAACCGTCATCCTGAGCGAAGGCCCACAGGGCCGCAGTCGAGGGACCCCGATACCCTTCGTCCAACAACGAACGCTGAACCCATTTCCCCCTCATACTGCACTTCGTTAAGAGCAGCCTTCCAAGCCTGTCCCAAGCGAACCCCAACGATGCCGCGCACGCCCTTCAAAGCTGTCCCAAGCGAACCCCAAGGATGCCGTGCGTGTGTCCCCGTCTCGTTAAGGGCACGGCTTCAGCCGTGCCGTACGTGCGGCCCAACACGCGGGGCTTTAGCCCCTGAGGTAACGTCGTCTTACAGACGCACGAAGGGCCGCCGGGGGGTGCCAGCGGCCCATTCGCGTACATCTCGCGCCTCCTATCAAGGGAACAATCGGTGGGGGATCGTCCCGACCAGAGGCGCAGATCGATTATCACACATCTCGCTTGCACGGCCAAAGCCTCTCCACACATCGCTCTGGTATAACCTTGCAGTCACTCGCTAGAGTTATCACCGGATCGTCTTTGGAGATGTGTCTGCTATGTCGGATATCCAGGGATTCGCGGCCCACGCCGCCGGAGCCCAACTACTCCCTTTCCGCTACTCTCCCGGCGAGCTCGGGCCCTATGACGTCGAAGTCCGCGTCTCACACTGCGGCGTCTGCCACTCCGACGTCCACCTGATCGACAACGACTGGGGCATCTCCCGCTTCCCGCTCGTCCCCGGCCACGAGATCATCGGCACTGTCACCGCGCTCGGCTCCGCCGTCCACGGCCCTACCGTCGGGCAGCGCGTCGGCATTGGCTGGCAGGCAGACTCCTGCGGTATCTGCGAGTGGTGCCGCTCCGGCGAAGAGCATCTCTGCCCCAAGGCCCAACCCACCTGCGTCGGCCGCCACGGCGGCTTCGCCTCCTCCGTTCGCGCCAACAGCCGCTTCGCCATCCCCGTCCCAGAGGCACTCGACAGCGTCAATGCCGCCCCGCTCCTCTGTGGCGGAGTCACCGTCTATGCCCCGCTCCGCAATCACGGAGCCCGCCCCGCCTCACGCGTCGGCGTCATCGGCATCGGCGGCCTCGGCCATCTCGCCATCCAGTTCGCCCGCGCCTTCGGTTCCGAGGTCGTCGCCTTCTCTTCTTCCAAAGACAAGGAAGCCGAAGCCCATTCCCTCGGCGCCCACGCCTTCGTCAACACTCGCGAGACCTCAGCGGTCAAAAAGCACGCCCGCTCCCTCGACCTCATCCTCTCCACAGTCTCGGGCGACCAGGACCTCCATTACTTCATCGAAGCCCTCCGCCCCAAAGGCACGCTCGTCATCCTCGGAGCCGGCCCCTCGCCGCTTCAGGTCCCCGGCGCCGGCCTCATCAGCAACAATCTCACGGTCGCCGGCTCCAGCATCGGCAGCCCCCGCGACCTCCGCGAGATGCTCGAAGTCGCCGCCCGCCACAACATCCAGGCCGTCACCGAGCGCTTCCCCATGAAGGACGCCAACACGGCCGTCTCCCGCGTCAAGAAAAACCAGGTCCGCTACCGCGCGGTCCTCACCCCGTAGATCCTAATCTCTGGACACCCCGTAGATCCTCATCTCTGGATTCTTACGCCACAGATCCTCACCGTCTGGATCAACGAATCACCGTCATCCTGAGCGAAGTCGCGCTTGTGCGACGAAGTCGAAGGATCCCGAGCGTGATCGCACGCCCCATGCCGCTTGCACCTTCTTCCGATAGCACGCAGGTCTTAACTCGCAACTCAAAACTGAAAACTCGAAACTGAACCAGACCCGCCTTTGCTTTTGCTCTTGCCGTTGCCTTTGCCGTTGCTTTTGCTCTTGCCGTTGCCTTTGCCGTTGCTTTCGCTCTTGCCGTTGCTTTTCTTTCTGTCATCCCCGAAGGGGATCTGCTTTTGTTCTTGTATTGGCTTCCAGGTACCCCGAGCCTTCAGGCTCGGGTATCTTAGCCAACACCCAAAAGGGGGCTTTAGCCCCTGAGGTATGCTGCCCGCATCCCGTGACTCTCACCGCGCGTCCACATCCGACAAGATCCGCGACTTCACTTCCAGCCTGTGATAATTCCGATACTCCGCCCGAAAAGACCACATGGTCCATCCGCTCGTATCGCGCGAATCAATCGTCGACGGCATCCAGAACGTATCTCCATCCAGCACCACAGGCGCATAGTCCACCGTGAGCTCCCGCCTCCCAATGACCGGCGAATCATCCCATGTTCCCTGAACGATGAGGTGTCGCGGCGTGGTCAACTCCAGGTGCGTGATCTCCATCGATGCAGGATCGACGAACACCAGCCCCTTGCTCTTCTCTTGCAAAAGACAATCGCCAGGGTTCGGAGGATCGCGAACCGTAGCAAACCGGATAACGTAAAGCTGGTTCGCGCCCTTCTCCTTGCTCCGTTCCAACGTGTACTTCATGCACTGCCGTTGTTCGACCGAAACAACCGCGAGCCCACCCTCAAACACCCCGCTCAGCATCGAGGGGCCCTTCATCGCCTGCGAAGTCGCCGGCTTCCCATTGACGCTCTTAATCTCACGCGACTCCACAAGACTCATCGAATGGTTAGCGTCCGCAACGCGCTTCAAGCGAAAGGTGGAATCAGTGACGGTGGCCTGACCGTGCGAACCCGCCCCGGCCTGCGAGACCACATGCTCATCGCAGAAGAGGCTGGGAACACCAGCGTCATACCGCTTCAAATTCACTTCCAGCCGCCCGAGAATCTCATCCAGCGTCGGCGTCTTCTTCTGTTGCGCACCCATCCCACCCGAAAATCCCAGAACTGCAATCAACGATATAGCTGGCGTTAACCCTCGAATCTTCAGGCGTCGAGCCACTTGACAAACCCCTGTCCAGAATAGCGGTATTAGTTTTGGTCCCGTCCGCCGAACTCTGAACCCGACCCAGCCAACTCCTTTGAATCCAAGACTTTACATCTATCTGCCCTCCTAAGTCATTACAAATCAAGACTTTGCAAAATGGACGACAAATAAAGTCCAAGCCTAAGTTCCCTGTTCTGAAGACTTTGCGCAAAATACCGGGGGAGGGGCTATCCTGCCTCAGATGCGTTTCGAACTCTTCATCGCGGCCCGTTATCTCCGAGCTCGCCGCCGTCAGGCAGTGGTCGGATTAGTCACCGCGATATCGGTCCTGGGCATAGCCGCCGGAGTCGCCGCACTGATCATCGCCCTGGCAATCACCAACGGCATGCGCCGCGACCTCCAGCAGCGCCTGGTAGGCGCCCTCGCCCACGTGGAGCTCATGCGGTCCGCCGGCGACGGCATCCGCGACTGGCGCCCCCTCATGCAGCGTCTCTCCACCCAGCCCCACGTCACCGCCGTAGCCCCCGGCATCTACGGTCAGGTGCTCATCTCCCGTGGCGCCCGCTCCGGCGGCGCCCTCATCAAAGGAATTTTGCCGCAGGACGAACTCCGCGTCGGCAACCTCCTCCAGGCCGTGAAGCAAGGCTCCTACTCCGACCTGAATCCAGTCGCGAGTCCAGATGCGGTGCCCCCGCCGGTCGTCCTTGGAAATGAACTCGCCCTCACCCTCGGCGCCGGCGTCGGTGACACAGTGTTGGTTACCAGTCCGCAGGGCGAGCTCACGCCTCTTGGTCTGGTGCCGCGATATGAGCGATTTCGTGTCGCCGGGATCTTTGACTCAGGCTTTTATCAGTACGACTCCGCGTACGCCTTCATGAGACTTGCCGATGCGCAGCACCTGTTCTCAGAGCCGGATCTGATCTCGGTGCTGAGTTTCAAACTGGATGACCTCTATCGCGCGCCGGAGGTTGCAAAAGACCTCGAGTTCGCGGCAGGGCCCGGATTTCAAGCGACCACATGGATCGATCAGAATCGCGAATTGTTCCGCGCGTTGAAGCTCGAGCAGGTGGTGACATTCATCATCCTCGCGCTGATCGTCGTCATCGCCGCGCTGAACATCCTCATCGCACTCACCATGATGGTGATGGAGAAATCCCGTGACATCGCGGTGCTCATGAGCTTCGGTGTATCCAGCGCGCAGGTGCGGCGAATTTTCCTGCTCGAAGGGCTGCTCATCTCCGTGATAGGCAGCCTGCTCGGATTGGCCGTCGGTTACACCGGAAGCCTGCTTGGAGCGCACTACAGATTCATTCCGCTCGATCCGAGCGTGTATTCGATCAGCTATCTTCCGTTCGCTCCTCGTATGACCGATGCCCTGATTGTCCTTGCCGTTTCGCTTGGTCTCTCGCTCCTTGCAACACTGTATCCCTCGCACACGGCCGCGAGTATTCTTCCGGCCGAAGCGTTGCGTTACGAGTAAGAAGTATTCTGGCTGTCAGAGGTCTTCTATGCCGCGTCTTCCCTATCCCAAGCTCGCGCCTGAAGCGTATCGCTCGCTTGTATCTCTCGGACATTACCTGCGCACGGCGACATCACTTGACGCTGGACTACTGGGATTAGTTGACCTCCGCGCATCGCAACTGAATCGCTGTGGCTTCTGCATCGGTATGCACACGCAGGAGCTGAAGCATGCCAACGAGCCGGACTCCCGGATCAACGCCGTGGCAAACTGGCGCGAGTCGGATGCGTTTACTCCGCGGGAGCGCGCGGCCCTGGCGTGGACCGAGGAGATAACGAATATTCAGGATGGACACGCATCCGACGAGGCCTACGCGGCAGTCAGCGAGTACTTCAAGGACAAGGACCTCGTAGACCTGACGTTCGCCATCGCGACGATGAATGCATGGAATCGGCTTGGCATTGCGTTCGGGGCGGAGTGGAACCCAGCGATACGGCCGGGCGGGGACCAGCCGCAGGAGCCTGTAGCAGCGAACTCTCTGTGACGCCATGAAAAATTGCGACGAGTTGCTGTGCGCCTTCGGGCTGAGGAAGACATATCCATCTGTCGAACCTGGGACGCCGGATCTCGAGCTCTTCCGCGATCTCAACCTGCAGGTGGAGGCGGGTGAGATGGTGGCGATCATCGGCGAGTCGGGCGCGGGAAAGAGCACGTTGTTGCACATTCTGGCGGCACTCGACACTCCAACTGCGGGCGAGGTTTGGTGCGGTTTCACGCATGTGACGGGACTGTCGAAGGCAGAGGCCTCCGCCTTCCGTAACCGGGAGATTGGGTACGTCTGGCAGTTTCACTACTTACTGCCGGAGTTCACTGCGGTTGAGAACGTCGCGCTGCCGCTGCTTGCGAGAGGTGTGCCTCAGGCGGAAGCGATGCAGCTGGCGGCAAGCTGGCTGGAACGTGTGGGGCTGAGCGGGCGCTCCGCGAACCGGTCTGGAGAGTTGTCCGGCGGCGAACAGCAGAGGGTGTCGATCGCGCGCGCCCTGGTGACGCAGCCGAAGGTGCTGCTTGCGGATGAGCCGACTGGAGATCTGGACGCCGGCACAGCGGACCGGGTATTCGCCCTGGTTCAACAATTGCATCGCGAACACGGGCTGACGAGCGTGATCGTCACGCACAATACAGAGTTCGCCCGCCGTTGTGACCGCGTGATGAAACTCAGCGCGGGAACACTGATCGCTCTCCCGTAATTTTCAGCCGTTCAGGTGCAGCACCCGAGGGCGCGAAATCCAGCTCATTCATAGGATTAGGTTCCCCGATCGCCGCGATCAGCTTTTCCGAAACGACCGCTTCGGCGATGAGGACGGTGCAGCAGGCGAGATAGGGGATGAGTTCTCCGTAGATACGAATCTCGATGATGACGCCGAAGATCATCATGAACACGAACCAGACGGCGAGGCCCCAAAGCCATGTCCGAAGCAGTCTGTCCGTCAGATATCTGCGGTAAAGGACAATGACCGGGATCATGAATGCGCCCGTAGACGCAAGTTGCGGCCAGCTCAGAGGGGACAAGAGCAGAAAGACGTTGTTCTTCCATCGCGCCATGGACGCTGTCGGGTTATGGGCGAAGTGGCGGGTGATAAATACGTGCCAGGCGCCCCAGGCAACTGCCATCGCCACAATCGTTGTGATGTCTACCAGCAGCCTGCGTTTGGATGTGTATCGCCCGGAGTAGTCCAGTATGAGCCTAAGTGCATAAAAAACCAATAACATCAGGCTGGTTTCACGGTTAACTGTCGCAATCAGGAAGATTGCGCAGAAGGCGAGGACATTGCTTCTCCTATAGAGGAGCAGCAGCCCCGCTCCGAACAGTGCCACACTCGGCAGATCGTAGAAGTACCGCACGTGATAGGTGAATGAGAGCCCGTACGTTGCAAGGATCATCACCAGCGTGAGGGGGTAAACGGCAAAACGGAATATTCCCCTCGGCGATGCGAGATCATAGAGCTTTCTCGCGATAAGTCCAATGCACACAACGCTACAGACATCGATCGCGGCCTGGACGATCCCCTCAGCACTAATACCTCTGTCAAACCAGACGGCAGTTTTCCCCGTACTGAGCCACTCGGCGAACCTGTTCAGCCCTTGGCTCTGATGTGCCCAGCGCAGCGGAAACATCATCAGTACGCGAGTCTGGTAGGGTGTCTGCTCTAATCCGGCCTCATACCGGCTGGGTATAAGCGACGAATGTACCCAAATGAGGTAGAACCATACGAACTGAACCGTAGCCAGCCCATTCAGGGCAATCTCCACCAGAGAGCCGAGCCCGCGGAAACGCGATCGCACATCAGGTTGAATGTCGTGCATGCTATGAAACGTCTCCGAATAAGCGAGGGGTAGAAAATACAACTGGCGCAGTATAACGGACCCTTCAGGCCGGTCCAGGCTGGAACGCGAACTAGTTCTGGACGGCCGTCGTCACAAAGAGCACAATTCCGGTTTGCGACGGTTTTCCCACAGAGGCATCAAACGGGTAGCTCTTTTTGTACGTTTGTGGGGTGGCACTGGACCGCACTTCTACAGATACACTAGGGGCACTTCAACCACCCTGGCTGCCTTCGAGGCACTCAGTTCTTTTGCCGCAGAGTAACGCGGCGTCGGCCACGGTCCAGAGGCGCTCCGGCGCTCACCCGAGAACCGGAGCGTAGTTCGAAGGGGGAGCATGTTCGAACGCTACACAGAAAAGGCGCGGCGCGTGATTTTCTTTGCGCGCTACGAGGCCAGCCAGTTCGGCTCGCCGTACATTGAGACTGAACATCTCCTGCTGGGCCTGCTGCGCGAAGACAAGGCGCTAACCAACCGCTTCCTTCGCTCGCATGCCTCTGTTGAATCGATTCGCAAGCAGATTGAGCAACATACAACTGTTCGCGAAAAGGTATCGACGTCGGTTGATCTTCCACTTTCCAACGAATGCAAGCACGTGCTCGCCTATGCGGCCGAAGAGGCTGAGCGGCTGAGCCACAAGCACATCGGGACAGAGCATCTGCTGCTCGGACTCTTGCGTGAAGAGAAGTGCTTCGCGGCCGAGATTCTGATGGAGCGCGGGCTGCGGCTGCCGGCCATCCGCGAGGAATTGCAGCGGACTACACAAGAGAAACCGGCAGCAGCCACCGGCAAGCAGGCGCGCCAGCAACAGGAGCAGTCGATGCTGGCGGAGTTCTCGCGCGACCTGACACAGGCGGCGAGCGAGCAAACACTGGACCCGCTGGTCGGGCGCGATCACGAGGTGGAGCGCGTCATTCAGATTCTCTGCCGCCGGACGAAGAACAACCCGGTGCTGATTGGCGAACCGGGCGTCGGCAAGACTGCAATCGTTGAAGGACTGGCGCAGAAGATTGCCGACGGCGAGGTTCCGAGCTTCCTTGCGGACAAGCGCGTGCTTTCGCTGGATCTTTCGCTGATTGTTGCGGGGACCAAGTACCGCGGCCAGTTCGAGGAGCGGCTGAAGACCATCATGAAGGAGTTGATGGAGTCGCAGAACTCGATCGTTTTCATCGACGAGTTGCACACGCTGGTCGGCGCGGGATCGGCAGAAGGCTCGCTGGATGCAGCGAACATTCTGAAGCCCGCGCTAAGCCGTGGCGAGATCCAATGCATTGGAGCGACGACACCGGCGGAGTATCGCAAATCGATCGAGAAGGACCGCTCGCTGGAGCGTCGCTTCCAGGCCGTGAAGGTGCCGCCTCCGAATGAAGAGGATGCGATCAAGATCATCATGGGCATCAAGGAGCGTTACGAGAAGTTTCACGCCGTCAGCTACACGGACGACGCGATCACCTTCTCCGTCTCGCACTCGAACCGCTACATCCCGGACCGCTTCCTGCCGGACAAGGCGATTGATCTGATCGATGAGGCGGGCGCGCGTGTGAAGCTGCGGCAGACCACGCTGCCCGAAGAGCTGACCGAGGTCCAGAAGCGCATCAAGTTCATCGTGCACCGCATGGAGAACGCGATTGCGAATCACGAGTTCGAGAAGGCGAGGTTCTACTCGGACGAGGAGCGCAAGGAGCGCGACAACCTGCGCGCGCTGCGTGATAAGTATCACCTCGATGAGTCAAGCTCGGGCATTGTGACGCGCGAGGACATCGAAGACGTGGTCTCGCGGTGGACGGGTGTTCCGATTACGTCGATCAAGGAAGAAGAGACGCAGAAGCTGCTGCGCGTCGAAGAAGAGCTGCACAAGCGGGTGATCGCGCAGGATAAGGCGATCTCGGCGCTGGCGCGGTCGATCCGGCGCTCGCGGGCAGGTCTGAAGAATCCGAACCGGCCGATTGGCAGCTTCCTGTTCCTGGGACCTACGGGCGTCGGCAAGACAGAGGTTGCGCGCACGCTGGCGCAGTTCCTGTTTGGCTCGGAGAAGTCGCTGATCCGCTTCGATATGTCGGAGTTTATGGAGAAGCACTCGGTGTCGAAGCTGATCGGTTCGCCTCCGGGCTACGTGGGCTACGAGGAGGGCGGCCAGCTCACCGAGCGTGTGAAGCGTTCGCCTTATTCGGTAGTGCTGCTCGATGAGGTCGAGAAGGCGCATCCGGATGTCTTCAACCTGCTGCTGCAGGTGTTTGAAGACGGGCAGCTCACGGACGGGCTCGGCAACACGGTCGATTTCAAAAACACGATCCTCATCATGACTTCGAACATCGGGGCCAAGCACCTCATGAAGCGTGAGGGCCTGGGCTTCCAGTCGTCGAAGGACGAGGTGGTGCTCGAGAAGATGCAGGAGATGGTGATGTCCGAAGTCAAGCGGACATTCAATCCGGAGTTCTTGAATCGACTGGATGAGGTTATCGTCTTTACCTCGCTGGGCGACAACGAGTTGATGCAGATTCTCGAACTGCTTGTGCAGCAGTTGAACGTGAACCTTGTCCACAAGGCGATCACGATTAGCGTGCACGACGATGCAAAGCGCTGGATCCTGGAGAAGACGGTGACCGACCGCAACTACGGGGCGCGTCCACTGCGCCGCGCACTGCAGCGGTTCATCGAGGACCCGTTGTCCGAGGCGCTGATTGCGGGGCAGATTGCCGAGCGTCCAGCGTTCCTCGAGGTTTATCTCGAGAACAACAAGTTGTTCTATCGTCCAGTGTCGAGCGAGGGCGAAGAGAAGCTGGCGGGGCTGGCGCTGACGACGGTTTAGTTAAGCAACAGATCAAATCGAAACGCCTCGGTGATAAGCCGGGGCGTTTTGTTTGTTTTGCTGCTGTGACGTCTGGTGCGGGTGCTGGAGGCTTACTCGATGGCGCGGGTGATCTTCGGCTTGCGCGCGACCCATGTAATGCCGACGGAGGCCGTGTCGACATCCTGCCTGAGACTGCGCTCATACGTGCCAGTGAGCATGAAGTGAAGGCCGATCGGGAAGTCGAGTTCGGAGACGATGCCATTATCTTCGGCGGTGCCTGCGCCTTCGAGCACCTGCTGGGTGACCGTCTTTCCCTTGTTGTTTTTTCGCGTTACGGTGCCGTAGACGCTCTGGTTGCCAATCGGCAGTTCCTCATAGGCTTCGACGTCGAGGTTAAAGCTGAAAGGAAGGTCGATCGAGGAGCCGGCCTGGAAGTTCGCCAACGGACCGACGGCAACATACGGCTTCTTCACGGCGCGGTTTACGAGGCTCGACGAGTTCCCTTCACCGACTTCGATATCAGGATCGAAGGGGCCGATGCTGTAATCGAGATGATTGTTGATGTTATAGGTCTCGGTATTGGCGCTGAGTCCAAAACGAGAATTTCCTGTAGGGAATCCCACGGAGGCCGTCGCAAGATACGTCAAGCGATTGTGCGGAAGCTCATAAGTGCCGACGCCGACGGTGTCACCAAGAAGATCTTTGCCTGTAGCCAAGGGATAAGTTTTTACTCCGTTGACCGTCTTGGGCACAAATGCATTCACGGTGGGATACCAAGGCACAAGTGCACTCACGGAGAAATGCCTGTCAAAGCGAAAAGACAGGTCCGGAGTAACAATGTCAGCCCATCCTGTCGCCGAGTTGTGCTGTCCCGTCTGGTCGAGAATGAAATTGAAGCCGTTTACCGGAGCGACTAAGCCGGTAGCCACATGACCTGTGGACTCCGGTGCGATGCCGGCTGCAGAGGCCTGCGCTTCGCTGCGCTGTGTTGCGAGAAGCAAGCAACAGACACCCGAGAGCAGGATAAGCCTGGAGAAAATTGAATTTCGGCCGTTCATAGTTGCGTTCCTGGCGAATGCCTGAGGCGGCATGCTCTGTAGGCATGCTTGCGGTTTTGTAGCTTGAAGAGGAAAGACCCCAGGCATCGCCTGGGGTCCTTGAGAAGAACGTTACTTGTGCTCGGTACGGCGCTCGTCGCGGTTGATGCGGCGTGACTCCTGGTTAAGCTCTTTGTTGAGCAGCTTCTTATCCTGAGCAGTCAGTTTGCCGTTGTCCTGCGCGCGCATGCCAGCTTCTTCTTTCGCGACGCCGGCTTCCTGCGTCTCGAGCTTCGCGACCTGGCCGTCGGTCAGCTTGTCAGAGTTGACCCCGCTCGCAATGCGGTCCTGCTGGTTTTCGAGTCGCTTATTGACTTCTCCCTTGACCGGCGGCTGTGTGGCGCTGTTGTGTTTGTCGGCGTAGATGTCTTTGGACTCGGTATTGAGTTGAGACTTCAGAGTGGCCTTGTCCTGCGCGGTGAGATGGCCGTTGTCCTGCTGACGCATGCCACGCTCTTCTTTATTGATGCCAGCCTCCTGCGATTCCAGCGTGGCGGACTCGCTGGCCGTTAGTTCACCGCTCTTGACGCCCTGAGCGATCCGGTCCTGCTGGTTTTCCTTACGCTGATGGATGGTGGCGCCGGTCGTGGTGCTGGTTGCCGATGTGCTGGCGGTAGTGGTTGAAGTCGCCGTAACACTCTGCGCGGAGACGGCACCAGAGACCGCGAGAAAGGCCGCGGCAATCGAGAGACAGAGATTCTTCATCTTGTAAGCCCCTTGCGAGAAATTTTTGCTGCTGCACTGCGACTTTTCGCCACCTTATCGCGTCGTGCACGCTCATCCTGACACACAGGGTCGTGAGGTGTTGCGGTTTTGCACGAAAATAAGTGCACGCTGGTAACGTGAACATGTCGTAGCGTGAGGTAAGTTCGCAAGGAAAAAAGCAAAGGAAAGGGCGCGCCACGGTGGCGCGCCCTGTTTGTTTTCTGCCCTGTTTGGCTTCCAGCTCAAGCCCGTGGATGGACCTGTTACATAAGCTTGGTGACGGATTGTGCGGCCTTGCTGGCGTTCTTAACGTAACCGGTGGCTGTGTCGACAACGCTGCCGAACTGCTCCTTGCCGGTGTTGATGAGCTTCTGCGCTTCCTTGGTGAGGCGGTCGGCCTGGTCCTTCAGGTAGTCGCCTGCGTCCTGCAGGTTGTCGCTGAGGTCCTCCATACTGCGGCGGAGCTTGCGCCGGGTCACCTCGCCGGATTGTGGGGCCATGAGAATAGCGGTGACACCGCCGACGACGAGACCCAATCCAAACGCAATCCAAAATGTTCGCTGACGCATTTTTACCTCCGTACCCTACATCTGGTTGGATTCGGTCGGGTTGCATGAGGTTGGTCTGTGGAGATGTCAGTCGAGGCCGGCCAGTGCGCGGGCGCGGACGAACACGCGCAGGAGCATCGCGCGATTGAGCTTCCCGGTGTTCGTGTTGCGGAGCGACGGATGGTAGCTGCCGAGCAGCGTGATGCCGTTGGACAGCTTGTACTCGGCACCATGTCCAAAGGCGAAGGCAGCCCGGCGCTCGATGATTCCCTCGCGGAGAAGGTGTGCAAGGTAGCCGTCCCAGGCGACCTTGCCGAGGCAGACGACAACCTTGACACGCGGCAAAAGGGAGAGCTCCTGCGATAGGTGTGCAGCGCAGTTGCGGATCTCTTCCGGTGTGGGCTTGTCGCCGGGAGGCGCGCAGCGAACGACGGCGCTGATCCACATGCCACGCAGGCGTAGACCGTCGCGAATCGCGGTGGACGTGGGTTGGTTGGCGAAGCCGGCATCATGCAGGACGGGATAGAGGAAGTCGCCGGAGCCGTCGCCGGTGAAGATGCGGCCGGTGCGGTTGCCGCCATGGGCTCCTGGCGCGAGACCGAGCGTCAGGACGCGGGCGCGCGGGTCGCCAAAGCCCGGAACGGGCCGTGCCCAGTAGGTTTGGTCAAGGTAGGCGCGCCGTTTACGCTCGCCGATGCCCTTGCAATAGTCGCGAAGCCTTGGGCAGCGTTCACATCCGGCGATTTGTTCATGGAGCGCTGTCAGGGTTATAAGAGGCGGCGGGGCGGACTTCCCTGCTCGAACCGCATCTGATTCCCGTCTAAGCAACAGTGACCCCTGAGACGATAGTATCGTTGAGGCCGCACTGCACGAGAAAGAGAGAAGAATGAACCTGGGAAATCGGCAGACGAGCGAAGCAGAAGCACCGTCGCCTCTGCACCGATTCTCCAAATCGGGATACCTGACGCCCACCCTGATAGGGCTTCTCTGCGTGATTCTGCTCATCGCGGCTCATGAGAGCGGTCACGGCAACTATCACAAGCTGAAGCAGCGAGTTATCCCGGTAACCACGGAACCGAACACGGAGACCGGGCCGGGGGGACAGGCTGCCGTGACACTGCGTCGCTCGCCAAGTGCGATCAGCGGAGAACCGGAGTTTTTGTCCGCGCTCCTGCTTCCCGGCCGGGGAATGAATCTGCTGCAGATTACCGCCAGCGTGCCGGGCAAGGGCGAGGTTCCGATTCTGCTTTCACCGTCGCTGACGGATGCCGCGCGGGTGCTGACGGGCGCCGGTGAGGACGCAAACGGCAGCGTAAGTACCAGCTTTGGAGCGGCTGTTCTGGCTCCGTGGGCCGGCCGTCTCACGGGATCTCCAACATCGAGCTCGTCGACGCTGGAGAGCGTTTGGCAGGGAGAGCGGATCACGTTTCCGCCCATGCGGCCGGGCAGCACGTTCTCCACGATGGGTCTGATCCTCGACCGCCCGGCGGACAACATCAGCACGGACACCATCCCGGACGGCCAGGCGGCCACGGCCATCTACCATGCGGGGTCGTTCTCCGGGCAGTGGCCGTCGATGATGGACATCACGGTTCGTGTGGAGCTCGCGGAGAGAACTCTGGACCTCACGGTGACGGAACAGAATACGGGCCAGGTACCCACGCCTGCGGGCGTAGGCTGGCATCCGGTCTTTGCACTCGCGGGGGACCGCTCTGATGTCCGCATAGTAATCCCATCGATCACCAAGATTGAGATCGACCGCAGGACAGGCCTGCCTACGAGCAAAACCGTCATGACGAGCGGGACAACAGCGGACCTGATTCGCGCTCGAGGAACGCGGCTGGACGATGTGAGCCTTAACGACACATACACCAACCTGCAGAGCGGATTGCTGGGCGATGGCCCGATTGCCGAGATTCGCGATCCAGCCGCGGGGTACGGCCTTCGGGTGATCCCGCTGACTGCGACGGTCAAGTTCATGCGGGTGGTCGCCCCTGCGGGCGAACGGTGGATCTCGATTGAGCCGGACACGAATGTCGATGATCCGTTCGGTCATGAGTGGCCGAATCCGGACGACACCGGCATCGTGAGCCTGCAGCCGGGCGAAAGCCTGCAGTGGCATGTGCGGCTGGAAATCTTCTCGCTGGCGACGGCTCCGTTGCCGCCAACGGCAAATAATCCGACGACAACGGTAACGAACACCGGTACGCCGCATTAGCTGCCGTTTGACCCTGCACGGCAGCGGCTCGTATCCTTTCTAAGGACCATCGGAGCTGCGACCCGCGCGAGCCCTTGCGCATCTGAATATCGCGGCTTCTCCAAATTTTCGTACGCAATTCCGCGTAATTTCCTAAACACTGAGAGACAAGCTTTGAGCCCCACAGAGACAACAAACGAAGAGACCTTTTCTGCCACCCCGGATGCCGTAACCGCGGAGGCTCAGCACGACCACGATCATGACCACGACCACGCCGGTCACGAGCATCATCACCACGAGCCTGCTCCGACGCTGAACCCTGAGCTGACGCGCTCGATCGAAGTTGACGCGCCGGCCGCCGACGTCGAGAAGGCGTTCCGGCAGGTCACGCGCCGGTATGCAAAGATGGCGCGCATTCCCGGATTCCGCGCCGGCAAGGTGCCGGAGTCGCTGATCAAGTCGCGCTTTGCGAAAGAGGTGCGGCAGGAGGTGCTGGAGTCGCTTGTGTCGAACAAGTTCCGCCAGGCGCTCGAGGCGCAGAAGCTGAATCCGATTTCGCAGCCGCAGGTCTCGGAGTTGCAGCTCGCCGAGGGCCAGCCACTTAAGTTCAAGGCGACTTTCGAGGTCCTGCCGGACATCAACGTCGATGGCTATGACACGATCTCCGTGCAGCGGCCCGATGCAACCCTGACCGATGAGGAGTACCAGGCAGAGCTCGACGCTGTGCTTGACCACCACGCGACGGTTGAGCCGGTCGAAGAGGACCGCGCCCTGGCCGACGGAGACTGGGCAGAGATCAGCTTCAAGGGCAACGTGCAGGATCTCGCGCAAACCGTGACCGAGGAAGGCGTCGAGAACAAGACGCAGCAGCCGGAGCTGACTGGCGAAGATGCGCTCATCGAAATCGGCGGCAAAAACACGGTGCAGGCATTCACAGATGCGTTGCGCGGAGCGAAGGTCGGCCAGGAGCTGACCTTTGAGGCGAGCTATCCGGCGGAGTTCGGCGATGAGCGCCTGGCGGGCAAGACCGTGAACTACGACGTGACCGTGAAAGCTATCAAGAAGAAGAACTATCCGGAACGCGACGAGGAGTTCGCCAAGCAGCTTGGCAATTATGAGAGCTGGAGCGACTTCGAGACGAAGCTGCGCGAGCGCGTAGCTTCACGCAAGAAGAATGCGCTGGAGACGCAGGCGCGCGACAAGATGCTCGATGAGCTGATTGCGAAGTTCCAGTTCCCTGTTCCCGAGACCTTTGTGCAGCAGCAGATCGACGCACGGTTGGAGCGCGGTTTGCGTGCGCTGGCACAGCAGGGCATGACTGCGGATGCCATGCGACAGCTCGACTTCGATCGCCTGCGTGCTGCGCAGCGTGACCAGGCTGTTTCCGAGGTGAAGGCTTCCCTTCTGCTCGACAAAATCGCAGAGCGTGAGAACGTCGCCGTATCGGATGAAGACATGGAGCGCGAGCTGTTGATGATGTCGCTGCAGCAGCGCGAGCCCATGGAGACACTGCGCAAGCGTCTCACCGACGACGGAACCCTGAACCGGATTCGCGAGCAGTTGCGCCGCGAGAAGACCGGTTCGGTGCTGTTCGACAAGCTCGCCGCATAACGCTTCGGCTGATCCCACCTTCACGGTCTCAAGCGACGCGAAGGTGGGTTGCCGAGGCAGCTACCGTACCGCACATCCTCAGCGCGTGGCTGTATTCTGAGCCTGCAATACCTAGAAAGAGAGAGCCAGAGCTATGGGACTGATACCGATGGTGCTCGAGCAGACGAGCCGGGGCGAACGCTCCTATGACATCTACAGCCGTCTGCTGCGCGACAACATCATCTTCCTCGGCACACCGATTGACGACAACGTTGCCAATCTCATCATCGCGCAATTGCTGTTTCTCTCGGGCGAGGACCCGGAGAAGGACATTCAGCTCTACATCAACTCGCCCGGCGGATCGATTTCCGCAGGCCTGGCGATCTACGACACGATGCAGTACATCAAGAACGACGTCGTAACGTTCTGCATTGGGCAGGCGGCATCGATGGGCGCATTCCTGCTGATGGCCGGCAAGAAGGGCAAACGGTTCACGCTGCCCAACTCACGCATCCTCATTCACCAGCCTTCCATGGGCGGGCTGCAGGGACAGGCGACGGACATCGACATTCATGCGCGCGAAATTCTGCGCATCCGCGAGCTGACGAACAAGCTGATGGCGCTGAATACGGGCCAGCCGCTGGATCGCATCGAGCGTGACGTGGAGCGCGATTTCATCATGACGCCGCAGCAGGCCAAGGAGTACGGCATTATTGACGACATCATCGATCGCCCGCGCACCTAACGGGTTGCAGGCGCATCACACAGGCGTCGGCTTCGGCCGGCGTCATTTTCTTGCCGTGTAATTCCCTTGCATCGCGGCGGGTCTCACGTTCATCTCATCCGGTAGACGGTTCGATGTATATCGAAGCATCGCGACACGTCGATCCCTTCAGGAGATTCTCATGCCTACACTGCTGCATCTCGACGTAAGCCCGCGCGGCGACTATTCCGTGTCTCGCCACCTCAGCAAAGCCGTTGCCGAGGAGTGGAAGAAGAAGAATCCGGGTGGCAAGGTGATCTACCGCGATCTGTCCGAGAAGCCGCTTCCATTTGTGGATTTACCGTGGATCGCCGCTGCATATTCAACACCCGACCAGCACACGCCGGAGCAGCAGCGCGCGATCGCCGTCTCAAATGAGCTGGTCGATGAGGTGCTCGCCGCCGACGAGATTCTCATCGGAAGCCCGATGTTCAACTTCAACATCCCCGCAGCGCTCAAAGGATGGGTGGATCACATCGTGCGCCTGGGCCGGACCTTCAATGAGAAGTACGAGGGCCTGGCGACCGGCAAGAAGGCGCGCATCGCAATGGCGAGCATGGGCACGTATACGCCCGGCGCCTACATGGAGAGTGCAAACTTCTTCGCGCCGTACATGAAGTTCATCCTGGGATTCATTGGAATCAAGGATGTGGATATTTATCTCGCGGGTGGGACAAGTGCGATCAACCAGGGACAGACGACGCTCGAGGCGTACCTCGCAGAGCACACGCCCAAGGCGGTCGCCGAGCTATCCAGGTAGTCCCCTTTAGTAATGTGGCGAACATAGCGATTTGAGGTTCGCGGCCTAATGCAGCTTTAGGTCGGCCCCGTGCCTCTTCGCCGCACCGCACTGCCACGTATCGGGCTAGACACCCGTACTCAAGTAACCTCCTTATGGCACCGACGTGACGTCTGTGCACCTTGCGCCGGTGTAGACTGTGGATGTTGGAATTGAGTGTCCGCGCTCTCCCCGGCAGCGGTGCTCCAAGGAGCTGCTTTCGCATGAAGACCTCTCGGGGCTCGGACGATTCACTTCGCTGCTCGTTCTGCCACAAATCGCAGGACGCCGTCGCGAAGCTCATCTCATCGCCTTCAGATTATCCGCGCGCCTATATCTGCGATGAGTGCGTCGGCGTCTGCAACTCCATTCTGGAAGACGATAAGAGCGAGGCGCAGCCTGGAACGGCTCCGGCCCATCTGCCCAAGCCCGCCGAAGTGAAAGCGTTCCTGGACGAATACATCATTGGTCAGGACACGACGAAAAAGAAGCTCGCCGTAGCGGTTTACAACCATTACAAACGGATCCAGATGAACCGCGCGCGCACGGGAGACGTCGAGCTCGCGAAGTCGAACATCCTGCTCGTAGGTCCCACGGGATCGGGCAAGACGCTGATGGCGCAGACGCTGGCCAAGATGTTGGACGTTCCGTTTGCGATCGTGGACGCAACAACGCTCACTGAGGCTGGTTACGTCGGTGAGGACGTCGAGAACATCATCCTGAAGTTGCTGCAGGCCGCAGACGGTGACGTCGCACGCGCGCAGAGCGGCATCATTTACATCGACGAGATCGACAAGATTGGGCGAAAGGACGAGAATCCTTCGATCACCCGTGATGTTTCGGGCGAAGGCGTGCAGCAGGCGCTCCTCAAGCTGCTGGAAGGCACAGTAGCCAACGTTCCCCCGCAGGGCGGACGCAAGCACCCGCACCAGGAGTTCACGGTTGTTGATACCACGAACATCCTGTTCATCTGCGGCGGCGCGTTCGTCGGACTCGAGAAGATCATCGCCCGCCGCATCGGCAAGAAGGCGCTTGGATTCAAGGCGATCTCCGATGGCGATCCCAACGCAGCCGAGGTAACGCCGATCCGCGCGCAACGTGACACCGAGATCCTGCGCCAGGCGGAGCCACAGGATCTGCTCAAGTACGGCCTGATTCCCGAATTTATTGGCCGCCTGCCGGTCCTCGGCATCCTCGATGAGCTGGACGAGGCGGCATTGATTGACATCCTCACCCGTCCGCGCAACGCAATCCTCAAGCAGTACGCGAAGCTGTTCGAGTATGAGGGTGTGAAGGTTACGTGGACGGACGAAGCTGCGCGGTCGATCGCACGCGAGGCGCTGCAACGCAAGGTGGGCGCGCGCGGTCTTCGGATGATCCTGGAGGAGCTGATGCTCGACCTGATGTATCACGTTCCGGGTAACAAGAAGGTCAAGGAACTGATCATCACCGACGAGATGGTCCGCAACCGGGACATCACCCTGCCGGTGGTTCTCGAGAAGGCTGGCTGATCGTCGGGAAGCAACAAATCGTGTGGGCGACCTACGGGTCGCCCACTTTCCTCTTTTGCCGAAACTCCCCAGCACGGATGGTGTTTGTAAATCCGTACCAGTCTTTGCACATCCCGAAGAAACTGCGACTCCTAAGCCATAGACGCTGCCCCTAAAGCGCGTACAATTCCCCCCAAAGACCCGGCCCGCATCGTTTCGTTCGCGGAGCACGTCTAATTCGGGAGACCCATGAACCAAGACGACAGAGACATTTTGAACGGTACCCAACGCAAGCTCCCGATGATGCCCATCCGCGAGATGGTGATCTTCCCGCACATGATGGCGCCCTTCGTGGTTGGCCGCGAGTCCTCTGTCCGGGCGCTCGAAGAAGCACTCAACGGAGACCGCAAGATCTTCCTTGCGACGCAACACGACGCATCGGTCGACGAGCCGACGGCGGACGACATCTATAACGTGGGCACGATTGGCAATATCGTGCAGTCGGTGCGTATGCCCGACGGCAATATCAAGGTTCTCGTGGAAGGCGTTGAGCGCGCCCGCGCCACCGAAGTGAATGACGACGACGGGTTCTTCGTGGCCACGGTGCGTACCTCACGCGCGGAGCTGCAGTCGACGCCCCAGACCGAGCAGATTGTCGGGCGTGTGCACCAGTTGTTTGAGCAGTACTCCAAGCTGCAGCAGTCACTCAACCAGGAGACGGCCGCGGCACTCCGCACGGACGAGCCCGCGAAGCTGGCTGACGTGATCGCCGCGAACATGCCGCTGACGATCGAGGAGAAGCAGCAGATCCTCGAGGTCTTCGACCCCGAGGTCAGGCTCTCGCGGATCGCCGATACGCTGGACATCGCAATCGAGAAGCTGAACGTCGACCGCACCATCCAGTCGCGCGTGAAGCGTCAGATGGAGCGCGCGCAGAAGGAGTACTACCTCAACGAGAAGATCAAGGCTATCCAGAAGGAGTTGGGCCGCGGCGAGAAGTCGGAGTTCGATGAGCTGAAGAAGCGGATCGAAGAGGCCGGCATGCCGGCCGAGGTCAAGGATAAGGCCATCCAGGAGCTGAAGAAGCTCGAGGCGATGCCGCCGATGTCGGCCGAGTCCACCGTCTCCAGAAACTATCTGGATTGGTTACTTGCAGTCCCATGGAAGAAGCGCTCCAAAGAGATTCGCTCGATCGATAACGCCGAGCAGGTGCTGAACGAGGACCATTACGGTCTCGAGAAGATCAAGGAGCGCATCCTTGAGTTTCTCGCCGTTCGGCAGCTAGTCAAGAATCCGAAGGGCTCGATTCTCTGCTTCGTTGGGCCTCCGGGTGTCGGTAAGACATCGCTGGGTATGTCCATCGCCAAGGCGACGGGGCGCAAGTTCGTCCGGCTCTCGCTCGGCGGCATTCGCGATGAAGCGGAGATTCGCGGACATCGGCGCACGTATATCGGCGCGCTGCCCGGACAGATCATTCAGTCGATGAAGAAGGCGGGCACGAAGAACCCGGTCATCATGCTCGATGAAATCGACAAGATGGCCTCTGACTTCCGCGGCGATCCGGCGAGTGCCTTGCTCGAGGTCCTCGACCCGGAGCAGAACAACACGTTCCAGGATCATTACCTCGACGTTGAATACGATCTATCGCAGGTACTGTTCATTGCCACCGCGAATGTGCTGCACACGATTCCCGGCCCGCTGCAGGACCGCATGGAGATCCTGCGGCTGACTGGCTACACCGAGCTCGAGAAGCTCGAAATCGCGCGCCAGTATCTCGTCCGCAAGCAGCGTGAGGCGACCGGTCTCACTGAAGAGCAAGTCAGCTTCAACGACGATGCGCTGCGCGAGATTATCCGCCACTACACGCGTGAGTCCGGCGTTCGTAATCTTGAGCGCGAGATCGGCAATGTTTGCCGTAAGGTCACGCGGCGCGTCGTGAAGGAATCCACTCACGTGGAGACCGTAACGGCACCGTCGCTCGAGGACCTGCTCGGAATTCCGAAGTTCCGTGACTCGCAGGTGCACGAGAAGAATGAGATTGGCCTCGTCACCGGGCTTGCGTGGACGGAGATGGGCGGCTCGATCCTGCAGACCGAAGTGCAGGTGCTGGATGGCAAGGGCAAGATGACGGCAACCGGCCAGCTCGGCGATGTGATGCAGGAGTCCGCGCAGGCCGCGCTCACCTACATTCGCTCGCGCTCGCAGCATCTCGGGCTGCAACGTGACTTCTACCGGAACATCGATGTGCACATCCATGTGCCGGAGGGCGCGATCCCCAAGGATGGACCTTCCGCTGGCATCACACTCGCGACCGCTTTAGCTTCTGCGCTAACCAAGATTGAGGTGCGGCGTGACGTTGCCATGACCGGCGAGATCACGCTGCGCGGCAAGGTGCTGCCGATCGGCGGGCTGAAGGAGAAGCTGCTCGCAGCACACCGCGCGGGTATCTTCGAGGCAGTTCTGCCGGCGGAGAATAAGCGCGACCTGGCCGACCTTCCCGACCTGATCAAGACTTCCATGAAGCTCCACTGGGTGGAGACTATGGACGAGGTGCTGGAGGTTGCGCTTGCTGCGAAGCTTCCACGGCTTACGGAAGAGACGCCGGAGGCGCTGGCCGCAAAGGCTCCGTTGCCGCCGCCCGTGCAGCAGCCGGCGCGCAACGTTCCTCGTCAGTAAGCTTCCAACTGAACCCCAACAGCGGCTGCAGCCTGAGTGCTGCAGCCGTTGCCATTTGCGGTCGCGGTCAAGCCTTCCTGCCTGTAAACAGATGGGCGATGAGCGAAATCACCGCGAGAATGATGAGGATGTGGATGGCGAAACTGGTGATGTGAATCGCAAAGAACAGGACTACCCAAAGAATGGCCAGAATGATCGCAACTGCTAAGAACATCTTCCACCTGCTTTCTATGGCAGCTCGACCGGATGGAATCCCGGCACCTGCCGCTCCATGAGAGCAAATTCCGGGCCGCCGCGTTGCTCGCTCAATCGCGCAACTCTTCTTGCGTAACGAGATAACGGCCAGATGACGATTGGCATCTATCTGCCCCAGAGAGTTATCACAACTCCACCTGGAGGCACGACTTGATTCTCATCATCGTCATTCTGCTGATCCTGATGTTTGCGTCCTTCCCTGCCTATCCTTACTCGCGCAGTTGGGGATATTACCCGTCAGGCGGCCTGGGAACAATCCTGCTGATCATCGTGATTCTTTGGCTGCTTCATGTGATTTAGCGCAGCTGTCGGGACCCCGCTGGAGATCAACTTGAGTAGGATGGAAAGGCGTGCCTCGGCGCGCCCTTTCTTATGTCCGTGATTCCCGCCGCGCCATCCAGTCTTCGCCTCAGTGAGCTCGCGCCTGGCCTCGTGCAGTCCGAGATTCGCGCCATGACCGTAGCGTGCGCTGACGTGGGCGGCATCAACCTGGCACAAGGGGTCTGCGACACGGATCCGCCGCACCCGGTCGTCGAAGCTGGCATCCAGGCGATCCGCGATGGGCACAACATCTATGTTCGGCTGGACGGCATTGCGCTGCTGCGCGAGGCGATCGCACAGAAGCTCTCGTCATTCAACGGCATCGAAGCCGACCCGAATGCCAACGTGCTGGTGACCAGCGGAGCCACCGGAGCGCTGCATGCGGCGCTGATGGCGCTGCTGAATCCTGGGGACGAGTGCATCGTCTTCGAACCCTTCTACGGCTATCACACGGCCACGTTGAACGCGCAGCGGGTGAAGCCGGTGATCGTTCCGCTGAGCGAGCCTGATTGGACGCTGGATCTCGACCGCCTGAGAGCTGCGATTACGTCGCGCACCCGCGGGATCATCCTGAACACACCGGCGAATCCATCCGGCAAGGTCTTCAACCGCGAAGAGCTCGAGGCGATCGCAGAACTGGTGTTGGAGCACGATCTCTTCGTCTTTACGGATGAGATCTACGAATACTTCCTCTATGACGGCGAGCGGCACATCTCCATTGCCACGCTGCCTGGAATGGCGGAGCGCACAATCACGATCTCCGGGTTCTCAAAGACGTTCTCGGTGACCGGATGGAGGCTGGGATATCTGACGGCGTCGGAGCGGTGGATTCCGGCGATCGGGTACTTCCACGACCTGACGTATGTCTGTGCGCCATCGCCGTTCCAGTACGGGGCTGCGGCCGGGCTGCTGCAGTTGCCGCAGAGCTTTTATCACGAGCTCTCAGTGGAGTACCAGGCGAAGCGCGACAGCTTCTGCGCGGCGCTGTCGCGGGCTGGGCTCACGCCGTCCATTCCGGCGGGAGCGTATTACGTGCTGGCTGATGTCTCGCGGGTGGAGGGTGCGAACAGCAAGGCGAAGTCGCGCAAGCTGCTTGCGGATACGGGACTGGCTGCTGTCGCCGGATCGGCGTTCTTCGGCACTGAGCCGGATGGACGGAATCGCGGCGACCACCTGCTGCGGTTCTGTTTTGCCAAGAAGGATGAGGATTTGGCCGAGGCGTGCCGCAGGCTGGATACGTATCGCCGGTGAGGGGTACCCCCCTCCCCCCTGTTTTTGCGCAAAATCTTCAGACCATTGAGTTTAGGTCCGGACTTAATGTTGTTGCAGAGGCCAGACGGACGCGCCGAGCCACAGCCGTGCCCTCTCTGAGCAGGGGACTTGTCAAGCTGACGATCTGGGAAGAATGTAGGCATCTTCCCGATCAAAAGAGAAAGGACGGCGATGATCGCCGCCCTCCGGTCTGTTTGCTGTGTGGCCGCCTAACAACCCGCGACGATGGATTCGTCGTACGGCAGAGTCAGGAACCGGCGCTGGCCGCAGCGTCCGCCGGCGATGGAGGGGATGAGCATGACTTCGTCGCCGTCCTCGAACTGGTGGCTGTCGCCGCCGAGGAAGCGGATGTCCTCGTCGTTGACGTAGACGTTGATGAACTTGCGGAGATTGCCGTTGTCATCCTTGACGTTCTGGGCGAGCGCGGGGAATTTCGCGTCGAACTCGGCCAACAGACCGCGAAGGTTTCTGGCCTCGCTGGCGAAGGACTTCTGGCCATCGGTGTGGCGGGCAAGCGCTGTAGGCAAAGTGATCTTTACGCTCACCGGGCACCTCCTGCGAGCTCGAACTCTTCCTCGGCATCGGCACTCACGTTCGCCAGCGAACCGTCGACCTCGCGAAGGTACTGGTCGAATTCAGCGAGCCGCGGCTTGACGGCGCGATCCTGGTGGAAGCGACCCGCGAGGGCGTCGGTGGTCTTGAGGCCGTTGCCGGTGATGCAGACGACGGTGAGGTCATCAGCGCCGATGCGGCCCTGCGCGATCAGCTTGGCGGTGACAGCGGTGGTGACGCCGCCGGCGGTCTCCGTGAAGATACCTTCGGTCTCAGCGAGCTCCTGGATGCCGGAGACGATCTCGACGTCGGAGACGTCCTCCGCGAAGCCGCCTGTGGACTGGATCATCTTTGCGGCGAGCGGCCCATCTGCGGGGTTGCCGATGGCGAGCGAGCGCGCAATGGTAAGCGGACGCTGAGGCTCTATGTCTTCACGTCCGTTCTTGACGGCCTGCGAGATGGGCGAGCAGCCGGTCGCCTGCGCGCCAAAGAACTTCACGTCCTTGGGCTCGACGAGACCGAGCGCGACGAGTTCGTCGAAGGCCTTTTTGATCTTGCGGATCAGCGAGCCGCCGGCCATCGGGCAGACGACGTTGTCAGGGAGGCGCCAGCCGAGCTGTTCGGCGATCTCGTAGCCGACGGTCTTGGAGCCCTCGGCGTAATAGGGGCGGAGATTGACGTTGACGAAGCCCCAGTTGTACTCGTCGGCAATGAGCGTGCAGAGGCGGTTGACGTGGTCGTAGTTGCCATCGATGCGGACGAGGCGCGCGCCGTAAATTTGCGTGTTCAGAATCTTTGCGGGCTCGAGATCGGCGGGAACGAGGATGCAGGCCTTGAGGCCGAGGCGCGATGCCTGCGCGGCAACGCTGTTAGCGAGGTTGCCGGTGGAGCTGCAACCGACGACATCGAACCCGAAGGCCTGCGCGTTGGCGAGCGCGACGGAGACGACGCGGTCCTTGAAGCTGAGCGTGGGAAAGCAGACGGAGTCGTTCTTTACGTAAAGATTATTGGAGCCGATGCGCTGTCCCAGGCGCTTGGCGCGGACGAGCGGCGTGAAGCCTACGGGAAGATCGGGCTGGAAGCCCGCGGGGATGGGCAGCAGTTCCTTGTAGCGCCAGATGTTTGCCGGACCAGCGGCTACGCTCTCGCGCGTGAAACGGCCGCGAACCGATTCGAGATCGTAGTGCACTTCGAGAGGAGCCAGGCAGTCATCGCACGCCGATAGGGGCTGGTTGCCGAAGCTCTTGCCGCACTCATTGCAGCGAAGTTCGTAGACGGTACAGGAAGACTCCAAAACGCTCATCAACCACACTCCCGGTGGGCTTATGAGGGGTGTTACGCTGAGACGTTTCTCTTTCGTTGGGAAATCACCGCGTTCGGTGGAGGGAATATGAACGCGGAATGCAGGAAATTGAACCTGCTATACCGAATCTCATGTTCCCTGGATCCCAGGAGAGAGTTGACACCGGTACGCCTTTGTTCTGTCCGGTTGTCGTGGCGTCTCAGGGCTCGTCCCTCAGCCACTCTGCATGAAATTCGACCTGCCTTGCGGCAGATGGAATGTTCTGTTTGTATCACAGGTTGCGGAAGCACGCAAATCCACAAGCAGTTACATGGAAGATTCGGGGACGATCGCCTGGACGCCGTCGGCAAAGGCGGCTGGGTCAAACTCGGTGCGGACGATCTCGTCTGGGCAGTCGGTGAGGTTGGCGACGCGCCAGTTGCAGACAAAGGCGACAAGCTGCTCGGGCTGCGCGGTCTTGATCTCGCTGCAAAGCTTTTCGGCCTGTTCAATGCCGCCGTCGCCTTCGACATCGATGAGGACGAGGTCGTACTCGCGGGCCCAGAACTTGTCGAGCGATTCCTTGAAGCTGAGCGCGGAGTCGACATCAAAGCCCTTGAGACGAAGAACATGGTCGCGAAGCGGGCGAATCGTGTCTCGCGTGCAAACGTGAAGGATGGCGCGTTTTCCCGACCCCTTGGACATTGTTCTCCCTTGCCACTCACAATGGCGCGCAGCTCGACCGAGCAGCGCACCTTCTTCGCTTTTTCGTCCTGAAGCTTCCGTAATGCTTCCACTTTGATCAATCGTTTGTCAATCGCGTGAGCAACCCATTTTTGCAAGCTTGACAACGCCTTCCCGGCGGAAGGAGTCTAATTTGCCGTGGTAAGGAGTTGGGATGAAACTCCTCCAGTCAATCTGCCGTGCTTTGCTCGGCGTCTTCACGTGCGACTGCTACTGGTTGTGGTGAGCGCACTCACTCCGCAGGATCATAGTTAAGGCTCTGGCCGAGCCATCTCTCTACCTCTGCAACTTCCATCCCCTTGCGTTTCGCATAGTCTCCCACCTGATCGCGGTCAATCTTGCCGAGCGAGAAGTAGCGCGCCTGCGGGTGCGCGAAGTAGAGGCCGCTGACGCTGGAGCCGGGCCACATCGCGAACGATTCCGTGAGCTTGATTCCGGTGTGGGTTTCGACATCGAGGAGCCGCCAGATGGTTCCCTTCTCTGTGTGGTCAGGGCAAGCGGGATAACCCGGTGCCGGGCGGATACCGCGGTAGTGCTCGTGGATGAGTTCTTCAGGCGTGAAGGTTTCGGCGCGGCCGTAGCCCCAGGCGTCGCGAACCTGTTTGTGCAGGTATTCCGCGAAGGCTTCGGCGAGGCGATCGGCGAGCGCTTCGGCCATGATGGCGTTGTAGTCATCGTGGTCGGCCTTGTAGCGCATGATTAAATCTGTGAGGCCCATGCCGCTGGTGACGGCGAAGGCGCCAATGGAATCGGTGAGGCCGGTCTCTTTGGGAGCGATGAAGTCTGCGAGCGAGCGGCAGGGTTCATTGCCTTCTCGATTCGCCTGTTGGCGGAGAAAGTGGAAGCGCTGAAGCTTTGTGGCCGGATCCTTGCTGTCGTAGAGCTCGACGTCGTCACCGATGGCGTTCGCGGGAAACAATCCGTAGACGCCATTTGCGGTGAGAAGATTTTCGGCGATGATGCGGTCCAGCAGGCGCTGGCCCTCGTCGAAGATCTGCTGCGCCTGGATGCCGTGGCCCTCGTGCTCGAGGATGCGCGGGTAGATTCCTTTGAGTCCCCATGCGTGGAAGAACGGCGACCAGTCGATGTACTCGCGCAAGGTGTCGAGCGGAACTGCGTTGAGCACGCGGACGCCGGTGAACTCCGGTGTCGCCAGATCTTCGCGGCGCCACTCGATGGCAGTGCGGCGCGCACGGGCTTCCTGGATGGAGACGACAGCCTGTTTGGGTGCGGCGTGACGCTTGCGGATGGCCTCGTATTCGGCTAGATGCTGCGCGTGAAAATCGGCGCGCTGCTCGTCACTGAGCAGGCTTGTGGTCACCGGAACGGCGCGGCTTGCATCGGCGATGTGAACGACGGGTTCGCTGTAATGCGGGGCGATCTTGATGGCTGTGTGTGCGCGACTGGTTGTGGCGCCGCCGATGAGTAGCGGGACCTTGAAGTGCTGGCGTTCCATCTCGCGTGCGACATGGACCATCTCGTCGAGCGAAGGTGTGATGAGGCCGCTGAGGCCGATGATGTCTGCGCGGACTTCCTTTGCGCGCTCGAGGATTTTTTCGGCCGGAACCATGACGCCGAGGTCGATGACTTCGTAGTTGTTGCACGCGAGGACGACGCCGACGATGTTTTTTCCGATGTCGTGCACGTCGCCTTTTACGGTGGCGAGCAGGATCTTGCCCTGCGCTTTGACCACGTGACCTGCGGCGGCAAGCTCGACCTTTTCGGCCTCCATGAACGGCGTGAGATAGGCGACGGCTTTCTTCATCACGCGTGCCGACTTTACGACCTGGGGCAGAAACATCTTGCCCGCGCCGAAAAGGTCACCGACCACGCTCATGCCGGCCATTAGTGGGCCTTCGATGACGAGGAGCGGGCGGCCCAGCTTTTCGCGCGCTTCTTCCGCGTCCTGCTCGATGAAGCTGTCGATTCCCTTCACCAGCGCATGGGTGATTCGGTCCTCGACCGTGCCGTTGCGCCATTCCTCGGTCTTCTTTTCAGCGGCGCTTTCGTTGGCGCTCGCGGCTTTGATCCTCTCGCCATAATCGACGAGGCGCTCGGTTGCGTCAGGGCGGCGGTTGAGGAGAACGTCCTCGACCAGCGCCTTCAGCTCAGGCTCAATCTCTTCGTAGATTTCGAGCATTCCGGCGTTGACGATGCCCATGTCCATGCCGGCGGAGATCGCGTGGTAAAGAAAAGCCGAATGCATCGCTTCGCGGACTTTGTTGTTGCCGCGGAAGCTGAAGGAGATGTTCGAGACACCGCCGCTCACCTTTGCGTTCGGAAGATTCTCTTTGATCCAGCGAGTCGCGCGGATGAAATCGACAGCGTAGTTGTTGTGCTCCTCCATGCCGGTCGCGACGGTGAGGATGTTCGGGTCGAAGATGATGTCCTCTGACGGAAAGCCGAGCTCCGTGAGGATTCGGTACGCGCGCTCGCAGATGCGGATTCTGTCTTCGTAGGTGGCCGCCTGACCTTGTTCATCGAAGGCCATGACGACGACTGCGGCACCGTACTTCAACACTGTACGGGCGTTCTCGCGGAACTTCGTCTCGCCCTCCTTCAGCGAGATGGAGTTCACGATGCCCTTGCCCTGTAGACATTTCAGCCCGGCTTCGATGACCTCCCACTTCGAGGAGTCGACCATGAACGGGACTTTGGCGACCTCTGGCTCGCTGCCGAGCAACTGCAAAAAGCGCGACATCGCGGCGACGCCATCGATCATGCCCTCGTCCATGCAGATGTCGATGACGTTGGCGCCGTTCTCCACCTGCTGGCGCGCGATGCTGACCGCTTCTTCATACTTGCCCTGCTTGATCAGCGAGGCGAATCGCGGCGAGCCGGCTACGTTGGTGCGCTCGCCGATCATGATGAAGACGCCCTGCTGCTGTGTGAACGGCTGAGAGCCGGAGAGCCGCAGCGGCTTGAATGCCTGATCTTCGGCGATGCTCAAGCAGCCACCTCGATCTTCGCGCCGAGTCTGCGCGGTGCCCTGCCTTCGACTGCCTTCGCGATTGCAGCGATGTGCTCCGGTGTGTTGCCGCAACATCCGCCGGCGATGTTGATGAGGCCATCCTGCGCAAACTGGCCGAGGAAGCGGCCCATGTCTTCGGGCTTGAGATCGAAGCCGGTTTCGGAGAGCGGGTTTGGAAGGCCGGCATTCGGGTAGCACGAGATTGCTACGTCTGCCTTGTCCGAGAGCTCCTCAAGAAACGGATACATCAGCTCCGGTCCGAGCGAGCAGTTCAGGCCAACGCTGAGCGGATTCACATGCTTAACGGCATTCCAGAAGGCTTCCGTCGTCTGCGCTGAGATCAGCGTCTCACCGCCGCGCCCGACCGCGGCAGAGATCATTACCGGAAGCTCCTTCTTGTCCTCATCGAAGACCTCACGGATGGCAACCAGTGCGGCCTTCGCGTTCAGTGAATCGAAAATGGTTTCGACAAGCAGCAGGTCCACTCCGCCGGCAATCAGGGCCCGCACCTCTTCCGCATATGCAGCCTTCACCTGGTCGAAGGTGACGACGCGAAAGCCCGGGTCATCTGCATCCGGCGAGTTTGAAAGCGAGACGGTCAGCGGACCGATAGCGCCCGCAACAAAACGCTGCCTGCCGGTTTCATTGGCGACGCGGTCAGCCCATTCCCTGCACTGCCGCGCAGATGTCTCATTGATCTCCCATGCGAGATTTTTGAGTGATTCATCTTCAATGATGCGCTGGTAGAACTCCGGATCCTTTCGGCCCCCACGCTCGCGCGGATCCTCAACGAAGAACTCGCTCTGCGTAATGCTCGTGGCCCCGAAAGTGTTGGTTTCGATGATGTCGGCGCCGGCCTCCAGAAAGCGCCGGTGGATATCGCCGATCATTTTCGGCTGCGTTATCGAGAAGAGATCTCCGTTATTCAGCAGATCCTTGGTCGCGTTCTTGAAGCGATCGCCACGGATATCCGTTTCCTTCATTCCATAGGTGCGGATTGTTGTACCCATCGCACCGTCAATAATCGCGATGCGCTCTTCGAGAATCTTCTCGAGAGGATGTCTTTGGTGGCTCATTTCCCCTCCATTCGCCGGCAACCTTCTCACAAAGCATCGGCGAGCCCGCCAGGCTCGCCGCTCGATCTGCCGCTGATTTCTATGCTCCAGCCGAGCTCAAGCGAGTACCTCTTCTTCTTCTTCTTTTGAATGCGGAAGAGCTGTCGATATAGGCACCAACAGGTCTTCCTTGCGCATGACCATGGTGGTTGCGTTCAGGCTGGCAAGTTCGAATCCGTGACCATGAGTGATGGCGTCAGTCGGGCACGCTTCCACGCAATAGCCGCAGAAGATGCACCGGTTGTAGTCGATGTTGTATACCTTCGCGTAGCGTTCCGCGGAGCTGATGCGCTTCTCGGCTGTGTTTTCCGCGGCCTCAATATAAATGCAGTTGGATGGGCAGGCCGCCGCGCACAGGAAGCAGGCCACGCATTTCTCGAGACCGTTCTCGTCGCGTTGCAGTTGATGCTTGCCGCGGAAGCGTTCCTGGAAGACGGCACCCCGCAGCGGGCCTTTGCCATCCGGATAGTTCTCGACCTCGCTTGGGGCGAAACCCTCGCGAAGCGTGATGCTCATTCCTTTGGCGATAGCAGCGGCATTACGCAGAATCGACATAGTGCAAGTATACGTCCTCTCGTGGCTCAGGATTTAGACGTCGTCGTCCTCGCCGACAGCCACGGCGGTGACGCCGCCCTCCCGCCGTGCCTTGAGATAGCCGCGGATGAATGGCTCCAGGTCACCGTCGAGCACGCGGTCGACGTCGCCAACCTCTACGCGCGTGCGCAGGTCCTTTGCCATCCGATAGGGCTGCAGAACGTAGCTGCGTATCTGGGAGCCGAAGTTGATCTCAAGCTTCGAGTCCTCGAGCTTCTTGCTCGCCGCGCGCTTTTTTTCTAGCTCGAACTCGTACAGGCGCGAGCGAAGCATCTTCATCGCCTTCTCTTTGTTCTTGTGCTGCGAGCGCTCGTTCTGGCAAGCCGCAACGATACCGGTCGGAATGTGCGTGATTCGCACGGCGGAGTCTGTGGTATTCACATGTTGACCACCTTTGCCGCCTGAGCGGTAGGTGTCGGTGCGGAGGTCGTCGGGCTTGATGTCGATCTGGATCGAGTCGTCGATCTCCGGCGACACGAAGACGCTGGCAAAGCTTGTGTGGCGGCGCTTGGCCTGATCGAAAGGTGAGATCCGCACGAGACGGTGCACGCCGGTTTCGCCAGAGAGTAAGCCGAAGGCGTACTCGCCTGTGACAGTGAACGTTGCCGATTTGATGCCCGCCTCGTCGCCGTCCTGCAGCTCGTTGATTTCGGTCTTGAAGCCCTGCCGCTCAGCCCAGCGCAGATACATCCGCATCAGCATCTCCGCCCAGTCCTGGCTTTCGGTGCCGCCGGCGCCAGGGTGCACAGTAACGATGGCATTGAGAGCGTCATTCTCTTCCGAGAGCATCGTGCGCGACTCAAGCTGTTCGACGTACTCACTGAGGGAGTCAATCTCGCGCTTGAGGTCTGGCTCGACAGATGCCTCGCCTTCACGAAGGAGCTCGAAGTAGGCCTCGACATCCTCGCTGCGGCGCTGAAGTTCGGCATCGTAGCTGAGCTGCTCTTCGAGGCGTCGCCGCTCCCGCATCAGCGGCTGCGATTTCGCAGCATCGGCCCAGACGGAGGGGTCGGCTACTTTGGTTTCGACGGCAGCTAATTCTGTTTTCAGGCGGGAGGAGTCAAAGATACTCCCGCAGATCACGCACCTTCTCGCGGACCGGGGAGTAAGCAAATTCGAGATCGTTCAACATAGTCTTAGTTTACTGTGCGATGGCTTGCCGGCGCGAGCGGATCAGGCCGACGATCACGAGCAGCGTTGTGACTAAAGCGCAGATCCAGGCGATCCAGTCACCATAACGTGTGTAGAACGTGAGATCGCCGATGTAGTTGAAGTTCGCTAACAAAGCGCCGCGTACGTGCCGCGACATCTGATCCACGACACGCCCGTACGGGTCGATGGAGGCTGTCACACCGGTGTTTGTAGAGCGCAGGACCCAGCGATGGTTTTCTATGGCGCGCATCCGCACCATGTCCAGGTGCTCCCACGGCGCGCTGGTGTCGCCGTACCATCCGTCGTCGCTCAGGTTCACCAAAACCTGGGCGCCTTTGTCTACAAACTGTCGGATTTCGTCTCCAAATACCGACTCATAGCAGATAAACACGCCATACTTTCTGCCGTGGTCTTCAAAGATGACGCGCTGTTGACCGGGGATAAAAGGAAGGCCATCCAAAAGGTGCCCTGTAAAGAAAAAGAGGGGTTTGTAAGGGACATACTCACCGAAGGGGACGAGGTGAATTTTGTCGTAGCGTCCGCCGTAGCTTCCGTCTTCCCTAAAGAAGCTGGCCGAGTTATAGAGGCTGTAAGTGCCGTCGTTATTTCTCGGCCCTAGACCCAGATCGTCCGACAGAACAGGAGCGGAGGAGGTTTGTGCAAGGTGCTCCATAAAATCCCGGTAGGCCATATCTGAATCAAGGAACGAAGCTGGCGATTCCGGCCATGCGATAAGTTGCGGAGACGAAGTTGCTCCGGACTTGACCGAAAAATCGGGATGCTGACTTAGCGAAGCGAAGGAAGACAGCATCCTGTCCTTGCTCTCCAGATGCTGCCCGGTGCCTGCACCGACGGCCAGATTTTCCTGAACCAGCACGGCAGTGGCGCCGGTCGGCGAGGTCGCGGGCTTTGGTCCATTGAATTGCAGCCATACCGCAATAGCAGAAAGCAAGCAGGCCGCGACTAGCGCGGAAAACCTTATCCCCGCGCGCAACTTAGCCGCCGGGATTGCCCAAAGCATGTTGATTGTTGCAATGACCAGGGAGAGCCCAAATACTCCGGTCCATGGCGCCATTCTGATCAGCGTAAGGTTGTCGATCTGGGAGTATCCCAAGAGGTCCCATGGAAATCCTGTCACTCGGTCCCGCGCAAGCTCGATAGCCACCCAGAGCAGAGGAGAAGTTACCAAAGCTGCAGTGACGTTCCAGGTTCTTCTGGTAACAGCGAAAAGCAGACCAAAGAGGCCGAGATATAAGCCTAGATAGAGCGCGAAAAGAACCAGAACTCCGGCCGATGCGGCCTGCGAAAGGTCGCCGTACAAGTGCATCGTCTGATAAATCCAATAACAATTTCCGAGATACCAGGCGACGCCGCAGATATATCCGAGCAGAGCGCTTTGCGCGAATCGGAGCGGCTGTCCATTGCGCTGCTTTCCAGACAGCGCTAGCAGGAGCGGAACAAGACATATCCAGCAAAAGATTCGCCGCCAGCCAGGAACGGGACCTGCCATCGGAAATGGAAGGATCTGCAAACCCGCTGAGGCTAAAGAAAGCAAGTAAAGATGCAGCGGGATCCTTCGCACGCCCAGAGTCTATCACCTGACACCGGAGTTTCTATTCGAGCACCCAGCGACAGAATGCGTGCATCACAATTAGCAATAGTTTTGAAAATCTTGTAAGTTACAAGATGCACGCGGCCTAAATTGTTTCATTGCTATATACGTTCCATTTGTAGAGACGTGACACTTATCACACTAAATCGCGTGATCGTAGCGGCTTCAGCGCTCCTATCACCATCCAAAAAGAGGACAACTTCATGGATGTAAGTCGCATACTTTCCGAGATTGATGCCGAGATTAACCGCCTTCAGCAGGCCCGCAGCGCTTTAACTGCAATCGCCGGTAGCGGGACGGTCGCCGTTCCAAAACGCGGACGGCCGAAGGGGAGCGTAAATAAGAAGACCACGACGACGACAGGCGCCCGTCGGAAGCGGAACCTTTCTCCCGAAGGCCGTAAGCGCATCGCGGAAGCGATGAAGCGTCGCTGGGCAGAGCGTCGCGCGGCATCCCCGAAGGGTGGAAAGAAAGAATCTTCGAAGTAAATACAGCGTAAAGTCTGCGGGGAGCCTGACCGGCTTCCCGCATCACTTAATGATCGGATTTCAGCGGATCGCAATAACTTCGCGCGTGTTGTCCTTCCCGAGAAAAAATCGGCTACTGCTGAATTTTTCTATCAGTTTTTCAATGTCACGGGGCTGATAGATCTGGCGCACGGGATAATCGCCGGCAGAGGTGACGTGCAATTGGTCGCTGTCCGTTAGCTGATACCGTGAGAACGTCGTGTCCGGGCCCTCGGCTTTTCCATGAAAGAGCGCCAGTAGTCTCCCCTGCGGCCGCAGCACCTTGTGCAGACGTTCAAACATCGCCGGCACCAGCGGCCCTGGCAGATAGTTCGCCGTATCCCATAACAGGATGACGTCAAAGTCCCGTCCGGAAAAGTCGAAGCTGGATTTCACGAACCCTGCGACATCATATACATCCGCACCATCGTCAGACGGCAACTTCCATTCCGGTTTATTGGCGTCCTGAACGACATTGGCCATATAGACGCTGTGACCCAGCGAGGTCAGAAAATTAATGTTTGCGGGAGAAGTTGTTCCGAAGTCCAGCACGCGCAGACTCTCGCTTGCCTTCAAGAAGGCCAGTACGTCCGCCCACCCGCGTGATGGTCGCACCCGATCTGCGCTATGCCCGCCAGATCCCGACGTGCGGTCCTTGCCAAATCTGCTGAACATCGTTCGAGCCTCATTTTGAACGGCCTGGCTTCCACCGCACTATACCTCAAGAGTATCAATGGATTGGGGCGTTGTGGTCCTTTGACTCGTATAGTACGTCTAAACGCAGAGTGACCTACGCACGTCAAATGAAAGCCAGTCTCACGCGGGCCAGCATCCTCACCATGATGTTCGCGATGCTGATGTGGAGTGGGGGGCTTTCTCAATCTGCCCGCGCTCAAGCAGGACCGTCGACAGCCGATCCCGGAGAAGCATTTCCGGCGGGCACACCCAAGTCATGGGCCGAATCCGCCGTCCGGCACCAGCTTGCGATCATCAAGGATGACACTCATCCGATGCGCTACCTCATCCGCAAAGTCGACCGCAAGGGAGACATCACGCGGGAGGTCATCGAGAGCGCCCAGGGAAATGTTGCGCGTCTCGTTCAGCGGGACGGGAAGCCGATCAGCGCAGCGGAAGACACAGCCGAGCGCTCACGCCTGAACAGCATTCTCGACTCACCCGGCGAGTTCCTGAAGCATCAGCAGCGCGAGGGTGCCGGGAAAAATTACGCTCTGCAGGTCATCCAGCTGATGCCCTCCGCGACGCTCTACTCCTATACGCCCGGCCAGCCGCAGCCGCCGGGTGCTACATCGCGGCAGGTTGTCATCGACTTTCGTCCGGACCCCGCGTTTCATCCGCCAACGATGGCGTCAGAGCTGCTCACCGGCCTTCAGGGCCGCGTCTGGATCGATGCCCGGACAGGAACGATGACACACATCCAGGCAAATATTACCCGTCCCGTCAACTTTGGCTGGGGAATCGTCGGTCGAGTTTATCCTGGCGGCCGCCTCGAATTCGAACAGACCTTCGTGGATGGAAAGCGCTGGGCCTATTCCCACCTGGATGAAAACGTGACGGTGCGCGAGGTGATGGTCCGGACCGTCAATGACAAGTCCAGGATGAGCGCCTGGAACTTCCAGCTGCTGCCCGCGCCGATGTCCTATCAGGACGCCGTGCATGCTCTACTCGCCGAGAAGATTCCACTTCAATGACATTTACGCCTGCAGCCGTAGCCGGCGAACCGTCACTCGCTCAATCCGCTCGCGATCGATCTCGTATCCTCGTCCTGGTTTGTTCCATGGGACATCGATCTCGCCCTTGGGCGACACTGTGACGGCGGGTTCAATGATGTCCTCGCTCCAGTAACGGCTCGATGCGGAGACATCTCCTGGAAGCGAGAAGTTAGGCAGTGACGATAGCGCGATGTTCTGCGCGCGTCCTATGCCAGTCTCGAGCATGCCACCACACCAGACCGGGACTCCGTGCTGCTGCGCGACGTCGTGGATCGCAAGCGCTTCGGTGAAGCCGCCCACCCGCCCTACCTTGATATTGATGATCCGTCCGCTGCCGAGCTCCAGTGCTGCCTGCGCATCGCGCCTGTTGCGAATACACTCGTCCAAACAGATTGCGGTCTTCAGTTTCTTCTGAAGCTCGCGGTGGAAGTAAAAGTCGTCGTACCAGAGAGGCTGCTCGATCATCAGCAGGTTGAAACGATCCCACGTTGCGATGCGATCGGCATCATCAAGCCTATAGGCCGAATTCGCATCACAGCTCAGCATTATTTTTGGCCAGCGTTCACGAACGCGCTCGAAGACTTTTTCATCCCAGCCCGGCTTGCATTTGAGCTTGATCCGCTGATAGCCGGCGGCGAGCTCGGTCTCGATCTTTTCCATCTGTTGCTCGATGGTCGGCTGGATTCCGATGGAAACGCCGCAAGGAATCGTCTTGCGCGTTCCGCCCAGCAGCTTTGCGAGCGGCACGCCCTGCCGCATCGCGTCGAGCTCCCACACGGCGTTTTCAAGGGCGGCTTTCGCCATCCGATGCCCGCGCACCTGCTCGAAGATGGCAGGGCAGTCGCGACCGCTCTCGAGCTCAGATTTCAACAGGCGCGGCGCAAGTTCTGTTTCCGCGATGTGCCAGGCGGTATCGATCATCTCGTCGGAGAAGTAGGGATGCTCACCCGCGACGCACTCACCCCAGGCGGATAACTCCTCTGCTTCAATCTCCACCAGCAGAATTCGCCGCCCCGTAGTTACGCCGAAGCTGGTCTCAAACGGATGCGCGAGCGGCATATTAATCTCACGCAACGTCAATGCCTCAATCTTCATGGATATCCCTTCTCTGCCCTTCTCACTTTTTGCTGGCGGCCTTTCAGAACCCGCACGGTTCATCCCATTTGCCCAGCAAGAAAGTACCATCTCCGTCTGTATTCCTTCGATAGCCAAGAACTGAATGCCCGCGCGCGAATGCATCTTCCAGCGCGGCCGCGTTGTTGGCCTGGACCCGGCGCGCCTCTTCACGGTGTGCAGGCGAAGCCTTCCAGTCGTAGATCTCCGCCGGCACACTCACCTGTTCCAGGACCTCAAACTGTGGCTGCTCACCCGCGAGCACGCTGCAGACGCGCTTCGAGCGCAACCACCACTCCGCGTAGACGCGGTCCGTCGGCAATCCACCCTGCAGCGGCGAACTGGACGGCCCATAGAAGTTTCGTTTGTAGCGCCGCACGATCGCGCCCAGCCGCACAATGTTCAGGTGCGCATTCTTTATCTCCAGGGGGTCGAACGTCCACTCCATCAGCTCGAAGCCTCGACTTAGCGCGTCCTCACGCTGCGCCAGCTTGAGCTTTCGTCCGAGGCCCAGATTGCGAAATCCTGGCAGCACACCCACCATGTGCGAGTGCAAATAAGGACGGCCGTGCCGATAGCCCGGAAGCGCCATCGCGAATCCAGCCATAGTGCCGCCCGCGAATGCGCCCATCACCTGACCACCGATGCGCGAGGCCAGCAAAAACATCCGCCGCGGAATGATATCCCCGGGATCGTAGCCCCACACTGCAGTCTCGATTTCAACGCAGGCGTCGAATTCCGCAAGCTCCGTCAGACACCGTATTTCAACAGCGGTGGTGGCCTGCAACGCGTGTTCGTCCGTACCGGTCAACGCTTCTCCTCCAAATCTTTTTGTGTGTTCTTTGCTCTGTCCCACAAAGCCTCAAGCTGTTCTGCAGACATCGCCTCCATCCGCGCGCGCCCGCCCGCCTCCTGCTCCATTGCGGCAAACCGCTGCCGAAACTTCGCATTCGTTCCCCGAAGTGCAAACTCCGGATCGACCCGCAGATGCCTCGACAGGTTTACTGCTGTGAACAGCAGGTCGCCAAGCTCCTCCTCGACGCGGCCAGTCCGCGCACCCGCTGCAAGCTCCTCGCGCAACTCATCGGTTTCTTCGGCCAGCTTGTCGAACAGCCCGTCAACATTCGGCCAATCGAACCCAACCTTCGCCGCCTTGGAGCCCAGCTTGGAAGCCTCGAGCATCGCCGGCATCGACCGCGGCACGTCGGCCATCATCGAGTGCGGGCGTTCCGCTTCATCTCTCGCACGCTTCTCCTCTACCTTGATCTGTTCCCAGTTGCGCAGTACCGCATTCGCGTCCGTCGCCTCGACCTCACCGAACACATGCGGATGCCGCCGAATCAGCTTAGCGCTCAGATTCTCCGCTACATCCTCGAGCGTGAAATAGCCGGCTTCGCTCGCCATCTCGGCGTAGAAGAGCACCTGCAGCAGCAGATCGCCGAGCTCATCCTTCAGCCCCGGCCAGTCCCTCCGCTCGATCGCGTCAAAGACCTCGTAGGTCTCTTCAAGTGTATGGCGCTTGATCGTGTCGAAGGTCTGCTCGCGATCCCACGGACACCCACCAGGCGCACGCAGCTTCGCCATAATCGCCGCAGCCTTGCCCAGCGCAGCCGCCGTTTGAGCTTGTCCCTTAATGTCAATGGCTTGAGTCACATCCTTCAGCTTACTTGACTTGGCCGGTCCGCATCCGTCCTGCATGTCTCGCGTCTAATCTTCAGAGCCCTCCTTCCAGGCAGCCGCAGGCTCGCCGCTCTACACTTGATCTTTGGACCTGAACCTCTGCAATGGATCTCCAGCAGAAAATTCGCACCCTGCCCACCGGCCCCGGCTGCTACCTCTACAAGAACGCCGAGGGCGAGGTCATCTACGTCGGCAAGGCGAAGAACCTTCGCGCCCGCGTGCGCAGCTACTTCCTCGCCGCCTCGCAGGCCAACGCAAAGACCGGATCGCTGATGCGCGAGGCCGTCGATCTTGAATACATCACTGTCGCCAACGAGCACGAAGCGCTGGCGCTCGAAAACAACCTCATCAAGCAGCGCAAGCCGCGCTTCAACATCCTGCTGCGCGACGACAAGACCTACCCTTACATCAAGCTCACGCTCGCCGATCGCCATCCTAAGGTCTTCGTCACACGCCGCCTGCGCAAAGATGGCTCCGCCTACTTCGGCCCGTACTTTCCCGGCAATCTCGCGCATCGCCTGGTCGACGTCATCCACCGCAGCTTCCTCATCCCAAGCTGCAAGGTCGACCTCAACCGCTACCACCCGCGCCCATGCCTGCAGTACTACATCAAGCGCTGCCTCGGACCGTGTGTGGACGGACTCATCTCGACCGATGACTACCGCCAGGTCATCCGCGACGTGCAGCTTTTCCTCGACGGCAAATCCGACGAACTCGAGCGCCGCCTTACCAAACGCATGGAATCAGCTGCCGAGAACATGCAGTTCGAGCTCGCCGCGCGTCTACGCGACCAGCTCGTCACCGTGCACCAGGCTGGCGAGCGCCAGCGCATCGCCTCCGCTGACTCCTCCGACGACGCCGACGTCTTCGGCTTCCACTTCGAAAGCGACATGCTCGCCGTGAATCTCTTCCACATGCGCGGCGGCAAGATCGTCGACCGCCGCGACATGTTCTGGGAGGACCTGCCGGAGTTCGAGTACGACACGGTCGCATCAATCAGCGAAGAAGACGCGGACGCAACGGATCTCGTCAACGAGCCGCACCTCGAACCCAACCCGAACTACCCCGCACCCGAAGTCTTCGCGGACTCCGAAGAGTCCGATCAGCACTCCATCCTCGCGTCGCCATTCGAGTCGGATATCCCCTCCGGCGAAGTTGTCTCCGCCAGCTGCGCAATCCCCGAACTCGCGTCTCGAACCGCAACCCCGGCCGCCACCAGTTTCTCACCGTCCGCATTCTTCTCCGCGCTTCTGAAACAGATCTACCTCGATCAGGCTTACATTCCGCGCCACATTTACGTGCCCGTCGATTTCCCCGACCGCCAGCTGCTCGCCGACGCTCTACGCGAGCGCTCCGGACACAAGATCGAGATCGGCGTCCCGCAGCGCGGCGACAAACGCTCCCTCGTGGACCTCGTCTGCCAGAACGCGAAGCAGTCCTTCGACCAGCGCTTCCGCGTCCTGCAACCCTCCATCAAGGCCATGCAGGAATCCCTGCAGGACGCGCTGACGCTCGCCGAGCCGCCCGCGCGCATCGAGTGCTTCGACATCTCCCACATTCAGGGCGCCGAGACCGTTGCCTCGCTCGTGGTGTGGGAAAAGGGCGCGATGAAGAAATCCGACTACCGCAAATTCAAGGTGAACAGCGTCGCGGGCGTCGATGACTTCGCCTCCATGCGCGAGGTCGTTCTCCGTCGCTATTCGAAGTTCGCGAACGGCGCAACGCCGACCGGCAAAGACTCTACCCTTCCCTCGCTGGTGCTCATCGACGGTGGCCTCGGCCAGCTCCACGCAGCCGCATCCGCGCTCGAAGAACTCGGTCTAACCACTCAACCACTAGCGTCAATCGCCAAGCGCGAAGAGATCATCTATGTCCACGGCCAGGAAGATGAGCCCGTTGTCCTTGATCGCCGCTCGCCTGTCCTGCACGTCATTCAAAAGATTCGCGATGAATCCCACCGCTTCGCCATTACCTACCACCGCAAGCGCCGCGAGATGCGCGACCGCGTCAGCGAGCTCGACGAGATCCCGGGCGTAGGTCCCACCACACGCCAACGCCTCCTCACCCACTTCGGCTCCGTCCGCGCCCTCCGCCAGGCCGCGGAGAAGAACCCCGACGCCCTTCTCGCTGTCACCAACAAAGCCACGGCCGAGAAGATCAAGCGCTTCTTCGCTGGCGAATCGGAAGCTCCCGCCGGCAACAGCGCGCTGGTCCAGATCGAACCCTAATCCGGCTGGCTGCCTCCGAAGGTATTGCAGGCGCTGGGATCGCCGCTGTCGAATCCACGCTTGAACCACATGTCTCGTTGCTGGCTTGATCCGTGGGTCCACGTCTCAGGACTCACCGCGCGTCCAGCCATCTTCTGCAGATGATCGTCGCCCACGGCCGCAGCCGCACTCAGCGCCGCATCCTCATCGCCCGCCTGCACAATCCCGCGCTCCTGCGCCGAGTGCCCCCACACGCCCGCATAGCAATCCGCCTGCAGCTCGGTGTCTACAGAAAGGTGCAGCCGCTGCGAAGGCTCCTGCTGATCCAGCTGCTGGACCTTCTGCTCCGTACCGATCAGGTTCTGGACATGGTGCCCCAGCTCATGCGCGATCACGTACGCCTGCGCGAAGTCGGCGGTACTTCCGCCGAACTTCCTTAGCTCATCCCAAAAGTCCAGATCGATATAGACCTTCTGATCGTTGGGACAGTAGAAAGGCCCTGTCGCGGCCTGCGCCGTCCCGCACCCGGAGTAGGTTGCTCCGCGGAACAGCACCAGCTTGGCGTGTCTGTACGGCGGCCAGCCCTTCTGCTGGAAGATTTGTGTCCATGTCTTCTGCACGTCGTCCAGCGTGAACGAGATTAGGTGCGCGTCGCGGTCCTCGGCAGCACTCTGCTGCACCGGCTCGCCAGGCGTCTGTTGCTGAACTTGTTGTGTCGGGGCTCCGCTTCCGAAGAACGCGCCCAGGAAGTTGTGCCCGGTAATCAGGCTGATGACAAGCAGCACAAGGAAGCCAACGATCCCGAGCCCACCACCGCCGCCGATGCCAAAGCCGCCACCGCCAGAATCGCCTCTGCGATCCTCGATGTCGCTGCTCATTCCGCCTGATTGCCAATCCATACGTACACGCCTCCCTGTCCTAGGATGCACGACAGGTATGGGGCCTCACAGCGTCGAAAAAGCGTCGGGCTACCTGGGCTTTTTAGGTCAGGGCGATGCTTCCGACGGCGGCAACAATGATGGCAACGACCATCAGCACGAACCAACCGATTTTGCTACGCGAAATCACGAAGAGACTCCAGTGGAAAACTTGCCTTCTCAACTGCCTCTTCGTTGTATTCCCTACACCAAGGTCACGGTACTCCCCATTGGCGACATCCCGTTCCCTACCCGTGTCATGCCCTTTGGGTGTTACTAATGGACCACGCCCGCCTGATCCATCGGCCAGTACACAAATGCAGCACGGCCATAGATTAAATCGCGTGAAACCGGCCCAAAGTCGCGGCTGTCGCTCGAAATCGACCTGTGGTCCCCCATCACAAAGTACTCACCTTCGGGTAATACCATTTCCGGCTGAGAGCGGTCGTCCCTGTACCACACGGGCACATAGCGCTCCTTCAGCTGCTTGCCGTTCACATACACCACGCCGTGATCAATCCGGAGATCATCGCCCGGAAGCGCGATAACGCGCTTGATATAGCTCTTCGTCTGGTCATGCGGATACCGGAAGACCACCACATCGCCCCGGTGGATCTCACCAATCCGGTACGCAAATTTGTTGATGAACAACCGGTCCTGGTCTTCAAGCTGCGGAAGCATGCTCGTGCCTTCCACTCGCACCGGCTGGTACAGGAACAGGATGATAAACACCGAAACCAGGACGGAGATGATCAGGTCTCTCGTCCACGGCCGCCATCCATTCTCCGGGCGACGACGCCGTCCACGCACACTCTGGGTCGGCAGCGACACCTCCTCCGGAGTCACACGCCTCTCATTGAGATCAGTGATCTCGTCTTGCATCTTCCTGTCAATCTCCAGCCGCCGCTGATGGCGCTGCGCAGCCACACTCTAGTTTAGACGTACTTTTCCCGCTTTCGCCTCAAATCGGCCCTGTCGCACACTCGCTAGTGCCCTTCCGGCAGCCCCAGGCCCGGAACCATCCCCTTCGCATCCAGCCCATCCGGCGACCACGCATCCACAATCGTCTTCGCCAGCTTCGCAATCAGCATCTCCGCTGAGTTATCCACCGTCCAGCTGTGGTCCTCGTTGTCCCACGTAAAGATCGAGATCACCATCGGCCCGCTCTTTCCCGCCACCAGAGCCACATCGTTCCGCACCGCATTCAGCGACCCGGTCTTGCTCGCCACCGTCTGGTCTCCGCCGTTTGGCAGATATCGCGGGATGGTCTCGCGGTAGAACTGGTCCTTCAGCATCGTTAGCGCGACGTCGCACACCGCCTTGTCCTTGTCGTCCATCGGAGCCCAATTCGCCAATCCAGTCGTCTGTCCGCTAGCCGACGCATCGGTCCTCCTCAGATGACACTCCCCAATCTGCTCCAGCAGCTCCGCCATCTCCCGCGCCGTCGTCTTCCCCAGCCCGAACTTCGCATAGTCCGCCGGCAGCGGTCCCGTCGCCGGCTTCATCACCTTCTTGTACAGGTGCGTGTTCTTCAGCCCCAGCGACTCCACCCGCGCATTTACCGCATCCACGCCAAATCGGTCGATCGCCAGATTTGTCGCCGTGTTGTCACTCACAATCACCATCATCGTCAGCACATCCTTCAGCGTGACAGTCAGCGGCGTATCGAAGAAGTGCAACATCCCCGAACCGTCCACCGCCTCGCCGGGCTTCAGCGTGAGCTTCTCGTCCCAGCTGGCCTTGCCTTCGCGCACATCCACCATCGCGTTGTAGAGAATCGCCAGCTTGATCACGCTGGCCGTCTGCACGGGCTCGTCCGCGTCAATCGCGATCTCACGGCTCGTGTTCAGCTGCCGCGCATAGACCGCGACCTTGCCATGATGCGCCTTGATCAAATCTCCCAGCGCGCTGTTCAGGCCGTCATCGCCGCTCTGCTGCGTCCACGCCGAGCCCACGCCCACCAAAATCATCGCCACCAAACCTGCCAGACAGCCCCGCCGTCTCTTCATCCCTGTGTGCGCCTCCGCTACATAACATCTCCCGAGCAGAGTACATCGAACCTTGCCGTATCCCGTCCAAAGTGTTTGCGTTCACCCTATGCGGTTTTGATTTAGAATGAGCAGTAACGGAATCCTATGGCAACGTTAACCATGCCGTCCCCGACTTCCACTGAGAAGTCGTTTTCATACCCCCTGAGCGACCTGCAAAGCCTTACCACTGAGCTCCCGAATGAAGCTTCCGTTGGCCTGGATACCAAGTCAGCCATCGAGATCGCCCGCATCATCGCTCACGAGGACGCAAAGGTCGCCGCAGCCGTCAAGAAGGCGCTCCCCGAGATCGCCATGGTCATCGACACCGTCGCCCGTTCCCTCCGCGACGGCGGCCGCCTGATCTACGTCGGTGCCGGCTCCTCAGGCCGCATCGCTGCCCTGGACGCCTCCGAGTGCCCGCCCACCTTCTCCACCGCCCCGCAGCAGGTGCAGTACATCATGGCTGGCGGACCCAAAGCCCTCGCCTCCGCCTCCGACGTCAACGAAGATTCCCCCGAACTCGGCCAGCGTGACATCGCCCGCCGCCGCCCCACACGCAAAGACATCGTGATTGGCGTCTCGGCCTCGGGCCGCACGCCCTACGTGATCGGCGCCGTCGACTACGCCCGCGCGCGCGGAGCCAAGACCGCCGCCGTCACCTGCAATCCCAACTCCGAGCTCGCCCAGGTCGCCGATATCACCATCTGCGCCGAGGTCGGCCCCGAGGTCATCTCCGGCTCCACGCGCATGAAGGCTTCCACCGCGCAGAAGATGATCCTCAACATGATCACCACAGGCGCCATGACGCGGCTCGGCTACGTCTACGACAACCTGATGGTGAACGTGCACATGAAGAACGCCAAGCTTGTCGAGCGCGGCATCGGCGTCCTCATGAAGCTCTGCAACATCGACCGCGAGACCGCCATCCGCACCATCAAGGCCGCCGGCAAATCCATCCCTATCGCGGTCGTCATGCTGAAGGCCAACGTCGACAAGATGGAAGCCGTCCGCCGCCTCCAGAAATCCGACGGCAACGTCCGCCTCGCCATCGACGACTCCCGCCTCGAACTCTAGTACCCCAACGAAATCCGCGTGCCACCCGCAAATCCTGCGGCCTACCCGGAAATCCGTGCCCACCCGTCAATCCGGGTGGCCTACCCTTTCGCCGCGCGAAAGGGTGGGGTGTCGCGCGTTAAGACGCGCGATGTCTTTTGTACCGGGTAATACTGCCGAGCGACGGCTAAGATAGACACGCCCACAAACATGCCTGTTCCTACAAGCCATCGCGACAATCTATCCCCGCGAACCGGCCACTCTCTCCTGCGCTCCATCCGCATCTGGCTCGCCGTCGTTATCCTCGGCCTCTTCCTCAGCGGCATCACAGCCTTCCCTCTCCAGCACGAGCTCGACGTCGTCGTCCGCATCGCCACACACTTCCAGCTCGCCGACCACGCGCCTCCACTCAACGCCTGGTTCCTCCGCGTCGACCACGCCCTGGCCGACACCAACGCCCGCTACCCATTTCTCGCCTACGGCACCGACTGGCTCGCCTTCGCCCACATCGTCATCGCGATCGTCTTCGTCGGTCCCTATCTCGACCCGGTCCGCAATAAATGGATCGTCACCTGGGGCCTCATCAACAGCGTCGGCGTCTTCTTCCTCGCACTAATTGCCGGTCCGATCCGCGGCATCCCGCCCTACTGGCGGCTCATCGACTGCAGCTTCGGCGTGGTCTGCGGAGCCATCCTGCTCAAGGTTCACTCGGACATCCGGCGGCTCGAAGCATCTCGAGCCTGACCTCTACTGAGCCGCTGCCGCCGTAAACCTCGCCAGGTCGTGTCCGCTGTCGTCCTGCAACTCCAGTTCCCCGTCCGAGATCTTCCACTGCCGCACCTTCTCCAGCGCGTCAACCAGCTTGTCCTCCGTGTCTGATCCACCCGCACACGCCATCATTGTGCGCGCCGCCCCCTTGAATCGCAGGTGCACTCCGTCCAGTTCATACGGTCCGAGCAGGTTGTTGCACCCGCCCGATCCCGACATTCTGTGGGTGACCGGATTCAGCATGATGAAGGCCGTCCGCGGCGACGTGTGCTCAACGCTGCTACCTTCCACCCAGGTCAGCTTCCACTGCGTTCGCTCGAGCGGCGCAGCCTGCTTTAGCTCCTGTGCATGAACGACGCCCGCCAGCGCCAATGCGAGCCCCGCCTGCACCGCCAGACCCGGAATTTTTGTCCGCATATCAGCCTCCCCACGGCGTAATCTCAATGTCTACTCCGGGCACATGGGCTCCTCGTGATCGGCCAGAACCTGCAGCAGGTTCGCCATCCTTCACACCTTCGTCTGAGGAGGTTCGCTCGATGCAGTCCACCAAAACCACGCTCACTCTTTCGACGGCTGGACTCCTCTTCTGTCTCGCCTGCAACTCTCCCGTCGTGTCCACGTTCGCCTCGGACGGCCCGGCCATGACGACCGATGCTCCCGCGGCCCAGGCATGGACACAGTTCACCGACCCCAACGAGCACGCCTTCACCGTGGACGTGCCTAGCGGCTGGACCGTGCGCGGCGGCCTCTTCCGCTTCGGCTACTCCGACGAACGGGTCATGGTCGACATGCGCTCGCCGGACGGCCATATCAACATCCGTCTCGGCGACGTCTCCCTTCCCAACTACGCCCTGCCGACGCCTCCCTACCATACCCGTGAAGGTGAGGTGTACGATCTCGGCGCCCAGGCCCACCTGGTCGTCGCCCGCTATCGCACCGGGCCCGAGTTCGCCGTCCTCTACGCTCCGTCACGCTTCAGTGCGGTCTGCCACAACCCGCAGTCGGACACATCTTTCCCAGAACTGTCCATCCCGGATGCGGTGCCCATCCCCGCGAGCGCGCAAGCCTCCAGCGGCCAGATCGTCTATCGCTGCCAGGGCGCGGACGGCCCGCTCGTTGCTTTCGCGTATACCAAAACCGTCCTAACCGGCTCCATCTGGCAGGCCAGCAGCGTCGCCAGCTTCTCCGCCCCACCGGACAAAGCAGCCGAGGCCCGCAACCTGCTGGTCCATTCCGCGCAATCCTTCCGGCTGAGCCCTCAGTGGATCGACTATCAAAAGCACATGGACGAAGAAGGCATGCAGTACCAGCGGCAGCGCCAGCAAGGCCGGATGGTCGCGCTGCAACAGCAGGTCCAGCAGTTCGAAGCCAAAATGCGCGCCATGCAGGACCAGGTGAACTCCTTCGAAGCCCACCAGGCCGCCCAGGCAAAACAAGTCGAGGGCTTTACTGACGTCCTGAACGGCGTCACACCCACCACCAACCCGCTCACCGGCGAAACCCGCAAGGTCTGGACCGGAACGCAGGACAACTACTGGGTCAACGGCGTCGGCCAGGTCGTCAACTCACACGATGCCCCCGCGCCCGGGTACACCCACCTCGATACCCCGCATTAGCCCGCCCGTCACTTGACAGAACGGCCCTCCAGGGACCGGCCCAAATCGGCCCTGTCCAGCGCTGCGCCAGCGGTCCATCGCTATTGGCAGAACACCGCAACAACGGTTCCAGTGCCGGCGTGCCCAGGCGAAGGTCCATATCCGGGGCTCGTCTTCACCACAATAATAGCCGGCACATTGCCTGTAATCGCGCTGCCGGACTGGCCGACGGAACTCGACACGATCACTCCCATATACGAAGGAACGCTCGACGGCGGACCAGAGCTATTCCCCGTGCCACTACTCCACCCGCCGCCGCAACTCTGCGGAGCCGTGCTGGCAAAGCCCTTGAACGCATTCGGTGCAGGTCCACCACTCAGCGAGTTGTCCTTCGCCCATTGCGCGCTCCAGAACTCCACCTGCGTGCCTGTCGCCGCATTCAGATTCCCGACAATCATCGACCCCTCCGCCAGGAACGCGAACAGAATTACAGGCTCGGAAACCGTCGACGGCAGATAGTACGCATCGCCGGCGAAGTTAGCCGCCACAGTATCCGGTCCCAGCGGCTGATTCACAAGAATCATGCAGCTCGCCGTTCCGGTCCCATCCGTGGTGCCCGAGCACGTCTGTGCGCTTCCTCCGGTCCCCAGCGTAATCGAGACAGTACGTCCCGCAATTGGCGTTACGCCATCCTCCTTCAACACAGCGGCAAACGTAGTCGAGTGACCATTCGCAATCACGGTCGGACTGGTCGCCGTGAACGCCACAGTGTCTTCCTCTTTGGTCACCGTAAACGGAGTCGCCGCCGAAGCCGGCACATAGAATCCGTCTCCCGCAAAGCTCGCAGTCAACGTATATGGACCCGCCGCCTGGTTCGGCGTCAACGAACAAGTTGCGTTTCCGGAGCCATCTGTCATCGCCGAGCAAGTCTCAGTGCCACCGCCCGAACCCAGCACAAACGTCACTGTCTTATTCGCGAGCGGGTTTCCATCGGTCGTCAGTTGCGCCTGAACCGTCGCCGCATCGTCATAGTCTGAAGTCGTGGCGTTCGCAGCCGTGAATGCAATGGCAGCCTCTTCATGCGTCACCGTGAAGGTGGTGGACACGCTGCTTCCCGCATACGATGAGTCCGCAGCGAACGTCGCCGTCAGCGTGTACATTCCCGCTGGTTGATTTGGTGTCACCGAGCACGACGCGATCCCCGAGCCATTCGTCATCGCCGAGCATGTCTCCGTGCCGCCGCCTGTACCAAGCACAAACGTTACTGTCTTCCCGGAAAGCGGACCCCCGCCGGTAGCAGTCAGCACGGCCTGCATCGTCGCCGTGTCGCTGTAGTCCGAGGTCGTCGCGCTCGCACCGGTGAACGCAATCGCGGACGCAGGCTCAATGTTCACGTCAAAGTTCGCCGAAGGGATTCCGTTCGTTACTACAACCAACTCACTCGCGCCCTGCTCAATACCTGCCGGTACGTCGAAGCTGGTCGAGATGACCGTCGAAGTATCCCCTACTGCCTCAACCCCCATCCGGCTGTGGCCATGCGTGCGCGCATAGACAACATCTCCAGTTCCGTTATTCGTGATCCGCACCAGCGGGTAGTTCGTCGACTCCTGGACATCGTCGCCATAAGAGCCACCCATCGACAGACCGTTGAACAGGTTTCCCGAGATCGCATACGTATTGCCCAGCCCAAGAACGTTCGGCGGCGGCGACGTAATCACCGGCCTCCATGCGTTCTGATAGGTGCCGATGTTCTCGTAAAGATAAACATCGCTCCCGCCATGCGTATACAAAATCTCCCCCGTCGGCAACACTAGCATTCGGCCGTGATACGCGGCCTCGCCGCTGACATTGGGGCCTCCGCTCGTGCTCACCGGGTTCAGCGCCCCTCCCGACAGGGTGAACTCGAAGAATTGCGCTCCCGCAGGGAACGACGTTCCCGACACTCCCGGCGACGCCTCGACCAGCACATTGCCATCCGGCAAAATGGACGCCGGTCCATCAGGAACCGTCAACTGTATCCCCGAGTTCTGTGAAATCGAGCCCAGCGGAAACGATGTAGCCGTCGCCCATGTCTTCGCATTGGTGTCATACGTTGCATTTTGCCCGGATACATTGCCCCCGAAGTAAACCACCACGCCGTCAGGCCGCAACACCGCCGGCCCAACCTCGCGCGAGCCCGTGCCCGTCGACGTAATATCCGCCAGATTCACCGGCGTGTATCCGGGACTGCTCCACGTTAGCGTCGCAGGATCGTAAAGCTCGTAGGCGCTTCCGCCCCCGGTACTAAGGTTCGCCGTGTTATTCGCATCCACCGTCAAGACCGTCCCGTCCGGCAGGATTGTCCATCCCTCCTCGTCGTTGCTGTCCAGCTTGCCACTCGCGGCAACCAGCGTCAGTGTCAAAGCGTTAGGGTCCAGCTTGTAGATCGTGCCCGAGGAATCAATATCGGCGATCAAGGTTGTTCCATCCTGAAGAGTGATCGACTGATTGTCGCTCCCCACATAAGCCGCCGGAACCGAAATGGGCCCCGACCACTGCCCCGTTCCACCGTTGGCTGTGGGATCGAACACATAGCCCAGCGTGGTGGGGCAGTTCGTTACCGGTGGCGGCGGGGTCCTGCACCCCAGATAGCCGTTGTTATATTCGCCGCCAATGACGAACACCCGGCCGTCCGGCAGCACCCCGGAAGCGTAATAAAGAGGACCATATCCCGGCGGATTAGGACTGGGCTGCGGAAGACTCTGCAACGCAGTCCACACGCCGTTCGCGTAGCTGCCGTTCTTCGGCGTCAGACGATTCCACGCGGTGCCCTGTTCCCCCGCCTGGCACATCACCGAGCCATCGGTCAGCAAGAGACACGTACTCGCATTCGGCGCCCCGCTCAGCGCCGTCCACTGTGCATGCGCAAAGCTGCGCCCAGCCGTCAGAACGAACAGAAGAAATGCAAGCTTGGAAATCAGCCGCACACAATCTCGTTTCATCGCATCACCTCTGCGTTGAAGAAACAAGCTGTGGCCCGTTGGGAGTGTGCAGACTTGAACACATTTTCACTGAAGTGTCAAATCTAAACGGAGGGTCGTCTCACGAAAACATCAGGCTGCGTTCGGCATGGCTACAACGCCTTAATGTGCCACGCGGTCGGCGCCAGCAATGATGAACTGCGATCGGGGGTCGCCGGCATTTTCCCCGAATCGGACCTGGCATCCGAACCTATCCGCCGTAACTAATTGGAAAGAATGGCTCCTGAGGTAGGACTCGAACCTACAACCCTTCGGTTAACAGCCGAATGCTCTGCCATTGAGCTACTCAGGATCAGGTGGCAACAGCAGTCTTACAGTGTGAGGAACACGTCGACTGCTCTTGTTTGTTATAACAAATGCCCTTACCGATGGTCAAAGCTTGAAACGCACTACGGAAACAGCATCACTGCAATCGAATAGGGCGTAAACGGACCTGAATCCTTCGCGTCGCAGGCCCCAACCACAGCCGAATGGTACTTCCCGGTCGCCAGCCGCTGGCGAAGCGTCTCCGGCAGCCGGTCCAGCGAGGCAGTCGTAAACCGCATCACAAACCACGGCTTCCGCGCACCCGCGTAGCCCGTTTCCATCTCGCATGTCCGCCGCGCATCGTCGACGTTAGCAAGCAGGTACAGCCTTGACTCTGTCCGTAGAAGCGAAGCAACGGCGGTCTCCTGCTCCTGAAAGCTCAGGCTCTCCACGCTGCGATCGAAATCCTCCACCGCATAAAGCTGCTCGCCCCGCCGCACCACACTGATTCCAACCGAATTCACACGAGGGTCGAGCAGATTCGCCCGGTGATCCGGCGAGTGCATCCACGCGTCATGAATCGTCGGCGCATTCCACGCCTCGGCGACGTTCTCCGCAATGACGGTGAACTTTGCACCTGCGATGTGTCCGCGGCCAGCCAGATCAAGCTCCCCCGGATACTGGTGCGAGATCGATTCCCTCGCCGCCATCTCGCCTGCGTGCCTCTGGGCTGCGCGATACAGCGTCTCATCCCACTTCAGCGGCGGCAATCCACGCTGCTCGCGCTCCGCATTCGCCGCGCTGAACAGATACTGTTCAGCTACCGTCCCCCTGGCTTTGGGTGAAGAGGGCATCGCTGCCACAGCAGGCAGGAGAGTGACTGCCAGAATTGATAGAGCGCGGAGAGCCATTGCTCGCATTAACCCCCAGTGGTCGAGAAAAGTAGCGCCTTTTCATCTCACCACGCAAGAGTTCGTCGGAAAACTCCCCGAAGGTAGTACCGTTACCTTCCGTCCTGAACCAGGTCCGGCAAGCGCTCGCGATATCGAACCATGAGGTTCAACAGCTTACGTGCCTCCCAATACCTCGGCCCGAAACGCTTCGGATCGGCGAGCGTCCGAAACAGCCAGCCCAGATACAGCTTGTCGGCCCACACCGGAATCCCCACCTGGTCACCGCTGAGGAATGCAATGGCTGCTCCGATGCAATGAATCGCAGGCCGATAGGACAGTCGCTGTTTCAAGTAGAGGCCGAGCCGCTCCTGTGTTCCGCCACCTACGGTCACCAAGACGTGCTCCGGTCGCAGACGTTCCAAAAGTTCCAGCAGCCTTGGATCCTCAATCTCCTTGCCGTACATCGGGGCGAGATAAACGCACTCCTCCGGCACCTCGATGCCCTGCATCTTCAGCCACTCGATGTTTCGAGCCGCGCTTACGGGACTAGCCATGATCCACACAACATTCCCCGGCCGGTGCATTTCCGATCTTTGCAGCAGCTCTCGCAGATACAGCAGACCGGATAGCCTTTGAATCTTCTCCCGCGATATCCGGTTCCAGATCATCACCATGAACGCCGAGTCTGGGATGCACACGTCGGCATTCAGCAATGCTTCACGGTAGCCGGCGTTGCGGTCGATGTCCTTGAGGGCGGGCGCGGCAGGGACGACCAGCAGCCCGCCGCGTTCCATTTCTGTCACGGCATCCGAAACCGATCCGCCAAAGAAATCGACGCCCAGAATCGTCACCTTCCGGTGCGCAACGAACTCCGCCATTCCTATTTGCCCGAAGCCCCGCGTTCGATCTCGCCTTCGATCCAGCGGTAGGTCTTCTCCATGCCATCGCGCAGTTTCGTCGAAGGCTCCCATCCGAGGCGTTCCAGGATGAGCGTGTTATCGCTGTTGCGCCCGTTCACGCCCTTGGGCGCGCTCAGGTTGTAATTCCGCTTCAGCTTGATCCCTGCAATGTCCTCGACGATGTCCACGAGCTGATTGATCGTTACAAGCTCGCTCGAGCCGAGGTTGATTGGCTCATCGATGTCGCTCTCCATGATCATCTGCGTGCCTTCCACGCAATCGTCGATGTACATAAAGCTTCGCGTCTGGTGTCCATCTCCCCAGATCTCGATATCGTGTTTACCCGAACGCTTCGCTTCGATCACCTTTCGGCAGATCGCCGCCGGCGCCTTTTCGCGCCCACCGTCCCAGGTGCCGTGCGGCCCATAGACATTGTGATACCGCGCGACGCGCGCCACCAGGCCGAAGTCTTCCTCAAAGTGCCGGCACATGCGCTCGCTGAAAAGCTTCTCCCAACCGTAGCCGTCTTCTGGCAGCGCCGGGTACGCATCGCTCTCCTTCAACGCCACCACATCCGGATTCGTCTGCTTCTCACCGTTGTACACGCATGCTGAAGACGAGTAGAAGAATCGCTTCACACCTGCATCCTTCGCCGCAATCAGCATGTGCGTGTTCGTCAGCACGCTCAGCATGCACAGTGCCTTGTTGTTCTCAATGAAGCCCATCCCGCCCATATCAGCGGCGAGTTGATACACGAGTGACGCACCCTTAGCCGCGACATGACAGCTCGCCTGGTCCTTCAGGTCCAGCGAGAGATTCTCCACACCCTCCGTCACCTGGTACCACTCATCCAACGGTTTCACATCAACGGCGCGCACCACCTCCACGCCGTTTTCCAGTAGGCTCTTAACCAAGTGGCCGCCGATGAACCCACCCGCACCACAGACGACCGCCTTCTCGCCCTTCAAACTCATTCACTCTCCGCGCCTGCGATTTCTGGCTGCTCCGCGTTTCTCATCATTCTATCGCGGCCGTTTGGGCTCGCGTCGGTTCCCGCTCTGTGGGATGCTCCCTCGCCAATGACTTCAATAATGACCGCAACGTCACCGCCACCCAGACATACTGCGAGTCCGCCGGCGCATCGAAGCAGGGCCGCCTCGCTGCGCCGAAAGCTTCGCGCGAACCCGATGGTTGCCGCGGGTGTCATCCTGCTGACACTCTTTACGCTGTGCGCAATCTTTGCTCCGCTGCTGGCACCGCACGATCCCGCACAGCTCGACCTTGCACAACGCCTTCTTCCGCCTACACACGCACACTGGTTCGGCACAGACGAACTCGGCCGTGACGTGTTCTCGCGCACGCTCTATGGCGCTCGCGTTTCGCTGCTTGTGGCGATCTCGGTTGTCGGCTCCTCGCTTTTTGTCGGCGGCATCCTCGGCTGCATCGCGGGCTTCTACGAAGGATGGGCCGACACCCTCATCAATCTCTACCTGACCAACGCGTTTCTCGCGCTTCCTGGCATTCTTCTCGCCGTTGCGATCGTTGCCTTCCTCGGCCCGAGCCTGATCAACCTGATTGTGGCGCTCGCGCTTGCCGGGTGGGTCAACTACGCACGGCTTGTCCGCGGCCAGGTCATGGCGATGAAGCAGCGCGAGTTCGTGCAGGCCGCGCGCTCGCTCGGCGCCAGTGATGTGCGCCTCATGCTTCATCACATCCTGCCGAACATCATTCAGCCGGTGCTCGTACAAGCCGCGATCGGAATGGCTGGCGCGGTGCTGGCCGAAGCCACGCTCAGCTTCCTCGGCCTCGGCGTTCAGCCGCCCACGGCCACCTGGGGCGCCATGCTCAACGACGCCCGCTCTCATCTCTTCGAGTCGCCTTACCTCGTCTTCTTCCCTGCCGCCGCCGTCGCTCTCTGCGTGCTCGCCTTCAACCTCGTCGGTGACGGCCTCCGCGATCTCCTCGATCCTCGCACTCGTATTCGCGAAGGGCTATGAGTGCATGATCGGTGTGATCTCTGACACTCACGGCCTTCTGCGACCCGAAGCCCTTGACGCGCTCCGCGGCGCAGAGCACATCCTCCACGCCGGCGACGTAGGAGACATCACGATCCTCGACCGCTTGCGATCCATTGCTCCCGTGACCGCCATCCGCGGCAACATCGACACCAGCGGCCCAACCGCGCAGCTCCCCGCCACCGAAGCCATCGAGCTCCACGGCCACCTGATCTACATGCTGCACGCAATCGCCGATCTCGACCTGAAGCCCGAGGCCGCCGGCATCTCCGTCGTGATCTTCGGCCACTCGCACAAGCCGTCAACCGACATCCACAAGGGCGTGCTCTATCTCAACCCCGGAAGCGCCGGCCCGCGGCGTTTCAAACTTCCGATCACCGTCGCGCACCTGCACCTCGACGCGAAACCGCGCGCGGAGATCATCCCACTCTCAATTTCGGGTTGAATTACATCTTTGCGATCGCTGCCTTGGGATCCGCCACCGGCTTGGGCTGCTCCTTGGGAACCGGCCGCTGTCCCACAACCGGCGCCTCAGGTGCCGGTACCGGATGCGCTGCAGTTTTCGTCCACGTCAGGGTCACGGTGGAAAGAATGTCCGCCATCCGCTGGTTCAGGGTTTCCAACTGATGTTCGGTAATCTCCTCCGCTCCGCTTGAAATCGCACAGAACGTATTGATCTCCATGTCGAACCGGTAGCAGGCTCCCTTGCGATAGGCGGTGTAAACCTCGTCGCGGGCCTCCACGCAGATATCCCCATGCTCATCATGGCCATGTGTAAACCGCATCCCGCCGATGTCCTGCACGTCCGTGGGAAGGTTCGCCGGCGCCGCCTCCCGGGCACACTCTTCATCGTTCGTATGCGGGGTCACGCTGTAATAGAACACCGCCCCGCTCAGCGTGGAGTACGGATACGGATTGAAGTCCAGGCTCGCGACACCCCGCACCCTCGCATCCGGCGCAGCAGACCGCGCATCGTTATGGAACGTGCTCACAAGCCCGTCCTTGCGCGTCAAACTCCATCCGGGTGGAACCTGAAACTTGACCCCAAAGTGTCCGTCCTTGAAGTCGCGAGGAGCCGCGGTAGCAGGCGGCGCGGTGGGAATCGTTATCTGCTGCCCCACACACGGAAGCGCAGCCACACACGGAATTGCAGCGAGGGCGAGGCCCAGGGAGAGTGTCGCAGAAAGACGCATCGCTCTTATCGTCGCATTCGGGGATCGGTGAACCAATACATCCAATCGGTCAGCAAATTTACTGCGACGTAGGTCAGCCCGACCGCCAGAATGCACCCTTGTACGAGAGCATAGTCCCGATTCGAGATCGCCGAAAGTGTAAGTCGTCCCAGGCCTGGCCATCCGAAGATCGTCTCCGTGACAATTGCTCCTGCAAGCAACGAGCCAAACTGCAGACCCAACACCGTCAAAACCGGGTTCAGCGCATTCCTCAGTGCGTGACGGTACACCACAGTTTGCTCCGAAAGTCCCTTGGCGCGCGCGGTACGAACGTAATCCTGACCTAACTCTTCCAGCATCGATGTCCGCACCATCCGGGTAAGAATTGCCGCCACTCCCAGCCCCAGCGTGATCGCCGGCAGCACGAGATGTTTCAGGAAGTCGACTCCACCGACGCCCGCGCCCGAGACGGGCAACCACCCCAGGCCGATCGAAAATATGACGATCAGAATCGGTCCGAGCGCAAAATTCGGAAAGCTCAACCCAAACAGGCTCCCCACCCCTATCGTTCGGTCCTGCCACGCATCCCGCTTCCTCGCGGAATACACGCCTGCTGGAATCGCAATGCCCGCGCCCAATAGCATCGCCGCGGCGGTCAGCGCGATCGTGTAGGGATACCGCTGCAAAATGAGGTGAAGCACCGAATCATGCAGCCGCAGCGACTGCCCCAGGTTGCCATGCACGATCCCCCGCCAATAGTGCATGTACTGCTCGCCCAGCGGCGCGTCGAGCCCGTATGAGTGCCGCAGCGCTGAAATGTCCGCCGCCGTCGCTCCCTCGCCTAGCATCTGCACAATCGGATCGCCGGGCACGAGATGAATCAGCAGAAACACGACAGTCACGACCAGCCACAGCACCGGCAGGGTCGTCAGCGCACGCTTCAACAAACCGCGTCCCACGCGTCGCACGGCTCGCGTCTTTTTATCCTGAGCGGTCCCGTTCGCCACCGTCATGCCTTCGTTCCCACCGTCCGCGACTCTTCCCTCAATGCGTTCTCCGCCGCAGGATCCAACTCCTGCACGCGAACCTTGGCGATCCTGCGCCGGTCCACTTCGACCACGGTAAACCGGCGTCCGCCAATCTCTACGCTCTCGCCCGGCGCCGGAATATGCCCCAGCCGCGTCAACAGCAACCCTGCCAGTGTTTCGACACCCGCCGCCCGCGGCAGGCGCCAGTGAAGCTGCGTCACCAGGTCCCGCAGGCTCGCATTGCCATCCAGCAGGAGCCCTCCACCCGGCGCCGCCAGCGGAAGCACCTTCGCCGTGTCGAACTCATCTTCCAGTTCGCCGACGATCTGCTCCAGCACGTCCTCCGCCGTTACCATCCCCAGCGTTGAGCCGAACTCATCCACGACAATCGCAAGCTGCCTCCTGCGCTCCTGAAATTCCTTCAGCAGCTCCACTGCAAGCTTCGTCTCCGGAACAACTTGAACATCGCGCATCACCTGCCGGAGCGTCAAGCCGGACTCCGCGGTGTTCCCCATCGACTGGGCCACGCTCCTGAAGTGCATCAGCCTCGCCACGTCCATCGCGTGCACCAGGCCGATGATATGGTCGCGCCCGCGCTCGGGGTCATACACCGGCACACGCGTATGCTGCTCTTCGACAATCCGTCCGCTCGCCTGCTCCAGCGACATATCGGCAGGAAGCGAGAAGATCTTCCCGCGCGGCGTCATGATCTCGCTTACCATCACGTCCTTCAGCTCGATCGCCCGGTGAATCATCTCCTCCTGAAACTTCGGCAGCAGGCCCACGCGACGCGTCGCCGTCGCCATCAGCTTCAGCTCTTCGGGCGAATGCGCAGCCGTTTCTCCCCGCAGCGGCGCACGGAACACTCGCAGCACGATCCCCGCCGATGCGTTCATCACCGTCACCGCCGGTCGCGTCATCCGCAGGAAGACATCCACCGGGCCGGCTACCGCCAACGCAATCCGCTCCGCACGCTGCAGCGCCAGCGCCTTCGGAACCAGCTCGCCCAGCACCACCTCGAAGTACGTGATCAGCACAAACGCGAAGACGATCGCCAGGCCGTGCACAACAACTGGCGACTTCAACTGCGGAATCGACTGTAGCCGCGCGAACACATGCGCCAATCCTTCCGCGATCACCGGTTCGCCCAATGCGCCCAGTGCCAGCGCGGCCAGCGTCACACCCAGCTGCACGGCAGACAAAAACTCGTCGAGGTGATGCTTCAGGTGCAGTACCGTGCGGGCACCGGGCTTGTTTGCAGCGATAAGCTGCTCCACCCGCGTTTCGCGCAGGCCCACCAACGCGAACTCCGCAGCCACAAAGAAACTGTTCGCCAGAATGAAGAAGGCGATCAGACTCCCGTGCACCAGCAGCCACTCAAGCATCTGCCTTAAGCCTAGACGCAGAAAAGCCCGTGAGCAATGCCCACGGGCCTGAACAATTTATTACTAGCTTGCCGACTCGCTAACTGGCTGACCCGCTGTCTTGACATCCAGCACGCGCTTCAGCGTCTGGTCGATGTGCTCCTTGGGCACATAACCGACAATCTGCTCGGACACCTTTCCGCCCTTGAACAGCAGCAGTGCCGGAATACCGCGGATGCCATATCGTCCCGGCGTCATATTGTTCCGGTCGACGTCCATCTTCATCACCTTCAGCTTGCCGTTGTATTCCTCGGCGACCGCATCAACAACTGGGGCCAGCGCCCGGCAGGGGCCACACCACGCCGCCCAGAAATCCACCAATACCGGTGTCTCCGACTGAAGCACCTGCTTCTCAAAATCGGCGTCGTTTACCTCGGTTACAAACTGTCCTGCCATCGCACTCTCCTTCAAAATCTCGGCTCTGCCCTCGCAGAGCCGCTCATCAACCCACTCATAATAGATGCCCACCCGTGGAAAACGATGCAGGATGTGCAAACAAAGGGGTTAGAGCACCTCGCGCTCGACCCCGCCAGCAATCCTCACGGGCACCAGTTCCACCGCCTCGCCGACCACCTGCCGCAGACGCGTCTCTGCCTCCAGCAGCGTCGTCTCAGCCGCCAAAACCACCAGCACCGACGGCCCCGCTCCGCTGAGCGCCACACCTGCAATCTCGCGTTCTTGCGCCAAGGGTAAAAGCTTCTCCAGCAGGCCACATGCCTTCATCCGGTACGGCTGATGGATTCTGTCCTCCATCGCCACGCGGAGGAGGTCCAGCCTCCCCTGCGCAAAGGCTGCCGTCAGCAGCGCCGACCGCTGCACATTAAAAACCGCGTCCTCCCGCGAATAGGTGTCGGGCAACATTGCGCGGGCCTTCTTCGTCGCCAAGCCTTCGCCGGGCATTGCGAGAATCATCTGCCATGCCGGATCGCCGGAAAACGTGGCCGCGGTCAGCCCGTTTTTCTCCGTTATGGCCGACGCCGTAAATCCGCCGTACCAGCACGCCGCTACATTATCCGGATGCCCCTCGCGCTCCGCCGCCTCGCGCAAAATCTCGGCGTCGGTCCACCCAAGCGCACCGAAGTGCGCAGCCAGCGCCACCCCCGCACAGATCGCGGCCGCGCTCGATCCACAGCCCATCCCCAGCGGAATCTCGTTATGAATTCTCAGCCGCAGACAAGGCGCTTCGACCCCGGTCTCATCCATCACGCTGCGAAATACATCCAACATCAAGTTATCGGCAACCACGCCAACAACATCCGCATTTCTCCCTGTAGCCTCAAGCTGCCACGTGGGCGCGATATGCGCTTCCACCGTCAGCCACATCGATAGCGCCAGCCCCACCGCATCGAACCCCGGTCCCAAATTCGCCGAAGTCGCCGGCAGCCGCAGCAGCATCCCACGCTTCTCCAACTCGCGTCCACTCAAGCCAACTGCCCCGCTTCTTTCTCAAGTGCCCGCAGCACAGCATCCGGGTCGGCATCCAGCACCAGCGGCTCCCGCTGCAGCTTCGCAAAGCCAGCTCGCTCCGCCGCCGACGCTCCCGCCATCTCCTCATCCGTCAGCAGATCGCCGCGATGGAACTTGATCGTGTACTCCGAATCCTTCAACGTGTGTCCCGTCAGCAGCAACACAGCAGTCTCTTCCTGCCCCACTCTCCCATCGGCCACCAGCTTCTTCAAGCCGGCCAGCGTAACCGCTGAGGCCGGCTCGCAGCCAATGCCCTCGGCCCCGATTTCCGCCTTCGCCAGCGCAATCTCGCGCTCGCTCACTTGCTCCACCCATCCACCGGTCGCGGCAATCACCTTTGCCGCCTTCTTCCAGCTCGCCGGGTTGCCAATGCGAATCGCACTCGCCCGCGTGTCTGCCTGCACCGGCTCAAGCTGTCCCTCTCCGCCGCGCTGCATCCAGCGGTACAACGGATTCGCGCCCTCCGCTTGGACAACACTGATCTTCGGCACCCGCTTGATGAAGCCCAGGTGCTTCATCTCCAGAAATCCCTTGCCCAGCGCCGAGCTGTTCGCCAGGTTCCCGCCCGGCACAATCAGATGCTGAGGCACCTGCCACTCCAACTGCTCCAGAATCTCGAACGCCGGCGTCTTCTGCCCCTCCAGCCTGTACGGATTCACCGAGTTCAGCAGATAGATCGGCGCGCGCTTCACAATCTCCGCCAGCACCTTCACGCAGCCATCAAAATCCGTCTTCAACTGCACGGTCGTCGCGCCATAATCCATCGACTGCGACAGCTTCCCCCAGGCAATCTTGCCCTCAGGAATCAGCACCAGGCTCTTGAGACCCGCGCGCGCCGCATAAGCCGCCATCGCCGCGCTGGTGTTTCCCGTCGACGCGCACGCCACCCACGTGAACCCGCGCGACACAGCCACACTCAGCGCCGCCGTCATCCCGGTGTCCTTGAAGCTGCCCGTGGGGTTCATTCCCTGATGCTTGGCCAGCAGCCAGTTCAGTCCCAGCGAGCTCGCCACACGAGGCATCTCATACAACGGCGTATCGCCCTCGCGAAGCGTCACCACCCGATCCTCGGCGACAATCGGCAGCAGCTCCCGGAAGCGCCACACGCCGCTCTGGTCCACGGCCATCGTCGAGCTCTTCCGCTCCTGCCACAAATGCTTCAGCGCCAGCGGGTTCGGCCGGTACACCGGCTTATCCGCCTCCGGCGCCCCCACGCTCCACGCGTACTCCACCTCAAACAAGTCGCCGCAATCCACGCAGCGAAAGTTGCTCTGTGCCTGCGCCCCGTCGATGCGCACGCCACATCCCGTGCACAGCAGCCTGTGAACCGATAAACTCATGTGTCTCTCTAGAGTACCGTAGCTACATGCTTCGGGCTCTCTTCGCCGTTATCGCTTTCGCCGTTTTTGGCCCAACGCTCTACGCACAAAAGCAGCTCCAGCTCGCATGCGCCGCTGACCTCCAGCCGGTTATGCCCGCACTCGCCGCGCGCTACGAACACGCCACCGGCGTCCACCTCGTGACGGCCTTTGGCTCCTCCGCCACACTCGCCCAGCAGCTTGCCAACGGCGCGCCGCAGGACGTCTTCCTCTCCGCCGACACCGCCCACGCGCAGCAACTCGTCGACTCCGGCATCGCCCTCGGGCCGCCAACACCTTACGCGCACGGCGTCCTCGTCCTCTGGGCGCGGACCGACTCTCCCCTTCAACCCATCTCGCTGAACACACTCAAAGACCACCGCCTCACCCGCTTGGCTATCGCCAACCCCACACACGCACCCTACGGTCTCGCCGCGCAGCAAGCCCTTCAGCACCTCGGCCTCTACGCGCAACTTCAACCCAAACTCGCCATCGCCGAAAACATCGCCCAGACCGCGCAGTTCGCCGAATCCGGCAACGCCCAGGCCGCCCTCATCTCGCTCACCATCGGATCGAGCGATCACTTCCACCGGCTCGGCACCTTCGTTCGCGTTCCCCCGGACGCCTACGCGCCCATCCAGCAATCCGGCGTCATCCTCAAATCCAGCAAGCAGCAGGAACTCGCGCGCCAATTTCTCGACTGGCTCACCAGCTCGGCCACCCAGCAGCAACTCAAATCCTTCGGCCTCGATCCCGTGAGGTAGTTATCGCTCGCACAACGCAGCGTGTACGATGGCCCGCATGACCGGCAGCCGCATCCTCATGGACACCTTCGGCATGATGATGCAGCTCGGCGAGATTCCTCCACCAGCCTAAGGGCCACAGCCATTACCAATGATCAGTAACTGGACGAAGCGCAAGAAAATCATCGTTGGATTTCTAGCCGTTACCACCATTCCGATGGCGGTCATCTTGCCCAGACTCCTTCTCGAGCTCCATAGCGCGAATAGCGCATTTCGTAACTTTAGCGGCGCACTAATCGCGAAAAACTATGGTGAGGCATACGCCCTGACTTCACCGGAGCTTCGATCCACCACAGACTACAAATCATTCGTGGAGATACATCATGGCTTGAACTCACGGCTAGGAGATCTGACTGAAATTGCGATCGACCGGTCCGAGGTCAAAGATAAAGGGGATGGATGGTACGCGATTTTAGACGCTCAAATGATCTTCGCTCGTGGGCGCCTCCCGTTTACCTTCATCCTTAAGAAAGAACACCGCGAGTGGAAGGTTTACAGCTACCACGAACAGTAAACGGGTCAGCACCAAAAGGTGTTCTTAGCTCGATACAAGGTTCGGGTCCAAACCGCGACCCGCTACACTTCCCCTTATGGACCTCGCCGCGCTCGGCCTCACCCTCCGTCTCGCGACCGTCACCACGCTTTGTCTCCTGATCCTCGGCACGCCCCTCGCACTTTGGATCTCGTCATGCCGCACGATTTCCCGCCGCATCGTTCAAGCCGCCGTCGCGCTCCCGCTCGTCCTCCCGCCCACTGTCCTTGGCTTCTATCTTCTCGTCTGGCTTGGCCCCGCCAGAGCCCCCGGCCGAGCACTCATTCACCTGCTCGGCCACCCGCTCGCCTTCACCTTCAGCGGACTCGTCGTCGGCTCCGTCCTCTATAGCCTTCCTTTCGCCGTACAGCCGCTCGTCCTCGCCTTCTCGCACGTCGACCGCAACCTCACCGACGTCGCCTCCACGCTTGGCGCCTCGCCCCTCACCGTCTTTCGCCGCGTGATCCTCCCTCTTTCGCGCACCGGCTTCCTCACCGCCGCCGTCCTCACCTTCGCCCACACCGTCGGCGAGTTCGGCGTCGTCCTCATGCTCGGCGGCGACATCCCCGGCCTCACCCGCACGCTCTCCATCTCCATCTTCGACCAGGTCCAGGAGCTCAACTACGCCGCCGCCGATCGCACCGCTCTAGCGCTCGTCGCAATCTCATTCCTCGCCCTCCTGCTCGTCTACGTGCGCAGCTCCAACCCGCAGGCCATCGAAGCATGACCACTCGCAGCTGCATGAGCATCGCTCCACCACGCGCGTGGCACCACAGGCTCGACCTCGATTGCACGCTGGGCAGCTTGCACCTCGACCTCGCGCCGCTCGAATTCGCGGCTCCGTGGAGCATCCTCTTCGGCCCTTCCGGCAGCGGCAAGAGCTCCGTTCTCCGAGCGATCTGCGGTCTGCTTCCGCACGCGCATCCGACCCTTCTCCGTTCCAGCGAAGACCACGAAAACAACCTCACTCACCTCCCGCCGCACGGTCGCTCCATCGCCTACGCCCCGCAACAACCCGCGCTCTTTCCGCACCTCACCGTGCGCGACAACATCGCCTTCAGCTCCTCGCTCCATCCACCCGCAAATCCGCAACTCGCCGAAGACGCACTCGCGCTGTTCGAGCTCCACCCCATCGCCCACCGCACCCCCGCGCGTCTCTCCGGCGGCGAGCGCCAGCGCGTCAATCTGGCCCGCGCCTTCGCCCGCCCCAACACCCGCCTCATGCTGCTCGACGAACCCTTCACCGGCCTCGACATCAAGCTGCGCGACCAGCTCATCCCGCGCATGAAGCAGTTCCTCGCCGCACGTTCGATCCCCTGCATCTCCGTCACACACGATGTGGACGAAGCCCTGCTGCTCGACGCCGAGGTCTTCCGCATCGACGCCGGCCGCATCCTTGCCTTCGGGCCGGCCCGCATAATCCTCGCCGACGAGCGCGCCCGCCTGCTCAACGCCCTTCGCTAGCTCCTCTCTCCCCGGCACCAAACCACGTTCGCTCCGCTGGATTTCCCCCAGCGACCGTGTATCTTGTCCTCAATCTCCAATCGGGCCCTGTTGTTCACTCAAAATTCAGCCACAGGCCCACCCATGCTCGATGTTCACGCGCCCCACGACTCCGCCCACACCTGGACTGACTTCTTCATCCACATAGCCACCATCGTGGTCGGCCTGATCATCGCCATCGGTCTCGAGCAGACAGTCGAGATGATCCACCGTCATCGTAAGAGCGTTGCAGCTCAGCAGTCCCTCCACGATCAGAGCATCGCAAATCGCGCGCTGACGCAGCATGACCTGAACGTCATTGCGGAATGCCGAAGCCTTATTCGCAAGAACATGGACGCTCTCGACACCGCTCGAGGCCAATCGACCCTCTCAGTCGCATCCTTTACACCGTTCCTCGCCTCAACTTACACACCGTCGCCCGAAAATAACGCGTGGCTTGCTCTACGCGACACGGGCGGACTGGAGTTGCTACCGCCGAAGCTCGCCCAAGCTTACGGCAAGGTCGATTACATGCGCTCCATCGCGGCATCCTCCAATGAGCTCATCATCACGCGGAGACAGGATGTCCAGGCTATTCTCCATCTCCACAACAGCCCCGCACAGCTCACCTCTGAAGAGCGCGAGCAACTCCTCATCGCCTTCAGCAAACTCGACCAGGCAATGGTGGAGATGCGCAATGCCCTCCTGATATTCAGCGGAGGCAATGAGCTGGCTCTCGCCGGAGCTGAAATTTCGCCCGCATCTGAAGCCCCCATCTTCCGGCAACTGCCGCAGCAGTAATCCGTCAGGAACACCCATGATTGATATCCACACGCCCGACCAACGCACCCACACCTGGACCGACTTCTTCATCCACATCGCCACCATCGCCGTTGGTCTTCTTCTCGCCATCGGTCTCGAACAAGGCGTCGAGTACATCCATCACCGCCGCCAGGTCTCCGAAACCCGCCAAGCTCTCCGCATCGAGCGCGAGACCAATCGCCAGGCCTATGCGCAGGTCGTCAAGGAATTCCGTCGTCAGAACGCGGCTCTGCTCAACAACCTTCTTGTCCTGCACCTTCTCCAGCAGCATCCTGGAGCCCCGGCGGAGCAGCTTCCCGGAATCCTCGTCTGGCACGCGATCAGGGTTACCTTCGCAGAATCCGCATGGAAGACCGCCGAGCAGAGCAGCGTCACCGCGCTCATGCCGCAGGACGAGGTTCGCCGCTACGCCTTACTCTACGAGCGAATCGAGAACGCGAACCGGAACTTCGATGCTGTATGGCCGGCCATCATCAGGGCCCGGCTTTACGGCCTGGAGGACCCCGATCCGTCCCATCTCAGCCCGGCTCAAATCGCCCAGGAGCTCGACGACACACGGGCTGCGCTCGTTCAGCTCTACACCCAGGCCGCCGCCCTCGTGCAGCTCGTCACCGCCGAGAACGACTTCGGGCCGGGCCTCACGAAGGAAGAGCTCAACTCCGATATGCGCGTAACCGAGATCGAACAGGATCCACGTTTCGCCGCCGCCATCGCCCGCACGAACAGCCGTCTGCCGGCAGACAATCGCATTCCCATTCCTCAGTCCGCCTCCGGCTCAAAGTAAAGACCTCCAGCCACTCACGGAGTCACACCCGCATGATCGACGTCCACGCCCCACACGAACGCACTAACACCTGGCGCGACATCTTCGTCCATCTCGCCATCGTCATCGTTGGCATCCTCATCGCCATCGGTCTTGAGCAGACGATCGAATTCATTCACCGCAGCCACCAGCGCCACCAACTCGAAGCCGACCTTCACACGGAAGCCGAGAATAACCGCGCTATCATCGCGCGCGATCTCCGCCTGCAGGATCTCGAGCCCTGGTTCGAGCAGGTCATCAACGCAGTCGACTCCGCGATGCCGCAGCAGGGAAAAATTCACATCACTCTTCCCCTCGCACCCTGCATCCCCGGCTCCGTCGGTACATCCACCGAGCGCTATTTCGCTCCGTCGGAAGCCGTCTGGACAACCGCCAAGGAGAGCAGTCTCGTTGATCTCCTTCCCGTCGAGCAGGCCCGCATGTTCACCCGACTTTCGCACAATTACGATCTCCTCGGCGACAGCCGCAACGAGTTCTATCACCACTGCAGCACTATCGGCGCCATGCAGCACCGCTTCGCTCGGCTCTCCCCAGCTCCCCCAGCCACCGCCGTCTGGACGCTCTCGCCCGACCAGGCCGAGCGTCTGGCACAGGTCGCCTCCGATGCTCGCACTGCCATCAAGGGTCTCTGCTTCCGGCTTCGCTGGTCCGATGTTTACGAGCAAGGCATCCTCTCCGGCGAAACCCGCGCCGACCAGCGAATGATGTCCATGAACCAGGAACGCTTCGAGGATAATCAGGACGCCATCCAGTAGCCGCTCACAGCCACACGCAACGAGGACCGATGATCGACATCCATCCGCCCCAACACGCGCCCATGACACGCCGCGACTTCTTCGTCCATCTCCTCATCGTCGTCCTCGGCATCCTCATCGCCATCGGTCTCGAGCAGGCCGCCGAAGTCATCCACCATCACCACCAGCGTCGGCAATTGGAAGAGGACCTCCGCACGGAGGCGCAGCGCAACGTCGGCACAATCGACGCTAACGAGAAAAACTTTGCAGTCTACATGGCCTGGTATCGCGACGTTCTGAAGGCCGGGAGAGAGGCGAAACCTATGGGTGAATTCGTTAGCTTTGTCATTCCGCCTAGAGTCGACCCCAGGGTCGCCCAGCGACCGATGGACAACGTTTGGCCTGCCGCAACGGCTTCAGGCGCCGTGGCTGTGCTGCCCCGTGAGGAAGTCGAGACCTTCGGAAGAATCAACACCTATGCCGAATTTGCCGATCAAATCGCGGGAGCTCGTCAGGCAGCACTCCTCACCGAGAACGCAGTCCTCAGCCGTCTTGGTCTCAGCCTCGCTCCAGGTACAACCTTGCGAATGACCGCGCAGGACCGGGATGAACTGATGCGCGCCGTCGCAACTCACCTTGAAGGCTATCGCGAGCTAGCCGTCGCAGATGCCACGTGGCAAGGCTGTTCCGAGGCAGTCCTTCACGGCGTCAACTCTATCGATGGTTTTTACCCCTACATCGCGCGGGCCCAGGCCAGCCAACCAAAATGACCGCTCATCATCCGCCCGTCCCCGTCTCATCAGCTCCCACACGCCGCCTTGGAGTTCTCCAGCAATGATCGACATCCACCCACCGCATCACGCCGCCATCACAAGACGCGAGTTCTTCATTCACCTCTTCATCGTCATCCTCGGCATCCTCATCGCCATCGGCCTGGAGCAGGCCGTCGAGGTCTTCCATCACCATCAAGAGCGCCAGGCCCTGATCGATGACTTCCATCGCGAGTGTGCCGACAACCTCAAAGTCTTCGATTTCGATCTCGACGTCATTCACCACGAGTTTGCCTGGGAGCACGCCTCGCTCGCAGCGCTGCGCAATGCCCAGCCGCACGGCGGATACGTCACCGTCACCATGCCTCAACCACCTGCGCAGAACAATCTCCAGTCGCCATCCCGCTCCGTCTGGTCCGTCGCAAAGACCAGCGGCAAGGTCGACCTCCTGCCGGAAAACCTCGCCGAAATCTTCGATCGCGTCGATACCGAGGGCGCGCATTGGAACGATGTGGTCCAGCCCGCCACCACCGCTTTCCAGCGCTTGAAGAGCTTCGGCGATCGCACCGGTTCCCCCCTCAACACCGGAGCGACCATTCACCTCACCCTCGCCCAGCGAGACGACGCCGAATCCATCTTCGACGATCACCTCGTGCAGTTCGAACAGGAGAGGATCTGGATCGCCTGGTGGAAGGGCGCTTCCATTAGTGTCCTTCGCGGCGTCCAGTCCCGCGCTGACATGGCAGAAGACATCAAGCGCGCCAACATCGCTTCCCGTCAACAGTAACGTTCCAGTCATTCGGAGAGCTGCATGATCGACATCCATGCCCCGCACGAATCCGTCCACACCTGGCGCGACATCCTCATCCACCTCGCAATCGTCATCGTCGGCATCTTCGTCGCTATCGGCCTCGAGCAAACCGTCGAATACTTCCACCACCTCCACCAGCGCCACCAGCTCGAGGACAATTTGCGCGACGAGCTCCGCGTCGACCTCCGTCACGACGCCAATGACTTCCGGATTCTCGCCGACATTCGCGCCTATACCGTCGAGCTGAAGTCCGCCGTTACCGCTCGGCGCACTGGCAAATCTTCACCCCAGCCGCCCGCAGCAAATGATCCCCGCCGCCACCGGATTCCACTCGCTCCCTCCATTGCCATCTGGGATGCCGCTAAGCTCGACGCCACCATCACCCTCCTTCCCTCACGGGACATCAACATCTTCAACGGCGTCGTTCTCCAGCACGACCTCACCTTCGCGGCGCTCGACGACTTCCAGCACGCTGCCTTCGCGCTCGAAAGCTTCGAAGAGCGCTTCATCGACGCTCCCGGCGCCTTCGACATGGGCTACCCCGCACCTCCGCCCAACCTTGACGCCATGTCTCCCGCCGACCTCACGCAGTACGAGACCCTCCTCGCCGCCTACATCAAGGCCGTAGACCGCATCAACGTGCGCGTGCACTTCTTCGATAGCGTTATCCGCGCCGTCTTGGACGGTGCCACTGACCGCGACGACCTGACTCGCCGCGCCTTCCCCGACGGCAAGCCGCCGTCCCTCGACATCCCGCCAACTACAGAGAGCGCCCAACCATGATCGACGTCCACGTCCCGCACAAATCCGAACACACCTGGACCGACTTCTTCATCCACATCGGCACCATCGCTGTGGGCATTCTCCTCGCAATCGGGCTGGAGCAGGCCGTTGAACTCATCCACGAGCGCCATCAGGTTCACGAGCTGCGCGAGGGAGCCATCGCCGACGCCCGCATCTACCTCCACGACGTGGACCAGAATCTTGCTGCCGACACTCGGCAGGTCGAAGATCTCACCCGACGGATCCAGGAGGTTCGGTCCGCACTCGACGAGCATCAGCCGTTGCCGCCACCCGCCTATCGTCCGGCGCTCACCATCAGCACCATTCGGCTCGGCAATCTCGCGGCTGCCAAAGCAAGCGGTCTCTTCCATCTGCTCTCGCAGGATGAGATCAACAGTGCTGGAGACGCCGAAGTCGGTGTGGTCAAGGCCGAAGCACTCAAGGAGCGTGCCTTGGAAGCTGCCACAAGGCGCATAGCCTTCGAGCAGCGCTTCCAGTCCAACTTTCCCTCCGGTCCGTCCGATTTCTCGCACATTACGCCGTCACAGCTCGACGAATATCTCGGCCTCCTGCTCGACGAACGTGTCCGGCGCACTGAGACGATCACTTACCTCGAGCTGATGCACCGCGGCACGCTGGCGTACCTGAACGGCCAACGCAGCCTCGAAAAACTCCGCGAAGCTCAAGAGCCAACTTCGCACTGAGCCGCGACACCATCACCAACCTCGATCCACCTCATCGCGCCGCGATGCAAACCTGCGAAGCGCCGCGACGTTAACGGCTCCCAAATAGCTACCGAATTCCGATCATCTTGTGCGTCTGCAGACTCAGCCGCCAGACTGGATTCTGCTGGCAGAAATCAATCGCCGCCGCGAGCGATGCCTTGCTGTCCGGCCCATCCATCGGCTGAATAAAGAAGTGCTTGAACCCGAGCTTCAAATACTCATTCGGATCCGTCTCCTGCGGATACACGACCTTCAGCTCATCCCCACGCGTCACCACCAGCCTTGCATTTGCCTTCGGACTCACACACACCCAGTCCACACCCTCCGGCACAGCAATCGTCCCATTCGTCTCTACCGCAATCCAGAACCCGCGCTCATGCAGCGCCGCAATCAGCGCCGCATCCAGCTGCAGCAGCGGCTCGCCGCCGGTGCACACTACGAATCTCTGCCCACCGGCATTCTTCGGCCACTTCTCCGCAACTGCATTCGCCAGCTCTTCCGCTGACGCGAACTTCCCTCCGCCATCGCCATCCGTGCCGAAAAAATCCGTATCGCAAAACTGACACACTGCCTGCTCACGATCCTGCTCGCGTCCGCTCCATAAATTGCATCCGCTGAATCGGCAAAAAACCGCTGCGCGCCCGGCATTCATGCCCTCGCCCTGCAACGTGTAAAAAATCTCTTTCACCGCGTATGCCATCAGCTCTTCCGATACCTAACCGGGTCACTCGCGGCATTCTCCGCAAACCCCTTCAGCCGCAGCAGACATGCATCGCACGCGCCGCACGCTTCCCCTTCATCTGACGCGTCATAGCACGTCACCGTCATCGCATAGTCCACGCCGAGCTCCAACCCCTTGTGCACAATCTCCGCCTTCGTCATCGCAATCAGCGGCGTATGAATCTCAACCCGCTTCCCCTCGCTGCCAATCTTCGTCCCCAGGTTCGCCATCGCCTCAAACGCCCGAATAAACTCCGGCCGGCAGTCCGGATACCCGCTGTAATCCAGCGCATTCACGCCGATAAAAATATCCGTCGCCGCCAGGCTCTCCGCCCACGCCAGCGCCAGCGAAAGAAACACCGTGTTCCTCGCCGGCACATACGTCACCGGAATCCCCTGGCCCATCTCCTCCACCGACCGATGCTTCGGAATCTCCGCATCGCCCGTCAGCGCCGACCCGTCAAACGCACTCAGATCCACCTTCAGCACAATGTGCCGCGCCACCCCGGCCGCCGCGGCCACCCGCGCCGCCGCCCGCAGCTCCGCCTTATGCGTCTGTCCGTAATCAAAGCTCAGCGCATAAACACTGAACCCCTCCGCCTTCGCAATCGCCACAACCGTCGTCGAGTCCAGTCCTCCGCTCAACAACACAACTGCTTTCTGTTGGCCGCTTCTGCCCATCCAATCAGTTTACCGTCCTCAACACGAGCGCCTAAACTTATAAGAAGACGAGCCGAAGTGGCTCCTGATACAAGATGGAAATTTTCAAAGAATTTCGCTTCGAAGCCGCGCACCGCCTGCCGAACGTCCCCGCCGGCCACAAATGCGCGCGCCTGCACGGCCATTCCTTTCACGTCGAGATCCACGTCCGCGGCGACCTCGACGAAACCCTCGGCTGGATTTGCGACTTCGCCGACCTTAACAGCGCCTTTCGTCCTCTCTACGACCAGCTCGATCACAACTATCTCAACGACATCCCCGGCCTCGAAAATCCCACCAGCGAAGTCCTCGCACGCTGGATCTGGCAGCGCCTCGAACCCACCCTCCCCAACCTCAGCCGCATCGTCGTCCGGGAAACCTGCACCAGCGGCGCTATCTACAACGGCCCAAACCGCTGACCCCCTGAAACAAGAGAATTTGCCCTCACGCATCTTCTCCTTGAATCGCGCGCCATTAGGACGCCAGGAGGACTGGGAGGATTCCCCCGAAGGCTATCCGAAGACCGAACGCTACAAGTGGTGGCGCTGGCACGATGCCTACAGCGTTGAAGATCCCGGTTTAGTCAGCACCATCGACAAAGGCATGGAGATACTGAACCTGTAACGCTTACGCAACCCGACTTACGGGCTTTGCTTGCACGAGAGCACTTCCTTGTTCTTCACATACGTCTCGCAAAGCCCCACCATTCCCTTATTCGGGCAACTGTAGTTCCCTCCACTGCCTGTGCAATGCCCATTCCTTAAAATGTGGTCGACGACCGCGGGCACCAAGGCGCCGCAGCTTGCCACCGCCCCATTCTTGAGCATCGTCTCGCACAACCCGTACATCCCGTTCAGTGGACACAGAAAATCGCTTTGCTGCTCGCTGTCGGCCGTACACCCGCCTTGGGTCAAGGTGTTGTAGGCCACCTGCCTCTCCCTGGTCACATTCTGTCCCTGCCCGCTCACCTGGCCGGTTCCTGGGTTATACGTTGTCTGGAAATCCAGCACGCACGTCGTCCCATCATGGCAGCCGAAATCAATGCCGTTAGGCGGAAGACTGAGTGAGAGTTGAGGAAACCATATCTGCCAATTCCACTGGTCCGACCAGACATCAATGTCCACGAACACCTGCGGATTGATTCCCGGTGTCACTGTAAACCCGAGGTTGTAGACAGGATTCCCCACACTGAAATGGCTGTTATCCGTTCCCCCTGCCGCGCTCACTCCCACCGATATTGTCTGCGGGCTGTGTGTTAGCACCGTCTGCCGGTTTTGCGTCTCATCATGAAACGTAAACTGCAGCTTGTCAGAGTGCAGATTCAGCTTTGCCGCCGGCAGCAGCTGGCCGCCAGCTACGCCATAATTCAGTAGTCCGCCCAGCAGATCTAACCCATTCAGTATGAGCACCGAGTTGATTCCGCCACTTCCCGGAGCCGGCGGCTGAAACTTGCCTCCTGTGAAAGGCGCAGGCAGATAATCCGTGAAGTCCACACCTAGACTGAATCCGGGGTCGACGCTCAAGCCCGGCAGGTTCAAGTCAAAACCCGCGTCGAACCCAATCTGCGCCACGATCTCCTTCGCATCGAACATCTGGCCCTGCGAAAGTCCCGTCGCCGCAAAATCGTTGACATTGCCTTCGATCGGCACGAAATTTGCCGTCACCGTGCCCGTCGCGGAATTCTGCGCATTCACCGCGCCGTGGTATTTCAGATCCATTTGGATCGGGAAGCGCAACCCGAACCCATAATTGAATCCCGCATGAAGCTCTAGTCCGTACGTCGACGAGCACCCGACAATGCACCAGTTGATCGTCACCTGTTCGCCCCAGCTCCACTCATAGTCATTGCCTATCGTGAATCCGGTAAGAAAGTAATCCGTCCCCAGATCGGCATCGCCCGCCTTATCCGCACCCGCGCCGGCACTCACCGAGTGCGCCGGAACCACCCTCAGCAGCTTCGGAAAATTCGGCACACTGCCATTCGCCGGCACGCCGTTACGCAATAATTGCTGCGTCGCGTTCATCTCCCCGGCAGTCCCCGTCGCCAGCACCGTCTCCTTCGGATGCGCATACTTCGACGACGCAGCGTTCGGCACAAACATCACCTCTTCAAACTGCTGCACCCCCGAGTTGATCAGCTCCCCCTTCAGGTCGTCATCGGTCAGCGTCGCCATCCGCGCCGCCTCAGCCTCTCCAACCTGCGCCACAATCGCCGCACGCTGCGTCGGGTTTGCCAGGGCACTCTTTAGTTGCGCAATCCCTTTATTCGCATCCGCCTGTTCCAACGCAATGTTGCGCTGATAGGCCGCCGCCGCCGCCTGCCGCTTTCCCGGATCAGCCACATAACGCGGACTTCCCCGCGTGCCGAACTCCGTCAGTCGCTCGTTCGTCGTGCTCCGCGTGAAACACGCCACACCCGCGCGCGCCAGCTGCGCCTTCGCGCTCGCGTCCGCGCATTTGCCCGGAAGAATCCGATACGTCAGCACATGATGAATCACCAATCCCTGGTCGACCTCGCTGATCTCCGACGTGTTCTCGCGCACCTCCACGTGCTGGGGCATCGCACGCAAACGGTCCGCCACATTGAACAGCGCCTGCGGATTACTCAACATCGGTTGGAAGTCGACCTTTGCTTCACCCAACGTCACCTGTGAGTTCGAGCGCAGACTCTCCAGCGCATACGTCCGTACCACGTGCAAACGCTGCATCGTCTGCGCATGAGTGCCGCCGGTGAGAACGACAGAGTTCGGAACCCTCCCCACATTCATCGCGCGCGCCGGCGCTTGCCGCACATTCGGCTGCGGCGTCGCGCCTGCCTCTGGCGGCGTTCCTGGGTTCGGCCGCACGATCGGCGCCGGATTCGGCGTCCTCGCCTGTGGCGCGGGACTCACATTCCCCGGCGCAGGTTCCGTTGCATTCGCTGCCGGCTCTCGGTTCATGCCCGGCCCTCGCGGCGGTCCCGCAACAAAAATCCTCGCCGCGTCAATCTCCATCCCATGCAGCGCGCCGTAAACCGTCGCGCTGGCGCCCCGTACCAGAGCACTCACTGACGCAGGCTGTCCTCCCTGGCACACAGTCACAGAGTTGCTGTACCGCACCGTGACGGTCTGCGTCCCGTAGCTGATCTGCAGCGTGCTGCCGTCCGGCACACTCGATATCTGCCCAGTAAACTTGCCTTCCCCCGGCCCGCGGTTCATGTTGCTGCACGCGGTCTGCGCGAAGCCCGCTGTACTGATGAGTGTGGGAGTCAGGAGCGCGCAAAACAATGACCTCACCAATGCTGAGGACAGTTTTCTCATGTTGCCTCCTCTAGTTCTTCGTCAGCAGAACGCAGCGTATTCGCTCGCGCCAAGACTCAGGAGGGCCCATCGAACGCAGCGACTTTACACCTAAACCCGCCGAATCGCCTTAGAAAAAATAGAGGGGCGCATAGAACGGCAAACCGCCGCATCGCCTCGTATCATGAGGGCAAGCTCCCGGAGGATCCTTGATGTCCGCCGATTTGGCTCACCCGCCTGCGTTTGTCGCCGCCGCCGCCACCCCAGACACCCGCGAAGTCGCGCGCACGTCCTCTGTGCCTTGGTACATCTGGGCCGGAGCGCTTGCCGTTACCTCAGCCTCCATCGGCGGCCAGTGGGACGTCGCCTGGCATCGCTCCATTGGTCGCGACAGCTTCTGGACACCCGCGCACATGGCCATCTACGCCTGCGGCGTCATCGCAGGAATCGTCGGCCTCTACCTCGTGCTCACCGCAACCTTCGGCAGGTCCGCCTATGCGGCGCGCCTGCGCGAGTTCTCCGTGAACGTCTTCGGTCTGCGCGCTCCGCTCGGTGTCTTCCTCGCCGGCTGGGGCGGCGTGGCCATGCTTACCTCCGCGCCGTTCGACAACTGGTGGCACAACGCCTACGGCCTCGACGTCAAGATCGTCTCTCCGCCGCACACGCTCTTGATTCTCGGCATCCGCGCCATCGACGTCGGCATGATGTTCCTCATGCTCGCGGCCATGAATCGCGCCTCCGATGCCGGCGACGCGAACTTCAAAACGCTGCGTGCGCTCTTTCTTTATCTTGGCGGCTTGCTGCTCGGCGGACAGATGTTCTTCATCACCGAGTACACGCTGGACTTCATGCTGCATCGCGTCCTCGCGTACCTCTGTCTTGCTGTCGCCGTGCCGTTCGTGCTCGCGATGATCTCCCAGGCCTCGCGATTCCGCTGGGCCGCAACAACCATCGCAGCCATCTACGCCGCATCCATCATCGCGTTCATCCTCATCTTTCCGCTCTTCCCCGCGCAGCCGAAGCTCGGCCCGGTCTACTTCCCCGTCACGCACCTCGTTCCGCCCAAGTTCCCCATCCTGCTCATCGCACCGGCGCTCGCGCTCGATCTCTTCTGGCAGCGCACAAGGAATTGGAAGCTCTGGCAGATTGCGCTGCTCTCCGGTGTCATCTTCGTTGCGGTGCTCGTCGCAGTCGAATGGCCCTTCGCAAAATTCCTCATGTCCCACGCCAGCCAGAACCGATTCTTCGGCACCATGTACTTCGACTACGGCACGCCTCCCAACAGCTACGAGCGCCTGCGCCGCTTCTTCCATCCGGATTCCGGCATGACGCTTTATCTCGGCCTGCTGCGCGCTTCCCTCTTCGCCGCCATCTCCACCTGGCTCGGCCTCCTCTTCGGCCGCTGGATGCGTGGAGTGCAGCGATGATCCTCGCCAACTACAAGCGACTGCTCTTTGCATTCATCGCCGCGCTGCTCTTCGCCAGCAGCGCCTACGCGCACGTCGGCAACAAAGACATCTACCAGACCGTCACCGTTGGCCCTTACAACCTCTTCATCACCATCCGCACACCGCTCGTCATCCCCGGCGTAGCCATCATCGAAGTCCGCTCCAGCGGAGCTCCGGTTAGCACCCTGACCATCACCCCACTCCCGCTCACCGGTGAAGCATCGAAGCACCCACCCACTCCGGACGCAATGAAAGTTTCGTCCAGCGATCGCCAGTTCTTCACCGGTTCGCTTTGGATCATGGAGTCCGGCTCGTGGCAGATCCGCTTCGGTATCGATGGCGCCGCCGGAAACGCAACCGCCAGCGTGCCCGTCCCGGCCGTTGCCCGGGGTGTGCTCCGCATGCAGCGCCCGCTCGGCCTCATGCTCGGCCTGCTCGGCTGCATTCTCGTACTCGGAATCGTCGGGATCGTCATGGCAGCCGCGCGCGAAGCACGCCTAGTTCCCGGTGCCACTCCGAATTCCGCGCGACGCCGCCTCGCTCTCATCGCCGGTGCAGCCGCCTTCATCATCTGCGTCGCGATTATCTACCTTGGCGGCAAGTGGTGGAACGTCGAAGCTGCAGATTACGCCGCGGACATACATCACAACTCCGAGCTGCGCGCCACGCTGACCGGCAATCAACTCGCCCTCCTGATTGGAGATCCCGACCCCCAACCTGACGGCCCATGGAAGCCCGTCAAGAACTCCAATCTCCTCACCGATCACGGGCACCTCATGCACCTCTACGCAATCCGCTGGCCGCAGATGGACGCAGTCTTCCACCTCCATCCCGTACCCACCGGCAAGAGCGGCTTCACGGACCCTCTCCCTGCGATGCCGCCAGGCACCTATCACCTCTATGCAGACGTCGTCTTCCCCAACGGCTTCCCCGAAACGGAAACCGCAAACCTCACCGTCCCAGCCGGCATGCCCGCATCGCCACTCGGCAGCGAGGATGCAAGCGCCACGCCGCCGCCACTCTCCTCTGGTGAACTCGGACCCGCCTGCAAACTCCCCGACGGCTACACGATGGCCTGGGACAAACCCGCAACCCTGTCCGCAAACACTCCCTACGATCTCGTCTTCCACCTGCTCGACCCGCAGGGCCGCCCGGCAACCGACATGCAGCCATATCTCGGCATGGCTGGACACGCTGCCTTCGTCAAGACCGACGGCACCGCCTTCGCCCACACCCATCCAGAAGGCTCCGCCGCGATGCCGGCCGTCATGCTCGCCAATGAGTCCGACTCGATGGCCGGCATGCCCGACACGATGAACATGGCCGCCGAGGCAATCTCCTCCACCGTCGCCTTCCCCTACGGCTTCCCCTCCGCCGGCCCTTATCGCATTTTCATCCAGATGAAGCACGGAAACACCGTCGAGACCGGTGTCTTCGACGCATCCGTTCACTAACTCAATCCCGTCCGCATCCAACACACAGTGCCGCTCCCACTTCCATCACCCATCCTGCCCATGCTCGCCAAGCGCGTGGACGAAATCCCCTCCAACGCCGACGCCTGGGTCTTCGAACCCAAGTGGGACGGCTTCCGCACCGTCATCTTTCGCAGCGGCGACGAGCTGCTCATCCAAAGCCGCGACGGCAAGCCCCTCGATCGCTACTTCCCCGAGCTCCGCGATCCCCTCCTCAAGCAACTCCCGCAGCAATGCGTCCTCGACGGCGAAATCGTCATCGCCAGCGACGGCGGTCTCGACTTCGATGCCCTCACGCTCCGCATTCACCCGGCCGCCTCGCGCGTAAAGACACTCGCCGCGCAGCTTCCCGCCTCCGTCGTCTTCTTCGACCTGTTGCAGCTCGACGACCGCGACCTCCGCAACGAGCCCTTCACTACACGCCGCGCCGAGCTCGAACGCATCCTCAAAAACCTCCGCGCTCCCCTGCACCTCACACCCGCAACCCGCGACCGCGACACCGCGCAGGACTGGTTCACGCGCTTCGAAGGCGCCGGTCTCGACGGCGTAATCGCCAAGCCCATCGCCGGCCCTTACACGCCCGACAAGCGCACCATGCTCAAGATCAAGCACGAGCGCGACTGCGATTGCGTCGTCGCCGGCTTCCGCTGGCACAAGGACGGCCAGGGCACCGCCGTCGGCTCACTTCTGCTCGGCCTCTATGACGCCGCCGGCAAGCTCCAGCATGTCGGCGTCTGCGCCAGCTTCACCGCCGCCAAACGCAAAGAGCTCGTCAAGTTCCTCGAGCCCTATCGCAAAGACGCCTTGCGCAACCACCCATGGGCAGACTGGCAAAGCGGAGTCGCACAGGCCAGCGGCCGCATGCCCGGCGGCCAATCGCGCTGGAGCGCAGGCAAAGACCTCAGCTGGGAGCCGCTCCGCATCGAGCTCGTTGTCGAGGTCGCCTACGAGCACATGCAGGGCACTCGCTTCCGTCACCTCGCCCACTTCCGCCGCTGGCGCCCCGACAAGCCCACCGCCACCTGCACCTACGAGCAGCTCGAAGTCGTCCCACCCCTCGAACTCATGACCATCTTCCCCGAGCGCTCCTAACCCGCTCTTCCTAACTCCTCACCCCTAACTCCTAACTCTCTTTGCGCCACTCCCGCGTCGGATCATCATCCGGATCAGGCACACCCTGCGTCGGCCGCAACGCCTCCGGCACATGCCGCAGGTTCACGCGAATCCGATACCACACATACGAAGCCCCGCGCATACGGTCCACCAGCACATCATCCACCGCCAGCAACGCCGCAGCCTCGGCGTGCTGTTGTTTCCAACGCTCCAGTCCCGCCTCCGCCGCAGCTTTGTCCGGACTCTGCGCCACCACGATCAGCGGCATCTTCGGCACCCGCCCCGCCCGCTTCGCCTTCGGCTTACTCTCAGTCCCCTCCTGAGCCGCCGCGGGATCGCCGGTCACACCCTCGGCCGCACCCGCCGCAGCTTTCTTCCGCTTCGACTGCCCGCGAAACCGATGCGCTCCAAAGCCCTCCTCCATCTGATCCGAAAACTTCTTTGCCTTCGACGGAGCCACACGCCTGCCTTCGCCTTCCTGCTTCACAAAGTGCGGCGGCCACGGCGCATCGCCAATCCCCTCCGCCTCATCGCGCGCAGCCATCTCCAGCAGCGCATCCAGCACACCCGCATGCTCATCCATCGCCGCGTGCGGATCACCCACCTTCGCAAACCGCTCCGGCACCGTCAGCACCGTAAACTCCGCCGGATCGCACACCATCACCTCATCCCAGCGCAGCGGCGTACTCACCCGCGCATCCGGCAGCGGGCGCACTGAAAACGCAGAGCACGTCGTCCTGTCCTTCGCATTCTGGTTGTAATCCAGAAACACACCGTGCCGCTCTTCCTTCCACCACTTGCTGCTCGCCAGCGAACACCGTTTCTCCACCGCCCGAGCCAGCGCCAGCGCAGCCCGCCGCACCTCCGTAAAGCTCCAACTCGGCTCAATCCGTATGTTGATGTGCATTCCACGCGATCCGCTCGTCTTCGGCCACGCCACCAGGCTCAGCTCATCCAGTAGCGCCTTCACCTCCATCGCCACCGTGCGCACATCCGCCCACTCCACCCCAGGCTGCGGATCAAGATCCACGCGCAACTCATCCGGATGATCCAGATCCGCCGTGCGCACCGGGTGCGGATGCAGCTCCATGCAGCCCAGGTTCACAATCCACGCCAGCCCCGCGGCATCATCCACCACCACCTCGTCCGCCGTCCGTCCTGACGGAAACGACAGCGTCACCGTCCGCATCCACTCCGGCAAATCGCTCGGCGCACGCTTCTGATAAAACGGCTCCGCCTCCGCGCCATTCACAAACCGCTTCAGGACAATCGGCCGATCCACAATGCCACGCAGCGCACCCGGAGCCACTGCCAGGAAGTAGCGCACGATGTCCAGCTTCGTCAGCTTCACGCCCTTGCTGAAGTAAGGCTTCGACGGGCTGCTGATCCGCACCGTATGCCCCGCAACCTCCAGCAACTCGGAATCATCCGCCTTCGCCATCTCTCCCCTTCCTATCAGCAATCTCGCTTACCGTACCGCCTGGTGTCCTAGGGTACCGGGAAATTTCAACGCTGCGATTCGTTGACTTATTTCTATCCACGGGCCTACAGTGCCACTCATTTCCCAACCCATCCATAGGAGGAGCTGCATCATGAGCGCTACCACCCGCTTCAGCAGACCGGGATTTCCGGGCCCAATCTTCTCCGGTCACGTTTACAAGATCACTGATCCCACGAGCTTCTTCCTGCCCATTCTCGGTGGGCAACAAGGCCCGCCCCAGCAGGGCTTCCAGCCCTGGTCCGGCTTGGAAGTCAGGACGTGGTCGGTCAACGACCTGATTCCGATCCCCTTGCCCGGTGGCTCAGCCCTGACCCAGGCCGACGGCAGCTTTGGCATCACCCAGCCCCCGCCAAACGCCACCGTGCCCGGCGGCACACCCTCGGACGTCCGGTTCATGCTCGTCGTCACAGAAGGTTCGTTCCCCTTCCGCCCGCTGTACCGTTCGGACCTCAGCCTGAGCGTCGGGACTGCCGAGACCACCGAGCTCAACATGTACCTCCTGCCTGAAACAATCGACGTGAAGAACGGCATCACCGCCGGCAACGTCAGCACTGTGCTGAAGGGCTCAGCGCTACCGGGCAACACTCAGATCACGGCCAATCCGAGCGGACTCTCCTTCTCGGGATCGCAATCCGGCGCGGACGTAAAGTTTGGCATCTCCATCGTCCCCGACAGGTCGTTCAACCTCAGCACGTTTCTTGACCTTGCGCTGAGTTCGTGGAATATCCATGTCGGCTGGCCGGCCGACTGGTGCACCAACGCCGACGACATTCTCGTTGAAATCGTGAACGGTCTGCAGGGAGCCGCGACCTCAATGAATTCAGCCGTGCTCACCGACATGGAGAAGTTCTTCGCCGCTGAAGAAGGCATCCCCCTCGGTACCGGCGGCTCCATCCCCTCCATCGTCAAAACGTTCTTCAACTCCGACGTGTCCGTGACCTTCATGGACATCACGTTTCCCACGCAGCACACCTGGTCCATATCCAACACCACCGACTCGACCGTCGTGGTTACAGGCGATCTCTGCGTCGGCTACCCCCGCCACCTGTCATCGGATCCGTCGACCATCCCGGTGTTCGAGGCGATGCGGTTGTCCCGGGCACTGCGCCCTGTGCTCGTCTAGGCTCTTGCCTCTGCTTTTGCTTCTTGCCCGGATCACCACAAAACCGGGTGCCCCATTCATGCGCGGTCTTTTCGCGCATGAGTGGGGTCGAAGTTTCACCCCACCTTCATCAACTCCCGCCGCATGCATTTCTATCTTGCACCGTCCCCATTTCATCTGTACCTTCGCTTTCATCGATTTCCCATCCATCTCCAGACCACGCACGCAGAGGTCTCATGCCCACCACCGCATTGCGGTCATCGTCCGCCGAATCATCCGGCCTCGTCCAGGGTCTCGGCTTCATCCCGGCAACGGCCATCGTCGTCAGCACAATCGTTGGCAGCGGTGTCTTCCTCGTCGCCAGCGCCATGGCGCAGGCTACTGGCTCGCTCCGTATCATCCTTGCCGCGTGGGCTCTCGGCGCCGTCATTGCGCTGTGCGGAGCATTCTGTTTCGCCGAGCTTGGCGCTGCGCTGCCTGAGGCCGGCGGTCTCTACATTTACCTCACCCGCGCCCTCGGGCCCCTCTGGGGATTCCTCTTTGGCTGGATGAACTCGATAGTTGCACTTCCGGTCGCGGTCGCCGCGCTCGCCGCAGCCTTCGTGCGCTTCGCAGGCTTCATCTTCCCCGCCATGATCGCCCCCTGGCTCACCTTCCATTTCGCCAGCCATGTATTCACACTCTCCAAAGCGGAGCCTTCGGCAGCCGCGGTTGTCCTGCTTCTCACCGCGCTCAACTACCTCAGCGTTCGTGTCGGCGGTGCCGTTCAACTGATATGCAGCGTCATTAAGGTCGGGTCCGTCGTCGCCATCGTCATCGCAGGGATATTTTTCGCCAAACCGGCCGCCTATCTCGTAAGCCATCCAGCTGCACTCGGCATAGGGGGCACTCTCACAACCCTGGTCTTAGCGCTCGTGCCTGTCATGTGGGCCTTTAACGGCATTCAAAACCTCGGCTACATGGGAGCCGAGATACGCAACCCCGCCAAAAATATTCCCCGCGCTCTGCTCTGCGGAATTTTGATCGTAAGCATCCTGTATTTTCTAGCGAATTTCACGTACTTCCGCGTACTCTCCGTCAGCCAGGTCGCCTCCTCGCAGCACGTCGCATCGGACGTCATGCAGCTTGTCATCGGTTCGGGCAGCGCGATCTGGCTGACCGTTGCGATCGCAATTTCAGTGCTCGCCACGCTGCATGCCGTCATCATGACGGAGGCACGCATCCCCTACGCCATGGCGCACCGAGGCTTGTTCTTCAAGCTCGCTGGACGGCTCCAGCCGCGCTTCCGCAGCCCCTCCGGTGCTCTGCTCCTCATCGGCACACTGGGCATGCTCATGGCTCTCACCGGCACCTTCGAGGAGCTGTTCTCGCTCTACATCTTCGTCATGTGGATCTTCTTCGCGCTCGGCGGCCTCGCCGTCATCCGCCTCCGCGCCACCGAACCCGACCTCCCGCGCCCCTACCGCGCCTGGGCCTATCCGCTAACGCCCATCATCTTCGCCGTGGCCGATCTCGCCGTCACCGTCAGCCTCTGGATCGCCCACCCCATCCGCTCTTCCCTTGGCCTCCTCCTCATCCTCGCCGGAATCCCCTTCTACGCCTACTGGCGACGCAATCAGGTTGCAACCCCTCCATCCCTCGAAAAACCCATGCCACCTCTCGAAGAACCCACTCCCGCCCTCTAACCTTTCGCGAACGCCCTAAGAAGCGTCATCCTGAGCGCAGCCATTCACGCTCGCGGGAATGGCGAAGTCGAAGGACCCCGACACCGTCAGCGCTACCGATACAGCCAACCCTTTCAACCACGAAATCCACAAACCCGGGTGGCCCAGGTTCCCGACGAGCGTTCTTTCCTCGTTGGGGTGGCTAGGCAAGGAACTTGTTTCTCGCCCGGATCACAACATACCCGGGTGCCCCATTCATGCGCGGCGTCGGGGTCGCCGGCGAGTTTGCTCGCTGGGGTGACAGAGCGCATGAGTGGGCCCGCAAATCACCCCAGCTTCACTGGCTCCCGCTCCAGCCCCACACCAAACCTCTCCTCCACCCCCCGCCGAATCCTGTCCTGCAGCCGCTCAATATCCGCCGCCGTCGCCCCGCCCCGGTTGATCAGCGCCAGCGTGTGCCGCGACGAGATCCCGGCCGCTCCATCCGCAAACCCTTTCTCAAAACCAGCCCGCTCGATCAGCCACGCCGCCGACAGCTTCACCACCCCATCCCCAGCCGGCCAGTGCGGGACCGCCTCGGTTCCAACCCCCGCCGCCACCGCCACCTGACTCAACCGCCCGGCCTCGACCACCGGGTTCTTGAAGAACGATCCCGCACTCCTGCAGTCCGGATCCTTTTCCACAAGCAACATTCCCTTGCTTTTACGAATCTGCCGCACAGCGGATAAAACAGCTTCTAAATCAATAGTTTGTGTCGATTGAGCAAAGTATCGCTTGACGTCCCCGTAAGTAACTTGAGGCGTACCCGAAGGATGTAACCGAAAGTCCACCCGGGTCACTACATACCGTTCCGGCTCGTCCTTATTGAATAAGCTCTTGCGATAGCGGAACTTGCAGGCCTCCCGGTCCAGCTCCACAAACTCGCCAGTCTTCCGGTCAAAAGCCCGCACCAGAACGATGGTCTCCGCGACCTCCTGCCCATACGCCCCGACGTTCTGCACCGGCGTCCCGCCCACGCTTCCCGGAATCCCCGCTAGGCACTCCACCCCCTGCATCCCGGCCTTCACCATGCCGTCGACGAACTCATCCCAGACCTCACCGGCCCCCACTTGGAACAGCCCCTCGCCGCAATCCCGGATGCCCCGGATGCCGATCTGCACCACCAGCCCCGGAAACCCCGCGTCGCTCACAAGCAAATTGCTTCCGCCGCCCAACACGAAAAGCGGCAGCCTCCGCTCCTCAGCCCGCCGGACGGCCTCCGCCACATCCGCTTCAGTCTCCGCCACCGCAAAGAACCTCGCCGGCCCACCCACTCCCAGCGTCGTCAACGGACCCAGCGCCACATTCTCCTGAATCTTCACGGTTCGAGACTAAATGACAGGCTGTCACTCTCACCCCGCAACTCACCTCCAGAAACTCAAAGCTAAACCTCCAATTCCGTCTGCTCGCGCCCAATCCCTTGACGCAACCGGTAGAATAGAAATAGAGAACAAGCGGTCGGGCTGACCGGCAACCGCGCATGGCATCGCGCAACAGAAGTCCAGACCCAACTCACGTGTTCTGAAGACTTTGCGCAAAAAGTACGGGGGGGACCCCCTCTCCCGCAACCAGAATTTCCGAAGGAGTCACCGACAAATGTACCCAGAGCTGATGGTCATCCCCATGCGCGAGGAACTCACCCGCGCCGGTATCGAAGAGGCCCGCACCGCCGAAGACGTCGACAACGCCCTCAAGCAGCCCGGAACCACCCTGCTCGTGGTCAACTCCATCTGCGGCTGCGCCGCCGGCAAGATGCGTCCCGGCGTCCGCCTGGCGCTCCAGCACGCCACCAAGCCCGACCACGCGATTACCGTCTTCGCCGGCCAAGACCGTGACGCCACGGAGCGCGCCCGCAGCTACTTCCAGGGCCAGCCGCCCACCTCCCCCGCCATTGCCATCCTCCGCGACGGCCAACTCGTCTACCTGATGCAGCGCTCCGCCATCGAGACCTCCACCGCCCCTGCCATCGCGCAGGAGCTCACCCGCGCCTTCGACGCGTACTGCGCTAAGTCAGCTGTCTAAGCTCACGGAACAACCCAGCCAGGGGGTGGACGCTAGTCCATCCCCTGACTTTTTCCACAAGCGTTACTCAAGCTCTCGCCCGTGTCCGCCGATGGAGCAGATGTATGACTCCATTGATTCAGGTGATGCCCGTAACGTCATTCCGGCCCGGCAATGTCGCTCCTCAGCCCAAGTCTCCTGAAACCAGGCCTGACGCTCAATTGCTTGTCGGCCCGAGCCCAGCGATGGCTCGACTGTGGGCTCAACTCCGCATCCTCGCTCCCCACTTCCGCGTCGCGCTGCTGACCGGTGAGGCAGGCTGCGGCGCGGATGCGGTCGCACAGGCCCTGCACGACCTATCGTCCTTTGCCGGCACGCCCCTCATCCCTCTCCGTACTGCCGAAGCCGAACGCCAACTCCGCCGCCCCACTGCGCTCCTCGGCAGCGCAAACCGAGGCGCCCTTTTTCTTCCCGATATCGATCGCCTCTCGGCGGCGGGACAGCAGATGCTGTTGCGGTTGTTGAGATTGCGAAGGCATCGCAGGATTGCGATCATCGCCTCGACGAGTGCGGATCTTCGTTCCTTGATGAGCGCAGGCACATTTGATGCCGAGCTGTTCAGCCACCTGAGTGCGCTTCGTCTGCAGATTCCCTCGGTGCGCGAGCGCGTGGAGGACATTCCGCTGCTTACGCATCAGCTCTGTCAGGCGGAGGCCACGCGCCAGGGACGGCGCACTCCCTCCTTTGAGCCGGGCTTTCTCGCAGCGGTCACGGAGTACGGATGGCCGGGCAACTTCCAGCAGCTGCGACCGGCTATGGCATGGATGGTTGAGCATAGCGAGGGATCAATCGGTCCTGCGGACCTGGCTGCTGCGATCGCGGAAGTGCGTACCGAACCCGTGCCGGAGGCTCCGGTCCGCATGGTGCCACTGGATGAGATCGTCCACGAGCACGTTCGCGCTGTTCTGATCGGATGCAATGGCAACAAGTTGCGGGCGGCGGAGGTGCTCGGGATCAGCCGCTCGACTCTATACCGAATGCTCGAAGCTACCTCTATCTCCGGCGCGTCGAATTCCCTGGCGCTGCTGGCGAGCTAATGGCGTGATGCACGAAGGCCTCTGATAGCCTTCGAGCATGAGCTCGAAAGATTCGGAGCAGAATATGGCCGCCGGGCTACGGATTGCGGTGCTCGGCGCGGGCAAGATGGGCGGCATTCTGTTGCAGGCGTTCGTCCGCACGGGCCTGTTCCCTGCACAGCAGATTGCGGCTACGGTGGCGCACGAGCTGCGTGCCGAGGCGCTTACGAAGCAGTTTGGCCTGGCAGTGACGACAGATAACCGTCGAGCGGTTGAAGGCGCAGACATTGTCCTGCTCGCAGTGAAGCCGACGCAGGTGGTTCAGCTTGTGCGCGAGGTGAGCGGTTCGCTCAAGTCCGGCGCGTTGATCATCTCCATTGCGGCGTCAGTAAAGACCGGCGCGATCGAAGATGCGTTAGGAGGATCGCCGGCGGTGATTCGCGCGATGCCCAATACGCCTGCAATGCTGGGCGCGGGAATTACCGCGTTGTGCCGCGGCCGTTTTGTTACGGACGAGCAGCTTGATCTTGCACAGCGAATCTTTTCGACGGTGGGCCGGACGGTAATTGTTGATGAGCGGCACATGGACGCCGTGACTGGGTTGTCAGGCTCCGGGCCAGCGTTTCTTTACATCATCCTGGAATCGCTGGCTGAGGCTGGCGTGAATGTCGGCCTGCCGCGTGAGATTGCAACGCAGCTTGCGGCGCAGACGGCTTATGGCGCGGCGAAGATGGTGCTCGAGACGGGATCGCATCCCGCGCTGCTGAAGGACGAAGTCACGACGCCCGCCGGTTGCACGGTCGATGGCATTCTGGAGTTGGAGGAGGGTGGGCTGCGCGTGACGCTGATCAAGGCTGTAAAGCGAGCCACGGAACGCGCACGGGAGCTTGCAGGCAACTGAAGCGTACGCCCTCAGCGAAGAACTGCGAGCAGGAAGCAGACCATCGATGCGGCAAGAACGACGACGCGTCCGCGGTGAAGCGTATCCCAAGTGTTGTGCTCGCGCAGTGAGGCTTCGGCGGAGCAACTGCCGTGCAGCCGCATCATCCGGTTATTGATCGGCACAAGAAACATGAGTGTCAGGACGATTACTGCAAGCCAAAGTGTGCTGGCTGCGATCAACAGATGTTCGCCGACGCTATGGCGGCGAAGTACCGCTTCCGCGAGGAGCAGCACGAAGCTAAGCGCATACCAGAACGGCATTGCAGCACCGAGCCTTTTCGCAAAGAGGCTGATGGTCTTCATCCTGAGACCGCTATCAAGTCTTTCAAGGATCGGATTTATGAATGCGGAAACCGTGAACTCGGCTCCGATAAGAAGACCGACGCTCAGCGTCGTCACAAGATCCAGGTAGATCATTCCATTTCTCCTGCACTGTGAGACGCGCGCGACTTTATACTGACTCATATGTTTGTACTGACAAATTTGTCAGTATGACCGTTGTTGCATGCAGGAGAAGATGAAGAATGGCCGTTTCCAAGAAGGAGATGTCTCAATGCCCTATTGACGCGATGCTTTCGGTGATCGACGGGCGTTGGAAGGGCACGATCCTGTGGAGATTGTCAGACGGACCGATGCGCACCAGCGAGCTGCGTCGCAGTATCCCGGAGATCACCGAACGGATGCTGATCCGACATTTGCAGGAGCTGGTGCAGGACGGCATCCTGATTCGCCGTCAGGAGACGACGGTGCCCCCGTGCGTGCGCTACTCCATCTCGAAGTATGGGATTACGCTACTGCCGGTGCTGGAGACGATCTGCAGTTGGGGGGGTAAGCATCTGCAACGGGTCAATCGAGCGACGGGGGTGCGCTCGCGCAACTAACAACTGCTTTAGGCGGCGACCTCTTCCGGCGGCGCGCTTTCTTCAATTTCGATCTGTTCCAGACTCTTGCCTTTGGTTTCCGGCAACATTCGGGCTGTCACGAAGAAGCCGATGAGGCTGGCAACGGCCGCCGCGGCTTCAGCTCCCGACAACCCCTTCCAGTGCATCAGGAACGGAAAGAGAAAAACGCCGAGAAAGCCGCCGAGTTTGCCCATTGCGGCGGAGATTCCATGGCCTGTTGTGCGTACGCGCACTGGGAAGATCTCGGACGGATAGACAAAGGTTGTGGCGTTTGGCCCAAACTCCGTGAAGAAGAAGCTGAGACCGTAGATGAGAAGGAATGGGATGGTCATCGCCTCGATGTTCGGAATGAAGGCGAGCAACGCGAACGTAATGGTCATGACGGCGAAACCGAGCAGTTGGATGACCTTGCGGCCCAGCCGATCCATAGTGAAGACAGCGACCGCGTACCCTGGAGCGGCAAACACGACGAAGATTACGAGCTGTGTCAGCGTCTTGCGCAATAAGGAATGGTCTCCGTGCAGCGCGGCAAGCACGAGCGGACTGGAAACGGTATTTCCGTAGTAGGCGGCATCCATCAGAAACCACGCAGCGCTCGCACCGATCAGGCGCCGGAGTAGGCGTTTCTCGCTAATGAGCCGATGGAAGCCCTCCCAGAATGAAAATACTTTGGCAGGGCGGCTGAAGCGAGTGGAATCCACAAGACGCCGGTTACCTGCTTCAAACCTGCCGGTTGCCGCCAGGAAACGGGGAGTCTCTTTGAGGTTGCGCCGGGACCAGTAGACTCCGAGCGCGGGGATCGCGCCAAATCCGAGGAGAAGTCGCCAGATGAGCGCATGGGAGAGATGCGTAGTGAGGAGTGCCGATGCCAAGAGCGGGCCGAGGATCAAGCCGACGGCCTGCATGGTGAACACGAGCGTGACAAGCAGGCCACGCGAGTCCTTTCCGGCATATTCGGCCATAATCGTCGCGGAAACCGGATAGTCACCCCCGATGCCGACACCAAGGAGGAACCGAAGTCCGATGAGCCACCAGATATCTGGCGCAAACGCACAGCCGAGAGCGCCCGCGGCAAGCATCAGAACTTCGAGGCCGTAGATTCGCTTTCGGCCCAACATGTCCGCGAGCCGTCCGAAGAGAATGGCCCCGAAAGCAGAGGCTAAGAGTGCGCTGGATTCCACCAGCCCCTCTTCGAGCCGGGTGACGTGCCAGATGGGCCGGATGAGGGCCATGACAACGCCGATGATGAAGAGGTCATAGGCGTCCGTGAAGAAACCCATCCCTGAAATGAACAATATCTTCCAGTGCTGCCGGGAGATGCGTGCGTTATCCAGATCGCTGAAGTCTGCCGTCGAACGCAGGTGCTCCATGCAGTCGTTCCTCAATTCCTGGAGTTATAGGATGCCCCGCGACGCGGCCGCGGCCAAACCTGAGCCGGTTTGACCTCGATCGAATCAGGTTATGGGCAGCCAGTACATAATGCCATCAATTGGCAGGTCGTGGCGCAGCCAACTAGAACGAGAGTCAGTAGAACTATCGAACCGATCCAGGCGTTCACTTCGTTGCGTCTGGCATGAGATTTGATGCAGTCTTCTTCTCGAGCTCAGGGTGCGGGAAGGGGTTGCGCGGAAGCATCTGATCGCGCATAGCTGCGTTGTAGAGAAAGATCGCTTCGACAACGGCCGCTTGCTTGAGATCATCCGGTGAGAGGCGCTCGTAGGTGTCCTGATTGGTGTGAACGCTGCGCGTCTCGTAATCGCGTGGATCCTGAATGAACTGGAAGCCGGGCAGACCGACGTTGTCGAAGCTGTCCTGATCTGATGAGCCGCTGGGGCGCATAGTGACGGTGGTAACGCCGAGGTCTTTGAGGGGCGCAATCCACTGCTGAAAGATGGGGACTGCGGCAGCGTTGCCGTCCGCGTAGATGCCCTGCAGCTTGCCACCGCCGTTGTCGAGGTTGAAGTAGGCAGAGAATAGCGAGAACTCTGGTTTCGGCGTGATAGGACCGGTGATCTGGCGAAGGAAGACGGGCACGGCTTCCTGCTCGGGCGTGGTTGCGTAGCCGATGGTGGCGAGGTGTTTATCGACATAGCCGAGCGAGCCGAACTCGCCCTGCTCTTCACCTGACCATAGGGCGACGCGAATGGTGCGACGCGGCTGCACATGCAGAGCGGTGAGAATACGCATTGCTTCTATCGCAATAATTGCGCCTGCGCCGTCGTCGGTCGCGCCGGTGCCGGCGATCCAGCTATCGAGGTGACCGCCTGCCATCACGATCTGATCTCTGAGCTGTGGATCCGTTCCGGGAATGTCGGCGATGGTGTTGTAGCCCTGCTCGTGGTCGCCGGTGAACTGCGTCTGCACGTTGAGAGCGAGGCTGACGGGGACCTTGTGCTCGAGCAGGCGCGAGATGCGACCGAAGGCTTCGTCGGCCAGAACGACGGAGGGGATGGGCTGCTTGTGGTCGGGCATGTAAACGCGCTGGCCCATTGCCTCGTTGTTGTCGTCTTTCATGATGCCGCCGTCGCCGCCGTAGCTGGAGACGAGGATGGCAGCTGCGTGCTGGTCGGCAAAGAACTTAGAGATCTTTTCCTTGAAGTTGACTTGTCTGAAGACGTCGGACCAGAAGTCCGGAGTGCTGGGAGAGACGTGCTGCTCCTGGAAATCACCGTTGAGCGGATAGTCGAAGATCTGCTGAAGCTTGGTGTCGTCGTAGTGTTCGAGCAGTGGCTTAGGACTGGGGTTAATCTTCGGTGCCCGGCCATAGAGAATGATCTTTCCGGCGAGCTTTCCTTTCCATGTGTCGAAGTCCTTCTCGTCCCGGAGATACGGAACCGCGATGACGTCGGCTGTGACGAGACCGGGGGTCGCGGGCGACCAGGGCGTCGCCTGCGCGATGAAGACGGCCGTGTCGGGCTTCGTCATGTCGGCGGAGGTTGCGATCTGGCGCCATCCCATGCCGAAGTCGCCCCAGCTTTCGAGGCGAGCGTTGGAGCAGCCCATCGCCGCAAGCTGGTCGCGGGTCCATGCATTCGCCTTGGCCATGTTCGGCGAGCCGGTGAGACGCGGACCGATGTCGTCGAAGAGGGCGGTCGCGTAGTCCATCACACGCGAGTGGTTGAGACCTTCGTCGCGAATACGCGCGTACATTGCGAGGTCGAGAGTCTCTTTATCCGGCTGAAGCTCGGGATGAGTGTAGTCGTAACCGCGAGGCGCGGGTCTTGGAGCGGGTGCAGTCTTGTGGTGTTCACCTTCGGACGCCTGACAAATGCAGAAGGTCAACAGAGCTGCGATGGCGCGAGTCGCCCAAAAGGTTTTACTCAAAATCATCTTTCGTCTCCAGCGAAGTGATACGCGCGTCCTTGCGTTGCAGTTCACATGACAGGGACGATCATCGCCCGCAGGTAGTCGCCGACACACTCGTACAATCAAATCATGGGCACCGCGCATTCCGAGCGCAATCGGCGATCACTCTCCATGTATGCGGCAGGTGTGCTCGGATTCATGATCCTGGTGATTTTGTGGGGAGCGGTGGTGCGCGCGACGGGGTCGGGCGCGGGCTGCGGCGACCGTTGGCCGCTTTGTAATGGTGATTTCTTTCCACATCATCCGCGGATCACGACTGTGATCGAGTACACGCATCGCTCGATGAGCGGGATTTGTACGGCACTGGTTGCGGTGTTGATTGCCTGGACGTTTCTGGGGAGGCCGAAGGGCGATCGCGCGCGGAAGGCGGCAGTGTGGTCGGGAGTGCTGCTGATCACGGAGGCTCTGCTGGGCGCGGTGCTGGTGCTGGGTGGGTACGTGCAGAGCAACGCGTCAGACATGCGAGTGCTGGTGCAATGCATTCACTTCACGAACACGATGCTGCTGCTCGCGGCCCTGACACTGACGTGGTGGTGGTTGCGGAGGGACTCGGCGGGCGGAATTGCGAATCTGGACGGAACGCGTACGGCGGCGTGGCTGGCGATCGCGCTGACGATTATCACGGGGGCGACGGGCTCAGTCGCGGCGCTTGCGGATACGCTGTTCCCTTCACCGTCATTGCGGGAGGGTTTCGCGCAGGATTTCGCGGCAAATGCACCGCTGCTGGTGCGCATGCGGTGGCTGCATCCAGCAGCGGCGGTTCTGGCGCTGGTCGCGGCGATTGTTCTTTGCCGGTATGTCTCTCGAACAGGCGCGCGATGGATTGCCGGGTTGCTGTTGCTGCAGGTTGTGGTTGGGGCGGGTGACCTGCTGGCGCTTGCGCCGGTGACTCTGCAGGTGTTGCACCTGCTCGGCGCGGATCTTTTCTGGATCGCGCTGGTCGCGGTTGCGTCGGAGTTAATCTTCGCGGTCAGGCCGGTCCGCGCGACGGCGGAGCCGGCCATGATCTCAGCGCAGCGTTTGTAAAAGGCCGGCTAGCGCGGGGGGTTGGACTCACTTTCAGGCTTGCCGTCGATCTCGTGGGTCGCCTTTTTCGTGCCGTGCACAGTGTCATTGCCTACGGTCCGGCCGGCGTCTTCCGTCTTGTGGGTCGCGACGACCGTGCCGTGTGCGGTTTCATGCCCGGCAGTACGGGTGCCTTCGGCAGTCTTGTGAGCGGCGACCTTTGTGCCATGTTCGGTATCGCGCGTCGCTGTCCTGGCGCCTTCGGCGGTTTTGTGAGCAGCAACCTTCGTGCCGTGCTCGGTGTCGCGAGCGGCAATCTTGGTGCCCTTCGCGGTGTCGTGGCCCACCGTCTTACCGGCGTCCGCGGTGTCATGACCGGCGTTCTTCATGTCCTGTCCTACGGTTTGAGCGTGGACAACCGGGCCAAAAGCGAAGACGCCAAGCGCGGACGCCAACAACAAGCTCTTCAATTTCATCGTGCTTCTCCTCCGTGTTTCGTTTCTTAGACGCAGGATGGGGTGACGGCGGCAGTGGGACATGTAGACTGCACGGGTTTCACTCTACCAAGAAAGCGCTTACATTGGGCTGGTGAAGCAAGGGGACGTTCCTGTATAGTTGCTCCGTTCCCGAAGCCGAGCATCTCGCGCAGATTTCAGATGAGATTCTTCGCGGGCACAAACAAATGCGCCACGGGCCTTGGCCCGTAGGCTCCCAAGGTGATTCATGCAGCCATTGGCAGCGATGCTGCTCTTTCAGAACCGGCAACTTACGCATCTTTCGCCGGTCGACATCATCATCCTCCTCCTGTACTTCGCGGTGGTCGTATTCATCGGCTTCTACGTAAAGGGGTCGACGAATACCAGCGAAGAGTTCTTTCTGGCCGGCCGCGAGATGACGGCGTGGATCGCTGGATTGAGCTTCGTGTCGGCGAATCTTGGCTCGCTGGAACTGATGGGATGGGCGGGCTCGGCGTACCAGTACGGCATCCTGGCGACGCACTGGTACTGGATTGGCGCGATACCGGCGATGCTCTTTTTGGGCATCGTGATGATGCCCTTCTATTACATATCGAAGACGCACTCGGTACCCGGCTACCTCCAATTGCGGTTCGGCGAGGGAGCGCGGGGACTCGCGGCGATCTCGTTCGGTTTCATGACGATCCTGATGTCCGGCGTGAACATGTACGCGATGGCGCTGGTGATGAAGGTCATCCTTGGATGGGACATCAACTTCTCCATCTGGGTGGGGGCGGCGACAGTCGCGCTGTATGTGATGTTGGGCGGATTGCGGTCCGCGATCATCAATGAGGTGCTGCAGTTCATCCTGATCTGGGCGGGCGCGGCGCTGATTCCGATCCTGGGGTTGATCGAGGCCGGCGGCTGGACGAACCTGAAGGCACAGATCGCAGTCAACGTGGGAAATACCACCTACACGCATATGTGGTCGACGCTCGGGCACTTCAAAGACAACCCCATGGGAATTAACTGGGTCGGCATCGTCTTCGGGCTCGGCGCGATCATCTCGTTCGGCTATTGGACGACGGACTTTCTTGTCGTGCAGCGCGTGCTGAGTGCCCACAACCTGCGTGCGGCCAAGATGGCTCCGGTTCTCGGTGCGGCGTTCAAGATGGCCGTGCCACTTATCGTTATTGTTCCGGGCCTGCTAGCGCTCGGCGTGCTACGTGACCCGAACACGCATCAGATTATTCATCTCGTTGGTCAGGACCAGGTGAGCGCGGCGCACCCGTACAGCTACAACGAGGTGCTTCCGCTGATGCTGATCCGGTACTGCGGACCCGGTCTGCTGGGCCTTGGCATTACGGCTCTCGTTGCGGGCTTTATGAGTGGTATGGCTGGCAATGTTTCGGCGTTTTCGACCGTGTGGACCTACGACATCTACGGCGCGTATATGAACAAGAAGGCGCCGGATAAGCACTACGTGCTGATGGGCCGCTGGTCGACGATTGTCGGCATGCTGATCTCGATCGGAACCGCGTACCTGGTGATGAATGCGGCGTCGATCATGGATTACGTGCAGGCACTGTTCAGCTTCTTTATCGCGCCTTTGTTCGGCACGGTCATTCTGGGCATGCTGTGGAAGCGGGCCACGAACTGGGGCGGCTTCCTGGGATTGCTCGCGGGTACGGCCTCATCGATTGGGATGTGGGTCTACACGAACTTCGGCACTGCGGCACACAAGGCAGACGCGCTGGCACATATCGCACTTTCGCGCGATGCGCAGCCGATGGCCAACGACATGTTCCGGGCGTTGTGGAGCTGGATCATCTGCGTTCTGGTTACGATCATCGTCAGCTACATGACCACACCCAGGCCCGAAGCCGAACTGAATGGGCTTGTGTACGGCGCAACGGTGATTCCGGACGATGGCGCCACCACAATCTGGCAAAAGCCGATATTCTGGGCCTGCGTCGTCGCGGCGGTGTTCGTCGTGCTAAACATTATTTTCTGGTAGAAAAGCGACAGATTTGGGACCGTTCCGGGGATAATATTTCTGGACAACAAACAAGCTGGCGATTGGTAGATTTCGCACGGAACGGAGGGACGCGATGGCACTGGGTACAGGACGCGGAGAACGGCTCTCGATTTGGTTCTTTGTAGGGATCATGACGCTGTCCTACGGCATTGTGCTGTTTCCGTATGGGGCGTGGGAGTGGTTCGGGAACCATGAACCGGGAACGGTGTTGAATAACCTGCACCCGACGTTCTGGTGGGGCCTGCTGCTTCTGCTGTTCGGTGGCTTCTATACATTTCGCTATCGTCCGCGGCCCGGTGACAAGGACGTCGCCTGAGCGCATCAAGGGGTCTGAGCGCGGCCAATTGCCGCATTACGAGGAGTTCACAGCAGTATGGGTAGAGAGATGACAATGGGAGTCGTGGTCGGCAACCGCGGCTTTTTCCCGAGCCACCTGGCCACGAGCGGACGGCTGGAGATTGTCGCTGCGCTGGAGGCTGCCGGCATCAAGCCGATCGTGCTTTCGCCAGAGGAGACCGCGCATGGGGCCGTTGAGACTTATGAGGATGCGAAACGGTGCGCTGAGCTCTTCAAAAAGCACGCAAATGAAATCGATGGCATCATCATTACCCTGCCCAACTTCGGCGAGGAGCGTGGCCTGGCCGACACACTACGGCTGGCTGATCTGCGTGTTCCCGTTCTGATTCAGGCCACGCCGGATTCGCCCGGCAAGATGGGCATTGCCTTTCGTCGCGACAGCTTCTGCGGCAAGATGTCGATCTGCAACAACCTGAAGCAGTACGGCATTCCCTACACGCTGACCACACTGCACACGGAGGCACCGGACTCCGCGGAGTTCAAGGCAGATCTTGCCTGGTTTTCTGCGATCTGCCGAATTGTGCGCGGCTTCCGCAATCTGCGGCTGGGCGCAATTGGCGCTAGGCCGGCCGCGTTCAACACGGTGCGGTACTCGGAGAAGCTGCTGGAGCGATCCGGGATTACAGTGGACACGCTGGATTTGTCAGAGGTGTTCGGTGGTATTTCTCGTCTGAAAGACAACGACGATGCGGTGCAGCAGAAACTGGCCGCGATCAAGGGTTACATTCCAATCAACAACACGCCTGAAGAAGCGCTGCTGAAGATGTCGAAGCTCGGCGTAGTAATCGACAAGTGGATGAGTTCGCATGAGCTGACCATTTCTTCAGTTCAGTGCTGGACGTCGATGGAGGAGTTCTTCGGCGTGGTTCCCTGCACCGTGATGTCGATGATGAGCGAGAAGCTGATCCCGTCGGCATGCGAGGTGGACACGTTGGGCACGCTGTCGATGTACGCTTTGTCGCTGGCGAGTGAGACGCCTTCGGCGTTGCTGGACTGGAACAACAACTACGGCGAAGACCCGAACAAGGCGGTGTGCTTCCACTGTTCCAATTTGCCGAAGCACTTCTTCCGTGAAGGCGTGAAGATGGACTACCAGCTCATCATCGCCGGCACGGTGGGCAAGGAGAACACACACGGCACACTGGACGGGACCGTGAAGGCCGGCGATATGAGCTTCGCGCGATTCTCTACCCTGGACCTCGAGGGCCGGATCGCGGGCTACTGCGGGCAGGGACGGTTCACGGACGACCCGCTGACGACTTTTGGCGGCGCGGGTGTTGTCGAGATTCCTAATCTGCAGAACCTGTTGCATTACATATGCGAGAACGGGTTTGAGCACCACGTTGCGGCGAACTTTTCGCATACGGCGGATGCGGTGTACGAGGCTGCCAGCAAGTACCTCGGGTGGCGGATGCATCGACATCAATAGATTTCCTAGTGCAGCAAGGGCCGCCAATCGGCGGCCCTGCTCTTTTGAGTAAACCATTCAATTACTTCGGTTTTAGGCGCGTTCTGCGCGATGCGCTACCCTTGAAGGAGTATGGCGGCTGGAGCAACAGCGATACGACGGCGGACAGTCAAGCGGAAGAAGGGCGCGGTAGAACCCTCCGTGAATCCGCTGGAGAGTCGTTATCTGAACCGGGACGAGACGTGGCTTGAGTTCAATCGCCGTGTCCTGGAGGAGGCGGACGATCCTACGAATCCGCTGCTGGAGCGAGTTAAGTTTCTAGCGATCACAGCCAGCAATCTTGACGAATTTCTCGAGATCCGCGTGGCCGGCATCCTCCAGCAGATCGAAGAGGACCTGGGCTCCTTTCAGGCCCTGGACGACACAGGATTAACGCTTGTGCAGCGGCTTAAGCGCCTGGGTGAGCACTTGCATGAGTTCACGCGCGAGCAGGCAGTTGCATGGAATGATCGGCTCGCACTGCAATTGGACGCGGCGCAAATCCGGATCGTGCGCTGGCGGCAGCTCTCGCGAGCAGATCGCGCGTTTGCAACGCGTTACTTCGAAGAGCAAGTTGATCCGCTGCTGACGCCGGTGACGATCGATCCTTCGCATCCGTTCCCCCGAGTGCTGAACAAGGCTTTGTGTCTTGCGTTGCTGCTGAGACTGAAGCGTCGCGCCCGCTCCACGACGCCGCCATCGTTGGGCGTAATTACGATTCCGCGTTCGCTACCGACGCTGATTCAGTTGCCGAACGGAAATGGCAGGCATGATTTTCTTCTTCTTGATGAGCTCATCAAAGCGCACGCCGACCGGATGTTCCGTGGCTACAGAGTGCTGGGTATGGGCGCCTTCCGCGTGACTCGCAACAGCAATTTGTACTTGGAAGAGGAAGAGAGCCGCACGGTGCTGGAGAGCGTTGCGGAGGAGTTGCATAACCGGCGCAAGGGTGATGTGGTGCGCATGGAGATCGACTCGGCGGCGTCCGATGAGATTGTCGAGAGATTGAGCCTCAACTTCGAGCTCGACCCCTGGCAGATATTCGCGACGGATGCGCCAGTCAACCTTTCGCGCGTGATGGATCTGTATAACGCGCTCCATATGCCTGATCTCAAGTTCCCGGAGTTTCATGGACGACGCGTGCGATTGAGCAAGAACTCAAATGACATCTTTGACGAACTGCGCAAGCGTGATCTGCTCTTTCATCATCCGTACGACAGTTACAGCGCGGTCGAAAATTTCATTGAGGCCGGCACGACAGATCCGAACGTCGTATCGATCAAGCAGACGCTGTATCGCACGAACGCGAACTCGCCCATCTTTCGGGCTCTGACAGAGGCCGCGCAGAGGATCGATGTAACCGTGGTCGTTGAGTTGATGGCGCGATTTGATGAGGCGTCGAATATCCGCTGGGCGCGCGAACTGGAAGACGCCGGCGTGCAGGTGTACCACGGAGTTTTCGGATACAAGACGCACTGCAAGCTCGCGATGCTCGTGCGGCGCGATCCCGATGGCGAGTTGCGCAGTTATGTGCATCTTGGCACCGGCAACTACAATCCGGTGACGGCGCGGTTCTATACAGACATAAGCCTGCTCACTGCCCGGCCAGAGATTACTGAGGCAGTGCAACGGGTGTTCCGATATCTGACTGCCGAGTGGGACGCGGGACCCGAGGCGTATCGGCCACTGCTGGTAGCTCCGGTAACTTTGGCGACTGATTTTCTGGGGCTGATCGCGCGAGAGACCGAGCACGCAAGAGCGGGCCGTCCTGCGCGGATCATCACGAAGATCAATGCGTTAGTAGATCTGAAAACGATCGACGCTTTGTATGTTGCATCACAGGCGGGAGTCGAGATTGACCTGATTGTGCGCGGAATGTGTACTTTGCGGCCTGGAATTCCAGGTCTCAGCGACCGGATTCGCGTGCGCTCAGTCGTGGGGCGGTTCCTCGAGCACAGTCGAATTTTCTGGTTCCAGAACGGTGACTCTCCTGAAATTTTCTCGGGCAGCGCAGACTGGATGCAGCGAAACCTGTACGAGCGCTGCGAGGTGGTCTTCCCTGTTCTGGATGCTGCTCTAGCGAATCGCCTGCGCAATGAAATTCTTGAGGCTTACCTGCGCGACGATACGAAGGCGCGGCTGATGCAGCCGGACGGCTCTTACATTCGTGCACAACGCAAAGGTGCCGGATTCGCCGCGCAGGATTGGCTCATGGCTCATGCGCTGGAGGCCGAGGCTGAACTGGCGGTTACGGGGTAGTGCCGAGATCCGGCTGGACGGTCATCACGCTGTCGATCCATGGTGCGTAGTACGAGATGCGAGTGTTGTAGGTTTCGTCGTCGTAAACGAAGTAACGATAGTTGGCGAGCGGACCCACGGCGTACAGTCGCCACATCAGTCCAGCGAGGGTCCACAAGCCGTGCACTTTCATCAGAACGGGGCCACCTTCATCTCCGTTGCCGGGCATGCCTTCGAGCGGAAGTGCCTCGCGCTTTGAGTGAAACTGCAGCTTGATCCAATGACCGTCTGCGCTTTCGATGCGCGTAAAGGCGCGTCGCAGTTCGCTGCGATGGGGCGAGGTTGAGTATTCACCGATGAGGCCGTTGCCTGCTGCTCCCTTGCCGATGATCTCCGCATCTTCATTTCTCTCGTCCTGACCGCGGTAGAGCAGAGCCGGCTGAACATCGCTGACTGGATCCTTCAACTCGATCATCGCGATGTCATCGAGGTCACGCTCGAAGAGCAGCAGCGGCGTCGCGTCGCCGGAATAGAGTTCTTTTGGAGTGGGTTTGTAACCGGGATGGATGACGATGCGCGCGACCGGCCGAGTAATGCCGTTGATGGTGACCTCGTGGATGTCTTTGCCATCGACAGCGCTCGCCAGCGTGACTACCCACGCGGGAGCGATGAGGACACCGTGCCCTTCGACGGGAAGATCAGCGAGCGCCGGAAACACTGAAGCTGCGATTTTGTATCTGTCGTCGGGCACATCATGCCGCATGATGATCGCCTGCGCGGTGCCGCAGACAAACGCCAACCCAATCGCCAGCAGACGAGATGCCTTCACGGGAGAACTCCTGGATTGCCCTCAGCATACGCTCGCCGGGCTGTCGTCACTCTAACAATTTCTTGAGCTTGCGTGGCAGCTATGATGAAGTAAGGAGGCTCTCGCCCGCGTGCCTAATTTGAAGCTTTATCTCCCCTGTTTCGCGCTTGCGCTCACCACAGCATGGTGTCCTCCTCGATCGAGCGCGCAACAATCCCAGGCGCACGACCCGTTTGAGAAGAACCTGGAGGCACGCACGGCGGTCAAAGTGCTGCCGAATGGCCTCACGCTTGTCCTTTGCGAGCGTCACGAAGCGCCGGTCTTCAGCTTCTTCACCGAAGTGGATGCGGGCTCGGCGAACGATCCCAGCGGAGAGAGCGGCCTCGCCCACATGTTCGAGCACATCGCCTTCAAAGGGACGACCGAGATCGGGACGAGCAACTACGCGGCCGAGAAGGCGGCGCTGGATAAGGTCGAGACGGCCTACTCGGCCTACGACGCGGAGCTGCGCAAGCGCGTCGGCCAGGATCCGGCCAAGCTGGCGACGCTGAAGAAGACTTTTGACGACAGTGTGGCGGCGGCGGAGAAGTATGTAATTCCGAACCAGTTTTCCGAGATCGCTGAAGAGAACGGCGCTACGGACGTAAACGCGTCGACGGCCGAAGATACGACGCAGTACTTCTGGTCGATGCCTTCGAACCGGCTGGAGCTCTGGGCGTACCTTGAGTCGAGCCGCATTGGTTGGCCGGTAGCACGCGAGTTCTACAAAGAACGCGACGTGGTGCAGGAGGAACGGCGCATGCGCGTCGATTCTTCGCCCGAGGGCCGTCTGGTGGAAGAGTTTCTCGCGGCTGCGTATATGGCGCACCCGTACGGCCGGCCTGGCGTCGGATGGGAGAGCGAAATCTCGCAGGTGTCTGCGACTGAAGCGGACGCGTTTCACAAGAAGTACTACGTGCCGTCGAACATTGTGGTCGCGGTTGTTGGGGATTTCAATATCAAGACGGCGCTTCCGATGCTGGAACGGTACTTCGGCGCGATCCCTGGAGGACCGGCGCCAGAGGGCATGACCACCATTGAGCCGAAGCAGACCGCCGAGCGTGACGTGGTCATGCACGAGGCGACGCAGCCCATCTACCTTGAGGGCTACCATAAGCCGGACTACCGCTCGCCTGATGATGCGGTGTACGACGCGATCACAGATATCTTCTCGAATGGCCGCACCTCGCGGCTTTATCGCTCGCTTGTGCGCGACCAGCGGATCGCAGTGGTTGCGGAAGGATTCAGCGGATTTCCCGGAGTGAAGTATCCGGGTCTGTTCGCGTTCTATGCTGTGCCGATGCAGGGCCACACTGCCGAGGAGATGGCACCTGCGATTCACAAGGAACTCGAAAAGCTGAAGACGACGGACGTCTCTGACGCTGAGCTTGAGCGATTCAAGACGCGCGCACGAGCCGACCTGTTGCGTTCCCTGGGTGACAACTCGACGCTCGCGAATATGCTGGCCGACTACCAGACACGCTACGGCGACTGGCAGGAGATGTTTGGCGAGCTCGACAAAATTGATGCGGTAAGCAAGGCGGACATCCGGCGCGTGGCGCAGCAGATCTTTGTCGACTCAAATCGGACCACTGCACGAATCGAGTTTGCCCCGCCGCATCCACCATCGCCGCCTGTCGAGCCGACACCTCCTCCCGCAACAACCGCGCCTGCGACGACTCCGCTTCCGCCGCCGAGCACAACGCCTGATCAGCCTTCGCAGCCCAAGCCTGCTCAGCCGAACACGCCGGCGAAACCAGTGACTCCGCCAACAACGAATCCACCGGCAAACGCGCCGAAAACGCCACAAGGGTCAGCGGGCAACGGAGGTGCGCAATGAACATCCGCACCTCTCGTGTTTACCTTGCGACTGCGCTGCTCTTGGTTTGTGCTTTCGAACCGGCGCTGCTGCCTGCTCAAACCGCACAACCGATGCAGAATCGACCCGGCACAGAGCCGTGGAAGTCGATTCCGATCCCGCCATTGAACGCCTTCAAACCGGCGGAGCCCACGCGCGTAACGCTTCCCAACGGCGTCCAGCTCTTCCTCGTCGAAGACCACGAACTGCCCTTCATCACGGGCTTCGTGCGCATTCGCGGCGGAAGTCGCGACGAGCCTACAGAAAAAGTGGGCCTCGTCTCGCTCTACGGCCAGGCGTGGCGTACAAGCGGAACTGTAAGCACGTCAGGCGATGTGCTCGATGATCAGCTTGCCGCCAAGGCAGCCAGCGTCGAAACTGGCGGTGCACAGGCGTCTACGTACGTGAGCTGGAACAGCTTGGCGAAGGATTTTGACCCGGTCTTCGCGACTGCACTGGACGTGCTGCTGCATCCGAACTTCCAGCAATCGAAACTTGACCTCGCGAAACGGAGCGAGCTTACGGGCATCCTCCGGCGTAACGACGACGCCTCGGCGATTGCCAGCCGCGAGGCGATTGAGATCGCCTACGGTTCGACCAATCCTTACGGACGCGTCCCGGAGATCGCAACCGTATCGGCCGTCAAGCTGGATGATTTGAAAGCGTGGCATGAGCGGACCGTGGTCGGCGCAAATCTGATTGTCGGCGTGATTGGAGACTTCAAGATTCCGGAGATGGAGGCAAAACTCCGCGCAGGCTTCTCGTCGATTCCGCAGGGCACCCAGTTCCCTGCTGCGAAGATCGATTTCAGCGAGCCGAAGCCGGGCATTTATTTCGCAAACAAAGGCGACGTCGATCAGTCGAATGTCTACATGGTCGGCCTCGGCACAGAGGAGCGCAATCCGGACTTCTATGCGTTGTCGGTGATGAACGAGGTTTTCTCGGGCGGCTTCGGCTCGCGCGTTGTGCAGGAGGTTCGCACAAAGCTTGGGCTGGCCTATGAGGTCGGCGGCAGCTTCGGCGCTGCGTATGACCATCCAGGGCTGTTCGCTGTGGGTCTGGGAACGAAGAGCTCTTCGACGGATGCGGCGACCAAAGCGACCCTGGACGAGGTCCGAAAGCTCCGGACCGAACCGCCGACCGAGGCCGAGCTTCGCAAAGCCAAGGACGACCTCCTGAACAGCTTCATCTTCAACTACGATTCGCCGGAGAAGGTGCTGGGACAGCAGATCACGCTCGCGGTCTACGGATACCCGCCGGACTTCCTCGAACGTTACCGGGCAGGAGTCGAGCGCGTGACGGCGGCTGACGTGGCTCGGGTCGCACAGAAGTACGTACAGCCGGAAAGGCTGGCGATTGTGGTTGTTGGGAACCAGTCAGAGATAACGCCGCCGTTGAACCAGCTCGGGCCCGTGACGCCGCTCGACATCACGATTCCGGGAGCACCGCCGCAGGCCTCCGGCATGCAGTGAGGTTGGGGTGCCGGCTGAATTATCAGCGAGCAGGCGGGCGAGTTTCGGTTCGGAATCCCGCAGCGCTGCGCTCTCGGTGGCGCCAGTGCGACCACCCGAGGAACCAAACTACCGCGAAGGCAATCGCGATGATTGCATTGGCGATGCCTGCTCCGTTGATCAGTCCCTCGAAGTTCGGGGGCGCCCAGGGCTTCACAGTCGCGGCGACCACGAAGGTCATCGCGGCGGTCGCCAAATCGGCAATAACCATAGCCCAACACACCGGCGTGAGCATGATGGAGCGCACCACGGTTTCGGGCGCTCTTGCAAACCACCAGCTCGCGCCGACGACGTTCGATAAAGTAAGAAATGTGAACCACAGCATGTAGACGTCAATGATCGTTCGCGCCCATGCGCCGCCATCCATTGCCACCGGCCATCCGGCACCCTGCATCGATCACCTCGCTATACCGCACAGTCGCAGCCGCTCTCGCTGCCGCGCAGATGCACAATCTGACGAGCCCCAGCTACAGCTCGTCACGATACCAGAATTCGCACCGAACTCGCGGTAAACTAGAAATTGGCGTTCCCGAAAATCTCCTTTCACGCCAGCGGGAGTCCACTTATGCCTCACAAGAACGGTCACAACACTAACGGCTCCGCCGCTTCGCTTCGCCTGAAAACCGGGCTCGCCGAGATGCTCAAAGGCGGCGTCATCATGGACGTTATGAACGTCGAGCAGGCCCGCATCGCGGAAGAGGCAGGCGCCGTCTCCGTCATGGCGCTGGAGCGCGTTCCGGCCATGATTCGGGCCGAAGGCGGCGTCGCCCGCATGGCGAACCCCAAGCTTATCAAGGAGATTATGGCCGCGGTGTCAATTCCGGTCATGGCGAAGGCGCGCATCGGCCACTTCGTCGAGGCGCAGGTTCTGCAGGAGCTCGGCGTCGACTTCATCGACGAGTCCGAGGTCCTGACTCCGGCGGACGAGCAGCACCACATCGACAAGCACGCCTTCACTACCCCGTTCGTCTGCGGTGCGAAAAACCTGGGCGAGGCGTTGCGTCGCATCGCGGAAGGCGCGGCCATGATCCGAACAAAGGGAGAGCCCGGGACGGGCGATGTGGTCCACGCCGTCACCCACATGCGCACCATCGTGCGTGAAATCAAAGCTCTCACTGTCCTCGACGAGACCGAGCTCTATGCCGCCGCCAAAACCCTGCAAGCTCCGTACGAGCTCGTTCGCATGGTTGCCGAGACCGGTAAGCTGCCCGTGCCGAACTTTTCTGCCGGCGGCATCGCCACACCCGCCGACGCTGCGCTCATGATGCAGCTGGGCGCCGAGACAGTCTTTGTGGGCTCCGGCATCTTCATGAAGGAGCGCGCCACCCCACTCGACGTCGAAGTTCATAAGGATCACACCGTCTTCCCGAACCACAAAGACTATGAGGCGGCCGTCGCCAAAGCACAGGAAGAACGCGCTGAAGCGGTCTCCCGCGCCAAAGCGATCGTGCTTGCAGCCGCACACTTCAACGATCCAAAGATCGTCGCCGAAGCCAGCGAAGCTGTTACCGGGACGATGAAGGGCCTTGCTGCCGCCGGCATCGAAGAGCGTGATCGCATGCAGACGCGCGGCTGGTAGTCGTTTTCAGCTTAGCCAAGCGCGACTGGTTCCAGAAGGCGGCTGGTGTCCATCTTTCAGTGAACGAAAACGCTTCCCATCAGCAGCGCGGCAAACAGCACGACAAACGCTCCCGTCACCTTGGGGAACGACTGCTTATAGGCCGCTTCACCCATCGCAAACAGCACCGAAATCACAAATAGGGCCACAGCAAGCAACGTCAACATCAGTGGTTTTTCTCCCGCGCGAAACGATACGCAAACCCGTCAATGATCCGCAAGAGTACCGTCGTGGGACTCGAAAGCCACACTGCTACCCTTGAAGGGTGAGCACCAATTCTTCCCGGACCGGCATCAAGACTGGCGTAAAGATCGGCGTCCTCGCTCTCCAGGGCGCCTTTGACGTCCACGCAAAGCGGCTCGCCGAACTGGGCGCCTCCGCGCACCTCGTCCGCAAGCCGGACGATCTCGCCGACCTCGACGGGCTGGTTATCCCGGGAGGCGAATCCAGCACCTTCCTCAAGCACCTCGAACGCGCCGGCTTCTACGACGTCCTTGACACGTTCGTACGCTCCAGGCCCGTCTTCGGAACCTGCGCCGGCTGCATCCTGCTTGCGAAAGAGGTCACGAACCCGCCGCAGCGCAGCTTCGCCGTACTCGACATTGCGGTTGAGCGGAACGCATACGGCCGGCAGAATGACTCGGTCATTCTCAACGCGCCCACCATGCTGCCCGGAGGCCCGATGGAGATGGTCTTCATTCGCGCGCCACGAATCAGTCACATAGGGCCGGGCGTTGAAATCCTTGCCCGCCGCGATGATGATCCCGTACTCGTTCGCTCTGGGCGCATCCTCGCTGCGACGTTTCACCCAGAGCTCTCCGAAGACCGCCGCGTTCATCAACTCTTCCTCGACATTGTTCTCGAGAATCGCGCGACCTGATTCGGCCTTGTTGCAAACTACAATCACCTCATGCTCTCCGCGCAGGCGATCCCGCCAGCACTCCGCTTCTGGCATCTGCCTGTGGACGGCTCGTGGCATGGGCACGCGCTCGACTCGCATCTGCTGCTCAATCTATGGATTGCTCTGGCGCTGTTCGCGTTTGCGAATCTGCTGCTGATCGTCGGTGTGCTCTCGCGTCGGCGGGCGCATCGCCCGATCCACAAACTCACGCTTGAGTACCTTCCTCTGCTGGCGTTTGCCGCAACATTTTTGTTGCTCGGAAGCCGTGCGAGCTCGCTCTGGGCGACGCAGCGCTATACAGGCGCTGCGCCGGACGCCCTGCAGGTTGAGGTCACCGGGTTGCAGTTTGCCTGGTACTTTCGCTACCCCGGCACAGATGCGACCTTCGGACGCACGCGCAATGAGCTCGTCAACGCCGCTGAGGGCAATCCAGTAGGTCTTGACCCGGCCGACCCGCATGGCGCTGACGATCTCGTTCGACCTCAACTCGTGCTTCCCGCCGGGCGCGAGGTCGACCTTATGCTTCGCGCGGTGGACGTCATCCATGGCTTCGCAATTCCCGAGATGCGCCTGAAGCAGAACGCCGTTCCCGGCCAGACGCAACATATTCACTTCACGCCGGAGCGCCCGGGCGACTACGCGATCCTGTGCACGCAGGTCTGCGGCCTTGGCCATTACCGCATGCAGGCGATGTTGCGGGTCCTTCCCGCAGCAGACTTCAATAAGTGGCTCACGGAGCAGGAACGCGGCCTGACCGCTGAGGTGCAACCATGAGTGCGCCCTCGCAGAGGCTCCGCACCACGCCCGCGCGCGTGCATCGCATTGGTCGCGCCCTTACCTCCACGACGCACCGCAATATCGGCTTCGGTTATCTCGCGATTTCGGCCACGGCACTCATCTTCGGCACCATCCTCTCGTGGCTGATGCGAATTCATCTCTCCTGGCCTGATTGGAAGCTTCCGCTGCACGGGCCGATTCTGCCAGAGGACTATCTCGCGCTTGTCACGATGCACGGTACGCTGATGCTCTTCTTCGTCCTGACGGTCGCGCCGCAATCGGGTTTCGGCAATCTGATCCTTCCTGCGCAGATTGGAGCGCGTCGGATGGCCTTCCCGCGCCTCAATGCTCTCGGCATGTGGACGACGGCCGCGGCTCTCCTCGTCCTTCTCTGTGCGTTCCTTGTGACCGGCGGTAGTCCTATTGCAGGCTGGACATCCTATCCTCCTCTCTCGGTTACGCCACTCGCAGGCCCCGGCGAAGGAGCTGGGCAGGATGTCTGGCTCGCAAGCATCGCGCTCTTCGCGATTGGCGGAACTATCAGCGCGGTTGTGATGCTCACCACCATCGTGAAGCTCCGCTGCCCAGGGATGACCTGGCTCCGGGTGCCGCTCACCGTATGGGGATGGTTCACCGCCGCACTGCTAGCTGTTCCGGCATTCTCCGTTCTTCTCGCAGCAATAGTCCTCTTGCTTTGCGATCGCCATCTCGGCAGCGCATTCTTCATCCCGCACGGCGACGTCATCAACTCCACACTCGTCTCGCATCATGGCACCGGCTCGCCGTTGCTATGGCTGCATCTCTTCTGGTTCTTCGGCCACCCGGAGGTTTACATCGCCATCCTTCCCGGCATGGGCCTTACCTCGATGGTTATCGCAAACTTTTCGCGGCGGCGTGTCTTCGCCTACCGCCTGATGATCGCGACTACGCTCGCCATCGGCTTACTTGGACTGCTCGTGTGGGGTCACCACATGTTCGTTGCCGGGATGAATCCCTTCGCCGGAACGGCATTCGCCGCTGCCTCACTCGCGATCGCCGTCCCCGCGACAGCAAAGGTACTGAGCTGGATTGCGACATCCTGGCGTGCGCGTCCGTGGTTGTCCACTCCGATGCTCTTCGCGCTGGGATTCGTGTCGCTCTTCATCGCCGGCGGTCTTAGCGGAATCATAGTTGCCCAGCCCATCCTCGATGAGTATCTGCACAACACGTTCTTCATCGTCGGCCACTTCCATCTCATCATGGCGATGGCCGGAGTCTTCGGCCTCTTCTGCGCGACGTACTACTGGTTTCCTTTGCTCGCGCAGGGTCGCATGCTGTCCGAACGACTAGGAAAATGGCACTTCTGGCTCACGCTGCTCTTCACCTACACCACGTTCCTTCCTATGTATTTCTCTGGTCTGGCCGGCGAGCCGCGCCGCTACGCGCAGCTCACCGGGCTCAACCCGCCCGCACAGGCACTTCTCGGCGCGCATCAGGTGCTTCAGTTCCACATCACGGGCGGAGCCTTAGCCCTCGGCTTCACGCAACTCCTCTTCCTGTTCAATATGGTGCAGTCATTGCGTTTTCCCTCGATTCGGACCGATAACCCATGGTCTGCGACGACGATGGAATGGGCTCCTCAGGCGATGCTCGAACCTTCGCCCGACCTCCCAGTGCCGGTGGCTTATAACCCTCCTTGTCATTACACCGACGACGGGACCTCCTTCACGCCACAATGGGAGTGTCCACAGCCATCCACCGCTGAACAGGAGTAAGCTGTTGTTGCCCGTTGATTCCGGCATCAAAACTGTCCTATGCCGACGATCCTTACACCTCCCGGAATTTATCAGCCCCGGCGTCCCGGGCGTCCCGGCGACCTTGGTGAAGGCGATAGTGGGTCTGGCCGTCGTCCGCCAACTGATAAGCGCACCGGCGGAAATGGTGACGGCGATAACTGGAGTGATCGTCCTCAAGGTCGCCGCGGCCCCCGCGAACGCTTGTCCCGTGCGCGCATCGGCCTGTTCTTCGCCCTCGGCGGCGACCTCATGTTCTTCATCGCGCTGGTCAGCGTCTTCTTCGTCGCGAAGACATCCGGCCATTTCGACGCCTACAGCCGCTTCATCAACGACTGGCTACCCACAGCGATCCCATCGATCCTCTGGCTGAACACCGCAGTCCTTCTCGTCAGCTCCGTCGCAGCTGAGATAGCGCGGCGCAGCATGTTCCGCGAGACAGATCTCATGGACGAATGGTTCGGGTTTGGCCGACCGACCTCGCGCCGCGCGGCCATCTGGCTCTCAGCCACACTCGCCCTTGGCACACTCTTTCTCATCGGCCAATACATCGCCTGGTCGCAGCTCGCGGCACAACACGTCTTCTTCAACTCCAACGCGAGCAGCCACTTCTTTTACCTGATCACAGTCGCACACGCCGCACACCTTTTCCTCGGGATCACAGCCTTGGTCACGGCTCTCAGCTTCCTGATTCGCTCGCGGCAACTGGCCACGCGCCAGGTTGTCGTCGATGCAACAGTCTGGTACTGGCACGCAATGGGTCTGCTTTGGATCTTCCTCTTCGCGTTGCTGGAGTACGGTCAGTGACCCTGCGCCGTTTGCAATTACTACCGACGATCGCCGCCATCCTGTTTGTCTGTACGGTCCCACCAGCCTTCGCCCAAGGATGCGCGCAATGTCTCGACACGACGCGCGCTACCCCTCCGCCGGTGCAGGCTGCTTATCGCCACGCAATCCTGTTAATGTTGGGCGCAGCCTCGACTCTCTTTATTGCCGGCGTCATCCTGCTCCGCCGCGAACCTTGATATATCAACGGGATCCCGTCACGCCTTGACGTTCGTGAAATGCCGGGACTCGCATTCGCGGATTTGCTTAGGTCAAATGGACTTTCTGGCGGACAGGTATTGTTTGCATAAGTCCTTGGGCCAGGTGGGCAGTGAGGTAGAAAAAATCCCCGCATCCTTCCGGACGCGGGGAGGAGGTTTACCCAACAACCCAGGTTAGAAGCTCATCTTCACCGATGCCTGCAGCACGCGTGGGCCACCTACGCCGTTCACGACGCCGGCGCCACTGGCGAGGACCGAGGTGACCTTGCCGAAGGTACCCGAGGTGATCGCGTTTGATGGGTTCGCAAACTCCGGGGTATTGGTCATGTTGAATGCATCGAAGCGGGCGTCAACGCTCCAGCTCTCGTGGATTGGGAAGGTTTTGGAGAGGGAAAGATTGTCAGCGAAGTAACCCGGTCCGCGAAACTGATTGCGGTTCGTGTTGCCAAGGACGCAAGGGTTGGGATTGGTGCTTGAGTATGGTGTGCAGGTGGGCGGTGTAAACGCCGCGGGAGTAAACCACGTCGGCGAGCCTGCCACGATGGCGCTGGTGTGGCCGTGAGTCACGTTATAGGTGCCGGTCAGGTTGGCCGTCTGCGTAACGCCTGAAGTAGCGCTGTTCGCCGTGACAGAGAAGGGCAAGCCCGACACTCCCTGAATAATGGCGGACAATCTCCATCCACCCAGCGTATAAGCGCCAACGCCAGATTTCATGTACTTTTGGCCTTTGCCTATTGGAGGTTCGTATGTGATGGTCGACGAAAGATTATTAGTACGGTCGAAATCCAGGACCGAGTAATTCATGTGTGGGTTCGGAGCCGTGAGGCCATAGAACAAGGCGCCTGTCTGCGCCCCAGTGACATAACCTGACGCCTTGCCCCAAGTGTAGGCCACGGTATAACCGAAGCCACTATGGAACCGACGGTTGAACTGTACCTGCAACGATTGGTAGTTCGTCGAAGTGCCGACCATGAACTGCGTCACCGCAGCCGTTTTGCCGAACGCTATCGCCAGTGGCTCGTAAGAATTACCTTGGCCGTAAATGCTCGGCAGATTGATGTTTTGCTCGATGCTGATGCGCGTGCCGTGATTGGCGACATACGCCAGTTGCAGTGAGGAGTCATGCGCTAACGCTTGTTGTACTACGGCGTTCCAGGAACTTACGTAGGGATTTTTGAAGTTTAGCGGGATGTACAGGTTCGCTAACCCGATCGTTCCGTTCGCGGCAGTTTCGGTCAGCGTGCCGTTGGATCCGAAGGCTGCGGTCGGAGTTGCCGGGACGCCCGTTACGAAGTTGACGACGCCGCCGATAGGGTTAAGGGCCTGACCGTAGGTCGCGTTATTGTTGTAAAACGTGCTCGTCTTGATGGGGTAGTTGTATGCATACGTGTTGTCAATGAACGGCACATAGCTGACACCGAACCCGGTGCGAACGACGAGCTTTTCATTGACGCGATACGCGACTCCCAGGCGCGGCGCGAAGTTCTTGTAGTTGCTTTGCATGCCGAGGTTCGACGGATTTCCGTCCTGACCGGCGACGACGAGCTGATTGTTGTTCGGGTTGTAGTTCACGAAACCGCCCGGCTTGCGAGGTGTGGCGGGTGGGTAGAGTTCCCAGCGAAGGCCCAGGTCCAGCGTGAGTTTGGGCGTCGCCTGCCACTTATCCGAGGCGAAGAAGAACAGCCACGTCTGGCGGTATGCGGGAAACGTGCTGTTGGTGTCCTGGCCTACCTGGAAGGGAACGTCGAAAAGCACCGTTGCATAGTCATTGGCCTGGCCGGTGGCGCCGCCATTGAACGAGGGCGCACCCGGAGCGGAAGTGGCGTTCTCATTGAAGTAGAAATTGCCAGCGGCCGCGTTATTGTTGCCCTGCAATAAGTCGTCGCGGATACGGCGTATGTCCGCGCCAAATTTCATCTGGTGATTGCCGATGATCTTTGTCCAGTTATTGGCGAAGTCAATGTTGGATTCCGCGCGTAGCCAAGGCAGTGAGGCGGAGTATCCGATCAGGGGGTTGGCGAAGTTGGGTACATTGAACGCTATCTGACCACTGGTTGTTAGCGTGTTGTTCGTGCCGTTCGGACCGTTGCCAGGGATACCGAGTGTGCGCGCATCGTTCGCACCGTAGTCCGTCTGCGTCGCGAAATTGCGTAGATGAGCGACACCGGCACGAGCTTCCGTGAACAAAGTCGGCGAGAAGATGTGATCGTAGTTGACGCCGGTGCTGTACGCGTTTTCAATACCGGTCGCCTCAAAGCCGCCGCCGGCCGGGCCACCGAGGAACGCGCCGAAGAGCGGCGCCTGGAAGGTGTTGATGTGCTGGTGGCTAAAACGGCCGCTCAGGTGATCCTTGCTGGTGATGTTGTAGTCAGACTTGATGTCGTAGCTCCACATATCCTTGTGGAAAGGCAGGTTGGCGGAAAAGTTGTTACCGGTGGCCCCGTTCAGATACGCGGCTGAATTGAGATTGGTTTTGGGATTGCGCGCCAAGGCATCGATGGCCTGAAACACCTTTAGCGCAATAGGACTGATGCCGGGGTTCGATAATGGAATCAGGTTGCCTGCAAACGCGGTGCGCCCTACACCGCAGTTCGTTGGATTCGATCCGCCTTGGCAGTCGACGGTGTCACCGGTGTTCGGGTCATAAACCTGGCCTTTGTAGCCGGCCAGACTGAGCACATTATTGCTCACGTTGTAATAGGGAACGGTCGTGGTGGTGTTCGCTTCTTCGTGGTCAGAGACGCGCAGAAGATCGCCGAAGATGAACAGCTTGTTCTTGAGGATTGGACCGCCGAGACTACCGCCCGTGTAGTTGTATACGAGACGCCCGTTGGGGCCGGTCTGAAAGTACGAGCGCGCATTCACACCGTTGTTTTCCATGTTTTGGAAAACGTTGCCGTGCCAGTTGTTCGTTCCCGATTTCAACGTCACATTCACGACCGTGCCCACGGCGCGTCCGAACTCGGCTTCGAAGTTGTTGGTCGTGATATCGACGTTCTGGATAGCGTTGGCAGGCGGCACCAGGATGATATGGATTCCGGTGCGCTGATCGTCGTCGATGCCTTCAATCTGGTAGAGGTTCACGTAGGACGACTGCCCATTTGCGTTCGTAGAAAGATCGTTGTTCGCGTTGTAAAACTGCGAGTTGTTGAACACGATAGGCGCCATGCCTGGCACGGTATTCAGCAGTGATTGAAAGCTATTGCCGCTGCTGAGCGGGAGATTGCTGATCTGATGCTGCTCGATCGTGGTCGAAATGTCGGCTCGATCGGTCTGCAGAGCGGGAGGCGCGGTGGTGACGGTGATCTCCTCGGAAGTGCTGCCGTTCGCCAGAATCGCGTCAACGCGTTGGGTAGTGTTGGTCAGCACGGCGATATTGTCGTAGGCCTCTTTCTTGAATCCCTGCGCGGTGATAACCACGCTGTAAGTTCCGGGCTCCAGGTCAGGCTCAGTGAAGTTGCCGCTCTCATTCGTGGTTGTGTTATGCGAGACGTTTTGACCAGTGAGACTAATTACGACGGTGGCGTTGGGTACCACGGCTCCGGTGGCGTCGGTAACTGTGCCGACGATAGTCCCTGTGACTGCCTGTGCCAATGCTCGCGGCGCAGCGGCCAGCACACACAGCGCGAGCGGTAGAACGGCGAGTGTCCTTCGGATGGACTTGAAGTGCATTACGGTGGTCTCCTTGCGAAACAGATCAGCTGTGAATCGTAGTTCATTGTGGGTCTGGCGGAAGTTGAGGGTATCTCAGACCTTTGCTCTCAGCCCTTCTCGTAGTTCTGCGTGTCATCGAAACGCGCTCCCGAGAAGTTGAGTCTTTCTACGAAGGATTTATCTCCACATACGAAAAGCCGCCCACAGAAGCCAATGCCGATTGGCTACAGTGGGCGGCTCTATCTAATCTCTGCCGCGAAGTGAAACGTTAGGCTATCGCTCTCTTCGATGTCAACTGGTTTTTTGCGCACGAAGAGCCAGTTGGCTGCACCCCTTCTGGCTGCGAAGGCCGTTCAGCGTTTCGCTTCGCTTCCCTTAAGCCTAAGGGGCATCCGATCACGCGACACAGCCAGGTGAGTAGCGTGAAGGAATTACTTGCCAGGTTCTTCTTGCCACCAACTCCCAGCACGATTTGAAGATTGCGGCGTTCCGATCCTTAGGTCCAGAACAGCAAAGATGTTCATCTTTCTATTAATAAAGACGGGATCAGAAGCTGAAAGTCTGCTGGGATGGCTTGTCGAGCAGCGCAGCCTCAGCCTTTCGAGATCACCACGGAGTTCCCTTCCTCTTTGATCTGGAAGAATTCAGACTTCTATGAGAACAGCAGCCGAACGCGCGGGAATTTGCAGCGCTCCATTCGATGACTTTCCGTCAGGTTGCTCCGGTGTAGCTTCGATGAGGGTGCCCGGGTTCGATAGGGTCACCTTGGCGGTTAGGGCCGCGTCGGAGCTGAGGTTGATGACGACGACAGCACGCTTACCGTTCTCTGCGAGAAACACCGAGTAACGATGCTGACCGTCGGAGCTGACCTCCGCGCCTAGATTATCGCGGAAGGCGCCGTCCCAGAGATACGCCTTGTACTTGCGGCGCAGGTCGTCAATCTTCTTGCCGTAAGCCATGGTCATTGGAAAATCGTGCAGATGGCCCTTGTAGAGGAAGGGTTCGTACTGGATAACGCAACGGTTGAGCAGGATGTTGTTCAATTGCTCCCGATCGTCGAATCCGCTGACACCCGCAATCATCAGCGAGTTGCGCGTATCGAGGAACTGGCAGATTGGCGTTGCGCTCACGCCTGCTTCAGAAACGGGAAAGTATTGCATGAGCCAGTCCTGCGGTCCCTCACCGGCGAAGAGGAAGTCGGGGCTGATTTTGTCAGCCGCGTCGCGAAGTGAGGCTGAGAGCGGAAGATCGCCAGCATAAATATATCCGGGCGGATTGTAGCCGTGCCCTGGCGCAAAGTTGTAGATCGCCCCCGAGTGATGGCAGATTTCATCCCAGAGCCAGCCGGTGGAACCGAGCGCGAGTATCTTTTGAAATTCTCTTAGTGCGATCGTGCGATAGCGCGGGTCGGCAAAGTCCATCACCGCGCGGCGGCGCGTGTTGATGCCCGCCAACTGCGTGGGAGTTACGTAGTTGTAGCCACCCTGCTCATAGCGAATGCCGTAGGGATCCTTGGCTTCATATTTGTAGAGCTCCGTCTTGTACCAGTCTGTAGTCAGATCGGCCCAGTTCAGTTTGCCGAAGAGGATGACGTTGACGCCAAGCGACTGCACCTTCGCGATCGCGTCGTGGAAATCCTGCCAGGTGCCGAGATTCGGGTCGGTGTCCTGCGAAGGATCGTCGCGGTCCTGGCCTCCGATATTCCATCCGATGAGCTGCACTGCCTTTACGCCGTACTTCGCATACTCCTCCCCGTACTCCACAAATTTCTTGTAGGAGATGGTGTAGTCCTCTTCCGGCGTATTCATGCGCAGCATGGTCCAGGAGTGCACATCCTGCGCCCATGCCGGGAGGTGCGGCTTTTTGAACCATGTGTCGCGCCACTGGCGATAGACGTCAACTGCCGCGTGCCAGTCGCCCTTGTAGCCGCGGACGACAATCGGCGCAAGCGTTTTGCTTGAGTTGGGTTGGACATACGCGAAGTGACAGGTGCGGAACTCCAGATGTACGGGAAAGCCCGAGAACTCATCAGTCTTGGGCACCAATGCCCCGTGCACTACACCTGGATGTTGCTCAAATGTGTATTCCAGGTAGTAAGGCAGCGTGGGATCGGACATCTCAAAATAGAGACCCTCGGTGGGTGCCTGGATGAGGCAGAACAGGCTGCGATTGGCACCGAACGTCTTGGTTGGAACGTCGACACCCCAATAACCCTTGGCATTGCCGAAGTTCGGATACAGCTCGTCGTTCCCGAGATTCCCGTACCACATGGTTCGCGCCGCAATAGAGGAGTCGCGAGCAGGCGGATTCAGGTCGCCGAAGTAAGGGAAATCGATCGTTTCGATCGGGTGAGGCGATTTGTTCTCGACGGTGGCGTCGAAACTCAATTTGCCCCCCTTTAACGTAACCGTTGCAGCAAAGTTGATGGGCAGGACACCGCCGTGTTCGCTCGCAAGCTCATTCCAGACGATCCGCACCTGATCGTCTGAAATTTTCCTGACGCTGACTGGGCGCTGCTTCTGACCGAGAACGAAATTCGCGCGGCGGCCGGGTACCGGGACCAGCATCCGAAACGATACGCCAAGCGCGGGACGTCGCTGGACTATCCAATTCGTTGGCTTGTGCTCCATGCGCGTGAGCGCTCCGGACCCAGGATCGAACGCGACCATGAACACGTCGTCCTGCAGAATGACTTCGCCTGAGGCGTTAGCAGCAGCCTCGGCGCTCATATCGATGTCAGCCAGTGCGGCCAATGCCGTAAAGCCGGCAAGTTTATTGAAGGTGCGTCTATTCATAGTTTGCCTAGAGGGATAGTATGGGGTCGAACTGGGGACCGGTATCTCATTTGGGAAACCGATCTGATGCTGAGAGTATAGATTGCTCGATTGATGTTCGTAATTCTGGTCTGTATGATATCAGACAACTGGCAATCAAAATTAGCTGAGTTCCCGATTTTTCAACGAGGTCCACATCATTTTGCAACCCTCCGCGCACCCGGTACTGGGATTCGTGACCGTCGCTTTCAGCGGCATGATGACGGCCAGTTTCGCCGCGCCGATGAAGCTCTCGCGTCGCTGGTCATGGGAAAACACTTGGCTTGTCTATGCAACGCTGGCGCTGGTGCTGATTCCAGGCGCGCTCATCGTTTGGAGCATCCCGCACCCCCTAACGTTCTACACATCCCTTTCGCCGCGGCAACTGCTTCTGCCCTTGCTCTTTGGTTTCGGCTGGGGGATCGCGCAAGTGACCTTCGGTCTCTCCATCGTTCGTGTAGGTATGGCCATGGCCTTCGCGATTGTGATCGGGCTCAGTTCCCTCCTGGGCAGCGCTATCCCTCTCGCGGTCTTTCATCCCGAAGATCTACTCGGCAGGGTCGGCATCGCGCTCTTCGTGAGCGCGATCCTGCTAGCCGTCGGTCTCGTTCTGTTCGCAAAAGCTGGCCGTGAGCGCGAACTTCTTTCTGGAAACAAATCGACGGCAAAGCAGGCGTTTCGCCTGGGTATCCTGCTATGCATCTTTACGGGATGTTTCGGCTCCATGATCAACATGGGCTTCGTTTTCGGCAGCGGCATCGCGCAACAGGCAACCGCCAACGGCGTTTCGCCGCAGAAGGCGACGCTCGCGGTCTGGTTTGTGGTGCTGGGCGCCGGATACATTCCAAATCTGTTTTTCACTCTCTATCTGCTGAAGAAGAACGGCACGTGGAACCGCTTTGTTCAGTCTTCGGGGCGTGAGATGCTACTCGCGCTTGCGGCAGCGGTGCTGTGGCTCTTTGGCATGCTGGGGTACGGCGTGGGCGCTAGCATAATGGGAAAATTCGGGAATTCTATCGGCTTCGCCGTGTGCATGGCTGCGCTGTTACTGTGGTCGAGCGCGCTTGGCGAAATGACTGGCGAATGGCGTGCGGCGCCTCCTTCCACGTTGCGGTGCATGCGAATCGGCCTGGGATTCATCATGCTTGCGGTCATCACCCTGGGTTTCGGAAGTCTATTTCGCTCGTAACGATACTTTGAGGAGATTCATGCGAATCAGGAAGGTATCTTCCGAACTATATCGAATCCCCGTTCATCGCGAGATGCACGACGCCATTCGTCACTTCAGCCATATGGACGTAGTATTCGCCCACGTAGAAACCGACGAAGGCCTTGTGGGGAGCGGCTTCACCTACAGCATCATTCCACACGGCGCACGGGAGATTTGTTCGGTCATCAATAACAGCTTCGACGAACTGCTTAAGGGCATGGACCCTCGCGACCATGAGCGCGTGTGGAACAAGATGTGGCGAAGTGTGGACTGGGTGGGACGCGGCGGCATTGCGGTACTGGCGGTTGCTGCGGTAGACATCGCAATTTGGGACTTGAAGACGAGGCTGGCCGGCATGTCGTTGCATCGCCTGCTTGGCGGCGCGAAAGATCGCATTCCGGTCTACAACACGGACGGAGGTTGGTTGAATCACACGATCGACCAACTTGTCGAAGAGACTAAGAAAATTGTCGCTGCCGGCTTCCGTGGGACGAAGATCAAGGTTGGCAAAGACGATCCGGCCGAGGATGCGGAGCGCATCGCTGCAGTACGCGAGGTGCTCGGGCCTCATCGCAACCTGATGGTCGATGCGAATGAGCGCTTCACAGCCGCCGAGGCCACCAAACGGGCACGCATGTGGGAGCCGTACAACCTCTTTTGGTTTGAGGAGCCGCTGCCGGCGGAGGACATTCTGGGCCACGCGACTGTACGTGCGCACACGTCTATCCCCATCGCGATCGGCGAGTCGCTATTCTCGCGTTTTCAGTTCCGCGACTACGTGGTGAGCGGCGGTGCTTCCATCCTGCAGGCGGACGTCTGCCGCTGCGGTGGCATTACCGAGTGGCTCAAAATTGCGCACATGGCGGACTGCCACAACATGCAGATTAGCCCGCATTTTGTAATGGAGTTGCATCTCCCGCTGGTCGCGGCGATCCAGAACGGCCTGTTCGTCGAATACATCCCATCGCTCGATCCAATTCTCACCGAACCGCTAAAACTCCAGGATGGATACTTTCATGTCGGCGATACGCCGGGCCTCGGCGTGAACATTGACTGGGAGAAGCTGAAGAAGTACGGAGTTGCATTGTGAGAATCGACGGTCATCAGCATTTTTGGCGCGCTTCCCGCGGCGATTATCACTGGATGAGCGAGAGCGTGGGCATCCTGTGCCGCGACTATATGCCGGAAGACCTGCAGCCTATCCTCGCGCGCCATCGCATCGATCGCACCGTGCTCGTGCAGGCTGCTCAGACAGTGGCGGAGACAGACTTCCTGCTTGAGCTTGCCGCACAGCATGAATTTATTGCCGGCGTTGTCGGCTGGCTGGATATGGATAGCCCAGAGTTCGCGCAACAGTTCGCGCGCTACCGCAAGAACCCGAAGTTCATAGGTCTGCGGCCGATGCTGCAGGACCTCCCCGAGTCGAATTGGATCTTGCGGCCTCAGGTTCTCCGATCCCTGCAGATCGTGGCGGACGACGATTTTCCATTTGAGTTTCTCACCTACACCCGGCACTTGCCGTTTGTACTCGATGCTTTGGATAAGGTTCCTTTGCGGCGCGCAGTGATCGATCACATTTCGAAGCCGGAGATCGCAAAGCGCGTGATGGAACCTTGGCGATCTCTGATGGCGGAGCTCGCCGATAGGGGGCTCTATTGCAAGCTCTCCGGCATGGCAACAGAAGATGACCACGACAACTGGTCGGCACAGTCGTTACAGCCGTACATTCAGCACTCGGTGGACTGCTTCGGTTGGGACCGCATCATCTTCGGCAGCGACTGGCCGGTTTGTCTTCTTGCGGGGAGCTACGATGACGTCGTCGCAGCGTTGAAGGCCGCTCTGGCAAACCGGATGGATGACGACACGGAGCGCAAACTCTTTGGTGAGAATGCAAGAAAGTTCTACAAATTGACCGTTTGAGAAAATGGCATGGATTCGAAAGTCGGAGTAGCGTTCGTCGGTGCGGGCATCGTGGCGGAAATGCACGGACGCGGTGTGTCCGCAAGCACAAGCGCCAGGCTCATCGGTGTATACGACGTGAATGCAGGCAAGGCGGCGGCTATCGCATCCAGGTTCGGGGGTCGCCAGTACGAATCACTCGAACAGCTTCTCGCCGACCCGGAAGTGCGTGGTGTACACGTCCTCACTCCCCTGGAAGATCACGTCTCCACGGCCGTTGCCGCGATGCGCGCTGGCAAGGACGTGCTTCTGGAAAAACCCGTGGCCTCTTCACGAGCAGACATCCGCACGCTGCAGAAGGTGGCAAAGGAGCAGGGGCGCATCTGCATGCCCGCGCATAACTACATCTATGTTCCTTCACTACGGAGAGCCAAGCGACTCATCGAGAGCGGCAAACTCGGCAAAATCGCCAGCCTGTTTGTGTTGTACAACGTGTTTCACTCTGAGGAGATCGCCGCAATCTATGGGGGCGTTCTGCGTGCGGTTTGCATGCACCACGCCTACTCGTTGCTATATCTTCTCGGCAGACCGAAGCGCGTTGCCTGCCTGACGTCGAGCGTCCACTACGAGCGACTCACATGCGAAGATCAGGCGATGATCACGTGCGAAATGCAAAATGGTGCTATCGCCAACCTCTGGTGCAGCTTTGCCGCGAACGATCCGACAAACGATCCGTGGACTGTGATCTACAAAATCCTCGGCACAAAGGGCGGTGTCAGCTACTCGTGGAATGAAGCGCAGTTTCAGGACGATGGCGGTCCGGCATGGGGCTTGCCATGTTACGAAGAAGGCTTTGTAGAAGAGATCGATTTCTTCGTTAAGGAATGTATCGCTGGCGGAAAAGCGCCGCTCTCCACCCTGGACGATGCCGCAGACGCGCTCACTATTCTTGAGGCCGCTCAGGGCGCCGCGGATCGATTCTCGAGCGCGGAGCCCCTATTTTACGAAGACCCCACCGCATAGGAAGGAAAGAGGAAGGCATGCGTCTGGTCCAGCTAAGCAGCAACGCGGTTCGCCGGGTGGCTGTCGTCGAGGAGCCGAACCTGCATTTTCTTAGCGGCGTTTCCTCCATCTATGAGCTTGCGCTGCAAGCGATTCGAAAGAAGGCAAGCCTCTCAGCCTGCATTGCAGAGATTCGCTCGAATGACCCGCTCGCGTATGACGAAGTTTATGCGAACCGCTCGTCGTGGAGCCTTCTGCCCGCCTTCGATCACCCGTACGAGGCCTCGCGCTGTCTTGTTTCTGGCACTGGACTTACGCATTTGGGAAGCGCAAAAGACCGCAACGCAATGCACAATCTGCAGCCCGATCAGTTAACCGACAGCATGCGTATTTTCCAGTCGGGACTCGAGGGTGGTAAGCCGGAGGAGGGTTGTATCGGCCCGGCCCCGGAATGGTTCTACAAAGGCAATGGAAATATCCTGCGCGCACATGGAGAGCCGTTGATTGTGCCGCCCTATGCCGAAGATGGTGGTGAAGAGGCCGAGGTCGCGGCATGCTACGTCGTATCAGAAGACGGCACTCCCTTCCGCGTGGGTATGGCGACGGGAAATGAGTTCTCCGATCATGTCTTCGAAAAGAAGAACTACCTGAATCTGGCTGGTTCCAAGCTGAGGACCTGCGCGTTAGGTCCCGAGCTTGTCATCAATCCGGATTTTAATTCTGTGCCTGGTACAGTGCGCCTTCAGCGCGAGGGACAGACGATCTGGTCCAGCTCGATCCGAACTGGTGAAAACGAGATGTGTCATAGCCTGAGAAACATAGAACACCACCACTTCAAATTTGAACGGCACCGCACACCTGGAGATGCGCATGTCCACTATCTTGGCGCTGGTCTACTCAGCTTCGGAGCAGGCGTTCGTCTGCAAGAGGGCGACGTAATGGAAATCGCCTACGACGGCTTTGGAAGACCGCTTCGTAACGCCGTCCATTGGTTTCCGCAGGAAAATAATACCCTCGTAACTGTAACGCCCCTCGGATAAGAGGGCTGACCGGGTGTTATTGCTTCTTCCCGGCCTTTGATGACTTCCCTGTGCTCTTCTGCACGGTCGCAACCTTCCATCGTGCGAGAGAGGACTCGTCCATCAACAGAAAGCGCTCAAGCGTTTGCATCAGCTCTTCAAGCTTGTTATGCAGGTGCTTGCGCATGGCGGCATCAGCAGCCTCTTCAGATCCTTCGGCAAGAGAGCGCGCTAGCTGTTCATGCCAGTGAGCCGGCAATTTCCTTCCACCGTACAGTTGATGGTCATAAAACCAGTTGAAAACGAGCAACTGATTCTTTGCGATCTCCCCCGTCAGGTAATGCAGCTTCGTACCTTCGGCAATGCGCATATGGAAGCGCATGTGTGCTGAGCGCCACCGATAGAGCACCTTCGGATCAGGCTCCGTGGCATCCGGATCAGACTCGTGCATGGCCTCGTGCATCCTGTCCAACTCCTGGGCCAATGCTGTCAACTCCTTGTGCTCTTTTTTCGTGGCAACACGGGCATACAGTCGTGCGGCTTGCGTCTCAAGTCCTTCTCGAACAGCCCAGAACCCGCGGATATCCTCGGGTGACGGAATCCTGACCTTAGTGCCAACGCGCGGAGCGTTTTCAATCAGATATTCATTCTCCAGACGGCTCATCGCTTCGTTGACCGGGACCAGACTCATGCCGAGATTGGCCGCAAGATCGCGCCGGGAGATCGAAGTGCCAAACGTATATTCGCCGGTCAAAATGCGCTCGCGAACATAGTCGTATGCCCTCTTCGACAGTTCTTTGCGCTTCTTATCCGACTCCATTGTGTGACCCCACATCAAGTTGGATTACGTTGGCTTTTGATGTCATTATATCGGTAAGGTGAAGTGTCAGATGGTCGTTTTCGACGCGAATGGCGGCAAGCGCCAATGTTTCGGGCGGGGACCGATCGGAACGATTCTCGCATAGGACCAGACAAGTGGGCTGCCTCAGATTCGATATCTCCCACAACGTCTTCCTCCACTCGCACTGTCAGGTAATCCAACCGCGCAGTGAGGGCTCGGGATGCGGTATTTCATGCAGATCCCCTCAACGCACGAAAGTAAGCCAGTGTCTCAGTCTGAATGCCCCTGAGACACCATTTACTCACCACTTCATTAACCCCGAGAGTTCGCACTTTTTCCCGAAAGCCCATTATTGTGAACACAGCGTCTACAAAGCGACGAACTGTTCCGGCCGGTCCAGCGCATATCCGATACCTTGCCAGGGGACTAGGTCACGGCTGTGATAGACGGTCCGGAAAATATTCAAACGAACTGGTGAAGGGTAGTAGTCATTTCACATTCGGACCACTGAAGTGCCCGGATTCATCCCGCCAAGCACCGGATTCTGATAGCTTTGAGCGCATGCGGCACATGTACCCAGCAGCAGCCCTGTACACCAGACCATCGCCCAAATTCACACGAATACCAGCTCATTCGAATTGCTACAGTAAACGATAAACAAAGACCTCTTGGCGACTACCGCCGTGAACAACCGACAAACCTTGAGAGGAACCTGGGATGAGGAACACCTGGCGGTGTCTCGCGTTATGCATGGCGGCCTGCAGCGCTACCTGCGCAGCCCAGGACGCCGGTCACGCCCAGGTGCACGCGGCAAACGATGCGAAGGTAGCGCAATACATCATCGACCCCGTACTTGAACCTGCACTTTCGCACGCCGACAAACTCGCCCTCGCGCGTTCGCGCATCCGTCACGTTTTTGTTCTCTTCCAGGAAAACCGCAGCTTCGATTTTTACTTCGGGACCTTTCCAAACGCCGACGGACTCTATTCGCAGTCGTCACAAGAAACAGCCGGCTTCGTGCAGCCCATAGTGAATGTGGACGGCACCATCGGAACCATCTCGCCGTTCCGCATACCAGCTTTCGTGAAGACAGCTACCGGAGCAACGATCCCGCTCTATCCCGCAGACATTTCCTCGGTCAACCACGCGCATACCGCGATCGCTCGCAAGCTTTCGCTCGATGCTCACCTCGTTCCTCACAACGATCAATATGCGCTGACCGAAGAAGGCGTCACAATCGTCAAAGGCAAGCCCAACCACGCGCCCACTCTTGAACGCAAACAGTTCGGTGAGCTCGTCATGGCGCACGTCGACTGCGACACAGTTCCTTTTCTCTGGCAATACGCAGATCGCTTCACTCTCTTCGATCACTTCTTCGACACAGTCATCGGGCCTTCCGGGCCGAACGCGGTTGCCATGATCGCGGGCCAGACCGGCGAAACCCAGTGGATGTTGCACCCGGAGCTCGCCAGTCCGAAGGATGGAACCGCTTTGCCGATGGTCGTGAACGCTCTTCCCTACTGGGGATCACTGCTCGACCCGAACAAGACCGAGCCGCAGCCTGTTCCTGCCGCGCACCCACTGCCCAATCTCACCTTCGCATCGCTTCCGCTTTCGTTCATGGGCAGTAGCATTCACGAGACAACTGCGCATGACGGCAATCCAAAGATGGACCTCGGCGACGTGCAGGCCGACATCGAGAAGATCGCCGGTCACGGAACGACCGCCGTTCCTTGGCGCTGGTATCAGCAGGGCTACGATCATGAGCCGAACGATCCCTCCGGCGACGCCAACCACAAAGGCTACGTCGTGCACCACAACGGCCCGGCGTATTTCGGCTACGTCTCCAACAACCCCGAAGTCAAAGCGCATCTGCGTGGTTTGGAAGACTTCTTTATGGACGTAAAGAAGCGCCGCTTGCCCGCGGAAGGCGTCTTCTACGTGCGCGGCGGATATGGCAATCTGCACAATCTTCCGCCCGCCGATCCCAACCCGCGCCTCGCCACAATCTACGCCGGCGACGACGACCACCCCGGCTACTCGGACTCGCAGATCAGCGAATCGTTAATCGCCGAAGAGATCGATGCAATCGCCAAGAGTCCCTACTGGAAAGATTCCGTCATCCTGATCGCCTACGACGAATCGGACGGCGAATACGATCACGAGCTCCCGAAGGTGCGCTCGCACGATGCGCACGGTCTTCCGCTCGACCAGGGCCCGCGTATCCCATCCATTCTTATCTCCCCCTACGCTGTCGCGCATGGCATCTCGCATGAGATGGAAGAACACAGCTCCATAATCAAACTCGTGGACGAGATCTTCGGTCTCGTCCCACTCGCCGACCTTCCGGATGAAGAGCGTGGGCGCGCGATCGGCAAGGCTAAGTTCGGACAGGACCAGCTCGGACCCGCCGACGACAAGGTGCCCGGTGTCGGCGATATGCTGTCCGGCCTCGACGATCTTCGTCTCGAAGGTAAGCAGCCACCGTTGCGGCCGTCCTATGCGATCATTCCGCGCAGAGAAATCAATCACTATCCGCACCACCAGGGCGAAGGCTGCAAGGCACTCGGCATCACTCCAACAGATTGGGGGCGCCCCAATCCCGTGCCGCCAGACTTCAACCCTCGTCCTGATTCACAGCCCGGCATCCCCTCTTCTGGGAGCTGGCGCCCGTGAAAAACCTGCTGTGGGCCCTCGTTCTACTCGCGAGCACCGCGGCAGCCCAGGCATCGCCCGCGCCTTCGACGCTCGCGCGGGTACGCGCCTCCGGGATTGTCCACTGCGGGGTTATCGAGGATGACGCGGAATATTCCAACGAGGACGACCACGCCTCACGCGCCGAATTCGATGACAACCTGTGCAAGGGCATGGCCGTCGCGGCGCTCGGCCTAAACGCCAAAGTAGAGATACTCCGCTTCCTGGACGAAGACTCCGCCGTCGCCGCGCTGAAAAGCGGGAGCGTCGACCTTATAGCAACTCTCAGCTCGAACTCCGCCCACACATCCGACACAAGCCTTCTCCTTTCCCTTCCTGTCTTCTACGACGGCACCTCCTTGCTGACGGCGCGTTCGCTCCACATCAACAGCGTGCGCGCTCTCTCCGGTAGAAAAATCTGCTTCCTCGCCGAAACAGAAACCGAGCTTGCACTGCAACAATGGTTCGCCGCCCATCACCTCGACCTCCTTCCGTTCCCATTCCAGGAAGAGGGCGAAATGGAAGCCGCCTACGTGACCGGCAACTGCGCCGCAATCGCATCTGATCGAACGCGCCTGTCGCTACTTCGCGCATCGCTCGGCAAGCTCGCATCACAACACATCCTTCTGCCCACGCTGCTTTCGCTGCATCCGCTCGCAATGGCCACACGCTCCGACGACCCCACGTGGTCGAGCCTGACCAATGCACTCATCTCCGTTCTTCTCGATGCGGAAGATCTCGGCATAAGCTCGCATGATCTCGCTTCGGCAGAAGCCGCATCCAAACTGGCGGTCCAGACTTTCCTGCAATCCGCCCGCGCCTTCGGCGGCACACTCGGCCTTCGCCCAACATGGGCCGCTGACGTCCTGCAATCCATCGGCAACTATGGGCAGGTCTACGACACCACATTCGGTCCCGGATCGCCGCGCGCTCTGGACCGCTCCGTCAATCGCGTTCGTGACCGCGGCGGTCTGCTCGCTCCCGCCAGCGTGCCCTGAGCATTCCACCAGAAGGAGATCGCATGCACCCCGCCCGTCGCGCCGTTTTGCTCTCATTACTCGCCTGCCGTCCTGCGATACGGATTCGGTGGACGAGACGTCGAAGGCGCGACCGACTGGTTGAGCTGGCGCAAGAGGCTTCGCTGGGGAGGCGGTCACCTGGTTTGTAGACGCCGGCTCGGAGGTCCAACAGCAGAGCTAGATGAGGCGATACTGTGGTAAGTCGTTCGGTTTACGCGCTGAACGTTCTAGAATGAAATGCTTCGCCCTGGACACGTCCCGCCTGTGATGACGGTGGATAGGTCGCCTACGCTCTCAACGGCGCAGGATTTTCATGGGTCTATCGACACGGCGCCTGTACCGCGTATCCAGCGATCAGCATGTCGAATAGTGATTCTCCAACGTAAGTCGACGTGGTCTGGTTATATGCGGATCGACAAATATATAAACATATTTCCCCGACGATCTGACCGACAAAATGGTCCCAATCGAGAGATTGGGTTTATTAGTTCACCGGTATTAAGTTTCTTCCTTCCGTCTTTCGATGATGTTACCTCGAGGCTGCTGCTTCGAGGCTGCTAATGGAAATTCCAGCGCGCTGACAGCTCAAACAGACGTGCTTTATGATGTTCGACTAAAGATCGAGAAAGTTCAGGGTCATGCAGCATGAAGCGGACCGGAATATGGCAAATCGCACGCTGGGCGGCTGTTCTGGCTGTGGTTTTGGTCGGATCCGCTGGTGCTATCTATGTCTTCCTCGAGGGCGTTTCTTCGGTCCGGGCAGGTTCTGAAGCCGATTTGGCGCAGGCAGCACGCGACGCCTATAACGCGAAAAAACTGAAGAATTACCGTTTTCCATACGGGCCTGGCAAAACCTTTTTGCCGTCGAACTTCAGGACGGACGACGGCCAATTCATCGATCCCAAGAGCTATCCAACAGCTGAATACTGTGGGCATTGTCATCAGGCGGCGCTGCTGCAGTGGCGTCAATCAGCTCACAGCAACTCCGTTAGGCCACCTTGGTACCAGCGGAACGTGAACCTGCTCGATGCGGAGAAAGGAATTCCTTCCAGCCGACATTGCGAGGGCTGCCATAATCCACTGGCACTGGCGGCCGGCGACCTCACGGACGGAGTTCAACGAGTCCACAGCTATGACCAGGACGGGATCACGTGCTCGGTGTGTCACTCGATCCAGAGCGTGGACACGCGTGGAACCGGGAGTTTCGTACTCGGTGCCCCGGCAGTCCTGCTGGATGAGAACGGACAACCGATCGAGCGGCCCGTGCAGGACGCAGAGATCCTCGCGCATCTCGACCGCCACTCGGCGGCGGTGATGAAGCCGTTCTACCGGACAAGTGAGTACTGCGCCGCATGCCACAAGGCGGCCCTGCCGCGTGAGCTGAACGATTACAAGTGGCTTCGCGCAATCTCCCTCTACGATGAATGGCAGAACTCCTCGTACTCGAAGGAATCACCGCTGCCGTTTTATGAGAAGCCGCTTTCGACCTGCCAGACCTGCCACATGCCCCGTGAGCCACTGGGCGCAACGCGGGATTACGGGGCGAAGAAGGGCGAGCTTGCATCCCACCGATGGCTTGGGGCGAACACAATAATTCCGCAGTATTACTCATTCGATGAGCAAGCGAAGCGCATCGTTGAATTTCTGCAGAACAATGTCTTCAATCTCGACATCTTTGCGTTGGAGACCGGAGACGAAAACAACTCGACACTCATAGCTTCGCTTGGGAAACAACCCTTCACATTGCGCTCGGGAGAGCATGTGGTTCTTACTGCGGTTCTGCAGAACAAAGGCATCGCCCACTCGCACGTCCCAGAGCAACGTGACATGTATGAGAGTTGGGTGGATTTCCAGCTGAAAGATCGCAGCGGGAAGATTCTGTGCGAGAGCGGCTATCTCGCTCCGGATGGAGAGCTCAACCCGGAAGCGCATAGCTTTACCAACCGGTTGATCAACAAGCAGGGCACGCTGAACGACCTGCATCAGGTTTGGGATAACAGGGTCACGGCTTTCAACAACACTATCCAGGCGGGCAGATCGCAATTGATTCGGTACGGCTTTAGCGTCCCGGCCAGCCAGGATTTCACGGTAGAGATCAAAGTTCGGTACCGCCGCTTCGACCAGCACTTTATGGACTTCGGCATGAGTAAGCCGATGGGCGAACACTATCACATGCCGGTAGTAGACATGGTCTCAACGACACGTACGTTTCACGTCGGCGACAACCCGGCGACGGCGCCTTCGCCGACCGACAATCCGGAATGGATGCGGTGGAACAACTACGGGATTGGGCTACTAGACGCCCAGCAGTATGCGGCCAGCGTGGCAGCCTTCGAGCACGTAGCAGAGTTGCGTAAGGACTATGCGGATGCGCAGATCAATGTCGGGCTCGCCTACATCCAGTGGGAGAAATATGACGATGCCCTCTCCTATCTGAACAAAGGGCTGGAGTTGGCACAGGGTGACGACCGGGCGACGGCTCGCGCGCTGTATTACATTGCGTTGGTACAGCGGAACCAAGGCAATGTCGATGATGCGATTGTCAACTTGAAGAAGGTGGCTGACCTGTATCCGCGATCCCGGGATGCGCAACGCGAACTCGGGTTCTCGTACTACCAGCTTCACCGGTACCACGAGGCTGAGGCACGTTACCTGATGGTGCAGGCGATCGACCCGGATGATTTAGCAGCTCACTACAATCTTGCGATTCTCTATCGCCGGCTTGGGATGAAGGATAAAGCGGCGGCCGAAGCTGCTTACTTCGCTGACGAGAAGGACGATCCAACGGCGATCACATTCGCCTTGCAATACCTGCGCAAGAACAATGAGGTTGCGCGCGAGACGAACCCCTGGCATGTGCACGAGTTGATGTCGCCTGCAGCTTCGGCGGACAAGAAGGAGCAGGCTGCACTCGTTGCGAAACCCTAGCGCCGCGACGCACGGATCCAAGTCAAAAACAGCCAGTGTTTCACTGCGTGTGGGTTGCTGGAGGCACCGCCTTGCTACCCATGGCAACGGTCTTCAGCACTTTGCCGCCCTCTTGAACGACGTATAGAGAATTTGCGGCGAGATCATTCAGTGTGTCATGCGTTCCCGACGGCCAGAGGATCTCGACTGCGTCGACTTTGGCTGCACCATCCAGGCCGAAATGGACGCGCAGATCATTCTGGGAGAAGTAGCTGCCGCCGCTGCGTACCTCTTCCACTTGCCGCAAAGGCTGCTTGCCTATCCCTGACTTCTCCTGTGGGGCTGTGGTTGCGGTCACGGTGATGCGTGCACCTACACCGGTGCGGTTGCTCTTGGTTCCAACGAGCCTCAACTTGATCCAGTTACGCGCGATGGTGGAGTCACAGCGCAGGAGTTGAGGTGGTGCATTGACACAATTGACGACGACATCCATATCGCCATCATTGTCGTAATCGCCGAATGCGCAGCCACGTGCCGGTGCCGCATCGGTGACGCCACTTCCAGCAATATTGGTAACCTCCTCGAACTGGCCGTTGCGAAGATTCCGGTAGACGTACTTGTGCTCCGCGTAAGGGGCGTCAAGGTGCGAGGTATCGACTTCCGGGTAGACGTGACCATTTGAGATAAAGATATCGAGCCAGCCGTCGTTATCAAGATCGATGAAGCCGACTCCCCAGCCGAGATATCGTGTGTTGATACCAAGGCCGCTAAGGTAAGTGTGATCCTCGAATGTGCCGTCGCCGAGGTTCTGGTAGAGAGAGTCCGTATCTCCGGCGAAGTTTGTCTTCACAATGTCGAGCAGGCCATCGCGGTTGAAGTCGCCAACGGCCACCCCCATTCCGGCCTGCGGCTTCCCGTCGGGCGAATAGGCGACCCCAGACTCGATTGCAACGTCTTTGAAGGTGCCGTCCTTCTGGTTCTGATACAGCGTGGCCGCGGTCGAGTCATTCGCCACATAGATGTCGGGCCACCCGTCGTTATCGAGGTCGGCGACCGTGACACTCAGGGCGTACGTTCCGATGGTGCTCCACATGCCTGCTTTTTCGCTGACGTCTACAAAGGTCCCGTCGCCCCGGTTGTGATACAGGATGTTCTTTCCTCCTTCAAGGCCCGGTGGACCACATGCGACCTGAATTCCCTTGTAGGAACAACCGGCGGCCTCCGGCAGCGGGGCGGTCTTTATATCGAAGTCGATGTAGTTCGCGACGAAGAGGTCAAGGTGGCCATCCTTGTCGTAGTCGAGGAAGGCGCAGCCCGTATTCCAACGTGTCCGGGACTGCGCAAGACCCGCCTTGACTGTCACGTCGGTAAATGTGCCGTTGCCATGGTTCTTGTATAGGATGTTCTGCCCGTAGTAGCTCACGAACAGATCGTTCAATCCATCGTTGTCGTAATCTCCGACACAACAGCCCTGGCCCCAGCCGCTGCGGGTCATTCCACTCTTCGCCGTAATATCGGTGAATGTTCCGTCACGATTGTTTTTAAATAGGCGGCTTATCGGTTCCTGACCCTTCGGAAACTCACCATCCAGCCGAGTGCCGTTGACCAGAAACAGGTCGAGCCAATCGTCGTGGTCGAAGTCAAAAAACGCAACACCGCAACCGGTGGTCTCCAACAGATAACGGTTCTTGTGCTCATTTCCAAAGACGGTTTTAGCTTGTAACCCACTCTGCTTCGCGCCATCGACGAAGCTGTAGCCCAGTGGTGTTCCAACAACGGGAGAAGGAAGCGAACGGGGTGCGGGCCGGGGTTTTGCATCGAAGACCGGCCGAGACCCTATGTTCTGCTGCTGTATTTGCTGAGCCGGTGCCGCCAGCTTCAAGACGTCTTCGAACGACAGCACGAGTGCCGTCCGCGAAAGCGACTGGATAAATCCCCGCCTTGACCACATTCCGTTCACTCTCCCATTTCCGGCTGCGCACAAGTATAGGCAGCGACGTGTACGTTCTCAATGACTTGGAATGTGCCAAATGATGAGCGTTCCGTTACCCTCACGCAAGGTATAACGGGTGTCGACTTTTACATTGCGCATCCGGTCAACGATTCCGGTTGCTGGCCAGGTCACCGACAGGTCATCCACGATCGTTGCTGACCCAAGGCCGATATGCTGCTCGATTGGATTACCGCCAAAACTTGAACCAAAGCCTACCGTGCGAAAGATCTGGCGTCGCTTGCCATGCGAGTCGCGCACAGTGACATCGATTACAGCACCGAAGGCGAGACGATTCGACCGTACGCCTTCGAGCTTCAGCGTGATCCAGTGATTGCTATTGCCAGGATTCTTGTAGAGCGCGCTCTGAAAAATGTCGCTCGGCAGTGCGCCGCCCATCTCTTCGAACACGTCTTCAAACCCTGTGCGATGCAGATCGGCGAAGGAGACCGCGTGGCCCTTCTGCAGATTTCCGAAATTGCCGGCCGTGGTTACATCTTGAAAGGTCTGGCCGTTGTTGTTGCGAAACATGCGGTTCGGCAGGAGTGCTGTAAGCGTGGAGTCGCCGGTCCCTAGGTAAACGTCAAGCCACCCATCATTGTCGAGATCGCCGAAGCTCGCGCCCATGGTAAGGATGGCGCGGTTGAGATGCATCTCGTCCGTCACGTCACGGAACGTACCGTCGTGCATATTGCGATAGAGCCTTGGCAGTTCCGCATTGGTGCGCCGTCCCAACTCGAAGGAGCCTACATCCGCGTTTCCCGGGGTGAAGTAGCCTGCTACAAAGATGTCGGGCCAGCCGTCGTTGTCGTAATCAAAAAACCAAGTGGCGAAGCTATCGTGCTGTTTGTCGACTCCTGCTGTAGCGGTCACATCTGTGAAGCGCCAACCTTTACGGAGATCGTGCGGGTCCTTCGGCCCATCATTACGGAAGAGATGATTGCGGCCGTTCATCACGGATACGTAGAGGTCAGGACGCCCGTCACGGTTATAGTCTCCCCAGGCCACGCCTTTTACGAAGCCGAGATCCCCGATGCCACTGGCCTCGCCGATCTCCGTAAATGTGCCGTCGCCATTGTTGTGGAAGAGTAGCGAACGATGCGGATCGCTGGGCTTTGACTCATACCCGATGAACAGATCCAGCCAGCCATCGCCGTCGAAGTCCGCCCAAGCCGCCGTCTGTGTTGGGCCGCTTACTAGCAGGCCTGCCTCTTCGGTTACATCGTCAAACGTGCCGTTGCCGTTGTTGCGCAGCAGCGAGAGAGGGTAGGCTCCAGCTTTACCCCACCAACCGCCGCGAAGTACTAATACGTCCGGATGACCGTCATTGTTGTAATCAGCCAGCACCAGATTTAAGCCGCCTGTCTCTCCTATCAGGCCGGCGCGACGCGTAACATCGCGGAACGTACCGTCGCCGTTATTATGAAACAGGTGCATCTGGTCATTTGGCCCACACGAGCTAACCATCACATCAAGCCAGCCATCCCCATCGAAGTCCTCCACCAGGACGCCACCCGCGTGGCCAGTGACGTCCAACCCTTCCGACGCAGCAATCTCGGGGAATTCCGGAAACTTTGCATCCGACGCAAACAGACTCTCTGGCATGAGCCATCTAGCGGGTACATCCTTCGGGTATCTGCCTAGCTGCATATAGGCGACATTCAGCAGCCACTGCGATTGCGCATCATCCTGATCTATCTCGAGCAGCGCAGTGAGCTCCCGGACTGCTCCTTCTGCTCCACGCGTCATCTGGTGTTTTGCGCTGGCGCGCAGCGGGAAGAGGCACGAGGTTTGTCCGTGCATCTCGAGACAGTTTTCCTGTTCCCCCAGACGCAGATAAGCCAGCGCCATAAGGGCGCCGAGCTCATGCATCTCCGGCTTCGTCATGGAGGTGCTGCTCGACATCCAGGCTGCCCGCACTGTCTCCAGTTGCGCTATGGCGCCCTCATTGTCGCCGGAGTAAAGCATCTCGCGAGCAAGCTGTTCGCGCACGACGGTGGCGTCGCCCAGGCTTAGAGCGCGTGACTTCAGCAACTCCTGGTAATAGTTCACACGGAGCGCGGCCTTGTTTGTATCTGTCTTCCAATCTGTCGCGGCAAAGGCGGCGCGCAGACGTTGCGCCATGCGCATTGTGCCCGGAGACTGATAGATGGGGTCCGTATCAGCCGTTTTGGAGGGCACGCTGACGGAGCCGATCGCCGGTGCCTGCATCTGATGCGACATCTGAGCGTGCAGAACCAGCGACGAGGCGAGAAAGAAAGCTGCGAGTAATGTCACCGGCAAAGGGAAGAGCTTTCTCATGACTGGGAGCTTAGTGCGGTTCATCGCCCGTCGGTTGGCTGGCCGGGTGCAAGCGTTGCACCGCGGCAAACTCGCGGCTGGCATCTTCTTTCCTTCCGACGGCGCGGTAGGCTTGGCCAAGCAGGTTACGCGTGACGTAATTGGACGGGTCCATCGCGCGTGCATGCTCCAGCATCGTCACAGCGCCGACCGCATCGCCCTGCCTCAATCTTGTTTTGCCCAGCAGGATATAGGGCCCGGTGGAGTGGGGTTCAAGAAGAATGTCCTCCTCGAGGACACGGCTTGCGTCCTCCAACTTCCCTTCGCGCAAATATGCATCGCCCAGGCGGTCGTACACAGATCCTTCCATCGGATTGCGGGCGCGCTCCGCTTCGAATTCAGCGATAGCAGCATCCGTGTGTCCAGCGGCCAAATCGAGTTCGCCCAGGAGTTCATGCGCGAGCGGAATCGCCGGATCGATTTCCAAAGCTTTGTGTGCGAACTGGTCGGATATGGGAAGGTAGTCGCGTCTCAATAACATTCGCGCGGCGACGAGATAGCCCGCCGCACTGTCAGGAGCCACGCGAAACTGGTTGGCGAAAGCTCGGCGAGCGTCGTCCCAGCGCGACGTGTCCATGTAGCAGAGGCCAAGGATGTAATTCGGATCGGTCTCACCGCGGGTGGAGGCGGGCGACTGCTCGAGCAGAGGAATTGCGTCTGCCGGGTGACCCAGGCGGAACAGCACAAGTCCCCGCATCTGAGCGGCTTCCATGTCGCCGGGGTCTGCCGCAAGAGCCGCAGCCAGCGCAGCGTCGGCGCCGTACAGATCACCCTTGGCGTATAGCGCGAGCCCTTGCAACCGGTCCAGGCCACGCACTGCCGCTCCCGAAGCGCGCACCCGTGCCACTGCAGCCAGTGCCGCATCAGGATGTCCCGTGTCGATCGATTTGCGAATGCTTTCTGGCGAGTCCAGGGCAGCCGCGGAGGGCGCCGCAGGATTCTGCGCCATATCTATAGGGCCGTAGAGACTCAAGCAAAGCAACAGCAGGAATTTCCTCACCACGTACCTCTCCCGCGGCTTGGATTGTACGTTGTGCGCGCCAGAAAGAATAGGAGAGGAGACCTCGTCCCCTCCCCTATGGGTGCCTGTCGAGCTTAGAACTGCAAGCGCAGCGTGAACTGCAATTGCCGCGGTTCCGATCCGTCAGGGAATGGTCCGCCACCGATCTGACCGGCATTGCTTGAGTCGATCGTGCCGTTGGGGGTTCCGAAGTTGATGTGGTTGAAAGCGTTATACGCATCCATGCGGAACTGGGCCGTGTAGTGTTCGTAGAAGGTGAAGTTCTTCATCAGCGACATATCCGCCTTCCAGAAGCCAGGGCCCCAGGCGGTATTGCGACCAACGTTGCCGATGGTATCGGCGGCTGGCTCGGTGAAAGCACCACCCAACGTCACCGGATCGTAAGCGCGCACAGTGCTCACACCGGGCGTGCCGCTGTAATGCTTCTTCAACGCGCTTGCGTTGCCGTTCACTTCACAAGGTGCGTTGCCCGGAACGTCGTTCCCGCATTTCGAGTAGCCCAGCGTGAACGGAAGCCCGCTGTGAATCAGCACGATTGGACTGATTTCCCAACCGCCCACGATGTAGTCGGCGGCCCTGCTGTGGTTGAGGTACATGCCTTGCCTGCCGAACGGCAGCTTGTACAAGCCATACGCGGTGAACGCATTCCGGCTCACCGCGCTGTCGTTGCCAATCACAGCGGCCTTGTTCCAGGTCGCGAAGGACGACTGCGAGGACAGCGCGTGCTGGTACGCATACGCCAGGTTGTAACTCAGACCATGCCAAGGTGCCTGGGCCAGGCTCACCTGCAGCGCGTTGTAGTGGGTGTCCTGATCATCCCCGTAGTAACTGATGTCTTGATTCCACATGCACGGTCCGCCGCACGCCGGCAGGCTACCCCCGACATACCGGCGTAGCTGATTCTGCACGTTGGTAGCGCCCTGCAAAGAACCTGAAACCGGCACTCCACTGACGCAGTTGCCCGCTGCGGCCGCGCAATAGAGCTGAATCAGGCCCTGATGGAACACGTTGTTGCTGTCCGTGTACGGTTGATCTCCAGGCTCGTTGTCATAGTGAAGCGCAATCTGCTGGCCGCCGCTGACGATGGAGCTGTACTGCGCGGGCAGGAAGAGCGCCTCTTCGTTCGGATTTGTGTTGTTGCCGTCGCCGTCGCTCAGCGTGTGCGTGCCCTTGTTGCCCACGTACGCTGCGGTGATCGACATGGTAGTCGTAATCGCCCGCTGCACTGAGATGTTCCACGCATCCAGCGTCGGCAGACGTTCGGTGAACGGACGCGCTTTGACGTTGGTGAACTGGCCCACAGTCAGGCCCACAGGGTTCGACGGCGTCTGCGTTCCCGGGACAATCGCCGTGATTGGAATCTGACCACTGGAGTTAGGCTGCACCGGGCTGTAGTTCGTCAAGCTCGTTGCACGGCCGCCCTGCGTGCTTGCAGGGTTATCCAATTGGAATGCGTAGGTCGCATAATTCCCTGGCGAATTGATGGACTGGTTCGCCAGAACAGGGATGTTCTGCGTCACAACATGACCGAATGTCGAACCGAAAACACCCAGGTCAAAGCTGCGCCCATAACCGGCGCGGATGACCGTCTTCGAACCGATTTGGTACGAAAGGCCCATGCGCGGGTTGAACGGAAACTTCGGAGCGGCTACGCCCATATTCAGGGGAACGCTGCCTGCTCCGGCTACGTTGATATCGCCGGTAGACAGGTTCAGCAGTGCACCATTGTCCGTTCCGTTTACCCGCTCCGGAGCGTAATACTCATAACGCAGACCGTAGTTCGCGGTCAGCTTCGGAGTCACCCGCCACGTATCCTGTGCGAAAAAGAAGTCACGTGGCTGAAATTCCTTGGCATTGGTCTCGTTGGAAGTACCCACGTACCGGTTGTATGCGGTCACGTCACCCAACACAAACGTTGCAAAGCCGAGACCAGTGCCGCCCGAACCGTTCGAGGTTGGGCCGGAGCCGAAGTTGTTCACGCCCGTGCGGTCGTTATCAGAGGGCACACGCAGGTTCCGCGCGTAACGCAGGTCGATACCAAATTTGACTTCGTGCGTGCCGAGTACTCGAGTCCAGTTGTTTACCAACTGGAACTGATCTTCATGCTCCTTGAGCGGGCAGTTGCAACGGTCCACGTTGAGACCTGCGCCGTATTGAGCGCCGGCTGCCTGACCGTTGTTGCCGCCGGAGTCACCCGGAGCCTTCGCGCCGGAGATTCCGATGTCGGCAACATCCAGATCCGGCGCGCCGAACTGCTGCGCGATGGTGTACCCGCCCCCACTGAGGTTCTCACCCAGGATCGGAAGATTGGAATTGCCTTGGTCATATTTCGATGTGTTAATGCCGTAGCGGAAGTAGCCCAGACGGACCTCCGTCAGCCACTTCGGCGATATAGCAAAGTCCATGCCCATCGCCAGCGAATCGTTGCTGCCGGCGGACGTGCCCCCGTAGCCACCGATGCCGAAGCCTGCACCGCCGGCATTGCCAAACAGTGTTTTGCCGGTCAGGGTGTCGGTAAAGCGGCTGAAGCGCACGAAGGCGTGGATCTTACCGCTTATCTGCGAGTCGCCGCGAACGTCCCACTGGTTGCTATTGAAGATGCCGGTGCCGGTCCCAGAGTAGTTGTTGGTTAGCGTGGCCTGGTTGATGTTTGGGGCATATGGCTTCAGCAGCGCAAACAGCTTCATCGCCGTCGGCGAAATCAGCGACGCCGGAATCACGTTGCCGGGCCAGGGCGATCCGTTCGCCACCCCGTTCACCGTCGCGCCCGTGTTGTTGTAGAGCACGTGACCCGGACCTGCCGCGAGGTATTCACTGAAGTCGCAACCCGGAGTCGCGACTCCGTTCACAACGGGAGTCACCGTACCGAGACAGGAGTTGATCACGTTCTGCGTAGGCACGGTCATGTTCGCGCCCGTGCCTACCTTCTGGCGCACGCCCTGGTAGTCGCCGAAGAAGAAGAGGCGATCCCTCCAGATCGGACCACCGATAGATCCGCCGAACTGGTTCTTAAGTGCTTTGGGGAACGGCTGGCTCCTTGGCTGAGTAAATGGGTCAACAGCCAGATTGGCGCCGCTCTCGCGATTGTCGAACAGCGTTCCGTGGAAGTTGTTCGAACCTGACTTGGTCTGGACGGTAATGACCGAAGATACTGCCTTCCCAAACTCAGCGTCGAAATTTTGCGTCGTCAGTTTTGTCTCCGACATGGAATCGGAGTTCGGATTGATGACGATGATTCCGAGGATCGCGTCCTGATTATCCGTGCCGTCCAGCGTATAGTTCACGCCGCCAAATGCCTGTCCGTCGATCTGGATCTGCTTAGAACCCTGCGGATCCTCGCTGGCGGCGTGCGACCAGCCTAGTTGCTGCGCACCGGGCAGCAGCAGTTCTAGGTTCGTGAAGTTGTGGTCCGGAATCGGTAGGCTCTCAATCTCTGGCGCGCTAAAGATCGTCGAGACGTCTGCCTTGTCTGTCTTCAACTGCGGAACAGCATCCGCATTCACTTCGATCGTCTCACCACCGCCGCCAACAGCAAGCTGTGCGGTCACCTTCGGCGCCGAGTCGGCGAACACCTGAATATTCGTCTGCTCGAAATTCTTGAAGCCCTGCGCGCTGACCTTCACGTTGTAGTGATCCGGAATCAGTTGCTGGGCCGTGAACTCGCCAGCCGAATCGGAGGTAAGCGTCGTGCTGGTTCCCTTCTCAACATCTGTGATCGTGACGGTCGCATTGGGAATCGCGGCGCCGCTCGTATCCTGCACCGTGCCCTGAATGCTTCCATAGACCGCCTGCGCTCGCGCTTGCGTGCCCAACACACTCACGGTAGTCAGCGTTATGCCTGCCGCCAGCAACAGCCCACTCTTCTGCAGCCATGTCCCTAACATCGCGTGCCTCCTGAGCAAATCCGTCAACATTCATCGCGGGCCCGAGTTCGCGTGTCTTGTGCTGCTCGTTAGGGCGGAATTCCTCCCGTTCAACCGGTCCCGTGCGCTCTCCCAACTCCAGACGAGCACAATTCGGTGTTCTAATTTTCGATTCACATTACGCTCGCCACCCGGAAGTCTGTCAACACGTTTCTGCAACGAAGTGCATTGTGTTTCTCCATATGGAGAATGGGAAGTGAAGATTCGACCCTACGCAATATGGAAGTGAAAGTCTGTCCATATTCTTGGTGCAGAACCTGACGTCCTGTGGCGCGGAGAAGCCGCTTCTCCAGCGCATTCAATTCACCGGAAGACGACTCAACGTGATTACAGATTGCTCAGCAAATCAAACGAACTGTACTATCGGTCGCGTCCTAACCGAGGAGCCCTGCATGCACTCACGTCCCTTGTTCCGGTCCACTGCACGTCGCCTGCGGTTTGCCTGTTTCTCTGCTGCTATTTCGGCTTTACTTGGCTTCAGCATCCTGCCCGCTCCCGCGCAGGATCGCACTCCAAGATCATCCGAAGTCACGCACGCCGCCGACCCCTGGTATCGTCACGCGCTGGTCTACGAGATCTATCCCCGCAGCTTTCAGGACTCCAACGGCGACGGAATCGGCGATCTCAACGGCATCACGACGCGACTGCCATACCTGCACCATCTTGGCGTCGATGCGATCTGGATCTCACCCATGTACCCATCGCCGCAAGTGGACTTCGGTTACGACATCTCGGATTACGAGGCAGTCGATCCTCAGTACGGCACCCTCGCCGACATGGACCATCTCATTGCCGCCTCCCACAAGGAAAACATTCGCGTTCTGCTTGACATGGTGATGAACCATACCTCCGACAAACACAAGTGGTTTATCGAGGCCGCCAGCTCGCGAACCAATCCAAGACACGACTGGTATGTGTGGAACGATGGCAAGCCCGCAGACGCGCCCGGCGTTACAGCCTACGAGCGCAAGTACGAGCACGAGGGCCGCGTTCCGCCCAACAACTGGGTCTCGCTCTTCGGCGGCAGTGCCTGGGAATGGGTGCCTGCCGTGCACCAGTTCTACTATCACAAGTTTTACAAGCAGCAACCGGACCTGAACTGGCGCAATCCGGAGGTCGAGAAGGCCATGTTCAACGTGATGCGCTTCTGGCTCGATCGCGGTGTCGCCGGTTTTCGTCTCGATGCCATTCCCACCTTGTTTGAAGATCCACAGCTGCGTGATGAGCCGGACCTTGGCGGCACAAACGCGCAGGGCGATCCAAACCTCAATGACGAATACACGAACATGTTGCCCGAGGTGCACGACGTGCAGCGCCGCATGCGCAAGCTGGTCGACAGCTATCCGGGGGACCGCGTGCTCATCGGCGAAACCTACCTGCCGAACACGCGTGAGCTATTGAAATGGTATGGCGGCGACAAGCAGGACGAGTTGCAGCTTCCCATGGACACGCTCGTTGGATTTCACTCCGAGGGTGGCGGCCCCAGCTCTGCGAACGTGGCTCTCGACCTTACCCACTTCCGCACAACTCTGACGGACATGCAGACCGAACTGGGCAGCAATTGGCCACTCCTGGTCTTTGACAATCACGACAACCCGCGCAGTTGGGATCGCTTCGGCGACGGCAGGCACAACTTCGAGATTGCCAAATTGATCGCCACCGTGTTGCTCACCACCCGCGCCACCGCGCTCACCTACTACGGGGCGGAAATCGGCATGGTGACTTCGACGCCTCCGCGCAAAGAAGACGTGAAGGACCCCATCGGCATCACCGGTTGGCCGAAGGAAAAAGGCCGTGACGGAGAACGCACGCCCATGCAGTGGACACCGGGACCACAGGCCGGATTCAGCACGAACCCGCACACATGGCTGCCCGTTGCATCGGACTACAAAACTGTGAACGTCCAGACGGAAGAGCAGGAACCGAACTCCGAATTGAACTGGTTTCGCAACCTCACGATGCTGCGTCGAACCAATCCGGCGCTGCACAATGGCAAGGAAGTGATGATCGACCAGAGCGATTCAAGCGTTCTCAGCTACGTGCGCACCGATGGAGCATCAAGCGTGGTGGTCGCGCTGAACTTTACAGACCAGCCTCATGCGATAACGCTCGATGTCGACACCGCCGGCGTGCATGGAAAATCCGTGAAGACTCTCATGAGTGATGTTCCGTCACTGCAGGGCGCAACCAGCCTGAATGTCACACTGCCGCCATACTCAAGCTGGATCGCCAGCGTGCAGTAGCGAAATCAAGACCAACGGCCCCGCCTACCAGCGGAGCGTGACCATTCGCGTGCTGTATTGATCTCCCGAAGCCTCGAAGACAACGTGCAGTACTTTCTGTGTCGGCATCTCCGCGCCCTCTACTCTCACCGCCGCAGAGCTATGCTCATGCACGGGCAGATCGAACGCTGAGCCCGCGGGCGCTTCGAGCTCCAGTTTCAGCATGCGCGGCTCACGCGTTTCGCTCAGCACCTTCAGCCCGCGAGTGCGCGCGCCACGGAGCGGCAATCCGTGCGGCAGCTCTACCTCGACCACTGACGTAGGCACGCGCATTGTCTGGCCATCACCTGCCCCGTCCAGCTTCACGGCAGGCCCGCTCCGTTGTTCCATCCTCACGATCCACTCCGCAGACGTGCGCTCAAACAAGAGGTCGACCGTACTCGCCCCTACATGCACGCGGCGCAATTCTGCCCGGTCCCAGCTGGCAGGCAGTTGAGGAGCGACACGGAGAGTGTGTGTGAGACCGTTCACTTCCAGGCCGAACATCCCACGCACAATCGGCGTGATGACCATAGCCGAAGACCAGAGCTGGTGGCTGGTGCTTCGCCCAAACGGTTCGTAAAACTCGCCTGAAAGAAGCTCGGTCACCGCTCCAGGATCTTGCGCAAACGTCAGATCTGCGTTCTGCATCGTGAGAGCATAGCCTGCTAGCGGATGTCCGCCGCGATACTCTGCGATGGCGGCCCACCCGGTGAACAGCGGCCACACTGAGCCTTCGTGGTAACTCATCGGGTCGAATCGCGCATCATCCTCTGCAACCGAGCGCGTTCCCCAGTCGGTGTCGAAACGATGCGAAGCCCAACCCCTGAGCGCAGCTTCCTTATGTTCGAGCCCTTTGCCATCGGTCCACCACGCAACGGCCGGGAAGATCGTGTCCGTCCGGTCGTCTCCCTGCCTGTTATCGCTGAACGCATAGCGACCGTCGCCGGCCCGAAAATATTCCTTCTCAATCGTGCCGCGGATCTTACCCGCCCGCTCTTGCGCGCCCTTTGCGACATCGGTCTCACCGAGCTCGTGAGCCAGCCCGGCCATGGCAGTCGAGGCTTGCGCGTCGAGCAACGCAAGATAAATCTCCTGCTGCGGAAACACGCCTTTCCAGCTTTCCACCCAGCCGGTTCCCTGCGCATTATCGTAGATGCCATCGCCATTGGCGTCGTGCGTGGTTTCAAACTCCCACGCCTTTCGAACCGTCTCTGACTGCTCGTGTAAGAACGCCGTATCACCACTGGCACGCACATAATCCTCCATGGCCAGCAAAAACAAAGGAGTGGCGTCCGCCGCCGCGTATTGGTACGGCAGCGCTGCCCAATTTGTATTCTGGGCGGTCTGCGAACGCTCGTGCATGATCTTGCCGTCACCACGTTGATGGAGTGCAAGGTAGGCTAGCTCCGAACGCACATCGGCAAAGTCACCATAGCTGTCTAGCGCGAACAGAGTGTAGAGCGCATCACGACCGAAGAACCATCCAAAGCCCGGCCGGGCGGAATCTCCCGAGGCATAGTAACCTGCGACGAATGCTGTGCCGCCGTCCGGAGTGCGCGCACGCAATTGTTCAATCGAAGTCTCTGCCCAACCAAACTCTGAATTTAACGTGGGGTCAGGTGAATCCAGATCCATGCGCTCGTTTTCCCGCGCCTGGTATTGCGCGGCATGAGATGCGTACAAGGAAGGAAGTTGCGCATCGAGTTCAGCGAGCTTCCCACCTAGCGCCGCCGACGAGGCGTGCTCTTTATCCTGACCGATGGCCATCAGTAGCGGAAATAGTTTGCCTCGATCCCTGACGGGATCGACATGCAAGATCAATTCCAGCGGATGAGTTTGCGGTCGCTCTTGATAAGGAGCCAGAATGCCCGGCTGGCTCCCCGGAATTGTGAATGCTCCTGAAAAGCTATCAAAGTCACTGTGCAACACATAGTAACCGCTGCCATCACTTGTCTTCACCCACTCCGGCGAAGGATTACCACTGCTTAACTGCGGCCACATGGCGCGCAGATCCCCTTGGAAACGGAATACCAGTTCGGTCGGATGAAGCGCATCAATGGAGAACAGCACAACGGGGCCTGTCCCCTCCGGGGCCTTATCTGGCGAGAACATGATCTGACGAACGACGAGCGCGATATGCGAGTAGGTGATCGCAGTGTGATCGGGACGCACCTCGATCTCGCGCGCCATGTCATTCAACTTCAGTGGGACGGGATAGCCTTCAACGCGTGCCTCAATGGTCATGTGACTAAGCAGCTTGACCGGGAGTACCCACGCCTCTAGCTCTCCGCTCTGCTGCCCAACTAACACGCCCCGTTCCCCTGCGACCGTAAACGGCTCTTGATCTTCCACGGGGCGCACAATAACCGCTCCATCGCCAGTAAAAGAAAGCCCAGTTATTGTGGTCCATTGCAGGTCCTGCCCGCCCGCGATCGCACAGATCGGGAAGAGGATCGAGGCCAACACCCAGTTCTTTGCCAACATGTATGCCACCTTCAAAAGCCGCTTCATTCTAACTTGCAGGCGTTTCCCTTTAGACCGTAGCATCAGACCATTGCCACAGTAGATCGACACGAGGCATCACGCGTCATCCGTAGACAATCGACTTACACTCTCGTCATGACCGAGTTCCTCAGGACGGCTGGAGCGCGCTTTCGCCGCATAGTCACAGGCACCGTCCTTTGCGCTGTGCTGGGGATCTCGGCCGCACAAACGCCACCATCCCTACAGAACGCGACTCGTCTTATGCGTGCAGGCCTTGAGGAGGCCAATCGCGGTGATCTCGTGGCGGCTCGCCGCGACCTGGAGCGAGTCGTTCGTCTGGCGCCCCAAATTGCTCCCGGGCATAGCGCGCTGGGGTCGGTCCTGCTTTCGCTGAATCAGCCTTCCGAGGCCGAACTGGAACTCCGCACGGCATTACGCCTTGCACCGGGCGACGTTCCTACGCAGATCAGTCTCGCTCGCTGCGATTCAGCCTTAGGCCGTCACGCGGAGGCAGTTATTTTGTTCCGCGAAGCGACCTCAAAATCGCAGGACGTGGTACTGAGTGAGGCGGAGGTTCTCGCCTTTGCCGTCTCCCTTAGCGCCACCGGAGACAACGCGGCCGCCATGCAGTTGCTTACATCTGCCGAGCCATCGTTTCAGAATTCTGCACCGATAGCGGACGCGATAGGAGTACTGCTGGCCGGACAAGGACAGTCCTCAGCGGCGCTCCACTATTTCGATCGCGCATTAGAACTCGATCCGAACAGTAATCGCGCTCTTTACCATCGTGCTGCCGCTTTGCTCGAAACAGGGCAAGCCTTGGAATCTGTAACTTCGGCTCAGGAGTTGGAGGCTAGGACTAATCCGCCGAGCTTCGACGTGGAACTCCTGCTGGGTCGCGCTTTGTCTGCGACGCACGATGACAGCCATGCGCTCACTCATCTGCGCCGTGCGGTTGGCATGCACCCGGAGCTACACTCGTCGGGAGCGCAATACGCACTCGCGCTAGCTCTGCAGGCGAGCGGTGATTCTGCCGGCGCGCTGCCGTGGTTCGCACGCGTTGTGAACGATGGAAGCGCTCTTCCTGCTGAGGGAAACTCACCGCTGATCAACTACGCGCTGGCTCGCGTTCAAACCGGCGACGCAACCGGGGCTCTTCTTCTCTATGCGCGTGCGCTCGAGGAAGGTCGCGATTCGGCGACGCTTCGCGAGGACTACGGGGCAGCCTATCTCCAGGCGAACAAAGTTGACGAGGCTCTCAAGCAATTCACCGCGGGAATCCGTCTGGAACCGAATTCCGCTTTGCTGCACTACGATCTGGGCCTCGCATTCAAACTTCAGGACAACCTGACCGAGGCCGTGCCAGAATTTGAGAAAGCAGCTGCGCTCGATCAGAGCCTGCCGGATCCGCCCTATACTTTGGCGATCATCTACATGCAGCAAGGACGATTCGCTGACGCGGCTAGCAGCCTGCGTGATGTTCTCCGGCTCCAACCAGAGAATGGGGAGGCCTGGGCTCTCCTCGGAAGCGTCTTGAAGGATAGCGAGCATATGGATGAAGCTGCCGAGGCACTGCAGCACGCAATCGCGCTGGAACCGGACCAGCCCAGCTTGCATATACAACTCGCCGCTATCGAAACAACGAAAGGGAATAAAGAACGGGCAGCAGCAGAGCGGAAGATCGCGGCTGATCTGAGCCGCGCAGCGAACGAGCACCAACGCGCAAACTTCGCCCTGCGCAGTGGGCGTGCGCTGCTGGCACAGGGCCAACTGGATATGGCGGTACTTCAGTTGAAGACTGCTGCGAATGCCGAACCCGCGCTCGCGGAACCACATCTTCTTCTCGCCGAAGCCTACACGAAGCAGGGCAAGACCGCAGCCGCCGCGCTGGAGCGCAAGGAAGCCGCGAAGCGGACCAACAGCGTAACACCGTAAGCACGCGCTCCTGCGACGCATTACCTGAACAAGATCGCACAGCATGAAACCTGCACATTTGCTGTATTTTCAGACCCGCAATCCGTTCAACGTGTCGGGAGAGTCCGTTGTGTTTTCTGTTTCTGAGCATGACGGTGCCGGTGATGAACCATCTGCTAACCATTCGATAGCGCTCAGAGCATGAGCCGCTAATGTCTGTAAGTTGCTTATTTTGGTGCCCGAGGGGGGACTTGAACCCCCACGCCGCTTTCGCAGCTGCGGATTTTAAGTCCGCTGTGTCTGCCGATTCCACCACCCGGGCGCCTGCTCCATCCTACCAACTCTCAGCCTCGCGCCACGACGAGGGAACAACCCGCCTCACGCCTGCGTACCCCAACTAACGCTCTTCATCGGGCGGACGCCATCATGCCCTTTCACGAGATCCTCAAACAAACGCTTGCCGCACTCTGGGAGTCGAAGCTCCGCAGCTTCCTCACCATGTTCGGCATCCTCTGGGGCATCACCTCGGTCATCCTCCTCGTCGGCCTCGGCATCGGCTTCAGCATTCAGCAGCGCAAGCAGCTCGCCACCATCGGCACCGACATCGCCATCATGTTCGGAGGCAAAACCGGCATGCCCTTCCAGGGCTACCCCGCCGGCCGCGACGTGCTCCTCAGCATCGACGACGCCGTCGCAATCAAGCAGCTCGCTCCGCTCATCAAAACCGTCTCACCCGAAATCCGCAAGACCGTCAACGAAGTCAGCCAGTGGAACGCCTCCAACCGCGCCGTCCGCGGTGTCTGGCCCGAGTACCAGCACTTTCGCTCGCTCACTGTCGCGCAGGGCCGCCTCATGTCCCAGGAAGACGAAGACTCGGGCGCACGCGTCGTGGTCCTCGGCGCTGACTCCGAGCGCCAACTCTTCCCCGGCAAGCTCTCCATCGGCCAACCCATCCAGATCTCCGGCTACCCCTACACCGTCGTCGGCGTGCTCGAGAAAAAACAGCAGAACGGCAGCTACGGCTCCGGCCCCGACAACACCCAGCTCTTCGTCCCGTTCTCCGCCATGGAGCGCGACTTCCCGCCCGACTTCAAAGGCTCCTTCGCCGGCTACGTCAACAACATTGTCGTCGCGCCCGTCGACCCCAAGCTCCACGAGGCTGCAATGCGTCAGGTCCGCGAAGTCCTCGGCGCGCGCCATCACTTCGACCCAATCGACCTCGACGCCCTCTGGGTCTGGGACACGCTCGACAGCGTCAAGTTCACCGACCGCATCTTCCACGTCATGACGCTCTTCTTCGCCGCCGTCGCTCTGCTCACGCTCGCGCTCGGCGGCATCGGCGTCATGAATATCATGCTCGTCGCCGTCTCCGAACGCACCCGCGAGATCGGGGTCCGCAAGGCACTCGGCGCCACCGCCCGCGACATCCGCCGTCAGTTCCTCACCGAAGCCGCTATCATCACCCTCGTCAGCGGCGGCCTGGGGCTCTTGTGCTCCTTCGCCATCATCGCCGGCATCCGTCTCATTCCACTGCCGCCGTTCATTCCGGTTCCGGCCATCTCTCCGTTCGCCATCGTCTCGTCACTTCTCACGCTCGCGGCCATCACCGTCGGCGCCGGCATGTATCCTGCCATGCGCGCCGCCAGCCTCACGCCCATCGAGTGCCTCACCACCGAATAAAAAGCATTAAGCAGATCCGGAAATCGTAGCCATGCAAATCCGCGAAGCCTTCATCCAGTCCGTCGACTCCCTTCGCCGCAATCGTGTGCGCTCCGTCCTCACCATGCTCGGCATCGTCTGGGGACTCGTCACCGTCGTTCTCCTGCTCAGCTACGGCAACGCCATCGGGAAGTGCGTGCTCCAGGGCTTCCTCGGCATCGGCAACAACATCGTCATGTTCTGGGGCGGTCAAACTTCAATGCAGGCCGGCGGCCAGCGTTCCGGCCAGAAAGTAATCCTCAAGGAAGAGGACGCCGAAGCCCTCCGCGACGCGCTTCCCTTCCTCCGCGCCGTCTCCGACGAGATCGACGACGGCCTCAGCGTCAAGTACGGCCCCAAAGTCGTCAGCATCCAGTCCAAAGCCGTCGAGCTCCCCTACGGTGGCATGCGCCGTCTCGACGTCGAAACCGGCCGCTACTTCGAGTCCGACGACTTCACGCAGCATCGCCAGGTCGTCATCTTTGGCTCCCACGCTGCCGAAAAGCTCTTCAACGGCTATCCGCCCGTCGGCGAAACCGTGCAGATCGAAGGCCAGCCCTTCGAAGTCATCGGCGTCCTTCGCAACAAGATCCAGGACTCGTCCAACAACGGCCCTGACAACGAAAACATCTTCGTTCCCTACGAAACCATGCGCTCGATTAAGCAGGAGCGCGACCCGGGCTCCATCGTCTTCCAGCCCAGCTCGCCGGAGATCCATCTCCGCGCCATCGCCGCCGTCCGCACCGTCCTCGCGCAGCGCCACCACTTCAACCCCGCCGACGACAAAGCCCTCAACATGTGGGACACCATCGAAAACTCCAAGCAGATCATGGCCTTTTCTATCGGCCTCGAAGTCCTGCTCGGCATCATCGGCGCCATGACCCTCGCCGTCGGCGGCGTCGGCGTTATGAACATCATGCTCGTCTCCGTCACCGAACGCACGCGGGAGATCGGCATCCTCAAAGCCCTCGGCGCGCGCCGCCGCGACATCCTCGCTCAGTTCCTTCTCGAGAGCCTCATCCTCACCTTCATGGCCGGTGCCATCGGCATGATCATCGCCGTCATCCTCGGCCATCTCATCCCGCCCATGCCCCTCTACTCCGACATCTACAAGACCGCGAACCACGAAGGCGACATCATCCTCCGCGCCTCCGGCTCCACCATGATCGCGTCCTTCGCCATCCTCGCGCTCGTCGGCATTATCAGCGGCTTCATCCCCGCCTTCCGCGCCTCACGCCTCGACCCCGTCGTCGCCCTTCGCCACGAGTAAACACAACTGCAGCGAGCCGCTTCTCCTCAGTTTGGCGTCGGATCTTCACTACGATCGACCACCAGCGTCTCGAACATCGCCTTTTTCGGCGTTATTTGCAATCCCAACTCCCCTTTCAGAGCAGCGTTCAGAACGGCGCCGACGCTCGGCAGCTGAGACTTGTCGGTCTCGGCAACGTCAACGTAGGACCTGAAGTCAAGCTCGAGGTCGTACTGTCCAGGCAGGCCGGTTTGGTCGGCCACAGGACCCTCCAGAGGACCGGAAAGAAAATCGGCGAACTCCTTCATCGTGATGTTGCGCGCCACAGTGCCTGTCGCCGAATTCTCGTGATAAGCCTGGCCGGGCGCGGCGGATCGATGAAACTTCGCTGGATTCTTCGGCGGTTGCGCGAAGACACTCATCACATATCCGCGCATCTCTCGCTGTTCATGGTGCAGAGTCAGATGAAACCGATCGGCGAGCAGTGCCTGCATCATCTGCCGCATCTGGTCGGCAGTAACGTCGTGATCTACCTTCGCGACAATGTCGTAGCGTTTGTCGCTAATGGAGGCAGGACCGGCTACCTGTGACGTAGAGACGCCGTAAGCAAACGCCACGCAATTCCGTACCGATACGTCGTGCATCTGAAGAGCGTCGCGCGAAATCGTCGTGCGGCCGTCCCTTTCATTAGCAACACGCTCTGTCGCAGGGCGAATGCTGGCGACATCGAAGCTCGTTTGGGCAAATCCTGAATACGGCAGCGCTGCCATGAGAGCGAGAAGAATCGAGCGAAGCATGATCCTGACTACGGCGCCGCCCTTGAGGAGGTTCCCACGCGTGAAAAATTCGCCCTACTTCCCTCCATAAATCGCCCGATACATCTCACGATTCCGCAAAATACTCTGCACATAATCCCGCGTCTCGCTATAGGGAATCGACTCCACCCACTCCGGCACATCCTTGTAGTCACCCTCCGCAATCCACTGCCTCACCGGCGAATCGCCCGCGTTGTAGCTTGCCAGCGCATACTCCACCTGGCCGCCATACTTATTGATCGCCTGCTTCAAATCCGTCGTCCCCAACTTGATATTCACCGTCGGGTCCAGCAACTCATTCGCGTTGAAGTGCTTCACGCCATCCTTGCGCGCCAGCCCCTTGCCCGTCGACGGCAGCAGCTGCATCAGCCCCACCGCATTCGCCCGGCTCACCGCGCCCGCATTGAACTCCGACTCCTGTCTTATCAGCGAAGCCACAAGATAGGGATCCAGCCCATTCGCCGCAGCATTATCCTTCAGCGTCGACCAGTACGGCCGCGGATACAAAATCTCCCAGTACGCATGCGGCACATCATCCACATTCAGCGCAAAGAACGGAATCTTGCTCCGCTTCATCGCCTGCAGCGCCCGCGTCGTCTCGCCAAAGCTCTCGTAGATATCCGCCTCCGCCAACGCGCCCCACTCGTTCGAGGTCGCACTCAGCGCAATCTCCGGCCGGATGTACTCATTCAGCGCCGCGTTCGCCAGCAGCCGCGCCTTGATCAAATGCGGATCGTTCTCCGGCAACTGATCGATCAACTCCGGATCATCCACCTCGCGCACCGCCGCCAGCGTCGTCGCCTCGACCGCCTCATCGCGCTTTCCGATCGCCGCCATCCTCTGCCGCGCCAGCATCGCGTAATAGCTGTTCACATACGCGTCGTTCAGCTTGTTGTAGTAGTTCAGCGCCTGCGAGAAGTTGTGCTCTACATCCTCGTACAATCGCCCGCGCCAATACAGCGCTCCCGGAATCTCCTGCCCTCCCGGATAGTTCTGTATCTGTTCATCCATCAGCCTTGCAGCCTCCGGATAATTCCGCGTCCGATAGTTCAGCCACGCCGCACGCCAGTGCGCGCTCGGCGCATACACACTCTTCGGAAAGTGCTGCACCAGCGCCGCGTAATCCCCAATCGCGCGCCCCGTGTCCCGGCGGATCAGGTACATGTTCCCGCCCGAGTACAGCGCCTCTTCCAGCCACCGGCTCTGCGGATACTGTTGCATCAACTGCTGCACAAGAATGTCCTGCGCCGTCGTGTCACCCACGTTGCGCGCGATCTCCGCCTGCAGATATAACTTCAGCGCCGCACTGTCATCGCCCGTCACCGGCAGCCGTTCCACATCCGCCCGGCTCAGCCGCTTCAGCTTCAGATCGCAAACTGCTGCATAGATCTCCAGCGCGTCGCGGTCCGCCTGCGTCAGATCTTTGTCATCCTTCTGCAGCTCGCGATACTCGATCGCCGCATCGCCATACTGATGCGCATTGAACATCGCATCCGCATGCTGCTTGCGCTCCGCCACCGTCAGCGGAATCTGCATGCTGGCCAGCTGGTTCTTCGCCTCATACGCCTGGCTGCTCAGCGGATCTCCCAGATAAATCCCGCGATACAACTTCGCCGCCTCCGCAGAGTTCCCACTCTGCTGATACGCCTTCGCCAGCGTCGACCGAAAATCCACATGGCTTCCCGCCGGCGTATTCGCCAGTGGCTGCAACACGCGCAGCGCGCTCGCAGCATCATGATTTTCCAGATACGCCTGGGCCAGCGTTACCGGCGCATTCGGCACAAACAAACTGTCCGGATACTTCTCCGCAAAATTCGCCAACGCCGGAATCGCGTCTGAAGGTCTGTTCGCTGCAATCGCCGCCTGCGCGCCCAGATACACCGCGTAATCATCCAGCGCATCGCCGGCCTGCTTCGCCGCCGCGTATGCCTCCTCCGCCTCCGGATATCTGTGGTCCAGCATCAGCGCATGCCCCAGCGCCAACTGCGCCGCCGCCGCGCCATCGCCCGGATGCCCCGCAGCCCAGTGCTGCACGCCCTCGTACGCAGCCGCACTCCGCGTGCTTATCAGCTCCTGCGCCATAGGCCGCAACTGCGCACTCGCTACAAACGCCGTATGCAGCCGTTTGCTCAGCGCCGTCGCCGCCACCTCAATATGCTTCCGCCGAACCTTCCCGCGCCCCGCATGCCTCTTCGCTGCAGTCCGCTTCGACGTCGCTGCATGATGAGTCGTCGCTGCGTGATGAGTCGTCGCCGCATGATGCGCAGCCTGACACGGGCAGCTCTTCCCGGAACTGCAGCAGCTCTTCGAAGGCGCGGCCTTCTTCTTGTGTGTGCTCGTACTCGAGCTCTGCGCCAGCCCAACAGCCATCGCCGTGCACATTGTGCCGGCTACCAACCACTTCAATCCCGAACCCTGCTTCACCATTCCACCTTGATTCGACTCTACGGCGTTCAAAAAGACTCTGCATCCACACCTCCGTGCTACCCGAACCACCACAGGTACATCACTGCCGCCCCGCGACCACCAGTGTGTCGGGCTGCGCCCTTTCGTTCCTGGGATCGATCGGAACTAAAATCCGGGAATGAGAGTTCTGATCGCCGGAGCCACCGGGGCGATTGGTAAGCCTTTGCTGCGTTGTCTCGACGACGCAGGACACCAGATGTTTGTACTGGTGCGCCCTTCCAAAGCCGCCGCCATCCAGGTAAAAAACGCCACTCAGGTGGCCGCCGACGCGCTCGATGCCGCAGCCGTGTCGCAGGCGGTTCGGCAAATCAAGCCTGACGCCATCATCAACGAACTCACGTCGCTTCCGAAACATTACACGCCGGCGGACATGAAAGAAGCCTCACCGCGGGACACCGAAGTGCGGGTGAAGGGCAATGCAAACCTGCTAACCGCCGCCCGTGCCGTGAATTGCCGCCGTTACATTCTGCAATCTTCCGGCTTCTGGTACGCGCCCGGGCCGGGGCTGGCCGATGAGTCCACTCCGTTTGCATCCGACGCCTCGCCCGGCATCGCCGCCGGATGCAGAACCTACGCGGATTTGGAAGCGACAGCCCAGAATTCCGGCGTGCAGACAGTACTGTTGCGTTACGGATTTTTCTACGGACCCGGAACCTGGTTCAGCCCGGAAGGCGACGTCGGCCAGCAGGTTCGCCGGCGCGAGGTTCCCGTCGTCGGTAAGGGTGAAGGAATCTGGAGCTGGGTCCACATAGACGATGCCGCCGCAGCCACCTGTGCCGCGCTCACCGCGGACCCGGGCGTGTTTAACGTGGTTGGCGATCAGCCAATTGCACAGTCTGCATGGCTGCCCGCATTTGCAAAGTTCGTTGGCGCCCCGGAGCCGCCAACTGTGTCGGAAGAACAGGCCCTGCAAAATGCCGGACCGGATTCTGTTTATTACGCCACCAGGCTCCGCGGAGCCTCCAACTACAAAGCAAAAATACAATTGGAATTCCGTCCACGGCCTCTCGAGTGGATCGGTACGCAGGCAGGCGCGTCGGCCTGAAATGAAGAGCAACTTTTTCCGAGCGAGCGTCACATCCGCGCCGGCGCTCGTCAAACGTTTATGAAGTCTCAATAGGCCACGGCAGCCGGTTCTGTCATCCATTCAATCCCAATCTGAGTCCTGTAAACTAAGAACATATGGCGGCCCATCCCTCATCTCTCGCAGACGACCCGGCCGAGCTCCACGGAGCCGCTGCCGTTGAGGCTCCGCACCCCGACCTCGAGCTCGTCGAGCGCGCCAAGGCTGGCGACACCGCCGCCTTCGAAAAACTGGTCCGTCAGTACGACCGCCAGATCTATCGCACCGCCCTCCACATCACCCAGAACCGCGAAGACGCCGAAGACATCACTCAGGACGTCTTCTTCAAGGCCTTCCAGAAGCTCGATCAGTTCCAGGGCAACTCCAAGTTCTCCACCTGGCTCGTCCGCATCGCCGTCAACGAGAGCCTCATGCGCCTCCGCAAGCGCAAGACCTCCAAGACCGTATCCATGGACCAGGACGTCCAGACCGACGAGGGTTCCATCCCCCGGGACTTCGCCGAATGGCGCCCTAACCCCGAGCAGATTTACTCGCAGGGCGAGCTGGGCGATATCCTCCGCAAAACAATCGCAGGATTGCCCCCAGGTTTCCGAACCGTTTTCACCCTCCGCGACATCGAAAACCTGTCGACCGAGGAAACGGCCGAGGCGCTAGGATTGAGCGTCCCTGCCGTGAAGTCACGACTGCTGCGTGCGCGCCTGCAACTACGCGAGCGCCTCAGCCGCTACTTCCGCAAAGCCAACGAGGGCTCGAAGTGAACTGCACCGATTTTCTTGCGAAACTAACCGACTACTTCGACGGCCAGATCGACCCCGATCTCCTTGCAGAAGTCAAAGAGCACCTCGGCACCTGCCACCACTGCGAAGTGGTCGTGAACACCACCCGCAAAACCATCGACATCTACCGCGGCAACCAGGCCTACGACTTCCCCGAAGACCTCTCGACCCGCCTTCGCTCGGCCATCATGGCCCGCTGTAACGCCTCCAAAGAAGGCGCAGAAGCCAAAGCCAAACTCCACGCTGAGCTCGTCCGCGACGCCTCCTCCCGCTCCTCCTGAAAGAATCCGAACCGTCCCGACCGGGCGGCCTAGCCTTTCACGGTTTCATCGTGAAAGGGCGGGGTATCGCCCGTTAAGGCGCGCGAGCCTTTTGCTTTCGTTTTCCTTGTTGTCATCCCCGAAGGGGATCTGCTTTTGCTTCTAAGTGCCTCATGACATGTTCTTCCAAACAAGCTGAGACCCCTTGACACGCCACCTGTTCCGAGAGCCCCTCGCAACGTCACGCCATTCCATCCTCGTCCACCAGAGACGCACTAAGGTCCACCCCTAAGGTCTTTCGTTCGAAGATTTTGCGCAAAAAGTACGGGGGGAGGGGGTACCCCACCCCGAACGCAAAAAGGCGGCCCGAAGGCCGCCTTTCACTAACTACTAACTACTAACCACTAACTACTCGCTTACTTCACTACCTGCTGGAACAGCGGCGAGCTTAGCAAACCAGCAAACTCGCTGTCCGACGACGAGTAATCCACCGTCAGCGTCCCCGAGTTCGAGTCGATCGACGTGTCATCCACCGCGCTCCGCTCGAGCGGCGACCCAGACGTCTTCTTCAGGATGGCAACACCCTTCAGCAGCGTCGCCGCCGTCGCCGCGGTCATCGTGTCCGACATCACCACGGACATGTCGAACTTCACCCCGTTGGAGAAGTCCATCGTGTACCGGGCGCTCTTCATCCGGTTCTTCACCGTGTCGTAGTCCGCCAGCTGCGAAGCCTCACCCAGCACGCTCTTCATCATGGTCTGGGTGCCCTTCTGGTCCAGAAGGCTCCAAACCGGACGGCTGTCCACGATGGCCATATCGTTCATCATGTCGCCGTTCTGGAGGAAGTTCGGCGCCAGGCCGTCGCGCGCATCCAGCGCCGCCTTCACCGCATCCCGGTCCCCGAAGATCATGACCGTCTGGTTCAGGAACGCCACACTCATCCCTGCCACACCCATCGGATACACCGGATTATTCCGCACCATCAGCGGCTTGGTCTTCTTCTTGGCGAAGTCCGCGAGGATCGACTGATAGTTGAACTGTCCCTGTGCAACTCCAAGAATCCGCACGTTATCCACGCCGGGCGCACGGAAGGCCGCAAACGCCAGCGTGTCGGCATCCTGGTCAACTTTGAGCCCTGAAGTCTTGAGCGAGGTTTCCAGCCGCTTCAACTCAGGTGGAAGCACCCGGTCCTTAAGCTGCATGGCGGCCGGCGAGTTCTGCATCGCCCGGTAGTCCACCACAATGATCTGCTGCACGTCCCGTGGGATCGACGAACGCGCGTCCCCTGAGAGCTGCGAAGCCCCTGCTATTGAAGGAACCGCCACCAGGCCCACGAGAAGGCCCAGAACCGCTCCACCCTTGAAAATCTTCGACATCGTCACTGTCCGCACTCCGACTGAAACCGCGGTTTCCGCAGCCTCTATTGTTTCGTGAACTACCTAAACTCGCAACAAATTCGCGCTACTGCTTTCGAATCAAGGCCACGCCAAAGGATGTAGCAGCCGGCGCTCCAGGACTCTCTCCTCGGGATTAAACCCGACTATTTGACGAACCCAATCAGCATTTGGCTCAAACGCCTGCTCCGGAATCAGGCCAATCAACTCCCCGTCGCCGACCAGTGCTCCGTGCCGCGCAGCACTTTCGGCGACCGCCGCATGCACCCGGGCCATCGGCGTGTGCCGGAAGTCCGTAACGTTCATGCTGACCTGCGCGTGGCCGTTGACCATAACTCCCATGGCTTTTACGCCATAGAGTCCCCCGCTCGACGCCCGTACGTCCTTCGCAACCGTCCGGGCAAGCCCGACGTCCGCCTTCCCGCGCCGCGCATGCAGCGTGATGTTGTAAGCGATAAGGAAGTGTCGTGCGCCCACCGCGCTGGCGCCCGCCGTGGAATGAATCCCCGGCCCCCCGATGTCCGGCTGTCGCGTCGAGTCCTTCAACGAATCCACGCTGAGGCCTTCGAATTCGCCCCGGCGCACATTCTCCAGGTGCACACGATCCGGACGCGACGCCGCCGCCTCATAGAAATAAACCGGAACGCCGAAGCGCTTCCATATCTCCATCCCAGCCTGGCGCGCCAGCAGAACGCATTTGGGCAACGAGATTCCGTTGACCGGAACAAACGGCACGACATCCGCCGCGCCCATGCGCGGGTGTTCGCCCTTCTGCTGCGTCAGATCGATCAGTTCGGCAGCCTTGCCAACGCCGCGCACAGCAGATTCAAGAACCGCTTCAGGCGAGCCCGCGATGGTCACGACCGAGCGGTTGTGATCAGGATCCAGCGACCAGTCCAGAAGGTGAACTCCCTCGACGTGCATCGCGCGAACAATGGCGCGGACCTTGCCCGCGTCTCGGCCTTCGGCGAAGTTGGGAACGCACTCGACGATCGGTGAAGCAACCGCTTGCGTCTCGTTTTCCTGGACCAGGACTTGGCTGCTCATCAACGGCTTCCCTACTTCCACCAGCTATACCCAACTGAAAACTGCACGCTTGCGTTCACGCCGGGATTCCGGTCGCCAAGACTAGCGCTGGAAATATGCACCGCGTTCGCGCTGACGTCAATGGATCTTCCAGGCCGCAGGAAATAATGCGTTCCAACTCCGAACTGCGGCGTAAAGTTCCACACGCTGGTGTCGGCACTGGGTCCGTCGTTATCCAGATAGGATTGGCCGCTGGGTGGTCCGATCGTCGTCGGTCCAGACGCCGACGTGGCCATCCCATAGGCTGGATATTTGTGATTCGTCCAGACCAGGCCACCGGCTCCCTGAATCCAGGGCATCCAGCGCGCCCCGTGCGTGAAGTTCCAGCGCAGAATAATCGGCGTAACGCTCACTCCTGTAAACGTGCCGCCGACGGTGTAGTTTGCCGAGCAACTCACGTAGGTTCCTGGTTGCGCGGGAGGAAAAATCTGGGTGCAGTTGGCGCGTTGGAACTTCGGCGTATAGCTCTGCCACAGCGGGAAGACTTCGACCCCATACTCGAAGTCGCCCTTAAGCAGACCCGCACCGACCTGAGACGTGAGGATGCGTCCGGCGTGCACACCGGCGGTAAGAAATTTGAAGCTGCCGCGATCTTCTGTGACGCCGAAGCCGCCTTGTAGGAGCGCGCCGAAGTTCCACTTGGCTGTTGCGGCAGCGTCGGCCACCGGCGATTCATTCGCATTTCGCTGTGCAACGGCGCTATGAGCCATGGTCAGCGCGATGAAAACCGCCAACACCCCTGCAACGTGTTTTACCGTCACTCGCTGCTCCTCACAGTGAAAAGCCGCCATGAGAGTGGCGGCTTTCGCTTCGTTCTCTGATGTTAGACGACTATGCCGGAACCTGCGCTTCATCCATTTCGAAGTTCGAGTAAACATTCTGCGTATCGTCGAGATCTTCGAGAGTTTCGAGCAGGCGCATCATCGCAGAGGCCTGCGTGCCTTCGAGCTTCTGATAGGTCGAGGGAACCATCGTAACCTCGGCGGATTCAGGCTCAATCTTCGCGGCTTTCACGGCATCGCGGACGGCCTCGAAGTCCTTCGGCGAGGTCAGAATCTCCCAGTAATCGCCGTCATTGTTGAGGTCGTCGGCGCCTGCATCGAGCACGATCTCGGTGAGCTTGTCCTCATCGGCGGCTGACTTCGCGACGATGATGACACCCTTCTTCGAGAACATATAGCCGACCGAACCGGTCTCACCGAGGTTGCCACCGTTCTTGGAGAACGCATGCCGAATCTCGCTGACAGCCCGATTGCGATTGTCGGTGAGGACCTCGACGATGATGGCCACACCGCCGGGACCGTAGCCCTCGAAGGTGATGTCCTCGTAGCTGGCGCCCTCGATTTCACCCGTGCCGCGCTTGATGGCGCGCGAGATGTTGTCGTTGGGCATGTTTTCGGCCTTGGCGGCCGCGATGGCGCTGCGCAGGCGCGGATTGCCGTCAGGGTCTCCGCCGCCGGCTTTCGCGGCGACCATGATTTCCTTGATCAGCCGAGTAAATATCTTGCCGCGCTTGGCGTCGAGTGCGCCCTTCTTGTGCTTAATGGTCGCCCATTTTGAATGGCCGGACATGCTGAAACCTCGAACTGAAAGTCTGTCTGCAAGCTCCGGAACGGGCTCGAAAGGCCACTCAACGAAGCATTTGCACCGTTGGTGATTCTACCGCATGCCCGCGACGTGAGGCTAGAGCAGCTCCGGAGCGAAGAGGTCGTCAAGGGTCTCGCGCCGGCGGATGAGGCGCGCCCTGTCGTCTTCGATGAGGACCTCGGCGGGGCGGACACGGGTGTTGTAGTGGGAACTGAGGCTCATACCGTAGGCGCCGGCATCGAGCAGGGCGACCAGCTCACCGGAGCGCAGTTGCTCGATTTCGCGATCGCGGGCGAAGAAGTCGCCGGACTCGCAGACGGGACCGACGATGTCGGCGATTTCTTTCGTCGCGTTTGATTGAAGCACGGGAACGATCTCGTGGTGCGCTCCGTAGAGCGCCGGGCGGATGAGGTCGTTCATCGCAGCGTCCGTGATGATAAAGCGTTTGCTCCCGTTCTGCTTGGTGTAAAGAACGCGCGACAGCAGCGCGCCAGCCTGTGCGATGAGGAAGCGGCCGGGTTCGAGCAGCAGATGAACGCCGAGTCCTTCCAGTGCGGACCGGATGGCGCGCGCATATTCGGCCACCCGTTCGGCGGGATCAAACGGCGCTCGGCCGTACTCAATGCCGAAGCCGCCGCCGGCGTCGAGGTACCGGATGTCGATGCCGTCGGCGCGAAGGTCTTCGATGAGGGCGCGAACGCGCTTGACGGATTCGGCAAACGGCGCGGTGTCGCGAATCTGCGAGCCGATGTGCACGCTAACGCCGGCGGGTATGATGCCGGGCAGTTGCGCAGCGCGGCGATAGACTTCGCGCGCTCGCTCAATAGCGATGCCAAACTTATGCTCGCGCAACCCGGTGGAGATGTAGGGATGCGTTTGCGCGAAGACGTCAGGATTTACGCGCAGCGCGATGCGGGCGCTTTTGCCGAGCGCCTGTGCGCGTTGAGCGAGAAGCTCGAGCTCGGCTTCGCTCTCGACGTTGAAGAGAAGGATGCCGGCGTCGAGTGCGGCGTCGATCTCCCAGGCCTGCTTGCCGACGCCAGAGAAGACGACGCGCTGCAAGGCTTCAGGAGCGGCGCGGCGCACGCGTTCCAGCTCGCCGCCGGAGACGATATCGAAGCCGCAATCGAGCGATGCGAGGAGCTTGAGGATCGCGAGCGAGGAATTCGCTTTGACCGCATAGCAGACGGTGTGCGCGACGCCGGCGAACTCACGCGTCAGCATGCCGACGCGATCGCGGATGTCGTCGGCGGAGTAGACGTAGAGCGGCGTGCCGAATTGTGCGGCGAGGTCTGCGAGTTTGACGCTGCCGCAGCAAAGTTGGGAGTCAATGTAGCGGAACGGCCGCGGGGCGGGAAATTCACTCACGAGTGGGTCACACTCGTCATCTGCGGCAGCAGGTAGGGTTCATTCGGGATGACAATCCACGCGATGATGTAGGCGATCAGGGGAGAACCCGCTCCACAGAAGACAGCAAGCACCAGGATCAAGCGGACCAGCAGCGGATCCCAGCCATAGCGCTGTGCGAAAGCGGCGCAGACGCCAGCAATTCTGCGGCCTTCGCGCGGGCGTTCCAGGCGAGGCCACTGGCGCGCATAGGGCACCGCTGACAGCGCGCAGCCGCAGTTGCTGCAGAATCGTGCGCCCTCGTTCAAAGTCGTGTGACACGCCGGACAAACCATACTTGCCTCCTTACGACACATCTTGCCATACGCGCCGAACGCGTGCGCGGTTCCATGTCGGGATCCGCTATTTGCCCGTGTATGGTGACTTCAAGTACTTGCGCGCGAGATCGGCCTGCGAGGTATCACCGCCCGAAGCCGCGAGCTGGTACATCTTCACGGCGTTCGCACGTTGATGGAGCATATCGTAGACCTCTCCGGCATTCACCTGCGCGCGGCTGCGCAGCCAGGGGCTGCAGTTCGGCTGCTCGGCGGCCTGTATGTATGACTTCACAGCGTCTGGAAGCTGGTTGTAGCCGCGCTGTGTTTCGGCGAGACCGAACCACGCCATCTGCAGCCGAGGGTCGATGAAGTACCCGGGCTTCTGCGCGTCGGCGAGTACCTGCTTGTACGCGGCGATGGCCTCGTAGCCGTGCCCTTCATCCTTGAGCAGGTTCGCTACTTCGAGGCTGAAGAGATAGTCGTGCGGGTACTGATCGGTCAGGCTGCGCTCGACCTGCAGGGCCTCGGGATATCGGCCATCGTGACGAAGAAAGAGGCTGAGCGCTGTGCGGGATTCGACCGTGGTCACGACACCGTGTTGGGCGGAGTCGCGCAGTAGAGCGATGCCTCTTGATTTTGAGCCACCAACGCCGAAGACGCCGACGACAAAGCGAAGGAAGCGCGGAAGGCTGGCGACGGCGAACTGCTGAATGCCGATGGCCATCTCGGCATCGGCGTATTGAGGATCGATCTTCAGGGCGGCTTCGCTGTCATTGCGGGCCTGCAACCCTTGGCGTGCCGCGGCTGAAAAGGCGTGGTCGGCGAGCGTGACGAACGCGGCGTGCATGCCCTTCGCGTAACCCCGGGCAAACAACGCGTCCTTATCCTGCGGGTTCTGGTTGACGCGCTGATCGCACATGCCGATCACTTTGTCGGTGAGGCCGTTGATCTGGTCGCGCGACTGCTTCGAGATGTTGATCTGACGCTTGTTGAACAGGAAGCTGTCATGCGCGTAATACGTGGTGTCGAGCAGGTCCTGGTGATAGAGCTCGCGGAAGATCGTCACGACGAGGATGTAGTCCCACGCCATCGGATCCTGTGCGTGCTGCGCCGCGACCTGGTTGAAGTCCTTAAGCGCGCCCTCGAAGTCGAGATTGTAGAAGCGGTCGTAGCCCTGGCGGACCAGCGGGTCGAGGTTGAGCGGATCGGTATGGACGTTTGCGGGCTGGGCTTGCGCCGGTGCGCAAAGAATCAGGAGGCAGACCAGCAATGGCAGCAGCCTCATCAGCGCCTGCGGCCACAAAATGAATCTTCGCACCCGGAGTCTCTCCTGTTTGCTCAGCGCGCGGTCCGCGCAGATACACTATACCTTTGGACGTGTGAGCAGGCTGTAAGCCTCCATGCCGCTCGCCGACCGCTATTCACGATGAGCGCATCGATCATACTTCCGCCCCTTCTTCTGCTGCTCGCCTGCGGCGCGTATATCTTTTGGCCGCAGCGCAGGCTCGCCGCGGCGCCGGAGAAAACGCGCCTGGACTATCTCCGCGAGCGCAAGGAGGTTATCTATGAGAACCTCCGCGACCTGAACTTCGAGTACAAGGCTGGCAAGTATCCGGAAGCCGACTACGCGGCGCAGCGCAATGTGTTGGAGACAGAAGCGGCGACCGTGCTGGCGGAGATGGAATCGCTGGGCGGTTAGCGCAGCAACGTATCGTTGGATTTCCCGCCTTTGTTATCGCTGAAGTATCCTGAATTGTGCCCCGAATTCAGCAATTGCTTCGCAGTTTCGTTCTCGCCTCACTCTGCTCTGCCCTGCCGGCACTTGCAGCGACGCCTATTACCGGTGTCGTGACGAACAAGACCACCGGCAAGCCTTCCGCCGGTGACACGGTCACGCTCATCCGTCTGGCGCAAGGCATGCAGGAGGCGACCCACACCACGACCGACGCGCATGGCCGGTACACGCTCGAGGTGCCGGACAATGGGCTGCACCTGGTCCGCGTTACTCATGATCTCGCGAATTACTTCCGTGCCGCGCAGGCGGGAACGACGACAGTCGATGTCGACGTGTACAGCGCCGCGGCAAAGGTGAAGGGCGTTACAAGCGAGGCGGAGGTGATGCGCATTGAGAGCGATGCCAGCGGAACCGCGCTGCACGTGGTGCAGAATTTCTTCCTGAAGAACGATTCAAATCCACCGATGACGCAGTTCTCGAAGCAGCCCTTCGACTTCTGGCTGCCGGATGGCGCCGTAGTCGAGGGCGCGGCGGCGGAGTCGCCCGACGGCATGCCGGTGCGGCAGGCTCCGGTGCCCCTCGCGGAGAAGAATCACTTCACGTTTCTGTTCCCGATCCGTCCGGGCGAGACGCGGTTTCAGATTACCTACCGGATTCCCTACACCGGCAAGCTCGCGCTCGAGCCGAAGCTGACGATGCCCACCGACACGGTCGCGATCATGATTCCGAAATCGATGACCTTTGCGCCGGTCGCGGGCGCGCCGTACAGTCCAGTCGACGATGAGGTGAACGCCCACACTCTGGTGGCGCGCAGTGTGGCGCCCAGCGCACCGCTTGGCTTTACGCTCACCGGAACCGGACAGCTTCCACGCGACGCAAATGCGCCCACGCAGGGCGGCGATCAATCAGCACAGGGCGCCCCGCAGGCGCAGGACAATAGTCAACCAGCCACAGCCGACACACGACCGGGTGGCGGCCTCGGCAATCCATTGGATGAGGGCGGCAACCGCGACCCGTGGGCGAAGTACAAGTGGTGGATTCTCTCGGGAATCGCTGTGCTGCTCGCCGCTGCGGCTGGCGTCCTTCTACGCAAGCCAGCGGCGCCCTCTGCAGTCGCGACGGGTTCCCACGCCGCGGGCCCGCTCCCGCTATCGCCCCAGGGAATGCAAACGCACTCGACGCAGCTGCTACAGGCCTTAAAGGAAGAGATGTTCGCGCTCGAGACAGACCATCTGCAGCAACGCATCTCCGATGAGGATTATGTCGCAAATAAAGCGGCGCTGGAGCTTGTGCTGCGGCGCGCGCTGCAACGTGGAAATGCAACGGAGCGGGAGTTGATCTCCCGCTAACCAATGACAACGTTCCTGCGTATTCTGCGACTGTATCCACTGGCTCTCTGGGTCGGTGGTGAGGTCTTTTTCGTCATTGTTGCGGGGATTGCCTTCAGCGTTTTGCCGGACAAGCATGCTGCCGGCCTTGTCGTACGCAGCGCTCTGATGGATCTGCATCGCATCGGAATCGGCGCAGCCGTGGTCTATTTGCTGGCGACGCTCGGCCTGATGGCAATGGAACGCGGCGGCCGACGGATTCGTCTTATTGAAATCATCCTCGTTGCCGCGATGTCGCTAATCACCCTCTACTCGCAACTCGGCGTCATTCCCCGGATGGAGAGGGACAGGCTCTCGATCGGGGGCGATATCACGGTGGCTTCTGCGGACAATCCGACGCGGCTCGATTTCGATCGCCTTCATCAGCGCTCTGTGACCCTTGAAGGATCAGTGCTTATCGCCGGGCTGGTGCTGATCGCACTCGCTCCGATTTACGACCGCAGATCGCGGCAGGCTACCTCTAAAGAACCGAACGATTTTTCGTAGGAGAGACGATGAAGCTTCTGGTAACAGGTGGGGCTGGATATATCGGCGGCACGGTTGCGACGATCCTGATGCAGGCCGGGCACAAGGTCACGATCGTCGACAACCTCTGCCACAGCAAGCGCCATGAAGTTCCGGCGGGCGCTGACTTTGTGCAGGCTGACATCGCCGACCGTCCACGCATCGAGTCGCTGCTGCGTGATCTGCAGCCCGACGGCGTGCTGCACTTTGCCGCGCTGATCGAGGCCGGCGAATCGATGCAGAAGCCGGAGATTTATTTCCGCAACAACACGGCTTCCACGCTGGCCCTCTTAGAAGCTATGCATGCGACCGGCGTGAACAAGCTCGTCTTCAGCTCAACGGCTGCAGTCTATGGCGAGCCGGAGCGCGTTCCGATTGACGAGGCGGCCAAGCTTGCGCCGACGAATGCGTACGGCGAGAGCAAGCTGCTCGTGGAACAGATGCTCACCTGGCTGCATCGCCTTCACGGCTTGCGATATGCGTCGTTGCGCTACTTCAATGTTGCAGGCGCGCTGCCCGGACGCGGCGAAGCGCACCAGCCGGAGACGCATCTGATTCCGCTGATCCTGGATGTCGCACTCGGCCGGCGCGAAAAGATCTTCATCTACGGCGACGATTACGACACGCCCGATGGAACCTGCATCCGCGACTACATTCACGTCGTGGACCTGGCGGCGGCGCACATCCTTGCGCTGGATGCGCTCGGCACACGAGATCGACTCATCTGCAATCTCGGGAACGGTCAAGGATTCTCTGTAAAGCAAGTCGTCGAGGCCGCAAGACGCGTGACCGGGCATCCGATTCCAGTCGAGGTAAAGCCGCGCCGCGCAGGTGATCCCGCGAGGCTGGTGGCGAGTTCCGAGCGCGCTCAGACGGAGCTTGGCTGGCGCCCACAGATTCCCGAGATCGACAGGATCCTGGCCTCAGCCTGGGAATGGCATAAGCAACGATATGCGGTTCCGGAGTAACCAAATCCAGTATTGAAGCTTAGCCGCTATTCCTGCGACAGTAGAAACACGACAGGCCGTATCGCACTACGATAAACTGTTCCCAGGCCAGTGTTTTTGCGAGCTTCGCTCGTTTGAGAAAAAATCATCGACACACATATAAATTCCGCCGACATAGGTCCGGTCAGTTCCAAACTCCGGCCAAGGCGCAAGATCATCCTGAGAGACAGCATCACGCTCCTGGTGCTGATTTTGTCGACGGTGGCGCTCTATGCGCTGACCTCGTTCTTGTTCCGCAGCTTTGCGGCGCGGCAAGCGCAGTTGGCAAAGCAGTTCGCTGCCAGCGGACAAGAAGCGCTCAGCCGGGGCGACGCAGAACGCGCGGTAAACGACCTGCGGACGTCGCTCTCCTACGCGCCCGACGACATGACCAACCGGCTGCTGCTCGCTGAGTCGCTTGCACGCTCGAATCACCCCGAACAGGCGCGGAGCTACTTTCTTGGCCTGCTGGACGCGCAGCCCGCTGATGGGTTTCTGAACCTTCAGCTCGCCAGGCTTGCGAGAGAGCGCAAAGATTCGCACGCGGCCATTGACTACTATCGGGCAGCGGCGGTCGGCAACTGGAGCGGCGATTCGCTCCGGGAACGCTATAGCGTGCAGTTTGAACTTGCCGAGTATCTGATTGAGTTGAACGATCTTCCCTCCGCACGCGCCGAGCTCCTCATCGCAACAGCGGACGCTCCCGCGGAAGGGGATGTTTACACGACGCTTGGCAAGAAGTTCGAGCAAGCCAAGGATCCTACGGACGCGCTGAATCTCTACAGCAAGGCGATCAAAGCAAATCCTGCGGATGCGGAGGCGCCCTACAGGGCCGGGCGCGTCGCGTATCAGATGGGCGATTTTTCCCAGGCCGCGGAGCTTTTGTCCGTCGCTCGCCGAAGGACTGCCGAGGCCAAGACGGGTGAAGAGAACGTGCGAGAGATCGACGACCTGTTGCAAAGCGCGAAACGCATCCAGGAGTTGACCTTGTCCGCAGACCTTTCCCCGCAGGATTACATAGAGCATCTGTTGCGGGCACTTCCAGTCGCAAAACAGCGTTTCGATAGCTGTGTCGCTCAGTTCAACGGCAGTCCGTTATCCAGCGACATGCAAATGTTGCAGAGCGGCTGGAGTGATGTCGACAAGATCAGTCTGAGGCGGTCATCCCTGCAGGATGCAACCGAACAACAGAACCTGACGAAGCTGATCTTCCAGACCGAGCAGATCACATCAAAATTCTGCGGTGGGCCATCCGGAGATGACGCACTGTTATTACAACTGGCGAACTCGTCGCCCGGAATTCACTGAGAACGGGGAGAGCGATGAGTTTGAAAACAGCAGCCATGAATGCAATGGAACCACTTGATCTAGGCGACTCCTTGCCCGTTCGCGAGGAGCGACTGTTTCTGCTGCTCTCGATCTTCGTTGGGATTCTCTCCGGGCTGTTGGTCGTTTCGTTTCGCATGGCAATCGAGTGGCTAAGTATCCTGCTGCTCGGCAGCGCGACAGGACCGCGCCAGATCCGGCTGATCGTGGTTCCCGCTGCAGTTGGAATCGTGGTCGCGATCATGACGCGATACGTCTTTCCTGGCGTGCGCGGCAGCGGCGTCAACCAGACGAAGGCTGCGCTCTACATCCATAACGGATATATCTCGGTTCGCACGGTCATCGGAAAATTCCTGCTTTCCGCGCTGGCCATCGGCAGCGGACAGTCGCTTGGCCCGGAAGATCCTTCGCTGCAGATTGGCGCGGGTGTCGCTTCCCTGATCGGCCGGCGTGTCGGGCTCTCGCGCAGCAGGCTCCGGCTGTTCGCTCCGGTAGGCGCGGCTGCTGGTTTGGCGGCAGCATTCAATGCACCGATCTCCGCAATTCTGTTCGTGATTGAAGAGGTCATCGGCAAGTGGACAGCAGGCGTGCTTGGGTCGATCGTCCTCGCCGCAGTGGCGAGCGTAGCTGTAGCGCGCTGGTTCTGGGGCGCCCAGCCGATGTTTCGCATCCCTTCGATCACCCTGCGCGATCCGCGCGAGTTGCTCGCATATTCAGTGCTTGGAATCATCGGCGGATTTGCATCGCTGATCTTCGCTAAATCACTCGGATTCCTTAGACCGCGACTTCGCGCCCAACCACAGTGGCTGCAGATGCTACAACCGGCGGCCGCCGGTCTTTGCGTCGGATGCATCGCGTACTTCGGCTTTCCTCAGGTGATGGGTGCCGGGTACGGCGCCATCGATCAGGCGATGCACGCGCAATTCGCTGTGAAGGCGCTGATCCTGCTGGCGCTATTCAAAATTCTCGCGACAACGCTTTCATTTTCAAGCGGAACGCCCGGCGGCATGTTCGCCCCTACGCTATTCATCGGCGCAATGCTCGGCGGCGCGGTCGGAGGATTCGAGAAGATCTTCTTCCCGCATCTGACCGGCTCCGTCGGCTCATACGCATTGGTCGGCATGGGCGTACTCTTCGCAGCATTTCTGCGGGCCCCCCTGACGTCTGTCTTCATGGTGCTCGAGGTCAGCGGCAACTACTCAATCATTCTTCCGGTCATTCTCGCCAACACCATCGCTTATCTCATCTCGCGCAGTCTGCAGCCCGTGCCCATCTTCGAGCTGCTCACGCATCAGGACGGACTCTATCTACCGTCGATGGAAGAGATTCGCGAGGAAAGCGACGTTCCCCTCGAGGACGCTTTGGAGCTCGTTAATTATCCGATCATCCAGGGGACAGAATCGATCAGCGACATACTCGCTTCAGGACAACAGCAGCGGCTGGATTCTCCATTTGTCCTCGTGCAGTGCCGCGATGGATGGTACTCCGCACGCAAGGACGAATTAGATCGACTGCTCGCCACACTCACCGAAAACCCGGAGGCTCCGGAAGCACAGCGCCCTCTCGAGGAAGCTCTCGGCAAAGATCGCACGCCGCTCCTCTTCCCCGACGAGCCGCTGGCGCACGCACTATCGTACTTTCAACGCTGGCCGGTACTGCCGGTCTCTAATCGGGCCATCCGTGGCGTTCTCGAAGGCGTCGTTTCGCTGGAGAGCGTACTTCACCGATATCAACGGGCTCGAATGTAGTTTGAATATCTGAATGACATGAAAAGAAACAAACTGTTAGCCCATCCACTTCTTCGCAAGTACCTTCCGCTGGTCCACGAAGACCTTACATCGGTTTACTCGCGCGATCTGCAGAAATGGCTTCTTGTCGCCCCTATCATTGGTCTCACTACGGGGCTGGCCATCACGGGCATCGCCGCGCTTCTTCTCGGCAAGCTCTGGCCTACGGTACTCAACTACTACCTGGGCCATCATTGGGCGATCGTTCCCGGCCTGGTACTCGCGTTCGCGGTAACCGGCCTCATCATGCAGTACCTGACGCCCAACCCCAACGAGCACTCAACCGAAGAGGTCATCCGCTCCTATCACGAGCATGAGGGCGACATCGACGTTCGTCCCTTCGCGGCGAAGATTCTGGCAGCGATAACCTGCGTCGGATTCGGCGGCAGTGCTGCTCTCGAAGGTCCAAGCATCTATGGCGGCGCGGCGATCGGTTCATGGCTATGGACAAAGCTCCGGCGTTTCCGCTTCACCAATCGCGACCGCCGCATCATGCTTATCTGCGGTGCGGCAGCCGGCATGTCCGCCGTGTTCCGCGCGCCGCTCACAGGTATCGTCTTCGCGCTGGAGATGCCCTACCGTGACGACCTGGCCCATGAAGCGCTTGTTCCGTCCCTGATCGCGTCGGTCGTTTCCTACGTGACACTCGGCGCATTCCTTGGCTCGGCTCCTTTGTTCGACTTCCCTCGCGCAGTCAATTACCACCGCAACGACCTCTACTGGAGCGCCTTGCTCGGACTGCTCGTCGGCCTTGTCGCGATGGCATTCGTGGTGACCTTCCGCAGGGTCCGCATCTTCTTCGTGAACTGGAACGTTCCCCACTGGTCGAAGCTGGCGCTCGGCGGTTTGCTCACTGGCCTCTGCGGCGTTCTGTTCCTTCACATCTACGGGGGTTCGCTTGTTCCCATCGGGCCCAACTACGAAGCCGTCGGAGACATCCTCAACAGAACACACAGCAGCTCTCAACTCCTGGCCTTCAGCGGATTCAAGCTCACCGCAACCATCGCCACGCTCGCATCCGGCGGCGTAAGTGCAATGTTCGTTCCGCTGTTCCTCACCGGAGGTGCGCTGGGCACGGCGTTCGCGCAGTCCATCGTGCACAGCCCGGCGCTTGAACTTTACGCCGCGGTCGGCATGGCTTCGTTCATCTCCGCCGGATACAAAACGCCACTCGCAGCAGTCGTCTTCGTCGCAGAAGCGACGGGAGGCCATGCCTTCATCATTCCTGCGCTCATCGGCGCTGCTGTCGCGTACGCAGTCTCGGGTGACGCTTCCGCATCAGGTGACCAGCGCCTGCACGAAACCACGAAGGCGTCTCCGCTGCGTTACATCCCTGTGAGTGAGATCATGCAGCAGCACGTTATCTCGGCGCCCGCGGATCTAACTATCGGCGAGTTCGTCAAGATGCTCTCGCCGGATGTACAGCACGAGGCCTTCCCGGTCATTGAAGATAAGAAGCTGCTGGGCACAGTCAACCCTCTCTGCATCACGCGCATTGCGCCGGACCAATGGATGCATACGGCGCTGCGCGAGGTAGTCGATCAGCGCGTCGGCACCATCACCCCGGACACCGACGTGATGGAGGCCCTTCGATTGCTCACCGCCGAGCACAGGCGGCCGATGCTTCTTGTTGTCGCGTCAGGCGGCGAAATCAAGGGTATCGTTACCAAGACTGACATCCTTCAGGTCTTGAACGATCAGGAAGCCACATCACACCATAAGGACCACGCAGTCCGTTCCAGTTCCGAGGAGAGTTCACCTGAACTAATTTGATCCGCGCGAGGGAGAGTTCCACATGGCCGAGTTTCCGATTCCTGGAATTCCTGCAATCCCAGAGAAGCAGTCCAGCAAGAAGGGGCAGTTCGGCGTAGCTCTCGAACCAGAGATCATAAAAATCTGCGGTTATGCGCTGCTTGTAGGTGTGGTGGCCGGTTTCGTCGCTGAAGGCTTACTCGAACTCATTCAGCTCTTCACGAATATCTTTTTCTACGGGAAATTCTCCTTCGCGTACAGCAATCCTGCACACAACCACCTCGGGTTATGGGTCATCCTTATTCCGCCGATTGGCGGTCTGCTGGTCGGCATCATGATTCATTTCTGGGAGCCAACCCTCAAGGGTCACGGCATTCCTGAAGCGATGGAATCGGTTCTGTTCGGACACAGCCGCATGCGGCTTCGAGTCGCTCTACTGAAGCCGCTGGCGACTGCATTCGCGATCGGAACCGGCGGCCCGTTCGGCGCCGAAGGCCCAATCATCCAGACGGGTGCCGCGCTCGGTTCTCTCTTCGGCCAGGCCGTCGGGCTCACGCCGTACTATCGCCGCGTCCTGCTCGCCTCCGGCGCGGCAGCCGGAATGGCCGCGACATTTACCGCTCCCATGGCCGGCATTCTCGTGGCCATCGAGCTTCTGCTCTTCGAGCTGCGCGCACGTTCCTTCATTCCTGTTGCGCTGGCCGCGTCCATCGCCACCGGCGTGCGCATTCACTTCGCCGGTTGGGCACCGCTCTTTCCCACGCCGATGTTCCGCCTCACGGGTATGAACGAGCTCTGGCTCTTCGCGCTTCTCGGCGTGCTCATGGGCGGCGTCGGCATCATCATGATTCGAGTGCTCTCCTGGCTCGAAGACTTCTTCGACGAACTGCCGATCAAAAATCCGCTCATCTGGTCTCCCGTCATTGGAGCATTGCTGCTCGGAGTCATCGGCTACTTCTACCCGCAGGTGCTCGGAACCAGCTACGACACCATCCGCGATATGCTCAACGACCGCATGACCATGTCGAGCCTCACGGGCGTCTCCATCGCGAAATTCTGGGCGCTTGTCCTGTCGCTTGGATCAGGAACCACAGGCGGCGTCTTCGCTCCATCGCTCGTCGTCGGCGGGGGCCTTGGCGCGTCCTTCGCAATCTTGTTCAAGCACATCGCACCCCATCTGGTCAGCGACCCCGCGTTCTACGCCCTCGCCGCGATGGGTGGAGTCTTCGGCGGAATTGCGCGCGCTCCACTCACCAGCATCGTCTTCCTGTTCGAGTTGAGCCACAACCCGAACGCAATTCTGCCGCTCATCGTCTGCGTCATGATCTCCGACGCCACGGTACGCCTCTGCAGCCGCGAATCCATCATGACCGTGAAACTCGTCAAGCGCGGGCTCATCATCCTGCAGGACTACTCCGTGCCCGTTCTCATGCGTGCACGAATTGATCAGGTGATGAGGAAAGAGTTCAGCCTGCTCCACGCAAATGACGAGCTCAGGACCGTACTCGAGACCTTTGTACCCGGCCACCTCAGCCTGATCCCAGTCGTCGACGCTGACGGCGGATTGGTTGGGATCGTCGAGCCGCATGATCTCTTACGCACCGAACCGCCGGACCACCACTTCACCATGCGAGAACTGGCGCGCCAGGACTTCGTGCTCGCCTATACCGGGGAGCCGGTCGACCGCATCCATCGCGAGATGATGCTGAAGAATACGGAGAACGTCGTCGTAGTCGAGCCCGACGACCGGCGCAAACCGGTCGGGGTTGCACGCGCCAACGACATTCTGCAGTTGCGCCGCTGGCTGCTCGAAGAAGAAACCGGCGACGCCAGTGTGAAGATCGCCGAACCATGACATCCACACGCACAAAATCTAAGAAGTAACCGACGACGCTTCGCGCTGTCCCCTGCTGCTGAAGATGGCCTCGATCTCTTCCAGCGTCTTGCCCTTTGTCTCCGGCAGGAAGAACGCAGCCGTCACCAGGTACACGACCGTGAACGCCGCAAACAGGTAGAACATCGTCGAATAGCCGAATCTCCCCACAACCGGCAGAAAGATCGCCGCCAGTGTCGTGGAAACCATCTGGTTCAGCACCAGCGCAATGCTCATACCATTCGATCGGATCCGCGTGGGCATCAGTTCACTCAGCGCGAGCCAGACACAAACCCCCGGTCCCATCGCGAAAAATCCCACAAAGAGATACAGGCAGAGCGCCACGATCCAGCCATTCGTTGTACTCGGCACAGGAGTGATGTACGCGTGCTCGATTCTTAACGGAGCCGTGCGCGCCGCATCAAGATTCGCAAATGGGTTCTGAAAGAAGGCCGCAACCTTCGTCGAAGGAATCGCTTCCGCACGATCGATCGCCGCCGGTTCCGCGTCGCCTAGAAGAACAGGCTTCGTACTCGAAATAAAATCCCCGTACGAATAGATGATGGCCAGCGATTGCTGTCCATTCGCCACTGGCGCGCCCAGCCGCTCCGCCTCCGCCTTGTCGAACTTCACGTTCAGCGCGTCCCCATTCGTCACCACGCTCTGCACCGCGTCGCGCGCGTCATAGCGCTGTTTCTCCGTGCGCAGGAACAGAGTCCCCACCGCAAGCAACGCCACAATCACCCCTGACGTTCCCGTGACGAGCAGAAACCTGCGCCCTTTCCTGTCGACAAGCTGCAGTCCCACAACCGTCATCAGGAAATTCACGAACGTGAACACCACATAACCCCAGTGCGCCAGCACATCGCTTAGCCCGCTCTGGATCAAAATGTCCACGTTGTATCCAATGACAGAGTTAATCCCCGTCGCCGTGTTGCACACCAGAATCACGCACGCCAGTAGAAACGGAATCACATATCGCCGGCTCAGCAGCGGGTCTTTATAAGCAACTCCGGCCTTGCCCTTCGCCGCGATCTGCTCCATCTCCTCCATCTCGATAGCAGCCTGTTCCGGTGTTCGCGAGCGCTCCAGCGCCGCCCGCGCAGCTTCGACGCGGCCACGCAGAAACAGCCATCTCGGAGACTCCGAGATAAAGCACGCAGCGAAAATAAAGAACAGCCCCGGCGGCAACGACATCCAGAAGATGCTGCGCCATGCGTTGTCCTTTACGTGAAACAGCGCATCCGCGGAGGCAGTCTTCGCAATCGCCGCCACATGGTAGCTCGTGTAAATCCCGATCAGCGCAGCCACAAAAATCCCGAGCGTCAGCAGCCATTGAAAGATGCCGGTTCCCTTGCCTCGCACCTTCGCCGATAAGCACTCCGCCAGATACAGCGGCACGACGACGCCTACAAAGCCACCGCTCATGCCTTGCAGCAGCCGCCCCAGAAACAGCGGCCCGAAGCCCCGCGACAGCGCAATGATGGGCACGCTCACCGAGAAGGCAACACCGCTCAGCAGCATCAGCGGCTTGCGCCCCATCCAGTCCGCAAGCACTCCGGCAAACAGCGTAGAGAACACGCTGCCCAGCAGCACCGCCGCCACAATTATCGAGATCTGTCCACGGCTCAGGCCGGACGTGGCTTCCAGATAAGGAAGCGCCCCGCCGATAATGCCCACGTCAATCCCGTACAGCAGGCCCCCGAGCCCCGCCACGAGTAACATCAACCTGCCGTATCCACTGTGGCCCAGGCGAGCTGCAGCCCTCATTCAACAATCCTCCAGAGTGAGCTTCGGCCCATCCTACACGCTCGCGCGCCAAGCCACACCTGAAAGACCGCGTTACGCCGGCCGCAGCAACGCCGCCGCCGTCCACAGCAACGGCGCCTGCCCGTGGAAGTCACCGGTGCGCCGCTTGCGCAGAAGATAGTAATCCAGATCGTTCTTCTTGTTCGTTCCCTCGCACACGCTGGTCACATCGTTGTTTTGATCCACATAACCCGCCAGCGCAATCCACGAGCGGTGAGCCGCAGAGCCGTACTCCGAAACCTTCAGCCGGCCGGTGCGCACGCCCGAGGTCAGAGCGTACGCGAACATGCCGGTCCCCGAGCTCTCCGGCCATGACTCCTCATGGTCGATAAGCTGCCGCCACGCTCCCGCAGCAGGCTGGTACTTCAGCAGTGCAGCCATCATCAGGTGATAGCCTTGTTCAATTCGCTCGCGCTGCGGATGCTGCTGCGGAAGATCGCGCAGAATCTCTGTCATCCCTGCGGCAAACCAGCCGTTGCCACGGCCCCAGAAGAACGGCACATCCGGAGCATGGAAGAAAAGCCCGTTCGGCTGCTGCAGCTTGTCCAGATACGCCGCCATCTCCATAGCTGCACGATCCAGATACTTATGATCGCCAGTCGCGCGGAACGCCTGCACCTGCACGATCGTGATCATCCACATGTCATCGATCCAGAACCGTGTCTCATCCGTCAGACCCTGGGCGTCAGGCTTCGCCCACTGTGCATCGGCGTAGCGCAAACCAAGGTCGAGATACCGTTTGTCCTTCGTCAGGATATAAAGCTCCAGCGGCAGCGATCCAAACATCGAATAGTCGACGTGCTTTCCTTCAGGCGGAAGCAGCGACGCTTCCGAGCTGAACAACGGCTCGAACCGCGACTGCAGCTTTTTGATCAGCTCCGTGTTGTTGGTAACCCGCGCGAGCTCAAGCGACCCCCACCAGGCGCAGACCTCCGGATAGACGATGCGATCCGGATGAAAGTGTGGTGACGTGACAAAGTGCTCAGCCACCTTCGTGCCGAGCTCGCTCGGATCGTAACCCTCCGGCCAGCTCTTCATGTCCGTCGACGTCATCAGTGCAGAAGCACTCGAGCTCTGTTGCGGCGCGGCCTCACCGTTGGCAAGTCGAGGCGCCACAGCGGCAGTCGCCGACAGCAGCACCGATGCGCTAAATCTTCTCCGCGTAATCAAACTCATGCATTTCCTCCAGTGGGAGAGCCTTCAAAATGAAAGACCTCAGGTATCTGTAGCCATTTGTCACCAGGCCCTGCCTCAGGCAGAACCTCCTGCATCGCATCCGTGATCTTCCACCATCGTTGCGTCTCGGGGTCGGCAGCCATCTTCCGCATGTCCGCCTCATAGTCGTCGCCATAATATTCGAAGTACGCGACGAGCAGATCGTTATACAGAAATATCGAGTAGTTACGGATGTTGCAGGCATCGATCGTTGCAAGCACGGTCGGCCACACCCTGCGGTGATACTCGATGTACTCCACCCGGTGTTCAGGCAGCAGACGAATTAGCTGACAGTAACGGCGCATGATTCTCCACATCCACGAAGCAGATGATGATTGCGGCTGAGCTTAGTTCACACCAGAAGTTCCACGGACAACAATCTTATCGGGATTCCATCCGTCTGCTGCTTTCTGGTGTCTCCGTCCCAAAAACAATCTGAACCGGTCCGCGAATCCCGGAAGGCACCGGCTGGAGGTTGTTCATATCCTGCATCTGAAAACGATCTCCGTACTTGGCCTTCAATGATGTGTAATCACGCGGCGGCTGGCCCGCGAGCTCGTTGATCGCCGTGTTGAACACACGCAATTCCAAAGTGTTCTCTCCGGAATGCGTTGCCGAGGTCACGTCGATCTCATACGGCGGATGCCACAAATCTCCCACGTGATTTCCATTCACGAACACCTCGGCCGCTTCATGAATCGGCGGATCGAGCCACGCCCTCATGCCCGGACTTCCCGGCGGACGGTTGTCTCGCACCGGCTCTCCCGACGCAAACTGCAGCCGCACATGCTCTCCGGTCTTCAGACTGTCCACATGGAACTGCGTCGTGTAGCGCGCCTCACCGGAGTAAAACTTCGTCGCCGCATTGTCAGTCCACAACGTATCGCTCACATTTTGCAGCGTCGGCTGCGCAGCAGATCCGCGGCTTCCCGGAAATGTCACGCTCCAATCAGCAAGCTTGATTGCTGATCCTGAGTCCGGCACGAACCGTGTCATCGCAGGAGCACCTGAACCTCCAGCTCCGTTAGACAGCACCAGCAGCCGCGATCCATATGCCGGCAGAGTCACAGGTTCACCCAGCTCAGCTCGTTCAGCACGTCCACCATCTGTGTCCCACCACTCTGCCTCGCGATAGCCAGAACGCACCCGCACCGGGAACGAAACGGGCTCCGCAGTCGTGTTCGCAAAGAAGTAGATGTCCGCATCGCTCAGATGCCGGTGCAGAAAGCCGACGTTGCCGCCGGCAGCTCCCAGCTCCATATCCGGTTTCAGCAACCGCGGAAGAGCAGATGCAAGCTCGCCTGTTGTCTCGACGTGAATCGCCTTCTGCAATAACTCCCGCACGCCGCTCGCGACCGCCGGTGTATCGCCGGCGTCCGCCAGCCCTCCAGCACGCGACGGCGTCTGCCCCAGGAACACCAGCTTCCCTCCGCCCGCCACATAAGCCTGCAAAATCCGAACACCGCTTAGTGGCATGCGCTCTGTCGGAGGCACCACAACAATTGGATAGTGCAATCCTCGATCCTCCGCCGCTGCAAGATCGACATAGTCCACGTTGTAGCCCGTGTTCAGAATCGCTCCCATCAGATCCGAGCTGATCCGGGTATGCATCTCGTCCGTCACGGACGCGTGACCCGGCCGGAACGCCGCCTGCGCATCATCCTCCGGAAGCAGCAGCGCCACATCATTCGCCGGCTCGCCCTGCCGCATCGCCCAGCTTATGCGCTGAATGTATGCGGTCACGTCATGCATCACCGGCCACCACGGATTATGGTCATTCAGCGCTGCCGCCGCGTATAGCGACCACCCCGGCTCCGCCACTCCCGGCGCCGAATACGGAAACCCGTGCCCGATAATCTGGTTCACGCCCTCCAGAAACATGCAGTCAGCTTCCGCCTTCATATCCAGCGGAGTCGCGCGCCACGCCGGTGAGTGCAGCCACGTAAACGTCTCCGCCGACGTGATCCTGTTCCCGTACACATGATTCGCAGAGCTCGCCCATCGCGTAAACGAGAACGCATGCCACTGCGGCCCTTCACCCTCCGGCAGCTGCGCAATATGTTCATCCGACAGCGTCACCGGCGGCTGGCCATATGTCTGCGACCGAAACTTCGTCGCATGCGCCGTCGCATACTCCGCCATCGGCCGCAGATAGTTGTCGCGCACCAGTTCCGACAGCGTCAGCCCCCAATCACGCCGCACACTCTCCGCCTCAGGCGTTCCTCCCTGCACTAGCTCCGGGAGATGCGGAATCAGATCGTAGCCCCGCCGCCGCGCAAACTCCGCCGGCAAACCCTTCGTCCAATCGGCCCCATACACCTCCAGCGAGTCCGAAAAAATCGAATACGGAGGCTGGCCCGAGAATCCTCCCAGCAGATCATCTCCCGTCGTCTGCTGATAATGCTTAATCGCCTGCCGTGACATGTGATCGAGCACATACCCTTCCCCACCAAACGCCGCTCGCTTCACCTGCTGTCGGGTGTGGCTCGAGATAAAAAACAGCTCCACCTGCTGCCCCGCACCCTCCGCGCGCGCCAGCTCCGCCGGCATCGCATCTCCCGGCACTCGCCTTGCGCTCTTCGCGTCGAACTCCCCCACTCTCCCATTCGCCACAAACGCCGCGATGAAGCTCTCACCCGCCGCCAGCTTGGGCAGTTCGCTCCCATTCCCCGGAAGCGCAACCTCCGCCGCCCGCAGCTTCCCCGACGCAAGATCAATCGGAATATTCGGCCCGCCGTACGGCCACCCGCTGCCCAGCGTGAGGTCGACACGCATCCCCAGCCCGCGCGCATGCTCATTCGCAAACTTCAGATCATCCACATACTCCGGCGATCCATAACGAAGATTCAGAATCCCCTTCGCCGGATCATCCAGAGCCAGTGGATACTCCGCCGCCAGCTCCACGCCGCCAATCCCCGCCGCGTGCATCACATCGAGCTCTCGCGCAATCTCCGGCTTCACCACTGCCGGCCCAAACCACCACCATCGCACCATCGGCCGCGCGTCAGCCGGCGGCGACGCAAACTCTGCTCGCAGTTGCTGAATCGACGGCTGCGCCACACCCGCACTCGCGCAGGCGCCGCATAGCGCCGCGGCAAAAACATATCGAAGTATCTGGCAGCGATGTTTGCTCCGTGCTCTGGTCATCGTCTACGAACTCTATTGGCCGCAAGATATGAACGTCAATAGAGATACTTATTCTTATTTGAACAATTGGTCTTTGACATCACAGACCTCGCAACCCTCGACCTCGTCAATTTGGAATAGTTTTCCTATTGACACCTGTCATACAGAAACCATAGAGTGCTCCCTCAGTTCAAAACTCGTTTGTTTGGAGGCCACCAAACATGTACTCGCTCTCTGTCGCCACATCCTTGAGACTCTTCCCAAAGGCTGCTCGCAAGCACGGGCTCCGGGAAATCTGTCTCGCTCTCCTCCTTTTCTGCTTCGGAATCACGTCCTCCGCCACCGCACAAACCGGCGGCGAAGGCGGCATCCAGGGCACCGTCGCCGACTCCACCGGAGCCGCCATCCCCAACGCCACCGTCACCGCGACCAATAACGCCACCGGTGTCTCCGAAAAACGCCAGACGACCAGCGCCGGCCTCTACACCATCTCTCCGATCGTCCCGGGCACCTACACCGTCACCGCCACAGCGCAGGGCTTTGACACCGTCAGCCAGAAGAACCTCACGGTCAACGCGCTCGTCATGACGCCGCTCGATATCACCCTCACCGTCGGCTCGACTGCCACCGAGGTCACCGTCACCACTGAACCCCCGCAGCTCGAGACCACAAACGCCACACTCGGCATGACCATCGAGAACGCCGCCTACTCAGGCCTCCCGCTCATCATGAACGGCGCCCAGCGCGACCCGACCGCCTTCGGCACCCTCGCGCCTGGAGCGCAGGGCGGCTCCCGCCTTCCCGTCATCGGCGGCACCGGCAACTACCTCGGCCAGCTCTACCTCGACGGTCTCCCTGCCGAAACCGTCAGCCAGCAGGGCGACAACCGTCTCGTCTCCCAGTCGATCAGCGTGGATGCCGTCGACCAGATGCAGGTCGTCACCAGCACACCGCCGGCCGAGTACTCCGGCGCCGGCGCCGAAAACTTCACCATGAAGTCCGGTGGCCTCAAGTTCCACGGCAGCGTGCAGGACTTTATCCGCAACACCGCCCTCGACGCCTGGCAGTTCAGCAAAGGCGCCACCAAGCCCGTCGATCACCAGAACGAGCTCTCGGCCACCATCGGTGGTCACGTCCCGGGCACACGCCGTGTCTTCTTCTTCTTCGCCTACGACCGCTATCACAATCGCACCTTTAATAATCCGGTCACCACCACGATCCCCACGCTGCAGATGCGGCAGGGCGATTTCTCGCAACTCAACTGCCTCACGATCACCAATGCATCGGACCGCCTGGCCTGCGCGACAGCCGGCGGTCCCTCTGGCCTCGGCGGCAGCTTCACCTACGGCGGCACAACCATCACCAACACGCCCTATCTCTTCGATCCCACAAACAACAACTGCGGCGGCACGGACGTCCGCTGTGCCTTCGAAGGGGCGAAAAATGGGGTTGCCACCTACAACGTCATCCCGCAAAGCTACCTGTCCCCCTTCGCGCTGAAGGCGGAGCAGTGGCTGCCTACACCCACGAACTCGGACGTCGTCAACAACTACACGGCCGGTCAAGCCGGAGGATTCGACAATCACCTCTACGATTGGCGAGTGGACTTTGATGTCAGTCCCAAGCACCGCATCTCCACCATCGGCGCCATGGGAACGGTCAACTACCTGAACAACTTCAACACTCCCTATCTGCCCCTTCCCTACACCGGCGGCGATCTCGCCAACATCTACCCCAAGGACTTCGACGTCGAGGATGCCTACACCATCACGAACTCGCTCGTAAATCAGTTGAAGTTCGGCTACGTCCGCTTCTACCAGAACATCCACAACACCACGCAGAACTCATCCACCTATGGCATCGGTGCCCTGGGCGTGACCAACCTCCCGGCCGGCCAGGCCGGCACGGAGTTCCCTGGCGCGACGTTCAGCGCCACCACGAAGTTCGGAACCGTCCAGCAGTATTGGACCGGCACCACGTCCGGACCTTCAGGCTCCGTCGCCACCCAGATCACCACTCCGAACAACTATGCTCTCGTCGATAACCTGCAGTGGGTCAAGGGAGCGCACTCGCTCACCTTCGGCGGCGTCCTGCAGTGGCAGGAGATCAACAACGCAAACCCCTCCACCTACACCGGCGTGCTCTCACTCACCTACAACGGCAACGATACAGCGCAGTACGTTGGCAGTTCCCTTTCGACCACTGCGACCGGCTACTCCTACGCCAGCTTCCTGCTCGGCGCGGTCGGAGGAACGCCTTCGCTTGGCCTGCAACCGGTCAGTGAGGAGGGCGGACGTTATTTCACGATCGCTCCCTACGCCGAAGACACCTGGAAGGTGAACTCGAAGCTCACCGTCGACGCCGGAGTCCGGTGGGACTACCTCCCGCCTTATCACGAGGTGAAAGATCGCTGGAGCTTCATGAATCCAACGCTCACCAACCCCGCCACCGGCACTCCGGGTGCAATTCAATTCGCCGGGAATTACGGCGGCGCAGGCGCAAGCTGCGGTTGCCGCACTCCGGTCCAGACCTACTGGAAGAACTGGGGACCGCGCATCGGCATCACCTACCAGACTGATCAGAAGACGGTCTTCCGTGCTGGCGTCGGCCGGGTCTTCTCCCAGGCCGGAGGTGTCGGCGGACGCGGCGGTGCGTTCAATGGCACCGGCCAGCTCGGCTTCAACGTGACCGCCACCGGACCGGCGGAAGTCACTACCGGCGCCGGCGCCGCGCCGTCCTTCTATCTCAACAACAGCGCCTATTTCACGTCGCTGGGGATCAACAACACCGATCTCTTCGGCAAGGGCTACGCTTATCCGACGCCGCCCGCGCCCGGCGCTGCCACGGAGAGCCTCAACGCCGGCCATTACGTGGACTCTTCGGGCGTGAAACATTTCACCGCCCAGTCAGTCTCCTACGCTGACCCATACTTCTCCAGCCGCGCGCCCGACTTCATGTTCTACAACGCAGGCGTCGAGCGCGCGATCACGAACAACATGACGCTGGCCATCAACTACGTCGGCAATGAGAGCCATCACCTCATCAACTCCACCAACACCGGGACCGGCACAGCACGCGGCTACTGGTCCAACCAGCTTGACCCCAGGTATCTCGTCGGCCTCGGCGCGGCAACCGATACCACCGGGAAGCTTCCGCTCCTCACAGCTCCTGCGAACACGGGGAACGTGCAAAAGGCGCAGGGTCTGATGTCCGGCATCAATATTCCCGGCTTCTTTACCAACGCCGCCAACCTCGGTGATACGACCGCGACCATCGCCCAGGGCCTCATAGCCTTTCCGCAGTACTCCGGCGTTTCCGATACCTGGGGCAACGTCGGCAACTTCAGCTACAACTCGCTTCAGGTCACCGTCCAGCAGCGCCTCGCTCATGGCCTGACGTTCAACTTCAACTACACCTGGGCGCGCAACGTGGGCGATGATGGTCCGTACCGCACCGGCTTCAACCTCCCGTCAGGCTCCGTCTCCGGAACCAGCCAGTCCTACCGCATGAACCGCATCGACCGCAGTGAGACGACCGTGTCGACCCCCAATGTGATCCATGCATTCGGGGTCTGGGACCTTCCCTTTGGCCGCAACCATATAGGCGGGAACAACTGGGCCGTCCGTACGCTGGCCGGCGGATGGTCTCTGGGGGACGTCTTCACCTACGCCTCAGGCACCCCGGTCCAGATCACCTACGGCGGCTGCACGACGCCTCTGCAGGGGCAATGCATGCCCGATCTGAACCCGTCCTTCTCCGGCTCCGCGCGCCAAAACGGCGGATACGGCGACGGTCCCAACGGCCGCACCGCAGCCAACCTGGCAAAGGTCGTCTACATCAACCCAACCGCCTTCAAGACACCCACGAATATCAATCAAACCGCGGGCGTCACCCTGCTCAACCTCATCGGCAACGCCCCGCGCACCGGCGCCCTGGACCTCCGCAACCCCATCCAGTGGAATATGGATGCCAACCTCCGCCGCAGCATCCCGTTGGTCAGAGAACGACTGGCGCTCGTGATTGAAGTCGACTCCTTCAACGTCTTCAATCACACCCTGTTCTCTAACCCGAACGCCGTCTTCAACTCCGCCACCTTCGGCCAGATCTCCAGCGCCTCCAATAAGCCCCGCTCCTTCGAGCTGGCCGGTCACATAACTTTCTAAGGTGTTGTCTCCTCCTCGAGCCCCGGCGACGTCCACCATCGCCGGGGCTTTTCTTCGCTGGCAGCCCCTCGCGACTTGACGAAACACCCCCTCCACAGGACGGGGCATGTCTGGGACCGCCCGCTCTCACACACTTAAAGTCCAGACCTAAAGTCTCTCTTCTGAAGACTTTGCGCAAAAAGTACGGGGGGGGGGGTACCCCACTAAAACCCCTTCGTCTTCAGGAAATTTCCGTAGCCAACTACCACGGTAGATCCGACGAGCAGGGTTAGCCCCAGCGTCACCAGCAGCTTCGTGGTCCGGCTCGTCCCCCGCCACTCGTGCAGCACCAGCCCCCACAGCGTCGCAAAGATAATGATCGACGCCATGTGCAGCGTCCACGACGAGAAGTCATACTTGCCCATCTTCGTCTGCCCCATCGAGTAGAAGAAGAACTGGAAGTACCAGATCACGCCCGCCATCGCCGCAAAGATGTAGTTCCCAAACAGCGCCCGCCCGGACAGCCGATAGCTGGACGGATCCGTCGGATCGAACTCCGCCAGCGTCTCTCCCGTCGTATGCGTCGCCCGCATCGGATTGATCCCCGGCTCCCCCGCAAACTGCCGAAACGACCTGTTCTGCAGGATAAGAATTGCTGACCAGACGAAATTCGTCAGGAACCCTCCCCACAGCACCACGATGAGAATCGGAAGATTCTGCCACAGGTCCAAGCGGCCTTCCGCCAGCAGTTGCGCCTTGGCCAGGTCGCCGAGAGGCTTTCCGGCCGACAGTCCGAAGGCGAAGAACGAGCTCATAAACCCGGCCAGGACCGCGATGAGGATGCCCTTTACGAAGCTGTAATCGCGCTCGCCGGCTTCTGCCCTAGCCTCCGGCGTAAGCTCCCGCTCCTTCCAGTACCCCGCCGCTCCATTGACCGCCACGCCCAGCACACACACAACCACACCCAGCAAAATGACCTTGCCGGACAACGCGTGCGCCATGACAAAAAGCTCGCGCTGGTTCATGGGCGGAACGCGATTATGGAATGGCGGCACCAGCGTTCCGAAGAACGCGCATAGACCGAGAGCAATCGCGTATCCCAGCGCGATGCCGAGATAGCGGATCGCCAGGCCGAACGTGATTCCCCCCACACCCCACAGCACGCCAAACAAGAACGCATACCGCAGGTCGCGCGGATAGCTGTGGTAGGCCTGCCCCAGCAACGGGAACACGTGCGGCACGAAAATGGTCGCCAGCACAGTCGGCGCGATGATCCAGGCGGCGAAGCCCTGGATGATCCAGTAGACCTCCCACGACCAGCGCCGTATCCGGCGGAACGGGATAAAGTTGGTAGCGGAAGCGAAGCCGCCAATCCAGTGATAGATCAATCCAAGAAACGGATTCGGTCCCACGATGTCTCCGTACGTTCAAAAGTTCGAATCATCCTACCGAACTCGACATAGCATTGTGAAATAGAATCTGTATTGAAATTTGTCCGCGAAGGAGCCTCCCTGCGCATCTCGCTCTTTATCACCTGCTATAACGACACCCTGTTTCCCGCCACAGGACAGGCCGTCGTTCGCGTGCTTGACCACCTGGGCCATACGGTCGACTTCCCTGCCGGCCAAACCTGCTGCGGTCAGATGCACGTCAATACGGGCTACTGGGATGAGGCACTGCCTCTGCTGCCGCGCTTCGTCGAACAGTTTCGCGACTCCGAGGCGGTCGTCGTTCCATCCTCGAGTTGCGTCGCTCACATGCGCGAGCACTACCCCGCCATGGCTCGCCAGCTCGAAGGCACCGGGAAATATCCCGGCCTCACAGCCGCGGTTGAGGCGCTGCTCCCGCGTGTTTACGAATTCTCGGAGCTGCTGACAAAACGGCTGGGCATCACAAATCTGGAATCGCTGTTTCCGCACCGCGTTACCTATCACGCAAGCTGCCATGGTTTACGCGTTCTCCAACTCGGAGAGGGACCGAATTCTTTGCTCCACTCTGTGCGTGGGATCGATCTCGTCCCGCTGCCGGGACTTGAGCAGTGTTGTGGATTCGGTGGAACGTTCGCCATCAAGAATCCGGATGTTTCGAGCGCGATGCTGGATGAAAAGCTGGACGCCGTGCTCTCGACAAACGCCGAGATCGTCACGGCCTGCGACAACAGTTGCCTGATGCACATCTACGGCGGCCTGCATCGGCGCGGCGCGCCTGTTCGCGCCATGCATATCGCTGAGATCCTGGCCGGTGAAGAGGAGAGTCCGCAATGAGCGGCCCTCTGCTCGATCCGCGCACGGCTCCCGCGTTTCCCAAGGCCGCGCACAACCTTCTGCGCGACCAGCAGCTTCGCAAGAATCTTCATCACGCGACATCCGTGATTCAGGACAAGCGCGCGCGCGTCGTCTCTGAACTGCATGACTGGGAGCAGTTGCGCCTCGCCGGCCAGCGCATTCGCGAGCATACGATGGCGCACCTCGATGCGTATCTAGAACAGTTCGAGCAAAACTGCACGCGTGCAGGCGGCGTCGTTCACTGGGCGCGCAACGCTGAAGAAGCTCGCCAAATTGTCGTGCGGCTCGCGACAGAGGCGATCAAGGAAAACCTGCAAACTTCGCCCGAGATCCTCAAGATCAAGTCGATGACCACCGAGGAGATCGGCCTCAACGGTGCGCTCGAAGCTGCGGGCATTCATCCCTACGAGACGGATCTAGCCGAACTCATCATCCAACTCGGCCACGACAAGCCATCTCATATCGTTGTCCCCGCGCTACACAAAAACCGTCAGCAGATTCACGAGATCTTCCGGCGCGAGATGAACCTGCCGGAACTCGGCAGCTCGCCCGAAGATCTCGCCGATGCGGCGCGCCTGTTTCTGCGCGAAAAGTTCCTGCGCGTTCCGACGGCGATCAGCGGAGCAAACTTCCTCATCGCAGAGACCGGTGGCGTCTGCATCGTCGAGAGCGAAGGCAACGGGCGCATGTGCCTGACGTTGCCGCGCACGCTCATCACCGTCGCCGGCATTGATAAGGTCATTCCGCGCTTCCGCGACCTCGAAGTATTCCTCCAGCTTCTGCCTCGCAGCGCAACCGGCGAGCGTATGAATCCGTACAACTCCATCTGGACCGGGATTTACGAAAACGATGGCCCGCGCAGCTTTCATGTCGTCCTGATGGACAACGCGCGAACCAGTGTGCTCGCCGACCAGGAAGGCCGGCAGACGCTCAACTGCATCCGTTGTGGCGCCTGCCAGAACATCTGCCCGGTGTATCGCGAGACGGGCGGCCACGCCTACGGAAGCGTGTACGCAGGCCCTATCGGCGCGATTCTTACACCGCAGCTTCAGCAGATGGAGCACGCGCGCAGCCTGCCTTACGCAAGCTCGCTTTGCGGAGCGTGTTATGAGGTCTGCCCGGTCCGCATCAACATTCCGGAGATTCTCGTTCACCTCCGCCATCGCGTCGTTCAGCACGATTCGAAAGGACTCGGCGCGCTGCGGCCGGAACCAATTGCAATGAAGGCAATGAGCCGCATCTTCCAAAGCGAGTCACGCTTTCGTGCGGCGCAGCGCCTCGCCCGCAATGCGGACCGCCCACTCGCGCGCAAGGACAAGACTGGCAAGGCTTGGATTCATTGGCTTCCCGGAATGCTCGGCGGCTGGACGCAATCGCGCGATCTTCAAGCGCTTCCGGATCAGACGTTTCGCGAATGGTGGGAGCAGCGGAATCGCGCGGCGCAGCGAAAGGTTGACTCATCAGCAGGAGGCACGAATGCCGGCTGACGCGCGATCTGAAGTCCTGAGCGCCATCCGGTCCGCAAATCGGGACGGGACAGACCTGAGACGCGCAGAGCTCGAGTATGCAGAGATCCCGCGGGATTACACCCAGCACGCCGCACTGTCGCGTGATGAAACCATCACTCAGCTCACAGAGCGCCTCATCGATTACAACGCGCACGTGTTTCCCTGTGACGCCGATCAGTTGCCGTCCGCCATTCGTGATGCGCTGCAGCAGCACGGCGCTGCTCGCGTTCTGGTACCGGAAGACTTTCCGCGCAACATGCTTCCAGAAGGATTGGCCGTCTCACCGGACACGAATCTCACACCCGCGGAGCTGGACCTATTTGATGCGGCGGTAACGTTGTGCACGCTTGCGATTGCTGAGACCGGGACGCTTGTTCTGCAAGGTCTGGCCGGCCAGGGTCGACGCGCCGCGACCCTCGTTCCGGACCTCCACGTCTGCGTCCTTCGCGCGGAGGACGTCGTCAATACCGTACCGGAGGGCTTTGAACGGCTTGTTTCGACGGCCAGGCACCCACTGACGTTTGTGTCAGGACCGTCTGCGACCGCCGACATCGAGATGACCAGAATTAAAGGCGTTCATGGACCGCGGCAGCTTCATATTCTGCTGGTTAACGACTTCGTTTAACTGCTGCCGACACGAAAGCCTTTGACAACGGAACAAAAATCGGCGAAGCTTGCAGTTTCAATAGGTATTGAATTCCTCATTCGACTCAAACCGGGACGGCGCATATGAAAGACCAAAGCATAGAGCGGATAGATAAGGCCCTTGATCAATTCCGGATTGAGATTCCGTCCTGGGGTTTCGCCAACACTGGAACGCGTTTCGGCAAGTTCATCCAGGACGGCGCGGCGACCTCGACGGCTGAGAAGTTCGCCGATGCGGGCGAGGTCTTTCGACTGACCGGGATCACGCCGACGGTTGCGCTGCATGTGCTCTGGGATATGCCTAATGGGCTGGACGATGTTGAAGTGATCCGCGCGCTGGAGCGTGAACACGGTGTGCGCGCAGGCTCGATCAATCCGAACCTTTTTCAGTCGCAGGACTACAAGTTCGGCTCCATTGCGAATCCCTCCGCCGAGATTCGGCAGATGGCGATTCAGCACTTGGTCGATTCGGTTGAGATTGCCAAGGCTTTGGAAAGCCGGGACATTTCACTGTGGATCTCCGACGGCTCCAACTACCCTGGCACGCAGTCGATCCGCCGACGGATTGGCTGGATGGAAGAGGCGATGGCCGCGACACACGCCGCGCTCGGCGCCGGGCAGCGGATGCTGATCGAATACAAGCCGTTCGAGCCGGCGTTCTATCACACTGACATCGCGGATTGGGGCATGGCGCTGCTGCTGGCGCGTCACGCCGGCGCACAGGCAAAGGTGCTGGTCGACACCGGCCATCACTACCAGGGAACGAACATCGAGCAGATCGTCGCGTGGCTGCTCCATACGAACGAGCTTGGCGGCTTCCACTTCAACGATCGCAAGTATTCGGACGACGACCTGACGCTTGGCTCGATCGATCCGTATCAGCTGTTCCGCATCTTCGCCGAGATCCTCAGTGCCGGCGCGGAGGCCGACTCTGTAGCCTTCATGATCGACCAAAGCCACAACCTGAAGGGCAAGATGGAAGCGATGGTCCAGAGCGTGGTCACGGCACAGGAGCTGTATGCGCGCGCGGCGTTGATCGACTTCGATCGCCTCGCCGAGCTGCAGGACGCGTGCCGACTCGTCGAGGCGGAAGAGTGCTTCCGATCGGGTTTCTGGACGGATGTGCGGCCGGCGATCCGTGCCTGGCGCGAGCGCCGCGGACTGGCTGCGGACCCGTTGCAGGAGCTCGCCGCGAGTGGGTACGTGGAGCGCGTCAGCGAACAGCGTCGCGAGCACAACCGCCGGTCCACCGCGACCTACGCGTGAGACCGGTAACCCGGCTCATGGACTTTAGGCTCAAGGAGTTTCAGAATTCAATAGCGGAACTGTATCATTCCTAGCTGTACCCTCAGTTCAGGAGCCTCCGTTGGCGAAATCCAGTCCGCGCCTTTATTTGATCCCTGTTCTTTCCAAAGCTCTCGACATCCTTGAACTGCTGCAAAACGAAAACCAGCCGCTAACGCTGGAGGCGATCCATCGCCGCACGCGCGTTTCGAAGACCACCGTGTACCGGGTGCTGAAGACGTTCGCGCATCGTGGCTACATCTCGCAGGCGCAGGACGGCACGTACCGGCATGTCTCGCGCCCGAAGAAGCTACGCTTTGGCTTCGCCGGTCAGAGCGCCGACATGCCTTTCTCGGTCGAGGTGACGAGCAGCCTTGTGGAAGCTGCGGCAAGCTGCGGGGTCGATCTCATGGTGCTGGATAACAAGTACGATGGACCCACCGCGATCAAGAATGCTGAAGAGTTCATCCAGGCGGGTGTGGATCTGATCTTCGAGCTGCAGGTGGAGCATGAGGTTGCGCCGATCATCGGCGACAAGATTGCAGCCGCGAAGATCCCGCTCATCGCGATTGATATCCCGCATCCGCATGCGACATTTTTCGGTGTGGACAACTACCGCGCGGGGATGACCGCCGGCCAGGCACTTGCAGAATTCGCGATGAGCGAGTGGGAGGGCAAGGTGGATTGGGTGCTCGGCCTTGATCTGCCGGAGGCCGGCCTGCTGGTGCAGAGCCGCGTCTCGGGCGCTTTTGAGGCGATTCGTTCCGCACTCCCCGACCTTCCCGTGGAGGCGTTCGTCAGGATCGATGGCCGCGGAATTCGTGAGCGCAGCCGCAAGGTCATCTCGGAGTTCCTGGAGCGGCATAAGCGCGAAAAGAACATCCTGATTGCCGCCGCGACCGACACCAGCGCGCTGGGCGCGATCGATGCTGCACGCGAACTGAAGCGTGAACGCCATGTGGCCGTCGTCGGCCAGGATTGCATCCATGAGGCAGTGGAGGAGATGAAGCGAAAGAGCTCGCCCATGATTGCCTCCGTGTCGCACGAAACTAACAGCTACGGTCCAGCGCTCATGAACCTTGGCCTGGCGCTGCTCCGCGGCCAAACTGTTCCGCCATACAACTACGTCACGCACCGTCTGGTCACGCGCAGGTCTGTTCTGGAGAATGTGAACTCGACCTTTGAATAGGGTGAAATTCAAATACGAAACTGTTGCTCTATTGCCTTTCAATGTGTGACAATGGTCGGGCATTTTCCTTCTGAGAGCGCCCTATGCCCCAAGCCACTGCGACAGCCAAGCTGAAGTTTCTCGAAGACAAGTGGGACGAGTCGTACGCGAAGACGCTCGACGCCCCTGAACTCCTCCGCTACCGCTCGAATCTGCTCGGCTCTGACCTCCGACTAACGAACTTCGGCGGCGGGAACACGAGCTCGAAGCTCGAGACAGTCGATCCGGTCGACGGCCAGAAGAAGCTGGTGCTGTGGGTCAAGGGTAGCGGCGGCGATCTCGGCAGCATCAAGCGCTCCGGCTTCGCGACGCTGTATCTGGACAAGCTGCTCGCGCTCGAGAAGCAGTATCGCGGCGTTGACGAAGAGGACGCCATGGTCGAGCTCTATCCGATCGTGACCTTCGGCAACAATCCGACGGCGGCATCCATCGACACGCCCCTGCACGGCTTCCTTCCCTTCCCGCACGTCGATCACCTACACCCTGACTGGGCAATCGCGCTCGCGGCATCAGGGAACGGCAAGCAGCGTATGGATGAGTTTAACGCCGAGTTCGGGCACAAGCTCGCGTGGCTGCCGTGGCAGCGCCCGGGCTTCGAACTCGGCATGATGCTTCGACAGATTGTGCAGGAAACACCCGGCTGTGATGGCGTTATTCTTGGTGGCCACGGGCTCTTCACGTGGGGTGACACGCAGCGCGACTGCTACGTCAACACGATCACGATCATCGATCAGATCGGCCAGTTTATCGAGCGTCATGCCGCTCGGCCCGGCTACAAACGCTTCGGCGGAGAGCGTGTTCCGACTCGCGAGGACCGCAAGAAGATTGCGGCGAAGATCATGCCTCGCTTGCGCGGCGCGGTCTCTCACAACCAGCGTTTCATTGGCACCTACACTGATTCGCCGCAGGTGCTTGAGTTCGCGAACTCGACGCAAGCCGAGCAACTCGCACACCTTGGTACAAGCTGCCCCGATCACTTCATCCGCACCAAGATTCGTCCGCTCTTCGTCCGCTGGAATCCTGCCGATGACCCCGCGCAGCTGCCGGCGCTCTTCGATTCGGCGCTCCAGACCTATCGTGCCGAGTACGCCGATTACTACACGAAACACGCAGAGCCGAACTCGCCCAAGCAGCGCGATGCCAACCCCACCGTCGTTCTGATCCCGGGCGTCGGCATGTTCTCCTTCGGCAAGAACAAGGCCGAGTCGCGCATCACCGGCGAGTTCTACACGAACGCGATCGGCGTGATGCAAGGTGCGGGCGCTCTCGGTGACAACAAGCCGTGCCCTGCAGTCCCGCAGGCTTCAACGCGCATTCCGTCGGACCGCTTCACGGTGCACGAGAACTACGTCGCGCTGCCACCCAGTGAGGCGTTCCGCATCGAGTACTGGCAACTCGAAGAGGCCAAGATTCGCCGCCAGCCTGCTGAGAAGCAGCTCTCCCGTCAGATTGCGCTTATCGTCGGGGGCGGCAGTGGTATCGGCCGCGAGGTCGCGCTGCTTGCAGCCGAGCGCGGTGCGCACGTCATGGTCGCCGATCGCGATACCAAGGGCGCCGAAGCCGTGGCCAAGGAAGTTCAATCGAAGTACGGACGCGAGGTCGCGGACTTCACCTCGATCGACATCCGCGACCGCGCTGCAATTCGGTCTGCCCTCGATGCGACCATCCTGCGGTACGGCGGCATCGATATCCTGATCAACACCGCTGCGCTCTTCCCCTCTTCGGCGGACGGCATCATCACCGATGCGCAGTGGGCTCTTACGCTTGAGGTGAACGTCACTGCAAACTATCTGCTCACCGACGAGCTCAAGTCGATCCTCGATGCGCAGGGACTCGAAACGAGCATCGTTCTGACCAGCTCGGCGAATGCGGTCGTCGCCAAGCGCGGCAGCGAGGCCTATGACGTCAGCAAGGCAGCGCTGAGTCATCTCGTGCGCGAGCTCGCCGTGAGCATGTCGCCGAAGACCCGTGTGAACGGAATCAGTCCCGCGACGGTTGTAAAGGGCTCGACGATGTTCCCGCGCGATCGCGTCATCGCCTCGCTGAAGAAGTACAACCTTCCCTTCGACGAGTCGGGCTCCGATGACGATCTGCGCAACGTGCTGGCGCGTTTCTACGCCACGCGCACGCTTACACACCAGCCGATCGATCCGAAAGACTGCGCCGAAGCCATTATGTTTCTCGCCGGACCGCAGGCGCGCTGCACCACCGGGCACCTGATTCCGGTTGATGGGGGTCTGGTGGAGGCGTATCTCCGGTGAGCCAGCAGGCAGCCTTTCTAGCACCGAAGGACAAACGCGCGCTGATCGCGGTCGACCTCGGCGCCGAGAGCTGCCGTGTCTCTCTTCTCCGCTGGCGCGATGACGCGCCGGAGATCACACTCGTTCATCGTTTCGCCAACGGCCCGGTCGAAAGCGGCGGCCTTCACTGGCCGATGCGCGCGATCGAAGATGGCATCGACGACGGTCTTCGCCGCTGCGCAGAGCTTGCTCCTGAAGGCATCCGCTCCGTTGCGGTCGACGGCTGGGCTGTCGACTACGTGCGTGTGGGGCCCGACAACACCGCATTGGATGCGGCGTTCTGTTACCGGGACGAGCGCACCATCGCCGCGCAGCAACAGCTCCACACAAAGATTTCGCCGCAACGCCTGCAGGAGATCACCGGCATTCAGCTTGCGCGACTTAACACTCTGTATCAGCTCTACGCGGATGACGCCGCCAATCTCCCGCCCGGCACACGCTGGCTCAATCTGCCCGAGTACATGCTCACGCGCTGGGGCGCCGCGCCGTTCGCCGAATACACCAACGCGACGCACACCGGCATGATCGACCTCGCGACGCGCAACTGGAGTGCAGAAATCTTCGCCGCCGCGGGCCTTGATCTTCAGCGCGCGGCAACGATCACGCAGCCAGGCACGCGCCTCGGCAAACTCCGTCGCCCACTCGCCGAGTTAGCCGCGCTGCGCGATACCGAACTCATCGCACCTGCCTGCCACGACACCGCTTCCGCTATCGCCGGCATTCCCGCGCATGCCAAGCAGTGGGCCTACATCAGCTCCGGCACGTGGTCACTCATCGGAGCGCTGCTGTCAGCGCCCTGCAATTCGCCCTCGGCGCTTGCCGACGACTTCACCAATCTCGGCGCGATCGGCAACCGCATCTGCTTTCACAAAGCCGTCAACGGCATGTGGCTCCTCAAGCAGTGCATGGACGCGTGGGAGGCCGCCGGTACATCCTTCACGGTGGAAGACCTGGTCCGCCGCGCGTCCGTCGAGTCCGAACCTCCCGCTCTCCTTGATGTTGGCGATCCCGAACTCGGCCTCGTCGGCAACATGCCCTCGCGCATCAACGCTCAGCTCCGCGCGCAGGGTCACGCCACGCTGGATGAGAGCCCTGCTGGCGCTGCGCGGATGGCCGCGCTCATCTTCCATAGCCTCGCCGCGGCCTACGCTCGCGCGCTCGAAGAGCTTCGCCGGTACACGGGCGTGCAGCTCACTGAAATCGTCGTTGTCGGTGGCGGGTGCCGCAATGATCTTCTCTGTCGTCTTACGGCAGAACGAACCGGCCTTCCCGTTCGCCGCGGAGCTCCCGAAAGCTCCACCATCGGAAACTTCGCAGTACAGCTCGCTGCGCTCGAAGGCGCCTCGCCGGCCGAACCGGATGCGTTTGCTGCCGCAGTGTCCTCCTGGGCCGCCACGCTTCTGCACTCCGCCGAACCGGCATCGACTGCACCAGCACCGAGCCCCATATGCAACGCCGCGACATCCTGAAGGCAGCCGCACTCAGCACACTCGCGCCTGCGATGCGCCCGCTTGCGCTCCTTGCACAACCCAGCGCCGGCACCGCAACTGCCCCGCGCTTCTCGACCTCGAACATGACGTGGCAGCACGCTTATGATCGCGCGCTCCAGGTCCTCGCGGCGAATGTTCAGGTGCTTCCACGCTTCAACGGTCCTGTGCTCATCGAAGGCGCCGAGTACGCTGGAATCTGGCAGGAATGTGGACCACACGAATCGCTCGTCTACTCGCTCTTTCGTCCTGACGTGGCCCGCAACACGCACATGACCTTCTTCGTTCTGCAGCACGATGACGGCCAGCTTCCGGCGAACAATAAGCGTTCAGAGACCGGTTTCGGTCAGATCCAGATGGTCGTGCCCATCGCTGCCACCGCGTGGGAGCTCGCAGATGCCACCGGCGACTCCGAGTTGCTCCAGACTGCCTACTACGCCTGCTCGCGCTGGGATGCATGGCTGATGCGCTATCGCAACACGCGCGGTACTGGACTCATCGAAGGTTTCTGCACCTACGACACTGGCATGGACAACAGTCCCCGCTGGGCAGGCTGCGCCAATCAGTGCCCCGACAAAGATGCGCGTCAATGTCCTCCGAACCCCACGTTACCGCGCCTTTGCCCGGATCTCTCGGCGACGGTCTACGGCGGCCGCGTCGCACTCGCCGCAATGGCTCGTGCTCTGGGTAAGTCCTCGGAATCCGATCAGTGGCTCGATCGCGCCGAAAGCCTTCGCAAACTCATCCTGGAGAAGCTCTACGTTTCCGAGGACGCTGCCTTCTACGATCTAGACGCGCACAACAACTTCGTCAAAGTCCGGAGCGATATCCTCTCGCGCATCTGCGGCGAACACGTCCTTGATCAGAAGACCTTCGACACACTATGGTCGCGACAACTGGGAGACCCGCACGCGTTTTGGGCTCCGTATCCTCTGCCGTCGATCGCGCTCAACGATCCAACCTTCGTTCGCCCGATTCCGCGTAACTCGTGGGGCGGCCCGTCGCAGGCGCTCACTGCGCTGCGCGCCGGACGATGGTTCGATCACTACAACCGCTCGGCTGAGTTTGCTCACATGATGCAGCGGTGGTGCGACGCAATCCTGCGCGATCCATCGTTTCGTCAGCAGATCGATCCTCTGACGGGCGAGTTCACGCAATCAGGCTCGGCCAGCTACTCTCCCGCGGCGTTGGTGCTATGCGACTACACCTGGCGGCTCGCCGGCGTGAGAATGGAGGACGACGGACTTTACTGGAACATTCGTCCCGACTGTGCGGCGGCACAAGACGGCGTCTTTTCTGTCTCACTCCACAACGGGAAAGTCGCCGAGCTTCGCTACACTGCCGGCAGCGCAGAGCTAAGACTTGGTGGCAGGTCACTCGGGCGCATTCACGGCACCGCTCGTCTCGTCACGAGCCTGGATGGCAAGCCCCACTATCTCCTCGGAATTAATTCCGTCGTCACAAGAGTAAACATTGCACTGGGTGGCCATTCGCGTCGCCAGGTAATTGTCGAACCGAACGAACGCAATCCTCTCTTCTGACGAACCTAAGATCACGAAGCGCGACCACTGCGTCGTGATTTGAGTTACTTCCGGAATCACACTACTTACAAAAGTAGTGGTAACGGCACCTGAAGTTACTAAAAGTCATTGACACTTAGTGTAGCGACTGATACTTGTAACGGCACGATAGCCGAAATGGAAGAGGGATTAGGCCGACAGGCGGCACGTTCCGAGTAAGTGCTCGAAACGAACCTTCACTCCTGAAGCTATAGGCACGTCCCTTCCTCTTGTGCGCAGTGCGGACGCGCGATTGTGAACGATCCAATCGGGCCAGCTCTCAAAGAACACGACATCTGAATACGCCATACGCCGCACTGCTTATTTTTCCCAAGGAGAACTACCATGACTCTTCGCAATCTCGTCTCCGTTTTCCATGAGGACGAATCCGGTCAGGATTTAATCGAGTACGCGCTCATCTGCGCCCTCATCGCTCTTGGTGCCATCGCTGGCATGAAGACCGTCGCCAATTACATCAACAACGCGTTTAGCTCGATCGGCAGCCAGTTGAGCAGCGCTACCGGCCAGTAAGACGCAAATTCAGCCGATGGTGCCGGGCATTACGGGATCAATCCCGCACGCCCGGCAGCGTGGCTTTCCTGAAATGCGGGCCTTATGGGCAAGGGGTTCACAATGCAAATCTGGTTGCTCGACGGAGCGGTACTAGCAGCGCTTCTCGGCGCCTGGTTCGATGTCATCTCTGCCCGTATCCCGAACCGGGTCACGTACCCGGCAATTCTCGCCGCGCTTTTGGTTCGTTTCTGTTTTCTCGGCTGGCACGGGCTGCTGGAGGGGCTGCTCGGCATGGTTCTTTGCGGCGGGGCTTTTTTCCTGCTGTTTGTGATTCACGCGATGGGAGGTGGCGACGTCAAGCTCATGGCTGCGGTAGGCGCATGGGTGGGCTATCGCAACGCTGGTTTGGCACTCATCGTATGCGCCCTCGCCGGTGGTCTCATTGCATTGGGATATGTCATCGTTCTCAAGCGATACCGGGCTACCTTCTCCAACATTGCTGCGGTGATTCGTTTTCACGCAACCAGCGGTTTGCGTCAAAACCCGGCGCTGAATCTCTCCAGCGCGAACGCCGTGCGCATGCCCTATGGGCTCGCCATTGCTGCGGGCGCCGTGGGCACGTTGATCTCGACCGTTTGGAAGGGTTGAAGTCATGGATATTCGTCGAGTCTCCCTCGCGCTCCTCATCGCTCTCGTGCTCTCGGCAGGCGCGACGTATCTTCTCTATTCACATCTCCGCAGCGAACGAGCGAAGTCGCCGTTGACAATTCGTGTCGTCGCTGCCGTGGATCAGCTCCCGGCCGGAACGCCACTCACTCCCGAAAACCTCAGGGTTGTCGACTGGCCCGCTTCCATGCCCCTCACCGGCGCATTCTCTCGGCCCGAGCAGGTTCTCGGTCGTTCACTGATTTATCCCGTCAGCGCAAATGAACCCGTGGTCGAAAGTGAGTTGGCCGCACCCGGATCCGGCCTCGGTCTGTCGGTAAAGATCCCGGAAGGCATGCGCGCCATCTCGATCCGGTCCAATGACGTGGTCGGTGTGGCTGGGTTCCTCTACCCCGGCAGTCACGTGGATGTCCTCCTCACCTATCGTCCTGACAACGCATCTGCGCCGCTCACACAAACAATTCTTCAAAACGTTGAAGTGCTCACTGCCGGACAGACGCTCGAACCTGACCCGAAAGGCAGACCCGCAACCGTCAACGTGGTCACGCTGCTTCTCAGTCCGCGCGACGCACAGAAACTTGTACTCGCAACTCAGCAAGGCTCAGTCCAATTCGTTCTGAGAAACGGCGCGGATCAGAACAGGCCCGAGCCGAAGCCCGTTCTGGCCTCACAGTTGGTCGCGGACGTCACGCCTGTTGCACCCAGACCGCACGTGGCCGCGGCTCCAAAACCCCAACCCCGACCTGCTGAGTTTTATAGTGTCGAAACCATTGCAGGGGATAAACACACCGTCGCGAAGTTCTAGTCGCAGGATGAGGCTCTAGATATGCACATTCGAGCAGGACGGGTTCTGGTTCTTGCTGTTCCACTTTGCGTTGCGTCGGTTGCAGTATCGCAGACCGATAGCGTTCCTCAATCAACTGCGACCCCGGCCGCGGCTCCTCAGACGTCCGCTGAAACCGAGACCGTTCACATCCTCGTGGGCCGCTCCATCATCGTCACGATGCAGGCGCGGCTTCGCAAAATCTACGTGAGTAATCCCGCCGTGATCGACAGCACTACAACCGAACCGACGCAGGTCGTCATCACCGCAAAGGCGCCGGGCTCCTCCAACGTCGTCTTCTGGGACGAGGACGGCCGTTCGCGCATGCTTGAGGTTTCAGCCGACGTCGATATCGCCGGGTTACGTGCCGCGCTCCAGCAGACCTACCCAAATCAGCCCATCGAGGCTCGCGCTGAAGAAGGCCGAGTTGTTCTCTCCGGCACCGTCACGGATCAAGGCGTCGCCGACACTGTGCTCAAAATGGCGCAGACTTACACCAAAGAAGTCGTCAACGGTCTACTGGTCTTTACGCCGGCGCATAGCAAACAGATCATGCTCAAAGTCCGCTTTGCCGAAGTGGATCGTGGAAAGATGAACACCTTCGGCATCAACATCCTCAGCACGGGCGGAGCCAATACCATCGGCACTGTTTCGACCCAGCAGTTCTCGGCGCCCACGGCGGGGGGCACGGTCAACGGCTCGATAGGCGCTGGAGTTCAGGGCACCACTTCCAGTTTCACCGTCGGCAGCCTGCTCAACATCTTCCTCTTCCGCCCCGATTTGAATCTTGGCGCGACGATCGAAGATCTTGAGACGAAGAATGTCCTTCAGATCCTTGCGGAACCCGACCTGCTCGCTGTCAGCGGAGAACCTGCACACTTTCTCGCCGGTGGCGAATTTCCCTACCCTGTCGTGCAGGGAACGCAGGCCGGAGGGGCCGGCGCAGTTACAATCCAGTTCCGTCCCTACGGCATCAAGCTCGACTTTACTGGTACGATCGAGCCAGATAATTCCATTCGGCTAAAGGTCGCTCCCGAGGTCAGCTCGCTCGATTACGGGAACGCTGTCACGATCTCCGGTTTTACGGTCCCCGCTCTTTCTACGCGCCGTGCTGAGACCTCCGTTGAGTTGAAAGATGGCCAAAGCTTCGGCATCGCCGGGCTACTCGACTCCAACACCACGATCCAGATGAGCAAGATTCCAGGGATCGGGGATATCCCGATTTTGGGCCTCTTCTTTCGCTCGCATTCCAAGAACCTCACGACGTCTGAGCTGCTGGTCGTCGTAACTCCGACAATCGTGGATCCGCTCGGAATACCCAGCCCGGTTCCACTGTTGCCGAAGCCCGTCGTCCCGGCGCTCGATCCGAATCGTTTCGATCAGCATTTCCCGGGGGCTCATCAAGTTCCAGGAACCGCTACACCCATAATGCAGAGATAGGAATTACGGTGCGCGATATGTTCGGAAACTCGAACCCGGATAACAACCAGGAGATGTCCATCCTGGCGATTCATCTGGACGACGCCGCCGTCCATGTTCTCGGTCGCGTTGTTGCGTCCGTACCTGGCTTCACACTCGGCGCATCGCTTCGGCAATACTTCGGCGAAAAGGATGCGTCGCTCCTCCGCACCTTCCGCGAGGTTCACCCCGAGGTCTGCATCATTGATTTCGACCGTGACCGTCCGATGGCCCTCGAGACCGTCGAGTATCTGCGCCGCACCTCTCTCTATCCGATGTCAATCTTCGCCGTGTCCAGCCGCATGGAGGCCGAGGCCATCATCGAAGCGATGCGCTCAGGCTGCACGGAGTACCTCGAAAAGCCGCTCGTCGCTGACCGCGTTCAGGACGCTCTTGCGCAGGTCGCACGCAAGAAGCGCGACTCCTTCGTCTCTGACGTACAAGGCAAACTCGTCACGCTCATGGGCGTGAAAGGCGGAGTTGGCACGACGACGCTGGCTGTTCATCTCGCCTATTCCCTCGCCAAGCGCAGCAAGAGGGTGCTCCTCGTCGATCACCAGCCGGAATTGGGTGAGGTGACACTGCACCTTGGCCTTGAACACCACAGCTACGGTTTCTACGAGCTCGCCTGCAACCTCAGCCGCATGGATGCCGAACTGCTCCAGGGCTTCGTTCTCAAGCATGAGAGCGGTCTCGAAGTGCTGGCCTCACCCGAGGGGCTCGGAGCGACACCGAAGACCACACCCGAAGCCGTTCAGCAGACCTTGCGCTTCTTGCTTCGAATGTATGACTACGTGGTGGTCGATACCGACGCGCGCTTCGATGAGCAGAACCTCGCTATCGTTGAGCTGAGCGACGAGTTCTCGCTCATCGCCACACCTCAATTGCCTGCTGTCCGCGCAACGTCGCGCTATCTCGACTATCTATTGCGTCTGAATTTTCCGACATCTAAATCGCAGGTCGTCCTCAACCGATGGACAAAGAAAGCTCCCTTGTCGATCGAAACGATCGAGAAGGCCTTGCACAGAAAAATTTCACTCATCATTCCCAACTCTGACCAGGAGCTTGCGGAAGCGATCTCAACCGGAATCCCGGTCTCCATCAAGTCACGATCCGATTTCATGCAGGGCATCGGTAAGTGGACGCTCCGACTCAACGGCTCACTGGACACGACAGCCGACAACAACACCGAGAAGCGAATCAATCAAGCGCGCTCTCGTTTCAACGTTCTCGGAATTTCGGGATAGCTTTAGGCGCGGACTGCAGCATGCAGGGAGGTCAACATGGGCTCTATGAATGAAGTACTTCCTTCTTTTAGCCGCATACCACCAATTCGCGGCAATGAGTCGCCACGGTCCGGTGTCACCGGTCGTGTTTATCAGGAGATCAAGTCCGCGCTGCATCGCGACATGCTCGCGAAAATCGACTTGGAAAAGCTGCGCAATCTGCAGGATCTCCGCGCGCGTCAGCAGATTCTCGCCGTCATTCAGGACCTGATGACGCAACTCGACACGCCCCTCAGCATGGTCGAGAAAGACCGCCTCTGCCGCGAGGTGCTCGACGAAGTCTTCGGCCTTGGCCCGCTCGAGCCGCTGCTTCAGGACCCGACCATCAACGACATCCTCGTCAACACGCACAACGCCGTGTACGTTGAGCGTTCCGGCGTGCTCGAGAAGACCGGTGTCACCTTCAAGGACCAGGTGCACCTCATGCACATCATCGACAAAATCGTCTCCGCCGTGGGGCGTCGTGTCGATGAATCGTCGCCAATGGTGGACGCACGCCTGGCCGACGGTTCCCGCGTGAACGTTATCATCCCGCCGCTCGCGGTCGACGGTCCCATCCTCTCCATCCGCCGCTTTGGCACCACGCCGCTCGAATCCTCAGATCTGCTTCGGAACGTGACCATCACACCCGAGATGCTGCAGCTTCTTCAGGGAGCCATCAAAGCTCGCCTGAACATCGTGATCTCCGGCGGTACCGGTGCCGGAAAGACCACCCTGCTGAATGTGCTCTCCAGCTTCATCCCCGACACTGAGCGCATCGTCACCATCGAAGACTCGGCCGAACTCCAGCTCAGGCAGCACCACGTTGTTCGCCTCGAGTGCCGCCCCGCCAACCTCGAAGGCCGTGGTGGTGTCCGCCAGCGCGAACTCGTCGTCAACTCTCTTCGCATGCGCCCCGATCGCATCATCGTTGGTGAGGTTCGCGGCGAAGAGGCGCTGGACATGCTGCAGGCCATGAACACCGGCCACGATGGATCCCTCACAACCATTCACGCCAACAGCCCGCGCGACGCCATCGCTCGTATGGAGACCATGGCGATGATGGCGAATCTTAACCTGCCCGAGAAGGCAATCCGTCAGCAAATCGCGTCCGCTGTCGCGATCATCATCCAGATCTCGCGCATGAGTGACGGCACTCGCCGCATCACTCATTTCAGCGAGATCACCGGAATGTCTCAGGATGTCGTCAGCCTCCAGGACATTTTCCGCTTTGAAAAGCGCGGCCTCGGCCCCAACAACAAAGTGATCGGACGCTTCCAGGCCACCGGCATTGTCCCCAAGTTCCTCGAAAAACTTCAGGCCTCCGGAATCGGAGTTCCCATGGATATCTACAACCACGTCGTCGACGTATAGCTGAAACGGCCATGTCTCTCCTTCTTCTCTTCGTCTTCATTCTCGCGGCTGTCTTCACCGTGGTAGTGGTGTTCACTCAGCCAACGCGTGCGGAAAAACTCGCCCATTCGCGACTCGAAGCCGCCGCCGGTCGCGGTCCTGCGAACATCTCACAGCGTGTCGATATTCTTCGCCGTGATTCCTACAGCACGATCCCGTGGCTCAATCGACTGTTCGGCAAACTCACGCCCGCATCGCGGCTTCAGAAGCTCCTCGTCGAAGCTGACCTGAATTGGTCGGTGGGCCGCCTCTTGCTCGGTTCGCTCACGGCGCTTCTAGTCGTTTACTGGACTTGCGAGATCCTCTCCGTTAATCCGCTCGTCATTCCACTCCTCGTCTTCATCTCATTCGTCGCGCCCTATGCGTATGTCCTCGCTCGACGCAGGCGCCAGTTCAAAAAATTCGCTTCACTGCTCCCTGATGCAATGGACCTGGTCTCGCGCGCGCTCCAGGCCGGCCATTCCCTCACAGCCGCACTTGATCTCGTCGGCCAGGAGATCGCCGACCCGGTCGGCAAAGAGTTCCGCCGCGTCTCCGAAGAGCAAAATCTTGGTCTCCCGCTTCGTGACGCTCTGTTGAATCTCGCGGACCGCGTACCCGTTCCCGACGTGCAATTCCTCGTCGCCGCAATGCTCATACAGCGCGAGACAGGCGGCAATCTCGTTGAGGTCCTCGACAAGACGACAGCGCTGCTGCGCGAGCGAATCCGCCTGCAAGGCGAGATTCGTATCTATACCGCGCAAGGACGCCTGACCGGTTGGATCCTCTGCGTGCTCCCGATCGTCATGTTCTTCGCACTCAATGCGCTCAACCCCAATTACACAGCTCCCCTGCTCAACGAGCCGGTCGGCCGTCACCTGCTGGTTGCCGGCGGCGTGTTCATGGTCTTTGGAATTATCGTCATTCGCAGCATCGTCCGCATCAAGGTGTAGCCATGGTCTATATCCTCATCGCCGCCGGTCTCACTATCTTCCTTGGTACGACCCTGGTCATTTTGATCTTCGAACGTCGCGCCTCGGCCGAAGCCCGCGTGCTCGAAGCCGTGCAGGGGTTCAAACCGGTCGCCGCTACCCAGTCCTTTCGGCCGGCGGCCATCCTCACCGAAGTCGGTTCAGTAACCGAGCGCTTCCGCCGGACAATTGGCATAAACAACAGCGCGAGCGCTGCGCGCCAGCTCATGCTGGCCGGGTACCGCCAGCCCTATCACGTCGAAATCTTCTATGCGACTCGACTACTGCTTACTGCGATCACCGCGGTCCTCATCAGCGTCCTGATCCGTGACAACCTCATCTTCTGGTTCATCGTTGGCACGATCTTCGCGTTCTATGTGCCGGACCTGTTCGTGTCACGATTGGTCCGCAAGCGCCGCGAACGCGTTCGCCTTGGCCTCCCGGATGCCCTCGACCTCCTTGCTATCTGCATGGAGGCCGGCCTTGGGTTGGATCAGGCTCTTCTGCGTGTCGGGTCGGAACTCGCCGGCACACACCCCGACCTCAGCGACGAGTTCAACCTCATCAGCCTCGAACAACGCGCCGGAACCCCGCGTATCGAAGCCTGGAGGCATATGGCTGAGCGCACAAAACTTGAGATTGTCTCCGCCTTCGTCAGCATGCTCGTTCAGACAGACAAGTTTGGTACTCCGATTTCAAAGGCACTTGCGGTATTTTCTGACTCGCTCCGCATCGAGCGTCGTCAGAAAGCAGAAGAGCTCGCCGCAAAGACGACCATAAAAATGGTATTTCCCCTTGTATTTTTTATCTTTCCAAGTATGTTCATTGTGTTATTGGCCCCAGCATTTATAAGTATCATTCACAACATTCAGAATCTTTTCTAAACGCACAATCAGATGTCTTATCTACCTTGAAAGGGAGAAAGCATGGATACACCAACAATTATTCGCGTTGTTGCAGGAGTTCTATTTGTCGTGGTGCTTCTCGTTCTTATCCAACGACGCAAGCGTAAGGTTTAGCTACTCGCACTATGGGTCCACGGCACGCGGAGTACCTGCGCATTTCCAATCCGGTCCGGCACTCCGTGCTGGGAAACCGGGTTGGCGTTGCCGATACGTCGCTGACCCGTTTCGTGGGCCTCATGGGACGTAGCTCCCTTGCCCCCGGACATGGGCTCCTTATCCGGCCATCCAACGGAGTTCACACGTTTTGGATGCGCTTCAGCATCGACGTTCTTCTCCTGGACAGAGAGCATCGGGTACTCTCTGCCTACGGCAACCTACGTCCTTTTAGGATGACATCAATTAACTGGAAAGCTTCCAGCGCGCTCGAGCTTCCTCCCGGAACCATCGCCGGGTCGAACACTGAGGTAGGAGACCTTCTGCAGCTCGAACCAGTTACTTCCTAACTGCCGGCCTGGTTCCTCTCAAACACGCAACTCACTCCGTCGTCGTAAATAACGTGCCACCCCGTTGTGTGTCGGATCAAATAGGTGAACGGATCATCCTTCGACGGGAAGAAAATATACTTCGCGTGATATTTATCTACAATCGCCATCGAATCCTTTAGACCGATTGCATTCAGGTAGTCCGCCAGCACGCCTTTGTACTCGAAAATATCCGTGCGGCTGTCTACAAGCGTCGGGATCGACGGCTGACTCCAGATCATCCATCCGCCGTACATGTAGTGATTGAAAATCCGCTCGTTCGGCATTACGTGCGTCTGCAGGTACCGCACACCACCCAGCGGCATCTTCTTCGCTAAATCTTCATTGATCTTCCTCGTTGCTGGCCAGCGACAAACAATCACAATCAAGACGGCGGCCGAGAACAGCGCGTTCACCCATGACTTATCAATGCTCCTGTTGTAAGCCGGGATAAATTCCATCTGCCGCGCCAGGATTGGAGCAATCAAGATAGCCGCCGGAAACAGGAAACGCACATAGGTCAGCGACATATAGACCCCGAAAACCACCAGTCCCAGCTCAGCCAGCTTCCACTGACGCCTCCCAGCCAATGCGAGCAGGAACAACGCGAGCAGCAGCCCGCATACAATCTTTCCCCTTGGCTCATGAAAATTGACAGAAGCCCACTCCACCACATGCTCCACATTCAGCTTCTGCCGAAAAGCAAGATCGAACGGATAAAACACTCCCTTATATCCATAAGGATTTACAAAAAGTGCCGGCACAATCGCCGCTGCCGTCATAAGCAGCCTGCGCCGCTGAAATGGCGTCCATCGCTCCGCAACTACCTTGCCCGAGGTCCCGGAGACAAACCCGCTGCCCACGACAATCCCAAACACCAATAGCCCAACCAGCCATGACCCATGCAGATTCACCCACAACAGAAAGATCAGCGGCACTGTCCACAACGGAGCGTCACCAGTCCTCATCAGCTTCCAGAGTACGAGCATCAGTGCCAGCAGGCAGGCCCATCCCATCAGGATTGTCCTCGGCCCAAAATTCACCACTGCCAGCAGCACCGCTCCTACAGTCGCTAACGCGGACGCCTTGATCGAGTCACTCGCGCGATACGCCAGCAACAGAATCCCCATCATCAGCGTCTCGACCATCACCACATAGCCGAAGAACAGCCCAGCGACTCCACCCAGCCGCCACAGCCCATAAAACACCAGCTCTGACAGCCACTCCGAGTTCACCCAGGGAGTTCCAACGACTGTGAACGAAAATTGGTCTACCCGCACCCAGTGGTGCTGTTGCACAAGAATCTGCGCATCCTTCAAGTGCCACCAGATGTCAGGATCTGCTATTGACTGTCCGCAGAAAAAGAAAGTAATCAGCGCAATGGTCGCGGCAAGAGTTACATGAAACGGACACCATACCCGTGCTGTCGGTGCCGCCGTTTTCGGGGTCTCAGGAGTTACACCTAAGTCTGCCACGGTGCTCATAACTTCCTCGCCACCTACAAACAGAGATCGCCGCCGCGTTCCATCCCGTTTGCGTTGGCCGCGTATCCGGATTCTAAGTCGCACCTTATGACCCAACAAGTCTATTTTCTGCTGCTTATCTCAGTAAGTTACCTCTTACTTACTTGCAGTTATCTGCATCAGCGCTTTGGTCTGAATACGATTCTATTTACCGGCGTTCCACCCTGTACTTCACCCTTACCTTTTTCGTTGACATTGCCTCTTGCAGGACTAGACTTGCCCCATCTGCAAAGCTCCTGACCTGCGCGGTCGTGTGCAATGTCGTAAATTGCTCATCGCCGTCGTAGAAGCGAGTTCGGCCACAACCTTCGGTGAGATTGCGCTGGTTATGTCCTGTCCTCTGCTGTCACGAGCCCCAGCAAGCACGTGCACAACCGGACATCTCCTGTGCCACTAGAAAACCCACGCCCGATCGTCTCGACACCGACTCTCGCGGAAGCCACCGGCCTGCCAGTGCGCGGTCTCCCCGCTTCAGGCAGCGCGCATCTCGTCGTCCTCGCCACAATTCTTCTAATGAGCCTTGCCCCCGTGATTGTTGACGGCCCGCTCCACGTTCGTCAGCCCTACGAACGTGTGGATCTCGACCAACCGCAAACCAGCAGGCCAATTCTTCCCAATCTCCAATCCTCTTCCGCGTCCTCATCATCGCACGGCGCAGCGTCAGCACGCTCCGCGCCCGGTCGCAATGCGTCTTCCAGCGCATCCTCGATGGCACTCCTTCACACCGGCCCGCAACACATCATCTCCAACACTCCCGACGCAACGAACTCCGTGCAGACCATTCTGCAGCCCGATCTTCCGCATCCTCCTCGCCTGCCCACTGCGCTTCCGATTCCAAGCATCGTTCGCATGGCCGCCGGACAGCGCGCGCCGTCACTCTCCGCGCCGAAGTTGACTGCTATAGTCACACCGGCCCTTCCCAAAATTCAGCCATCCACCGTCGACACGGTCGCCCTTACCTCTGCAACCGAACTCGCCGACGCACCCAAGCTCGCCGCCTTTGCCACCAAGGGCCGTTCCTACGACGCGCCTAAGCCGCCACCCGCTCCACCAGCTGTCGTCAAGCCAGCCGCCCCAGCTGCCGTCGCGAAGAGCGCCCCAGCCCCGCCATCGACTGCGACTCCCGCCGGCGGCACCGACACTCACAATCTCCTCGTCGTCAACTCCATGGAAGTTCAGTCGACGATGACTGAGCACGACATTCCCGCCGCCGAACTTCATGGCCGCTTTGAGGTCTTCGCCAATCCCAACCTCGCCGAAGTCCACAGCACCGGCGGCACCTCCACCACAGCCGGGGTCTCCGGCTCCGGCACCGCTGCATCAGGCTCAGGAGCAGGTAAGGGCAACGCAGTTACCCCCGCAGGATCAGGAACAGGCGGGCCCCATGGCAAAGGCTCAGGCGGCGGCACTTCAGAGATCGCCGGTTCGGGCTCTTCAAGCGGCAGGGGCGTCGGCAACGGCGGAGGGCTCGGCTCAGGTCACAGCCCCGGCACAGGTATGGGCAACGGTAACGGGTCGTCTCCCGCGGGCGGCAGCGGCTCTGCGCCCTTCTCCGGCATGACCATCGTCGGAGGCTCCGGAGGCAACGCTCTTCGTTCCGCTCCCTCGGACGCTACTGTTGATCCAAACAATCCGCACGGAGCCTATGGGCTCTCGATCCTTTCCGCTGCCGGCAGCGGCGGCGCCGTTCGCGACTTCGGTGTGTTCACTGACGGCCCCGTCTACACCGTTTACCTCGACGTCTCCAAGCTCGGCATCCACGGCGCGCGCTGGAGCCTCCAGTACAGTGCCTCGCGCGAAGTCCGCATCGCACACCCCGGCGTCGCACTCACGCCGCCATTCCCTGAAGATCAGCGACTCCCGCAGCTCCCGCCTGCTGCCGTCACCGCCAACCTCGGCCGCATCGTTGTCATCCAGGCGAATCTCAAAGCGGACGGCAAGCTCGAGGCCTTTCACGTCATGGAATCGCCCGATCAGCGCCTCAACGAAGGACTTGTTGAAAGCCTTACGCACTGGTACTTCGAGCCCGCGACTATGGGCACCGAGAAGGTTGCCGTCAAAGTTCTCCTTGGAATCCCAATCGCCCCCGCGATGGCGGACAACGGCATCAGTCAACAGGCCGACCAGCGAACACCCGCGCCGGGACTGTCCCGTGCCGCAGCCCAGTAGTTACACCACCGTCGATCGCAGCAGGTCCTCAATCCTCACCGGCAGCTCGCGCACCCGTACGCCCGTTGCGTGATACACCGCGCTTGTAATCGCCGGCGCTACTCCTGCAAGCCCGATCTCACCAATCCCGCGCGCGCCATACTCGCCCATCATCGGGTCGGGAATACCGAGGAAGTGCACATCAAGCTTCGGCACATCTGCGTTCGTCGCCACCAGGTAGTCCGCGTAGTTGTCGTTGATCGGATGTCCATTCCGCGGGTCGTACACGGTCTTTTCCAGCAGCGCCATGCCGATCCCCATCACCACCGCGCCCATAATCTGGTTCGTTCCTGTCTTCAGGTTGATGATTCTTCCCGCGTCCATCACCGTTATCACGCGGCTTACACGCAGTTGCGCAATCTTCGGCTGCCACTCCACCTCAACAAACTGCACACCAAACGAGTGCGTTGAGTAGTCACGCGCCTTCGTGTCCGAGCCCAGCGCTCCCGACTTCCCATCCGCACTCACATATCCAACCTTCGCCGCGCGCAGCACCTCCTGAAACGGAACCGCAGTCGCGCGATCCGCCTTCAGGTGCACGCTTCCGCCATTCATCACCAGTTCGGTCGGCTTCTTCCCTGCAAACGGCGCGCCCGGACGCGTCGCCATCGCCAGCACCATCTGCACCGCGCCATTCGACGCATCCGCAATCGCCGGCATCACCGTTGCCGTCAGCGTCGACCCGCCCGAGGTCCCGCCCGGCACAAAGTCGGTGTCGCCCAGCAGCACCTCGATCTTGTCCACCGGAAGCCCGGTCTTGTCGCTCACAATCTGCGCGAAGATCGTGTACGTTCCCATGCCCGGATCCTGCGCCGCGCACGACACTCGCGCGGTGCCGTCATCTTTTAGCGTCACCGTCGCCTGGCATCCGCCTCTCCACGCACCCCACGACGCCGCTGCAACTCCCCATCCCAGCACAGTATCGCCGCGGCGCATCGACCCAACCTCCGGCGTCCTCTGCGACCATCCAAACTTCTCCGCGCCCACCTCCAAACACTCCTTCAGATGTCGCGATGAAAACGGCTTCCCATTGCTCTCATCCGTCAGAGTGTCGTTCTTCAGCCGCAGCTCCACTGGATCCATCTTCAGCTTGATCGCCAGCTCGTCCATCGCGGACTCCAGCGCAAACAACCCCGGCACAGCTCCCGGCCCGCGCATCGGGCACGGCGTTCCCACATTCCGCTGCACCAGCGCCGACGTCACCTCCAGATTCGGAGTGCTGTAAATAAACGGCGTCGCTTCACCGCAATTCTCGTGATAGTTCCCCACAAAAGAAGTGTGATTTCTGTAGTGCTGCTCCAGCGAAACTAGCTTCCCATCCGGCGTCGCTCCCAACCGGATCTGCTGCTGCGTCCTTGGCCTGTGTCCTCCATCCCAGAACATCATCTGTCGCGTCACTGTGAGCTTCACCGGCCGGTTCAGCTTGCGCGCCGCCGCCCCCGCCAGCGCCGAGTGCGGCCATGGGCTCAGCTTACATCCGAACCCCGATCCGATAAATCGCGATATGACTCGAACGTTTTCCTTCGGTACGCCGAGCACCTGTGACATCGTGCGCTGGTGGCCGACAACGCCCTGCGTCGTCTCGTACAGCGTGAACCGCTGCCCATCCCACACCGCTGTCGTCGCATGCACCTCCATCGGGTTGTGCGTCTCCACCGGAGTCGCATAGGTCTCGTCCACCTTCACCGGCGCGCCGCTGAACCCCGAGTGCACATCGCCGCGCTTGCTCTCCGTGCGCGTCTGAACATCCGCATCATCCAGATTCGTCGACACATTCGGCTTGTCCGCGTCATACGTCACGCGCACCGCTGCCGCCGCGGCCTGCGCCTGCTGCAGCGTCTTCGCCACCGCCAGCGCCACATACTGTCCCCAGTAGTAGACCTGCTCATCCTCAAGCGGCTGCCGATCTTCATTCATATGGCCGCTGGACGGGTGATACAGCGGCCCGATATTTCCGTGATGCAGCACCGCAACCACGCCCGGCATCTTCTCCGCTGCAGACGTGTCCATCGAGCGAATCTTCCCCTTCGCGATCGTCGCGCACACAGGCATGGCGTAGACCATCCCCGGAAAGCTATAGTCCGTCGCATACTGCGCGCGCCCGGTCGTCTTCACCGGGCCGTCGACGCGCGGCAGCGCCGCTCCTATCACCGGTGGAAACTCCGTCCTCACCTCTGCCTGCTTCGCGTCGTTATCCTGCATCGCCATTCTCCTTCGCGATCCGGCGGCGTAAGCCGCGCGTGGCTATCGAGCCGCGCTTACCGTTGTCAGTGCATGCACAATGCACCGCTTCGCCAGTTCAACCTTGAATCCGTTTTCGGACCTAGGCTTCGCATCCTTCAGCGCCGCCTCCGCCGCTCGCACAAAAGTCTCGCGCGTCGCAGGCTTACCCATCAGCACCGCCTCCGCTTCGCGCGACCGCCATGGAATCGTGGCCACTCCGCCCAGCGCCACACGCGCGTGCGTCACCTTGCCGCCACTCACGCCCAGGACCACGGCCGCCGATGCCAGCGCGAACTCATACGCCGCACGATCGCGCAGCTTCAGATACCCCGACTTCGCGCCCGCCATCGGTGCCGGCAGCGTCACTGCCGTAATCAAATCCCCCGGCTCCAGCACCGTCTCGATATGCGGCGTGTTGCCCGGCAGCTTATAGAACTCCGCAATCGGCACCTTGCGTTCGCCTTTCACGCCTCGAATCTCCACCGTCGCCTCCAGCGCCGTCAGCGCGACATTCTGGTCTGAAGGATTCGTTGCAATGCAGTGCTCGCTCGTGCCCAGGATCGCGAGGCCCCGGTTATACCCATCTATCGCATCGCATCCACTTCCCGGCTCGCGCTTGTTGCACTTGTGCGCGAGATCGCGAAAATACGGACACCGCGTCCGCTGCAACAAGTTCCCCGCCGTCGACGCCATATTCCGAATCTGTGGCGACGCGCCCGAAAGAATCGCCTCGCTCAGCACCGCATAATCGCGCTTCACCGTCGCATCATTCGCCACATCGCTGTTCCGAGCGAGCGCGCCAATCCTCAGCCCGCCATTCGACGGCTGAATCCCGCTCATCTCCAGCGCATTGATATCCACCACCTGCTTAGGCCGCTCCACATCCAGCTTCAGCAAGTCCACCAGGTTCGTTCCGCCCGCAACATACCGCACCGTCGCGCCAATCTGTGCCGTCGAGCTCCGCGCCGCGGCCGCACCAGCCTGGGCCTCAGTCGTTGCACTCACAAAAGAAAACTGTTCCATCGTTCGCCTCGCTATCCCAGCCTGCGCACTTGCTGCACCGCCGCCACAATGTTCGGATACGCGCCGCACCGGCAGATATTCCCATACATCGCGTGCCGCACATCATCATCACTCGGTCCCACCTGCTCTTTAAGCACCGCGACCGCCGACATAATCTGACCTGACGTGCAATACCCGCACTGAAACGCATCGTTCTCTACAAACGACGCCTGCATCGGATGCATCTTCTCCGGCGATCCCAGTCCTTCAATCGTCGTGATCTCATCCTTCGCGTGCATCACCGCCAGGCTCATGCAACTCAGAACACGTCGCCCGTTCACATGCACCGTACACGCGCCGCACTGCCCGTGATCGCACCCTTTCTTCGTCCCCTGCAGATTCATGTTCTCGCGCAGGCAATCCAGCAGCGCCACTCTCGGCTCCACATTCAGCCGGTGCTCCACGCCATTCACCTTTAGCGTCAACGGAACCGTCCCCGGCTCCGCGGCATCCTCGCCCTCCTGCTTCGCCGTCTCTGGAACAGCCGCCATCAGCGGCTGCGCCGTCACCGCAACGCTCGCCGCGCCCAGGCCCGTCAGGAAAGACCGCCGGCTTAACCGCGTCTCCTTCTCCGGCTCCTCTGGGTTCCCACCGTTCTTAAGCTCGTCTATGACCTTGCACATCACTCCTCCTCATCTGGAGCAAAGAGTTGCATCCATTCTCAGGCCCTCCGAACAAATCTGGCAAAAAGGGCGACTCAACAACCCGCATCTATACCTCTGATACGTTCAACCCTGGAGGAAGGCCGCACGGATGCCGACGCTCGCCGCGCACACCCTGCTCATCGCCATCGTCTCGCTCAGCATCTTCCTGATGCTCCTCCGCCCACGCAACATCCCGGAGGTCTATTGGGTAGGCGCTGGCGCCGTTCTTCTCGTCCTCACCCGACTCATCCCCCTCTCACTCGCCGGCCGCGCCATCGCCAAAGGCAACGACGTCTATCTTTTCCTCGCCGGCATGATGCTCCTCTCCGAGCTCGCCCGCGCCAACGGCGTCTTCGACTGGATCGCCTCCGTCGCCATCACCCACGCACACAACTCCAGCCGCCGCCTCTTCGCGCTCCTTTACCTCGCCGGCGTCGCCGTCACCATCTGCCTCTCCAACGACGCCACCGCCATCGTTCTCACGCCCGCCGTCCTCGCCTCCATCCGCCGCGCACGCATCAACCCGCTGCCCTTCCTTTTCGCCTGCGCCATGATCGCCAACGCCGCATCTTTCGTTCTCCCCATCTCCAACCCCGCCAACCTCGTAGTCTTCCACAACGGCATGCCCCCGCTCAGCCGCTGGCTCATCTCCTTCCTCTTTCCTTCACTGCTTTCCATCCTCGTCACCTACATCGTCCTCCGCCTCTACTTCCGCCACGAGCTCACATCCAGTCTTCAGCCCTCCGCCGACGAACACGCCACTCTCACACCCGCCGGGCGCCTCATCCTCATCGGCCTCGCGCTCATGGTCTTCGTTCTCCTCATCGCCTCCGCTCTTGGCAAAGACCTCGGCCTTCCTACCTTCCTCTCCGCACTCATCATCACCGTCGTCATCCTTCTCCACACACACACCAGCCCCGCGCCGCTCCTCAAGCACATCAGTTGGAGCACTCTCGCGCTCGTCGCCGCTCTCTTCATCCTCGTTGACGCCGTCGAGAGCATCGGAGCGCTTTCCTTCACCGAACACGCCCTCCTCGCCGCTCAGCATCTCGCCGCACCCGTCGCCGCGCTTGCTGTCGGCTTCACTGTTGCCATCGCCAACAACATCATCAACAACCTTCCCGTCGGCCTCATCGCCGCCAACACTCTCGCGCTCACGCACACACAAGGTCTTCTCCGCGACGTCACCCTCATCGCCGTCGACCTCGGGCCCAATCTCTCCGTCACCGGCTCACTCGCCACCATCCTCTGGCTGCTCGCTCTCCGGCGCGAAGGCCTCAACGTCACCGCACTCGATTTCCTCAAAGCCGGCCTCATCGCAATGCCTTTCGCCCTCATCGCCGCACTCGCCGCCAGCCTTTCGATTAACCTGTTGCTACGCCATTAGTTCGGCGGGTGCTTGCTCGCTGAGTGGAGCGTGGGTCGCGATGCCAAGGCAGACGACCATGTTTCAACAGAAGCCGTCCGCATTTTTTTGCATCTCCGTCTCTTTTGTGGAATCTATAGCTCTTGATATTTGCACGCCGCCGAGCGTGTCCAGAGAGGTCTGGATGAGTCGTACAAGACCGGACGGGTTTCAACTCACTCGTCTTGCCCATATTTTCTTCATCGCCCCCATCGCGCTCGCCGCCACACTCCTCGCGGGTTGCAACGATCACCCGCAGTCCGCAGCAGCCGCTGGCGGCATGGGCCCAATGCCCGTGCAGGTCACCACTGCGCAGCAATCCGACGTACCCATCACCAACTCTTGGGTCGGCACACTCGACGGCTTCGTCAACGCCAACATTCAGCCTCAGGTCTCCGGCTATCTCATCAAGCAGGACTACCGCGAAGGCTCCGTCGTACAAAAAGGCCAGGTCCTTTTCGAAATCGATCCTCGTCCCTTTGAGGCCGCGCTTCAGCAAGCCCAGGGTCAACTCGGTCAGGCCCAGGGCTCCGTTGGCCAGGCGCAGGCGCAGCTTCTACTCGCAGAAATTAATGTCAAACGCGACACACCGCTCGCGGCCGAACACGCCATCGCGCAGAGCCAGCTCGACAACGAACAGCAGCAAGCGGCGCAGGCCCAGGCCACTGTCCGGTCTGCACAGGCCTCCGTCGCCACCGCACAAGCCGCCATCGCCAGTACAAAACTCAACCTCGGATTCACGCAGGTACGTTCGCTTATTACCGGAGTCGCCGGTCAAGCCACCACGCAGGTCGGCAATCTCGTCAGCCCGCAATCCGTCCTCACCTCCGTCTCGCAGCTCGACCCCATCAAGGTCTACTTCTCCATCTCCGACGATGAGTACCTCTCACTCATCAAGCGTTCCAGCCAGAGCAACGCCGATCTCCTGCGCGCCTCTTCGAATCTCCCGCTCACACTTACGCTCTCCAACGGCACCGTCTTCCCGCACACCGGCCGCATCATCTTTGTCGACCGCCAGATGAATCAGCAGACCGGTGCCATCCGCATCGCCGCATCCTTTCCCAACCCCGGAAACATCCTCCGCCCCGGCCAGTTCGCTCGCGTCAGTGCGCAGACTCAGGTCATTCGCAACGCGTTGCTCGTGCCGCAATCTGCCGTGCAGGAGCTCCAGGGCATCGAGCAGATCTACACCGTCGGCCCCGACAACAAGGTGCATGTCGTCAACGTCACGCTCGGCCCGCAGCATGGTCAGGACTGGGTCATCACCTCCGGCCTCCAGCCCGGCGTGCAAATCATCCTCACCAACGTCCAGAAATTAAAAGAAGGCATGCCCGTCAGTCCGCAGCAGATTTCGACACCCCCATCCACCCCCGCTTCAGGCGCGGCCGGGAGATAGTCGATGTCAAACTTCTTCATCCGGCGACCCATCGTCGCCATCGTCATCGCCATCCTCACCGTCGTCATCGGCATCGTGTCGATGCTGAACCTGCCCATCGCGCAATACCCCGACATCGTTCCGCCCGAGATCCAGGTGCAGGCCACCTACCCCGGTGCCGACGCGAAAACACTGGAGCAGTCCGTTGCCACGCCGCTCGAAGAGCAGATGAACGGCGTCGACAACATGCTTTACATGCAGTCCGTTAACGCCAACAACGGACAGGCAACGCTCTACGTCGACTTCGACGTCAAGACCAACCCCGACACCGATCAGGTCCTCTCGCAGCTTCGCGTCTCGCAGACGCAGTCGCAGCTTCCCCCCATCGTCAACACTGCCGGCGTCACCGTGCTCAAGTCCCTGCACTCGCCGCTGCTCTTCATCAGCCTCAACTCACCCAACGGCAAGTACGGCCCGGACTTCCTCACCAACTACGCCGTCATCAATCTGCAGGACGAGATCACCCGCGTCAAAGGCGTCAGCCGCGTGCAGATCTTCGGCGGCCAGTACGCCATCCGCGTCTGGGTGCAGCCTGACAAGATGGCGCAGGTCGGCGTCACCGCTACAGACGTCATCAACGCCATCACCACGCAGAACAACGTCTACCCCGCCGGCCAGATCGGCGGTCAGCCCGTCCCGAACGGCCAGCAGTTCACCTACACCGTTCGCACGCAGGGCCGCCTCGTCACACCCGAGCAGTTTGGCGACATCATCCTGCGCTCCAACCCTGACGGCTCCGTCCTCCATCTTCGCGACGTCGCACGCGTCGAGCTTGGCACGCAAATCTACAACCTCACCGCGCGCTACAATCAGGCGCCCTCCGGCATCATGGCGGTCTACCAGCTCCCCGGCTCCAACGCCGTCGAGACCGCGCAGGCCGTACGCAAGCGCATGGACCAGCTCGCCAAGCAGTTCCCCGCGGGCATGGCCTACAACATCCCCCTCGACACCACCAAGGCCGTCACCGCGGGCATCCACGAGATCGTCGTCACGCTCTTCATCGCGCTCGCTCTCGTCATCTTCGTCGTCTTCATCTTCCTGCAGGGCTGGCGCGCCACCATCATCCCGCTCATGGCCGTGCCCGTTTCGCTCATCGGCACGTTCATCATCTTCCCTGCGCTCGGCTTCACCATCAACACGCTCTCGCTCTTCGGCCTCGTGCTCGCCATCGGCCTCGTCGTCGACGACGCCATCATCGTCGTCGAAGCCGTCGAGCACCTCATCGACACCGGCCTCTCGCCGCGCGACGCCACCATCAAGGCCATGGAGCAGGTCGGCGGACCCGTCATCGCTGTCGCCATCATCCTCGCCGCGGTCTTCATCCCCACCGCCGCCATCCCCGGCATCACCGGCCGCCTCTATCAGCAGTTCGCGATCACTATCGCCATCTCCGTTCTCATCTCCGCGTTCAACGCGCTCACGCTTAGCCCCGCACTCGCTGCGCTTCTGCTCAAGCCGCGCGATCCCAACCGCGGCCGCGGCCCGCTCGCCCGCTTCTTCGCCTGGTTCAACAAATTCTTCAACCGCACCACGGACAGCTACGTTCACACCTCTAGCGTCCTCATCCACAAGTCCGCACTGGCCATGCTCGGCCTCGCCGTCATCGCCCTGCTCGACGTCTTCATGGGCTCCAAACTCCCCACCGGCTTCCTCCCGCAGGAAGACCAGGGCTACATGTACTGCGCCTTGCAACTGCCTGACGCCTCCTCGCTGCAGCGCACCGACGATGCCGGGCAGCACATCACCAAAGCACTCCTCGACACACCGGGCATCGAGGGCGTCGTCGCCGTCAACGGCTTCTCGCTCCTCACGCTTACCCAGCAGACCAACACCGCCTTCTTCTTTGTCACGCTCAAGCCCTGGGATCAGCGCAAGTCGCACGATCAGCAGCTGGCCGCCATCCAGCAGAGCGTCCAGCGCAAACTCATGGGTGTCGGCCAGGGACTTGCCTTCAGCTTCCCGCCGCCCGCCATCCCCGGCATCGGCACCTCTGGCGGCGTCACCATGATGATTGAAGACCGCTCCGGCAATGACGACCCGGCCTTCCTCACCAAAAATCTCTACGCCTTCCTCGGCGCCGCCGCCAAGCGCAAAGAGATCGCTGCCACCATTCCGTCCTATCTGCCGGCAGTGCCACAGCTTTACGCTGACGTCGATCGCGAAAAAGCGTCCGAGCAGCAGGTCTCACTCACCGACGTCTACACCACGATGCAGACCTTCATGGGCGGCTACCTCGTCAACTACTTCAACCGCTTCGGCCGTCAATGGCAGACCTACGTCGAAGCCGAAGGCAGCTCCCGCACCGACATCAACAACATCGATCAGTTCTACGTGCGCAGCGCCAACGGCAGCCAGGTTCCGCTCGCCTCACTCATTCACGTCAAGCAGATCACCGGCCCAGAGTTCATCCTGCGCTACAACGAGTACCCCGCCGCGCAGCTCAACATCACCGGCGCTCCCGGCTACTCATCCGGCCAGGTCCGGCACGCGCTCGAAGAAGTCTTCCAGCAGAGCATGCCCCCCGGCATGGGCTTCGATTACTCCGGCATGAGCTTCCAGGAGCAGCAGGCCGAGCAAGGCGTCCCCACATGGGCCGTCTTTGGCCTGTCCATCCTCATCACCTTCCTGATCCTCGCCGCGCTGTATGAAAGCTGGTCGCTTCCCTTCAGCGTCCTGCTCTCAACTCCCGTCGCGATCCTCGGCGCGTATCTCGCCATCTCCATGCGCTCGCTCGAAAACGACATCTTCGCCACCATCGGCCTCATCATGCTCATTGGCCTCTCCGCGAAGAACGCCATCCTCATCGTCGAGTTCGCCGTCCACAACTACAAGCAAGGCCAGTCCATCTCCGACGCCGCACTCGGCGCCGCCCGCCTCCGCTTCCGCCCCATCGTCATGACGGCCTTCGCCTTCATCTTCGGCTGCCTCCCGCTCTGGCTCGCCTCCGGCTCCGGCGGCGTCTCGCGCCAGATCCTTGGCACCGTCGTCATCGGCGGCATGGTTCTCGCCACCTTCTTCGGCATCCTCCTCATCCCCGTCAGCTTCTCGGTCGTCGAGTACGTTTCACATCGCTTCAGTCGCGGCGGCAAAGGCACCACCATGGACTCCAAGCACGACATCGACCCGAAAGAACTCGGCCGCCGCGCCGCCGCCGAAGCCCCACACGTCCACGCCGCCCCCCACACCGACGACGGAGGCCTCCACTAAATGCCCTTCCTCCGCACCCACGCAATCACTGGGGTGCCCCATTCATGCGCGAAGCGCATGGGTGGGGTTGCGATGCTCGCACTCACTGTCACCCTCGCCCTCACCGGCTGCACCGTAGGCCCCAAATACACGCGCCCTAACGTCCCCGCGCCGCCCACCTTCCGCGGCCCCGACAACACCGCTATCTCCTCCGACCCAAAGACCTCCATCGCCGACCAGCAATGGTCCACCATCTTCCACGAGCCCGAGCTCCAGCAACTCATCACCACCGCGCTCGCCAACAACCTCGACCTCCGCATCGCCGCCCAGCACATCCTCGAGCAGCAGGCCCAGGTCCGCATCACCCGCGCGCAGGAGTTTCCGCAGATCGGCGGCACCCTCTCCGGAAGCGGCACCAACGTCTCCCAATTCGTCATCACCGCACCAGTCGAGTTCGGCCTCACCGCCTCCTGGACCCCCGACTTCTGGGGCCTCTACCGCAAACAAACCGAAGCCCAGCGCGATCAGCTCCTCGCCCAGCAATGGGCCCAGCGCGCCGTGCGCGTCACGCTCGTCCAGCAGGTCGCGACCACCTACTTCCAGCTCCGCGCGCTCGACGCCCAACTCGCCGTCGCGCAGCAAACCCTCAAAGTCCGTCAGGACTCGCTCTCACTCACCCAGAAGCTCGAAACCGGCGGCGCCGCCCCACTCTCTGACGTCCGCCAGGCCGAACAGCTCCTCTACACCGCCTCTTCCGAAATCCCGCAGCTCGAGCAGCAAATCCAGCAGACCGAAAACGAACTCCGCCTGCTCCTCGGCCAAACCCCCGGCCCCGTCACCCACACCGACCCCGCTGCACTCACGCCTCCACCCACCGATCTCCCCACCGGCATCGCCAGCCAGCTCCTCGAGCGCCGCCCCGACATCCAGCAGGCTGAAGCGCAGCTCATGGCCGCCAACGCCAACATCGGCGTCGCCAGCGCCCAGTTCTTCCCGCAGCTCTCTCTCAGCGGTGAAGGCGGAGCCGGCGGCGTCAACTTCGCCAACCTCATCGGCGTAGTTCTCGGCACCGGCTCCATCACGCAGCCCATCTTCGAAGGCGGCAAGCTCCGCGGCCAGCTCCAGCTCTCCGTCGCGCAAAAGGACGAGCTCGTCCTCAACTACCAGAAGACCATCCTCGGCGCCTTCCGCGACGTCTCCAACTCCCTCATCGCCGCGCAGAAAACCCGCGACACCCGCATCGAAGAAGAAAAACTCGTCGCCTCCGCGCAGGACGCCACGCGCCTCGCCCGCGACCGATACAACGGCGGAGCCACCAGCTACCTCGAAGTCCTCACCAACGACTCCAACCTCTTCAACGCGCAGCTCTCCCTCATCACCGCGCAACAAAACGAAGCCCTCACTCTCGTCCAGCTTTACACCACCCTCGGCGGCGGCTGGCAGTAAGTTAGGCCAAACCGGGCGCTCCATCTTCGCGTGCGTCTTTATCGCACGTTAAGGTGTGCGATATTTTTGCCGGGTGCCCCACCCTCGGCTTCCGAAGGAGGACAGGGTGGTGGTATCGCCTTCCGATCACGTGCGCCAGCGAAATTCATTGCGAACGCGGATCTCCTGCACTCGCTAAAACCGCAGGGCCCGCTTCACCGCTCGCACCATTCCGGCCGGCGTCTGCCGTACGAACGTCGTCCGCTCCGTCGAACCTGCCGGCAACTGCATCAGCCAACGGTACGCCGTGATGGAGTCAGTCGTTAAGCAATGAACACATCCCCATAGATAAAGTCGGAAGCGCCGGTATAACATCTCTCCCCACCTCGCCACGATCTCCTCGCGCTTGCGGTCAAGGTTCTCAGCCCATCTCTTCGCAGTCAGTAGATAGCTGTGGCGATCATTCTGAATCATGCAAATCTCAAACGGCGTCTCAGACATGGCGTCGAGATAGCTGGCAAGATGCAGCGGCGTCGTATTCCCCGGCCACACGTACTTCAGAACGAAAGATGAGAAGGGGAACTTCGTCCTGGACGCGCATGCATCCGCGTAGACGCGCCTTCCGGGCTTTAGCAGGCACTGATACTGCTTGAACGTCCGAGGATAATCAGGCAGATGCTCCGTCACACCGAAATTGATGATCGCGTCAAAAGGTTCACGTGACTGATATTCGAGAAAGTGCTCGCGCACAACCTCGCACGGCAGGTGACACCGCGCAATCAATTCGTTGCAGTACTTCTCCGACTCCGCGGAGATTGTCAGAGACGTGACATGAACTCCGCGCTCTCCCGCATATTGCGTGAACGCTCCCCAGCCAGCGCCGATATCGAGAACACGCCATCCCGGCTGCAAATTGCAGGAGCGAAACGCCGTCTCGAACTTGCGCTCCATTGCAACGCCTAACTCCTCATCATCATTTTCAAAGTAGGCGTGTGAGTAACAGCGATACCTCTCATCGAGGAACGTCAGGTAGAACTCCGGATCCGTGTCGTAGTGTTCGTGAATCCATTGCCGGTCACGTTTCGTCTGGCCGTAAAAGATGCGCTGTCCGTAGGTTGACCACAGATACGCCAGCACGTGCCGGTCGTGGAGACTGTTACGCAGATCCATCGCCGCGACCAGGTCGCCATCAATGTCCAGGTCGCCGAACAGGTACGCTTCGCCGATCCCTATCTCATCCATTGACTTGAGCGCGCGTACTGCGCGTTCGTTCCGCGCCACAACCCGAAAAGTGACCTCTCCGCTTCCCACTCTCACCAGCGGACGGTCCGGCAGCTGAAACTCAAACGCGGTTCCAGCCGGCAGGCTTGCAGCCAAACCGGCAAGTACTTTTTCCAGCGCGGAAGGCGCTGCCGGCATCAGCGGGCGTTCCGGTGCATGTTCGACGGGGATCATCGATTCGGCCGCTCCTCTTCTCCGAGAGAGCGAGCGCCCTCATCGGCTTCTTCGGAAAGAACGGTGTTTCACGGCCCAAACCTTTTCGTGTTGCGGTTCTCTGAACGGCTAGTTTTAGCACAACCTGCACTGGCCTCAATGTAATTTTTGCGTCATCGATCTCCGCGAAGGCGCCTGTCACCAACCGCATCAACCCACCCGCCGGGCCTAGGATCTTGGGCCATACCCAGGTGCACACAGGTAGACGTCTAAGTTGTTTCTGCTGAAGATATTGCACCCCCACGGACGCCGGGAGGGATACACTACTTCCCGTCATGCCGAAAGAGAAATCCTCGCCCCCGCCCGGCGCGCGCGTGTCGCTGAAGATGCTCGCCGAGTACCTCGACCTCTCTCCGGCAACCGTCTCCTTTGTGCTGAACAACGCACCCAACCGCTCCATCCCGGAAGTCACGCGTGAGCGCGTCAAGGCTGCCGCCCGCAAGTTCGGCTACCGACCTAACCTCATTGCGCGCTCGCTCCGCGGCACTAACACGTGCACAGTCGGCATCCTTCTTCCGGTCATCGGCGAGGGCTATCACGCGCAGGTTCTCTCCGGCGCCGCAGACGTCCTCATGCGCGAGGGATACTTCTTCTTCACCGCTCACCACCGCCATCGCCCCGACCTTATCGCCGAGTACCCCCGCCTCCTGCACTCCCGCGGCGTCGAAGGCATCCTCGCCATCGACACCCGCCTCTCGGAACCGCCCGTGGCTCCAACGGTCTCCATCGCCTCCCACATGCCGCTTCCGGGAGTCTCGAACATCGTGCTCGACAGCACACGCGCGGCGGAGCTCGCGCTTGGTCACCTGTTTCGGCTGGGTCATCGAAAGATTGCTTTCATGCGCGGCCAGGCGTTCAGCTCCGACTCCGACACCCGCTGGCGTGCAACGGTGCAGGTCGCGCGGACGCTTGGCATCCGCGTGTCGTCCGATCTCACAATTCTTCTCGACAGGGACATGCAGTCTCCTGAGCTCGGCTACCCGGGCATTCAGCAACTGCTGATGCGGCGGCGCGACTTCACCGCCATTGTCTGCTTCAACGACATCTCCGCCATCGGCTGCATTCGCGCGCTGCACGATGGCGGCCTGCGCGTTCCCGAGGATGTGTCGGTCGTCGGCTTTGACGATATCCAATCGGCGAACTATCACGTTCCAAGCCTGACAACTATTCGCCAGCCGCTTCAATCGATGGGAGAGCTCGCCGCGACCACGCTGCTGAAAAAAATCGCACGCGAAGAGCAACCGGACATATTGCCCGTGCAACCGGAGCTCATCGTTCGCGAGTCGACCGCCCCCGTCGCGACATCCGCCTCAGGAGCCGGCAAACACAAGAAGTAAACGCGTGCGCGAAACAGACATGCACTGCGGCTTTGCCGTACTCTGTTGCTGACAATCAAAGGGAGAGCGATTCGCTTTCTCACGAGAACTCCCAGGAGATTCATGTCCGCTTCAATTCTTGATCTCTTCCGCCTCGACGGCCGCGTCGCTCTCGTCACCGGCGCAGCGAGCGGGCTTGGCGCCGCGATCGCCGCTGCCTTCGCAGAGGCAGGAGCGCAGGTCGCCGTGCACGGAAACCGGCGCGCCGCTACCGACACCGCCCAGGCTATCGGCGCTTCGTCGGCCGCGTTCCAGGCAGACCTCGGCGATCCGGCGGGCGCGGAGAAGCTCTTCTCCGAGGTCAAGCAGCGTTTCGGCCGCGTCGACATTCTCGTCAACAACGCCGGCACCATTCACCGCGATGCAGCCGAGGACTTCAAGCTTGAAGACTGGCAGCGCGTTCTGCAGGTCAATCTCACCAGTGTGTTTCAGCTCTCGCAACTCGTGGGCCGCGATCTTCTTGCGCGCAAGTCCGGTGGCCGCAGCTCCGGGGGCAAGATCATCAACATAGCTTCGCTTCTCAGCTTTCAGGGCGGCATTCGCGTTCCCGCCTATGCCGCGTCGAAGGGTGGCGTCGCGCAGCTGACCAAGGCGTTGGCGAATGAGTGGGCTGCACACGATATTCAGGTCAACGCCATCGCGCCGGGGTACTTTGCAACGACCAACACCGAAGCCCTGCAGGCTGATCCCGTACGAAGCCGTCAGATCCTGGAAAGAATCCCTGCAGGCCGATGGGGCCTGCCTCAGGATCTGTCCGGCGCGGCCCTGTTCCTCGCTTCCCCAGCAAGCAACTACGTCACCGGCACGGTTCTCACAGTCGACGGCGGCTGGATGAGCCGCTAGCACCCGAAGCTACCGCCCTCCACGTTCGGCACCTGTTACCCGATGGTGCCATTGGAATCCCTTGTCGGGCCGACCCATACTTTTCCTGCGGGCAACTGTCTCGCAAGGAGAGGCCGATGGCGGCGAGGGATCAGGGATTTCAGGATTTCGTTCTGCTTCTGCCCACCCCTTTGCGCGCTCGCGCAGAAGAGATGGCCTCGCGTGAATCGCTCTCTCTGAATCTGTTCATCCTGATGGCAATCGCCGAGAAGCTGCAGCGCACGCAGCTCCAGCATTGCCTGGGGATCAGTGAACGCGACGAGCTGTTGGTCGAAAGAAGCTCGTCCGGCAATCCGCTGATTCACTAAATCCCCTGCGTTTCCCGCTGGATACAGCGATTCCTCACCTCTGAATTTTGCGCGCAGATCGCATCGCGCGTGCGCGCGCCTGACCATCAAACGACTTGTCTGTCATCGGCTCGCGCGGCCAAGTGGAAGATTCTTCAACACTACTGTGCAGAACATTTCATGGTCACCTTAAAAGTGGTGACCCAAGTACCACAATCCACAAAACAACCGTTGGGCAACCTATGCGCTCCAACATGAGTGAGCAATGCAAACGTAGTTGGAGGCCAGCAGCACGATTTCGCTGGTCGCCGTTCCTGGGGAGGGTTTGCAGCTCATTGGTGGCAGCACCTACAGGCACTTCGCTGGAGGCGGAGTCGAGGAGGACTATGAAAAATACGTTTTGGGTTTTAGCCCTTGGAGCTGCGTTTGCAGCTTCAGCAACAATGGCAAAGGCAGACAGCATTATCAGTTCATCGCCAGTCAGCACGATCTCGGTGACTGGCTCTAACTTCCAGTTCAACCCCAACACCGGCATGCTCACGTTTGCGCCGAATGGGACGGGTGCCGGACTTGGGAACTACACGGTTGGCGGCGCGACTGGCACGTTCGCGACCTACTTCTCGAGCCCGAACCCGGTCACGTTCTTCCCGACGATGCCGCAGCCCGGCCCCTTCACGATTCCTCTCGGGGTCATGTCCACTCACACGCCTCCCGGTGGCTCTCTTGAAGTGCTGAGCACCACTGAGAACGGTGAGACTCTCACCTTTACCCTCACCTCCGAAGCCTGGTCGTATGGACCCGATCCTACCGGCCAGTACACGGAACTGATGTTGACCGGAACCGGTATCTTCAATCTGACCGGCGCAACCAATTACGTGCCTGAAGACGCTTCCTTCAACTTCACGGCGCAGCAGACCCCGGGTGGTTACACCGAACTGGTGAGCTTCTCCGGTACCGGCACTGCTCTCGGCCCTGTGCCTGAGCCGAGCAGCCTTGCCCTGCTGGGAACCGGCCTGCTGGGTGCAGCAGCGTTCGCTCGCCGTCGGCTGAGCGCGCGCCTCTCCGCCTAACCTTCACTCCGTTATCCAACTCAAAGCAGGGAGCCCATTCGGGCTCCCTGCTTTTCTATGCTCCCAACAATTGTCCCTGCTCAAAACCGCCTTGGTAGGATGAGTCGATGAGATCCGATTCATCCAAGTTGACGCCAGCTCGCACTCCCGCCTTGCGCGCTCTCATCGAGATCGTCTTCATCATGTTTCTCTTCTACTCAAATCTGCTGATGGGGGAATTCAATCGCTCCGCTGGACGGGGCAAAACCCTATACGTTGCTTTGCAGGACATCATCACTCCCGCCAACTTCGCCATCGGCCTAGCAGCTTCACTGGCGGGATACGTCACGTTCGAGTTCCTTCGCAGGAGGCTTTGAGTCTCAATTGGTCTGATTCCGGGCTATATCAATTCGCGGTTCTCCATCCAGCAAAAATGCCACGCAGAGAGATTCCTCTGCGTGGCACCGTTGCTTTGCTGTAGTGACTAGAGTGTGCCGAGCGCTTTCGTAGCGTCGGTGCTGGTCTGCGTCCCAGGAGCGAGACTGACCGCCTTCTTTAGGTGATCGGCTGCGTCTGTCTTCTTCCCCATCTTGCTGTACACCATGCCGAGGTGATACTGGATCGAGGCATCGTTGGGGTTCGTCTTGGCCGCATCCTCGAGCAGCGTGCGCGCCGATTCGTAGATGCCCTTGTGATAGTAGGCCCACGCGAGCGTATCGGCCGTACTCGGCGAGTGCGGCATCGTACGGCGTGCCGACTGTGCCAGCGAGAGCGCCACATCCACGTCCTCATTGTTCGACAGCATGAGGTAGGCAAGATTGTTCTGCGCGGTCGCGTTGTCCGGCTGAATCACGAGGGCCTTCTTGTAGTCGTCCTCTGCGCCACTCTTGTTGCCGCGGCCTTCCTCGAGCGTGCCCAGGATGATCTCCCCGCGCGGATCGTTCGGGTGCGCGCCGTTCCACTGCTGCCACTTCACGATCGCTGCACTCGAGTTCCCGGACGCGGTCGTCGCACGCGTGTACGCCATCACCGCATCGCCGTCGGAGGGATTCAACTGCATCGCCTTCTGCGAGGAGTTCACCGCCCCATTCACGTCCTTGGTCGCAAGCTGCAGGTCGGAAAGCTGGTCATACAAAGCGCTGTTGTTCGGACTCTTTGTGATCTCCTGCTGAACCAGGGCAAGAGCCTTGTCCGGCTGGTGCTGCAACATGTAGTAGGTTTCGAGCAACTGCAGCGCCGGCAACTGATTCGGATTGGCATCGAGCGCCTGCTGAGCAAGCTGGACACCTTCCGGATTGCGCTTCTCGCGGAAACGCATCTCCGCAAGAGCCACCAGCGCCGCGGAGTCCTTGGGGTTCTTCTGGATTGCGCTCTGCAGGTCCGCGTCAGCCTTCTCCGGCTGGTTCTCCGCCGCCTCGGCCACACCGCGCCACAGGTACCCCTCAGAGGAGTTCGGGAAGCGCGTGATCATCGTGTTCGCAACCTGTTCCAGGAGTGCGTTGTCATGCGTCTGCGCGGCGAGCTGGGCGAGATCCTGCTGTGCCCGGAAGTTGTTGGGTTGCGCCTGCGTCACGGTGCGAAGGTTCTCCTCGGCTCCGGGAAGATCACCCTTTACTCTGTCGGTCTGCGCCAGCCAGTACTTCAGAACCAGATTGTCCGGCGAATTTTTGACCGCATTCTGCAGGAGCGTGAGCGCGTCATTCGCCTTGCCGGAGCGCAGCAGCAACATGCCGGTCATGGCCTGCACCTGCGGATCGGCGGCGGTGCTCTTGTTCTTGTTCAGATCATCGACGATCTGCTGCACCTTGGCGAAGTTCCCCTGATCGACCAGGATCTCCGCGTACACCATCTTGATGGGCACGCTCTTTGGATATTTGTTGACGAGCTGCTCATACGTGCCGGGCGCCCGATCAAACTGCCCGGTCTGGCGATAGAAATTGAAAAGGAGCGAAGCGCCTTCCGTGGTGTCATGCAGATTGTCCGTGGCCTGCATCAAGGTGGACTCAGCCTTCGGCTTGTCACCGTGCTGGAAGTACAGGGCTGCAAGCATCATCCAGGCACGAACGTTTTTTGGCTCGATCTGCGTCGCAGACTGGGCTTCAGCCTCGGCGCCCGCCGTGTCACCTTTCTTTTCGAGCATGCTGGCGAGCAGCAGGTGAGCCGCCCCGTTCTTCGGATCGAGCTTAACTGCCTCCCGCACCTGCTCTTCGCCGTTGTTGGCCGTCGAAGGATCGGTACCCTGGATGAGACCGAGCTGGGCGTGGAAGCCGGCGCGGTTAGGAGCGTAGGTCAGCGCCTGCTGAATATCTTTGAGCGCCTCTGGATGATCGTTGTTCGCCATCGCGATGGCTGATTTGAGGCCCCACGCATCGGCGTTCTTCGGGTCGATCGCGAGGATCGCATTCGCCTGCTCAAGAGACTTCGGGTAAGCGTGACCGGCGAGATAAATCTGGCCGAGTTCCAGGCGCGCATCAACATTCTTCGGATCGAGATCGACCGTCCGGCGGAGCTCCGCGTACGCACCCATCGGCGAGCCGGTCTTCAGATACGCCTTCGCGAGTTCGAAGTGCGCGTCGGCATAGTGAGGATCGATCTTGATGGCGTTCGAGAACTGAATGATCGCTTCCTTGTCCTTGCCCTGCGCCTCATAGGCCTTTCCGCTGTTCAGGTATTTCACTTTGCGGACGTTCGGGTTGCGCGTGCATCCCTGCGTAAGCACGGCGAGTACGGTTACACAGGCAAGAGCCGCAATACGGCCCATACGGTGAGAGTGCGAGTTCTTCATCAAAGTTCCTTCCCAAAGCGGCTGCCAGAGCCGGCGACGTCATGCTCAACGCAAACGAACAACAACCTGATAGCTGAAAACTGTGCCGCTTCAGAATCCGAAGATCCCGCGCGCGCGCCAGCCGAACATAAGAAATTCACGTACACGATTAATTTGGAATGAAGCGGGGCAGCAGTGGAGTCACCTGGTTGGCAAATTGAATCGCGCGTTGCTGCGCCGAGTCGAGAGCCTCGTTCTGTCCCACCGGTGTGACGATGCGCACGAGAGCGCCGTCGGTGCGGTTCCAGCGGATCGCATCCAGCATCATGTAGGCCTTCGCCTTGTAGTCGCTGGCCACGCTGCGGCCGTGTGCGAGATACCAGTACAGCACTACCTGCTTCTGGCCGGCGTTCCCGATCAGGTACTCGCCGACCGGGTACGGGTGTCCGTCCGCCGTCGGCAGATTGATCACCTTGGAGGATAGAAACGCCCATCCTGCGCCCGGCAGGCAATTCTGCGGAGAGTGAATCGACTGCCCCGACCGCTGCGTCGGGAAGTAGCCAATGAAAAGCGATACCGGGGCGTTAAGCCGCTGCTGCACCGGATCCGGGTTTGAATAGACACGATTGAGGAAGCGGCCGTCGCCGAGCACGGCCAGCGTCTCGCTGTCCAGCGGATAATCCTGCGAGATCAAGCCATCGATGTTCTGAGGCAGGAGCGTCAGGGGAGGCGTGGGCGGAACGTGATCCACGTCGCCGCGCAGCTTCAGCGTCGTGAGGCAGCCGGCGAGAAGAATAAGGACCACCCAGAACTTTGCAGATCTCATCGGCGCCCTCCCCGCAGCCTTGCCTGCAGATTCATCGCAGTGTGAAGCACGTAGAGCAGCACCAGCGATACAACAAAGATGAGCCAGCCGGAGAACTCATGGAAGAATCCAAGCGCCTTGTCCGGGTCCCAGTACTGTACGGCGAGCCCCGTGCCCACAATGCGTGCTCCGTTGGCGAGCACCGCAATCGGCAGCGCCGCGAGCGCCAGGATTACCCGTCGCGTCGTGCTCGGCTCCAGGAAATAGCCATAAAAGATGGCCGCCGTGAACAGGCTCATCAGCGAACGGATACCGCTGCAGGCCTCGGCCACCTCAAGCGGCATCGATGGCAACTGAATAATGTTGCCGTCGCGCAGCACCGGAACCCCGAAGAGCGGAAGCACAGCCGCGGCAACCTTCGAGGCGAAGATCTGCAGGGGAAACGTGATCTGGTTATAGATAACCTTCGGAAGCGGGATCGCCAGCAGCAGGACCAGCACCGGAAAGCGCAGTTCGCGGAGCATGTCCCGGCCGGCCATCATCCATATCAGCCCTGCCAGCAGCATCACCATCGAGACACGCGCCAGAAACAGCTCGGCACCGTACACACCCAGAAGCAGCGTGATGATGGCAAGGAGGACCAGCGGCAGACCCGCCCAGCTCTGTCTCACCGGGGTGTTTTTCAGCGTTTCCCGTTTCGTCCATATCAGATACGCCGAAAACAGCGGAACGAGAAACCCGTGTGAAAAGTCCGGGTCGAGATACCAGTTTTCAACGAGCTTGATCGAGATGCCCCAGTAGATCGCCACGACGATGGCAGCCAGGAGTAGCGCTGGCAGCCAGCGCTGCCAGGTTGAACGCACAGGAACCACCTCGCGCTCTTGGCCCGAGGGAGCCACAGGGGCGGGCTGGATAACCGGTTGTGTGACCATCATGGGGTCCAGGATCCTCTGAGATGACGTGAGCAATTTGCCTGCCGTTTCAGACTGGCGCCCAATCCTCCCATGCACCATAGCCTAATGCACTCCAGCCTCTCAAGATTGAGAATCTTCTTGCACAAGAGTGGCAAACAATTTCCCACATAAGGACCGTTTGATCGGGGCGATACTATTAGTTCTGCGTATCTTCACGATCTAGTTACGTCAACTTACCCCGGAAATGAGCGGTGCGGGCCCACAATTCGGGCTGGAAAGCGACTCCTCGACAGGTTTCGGGCCACCTTCCATAGGAATTTGGCAACTGTTGTGCATACAGCTCAATAAGAGAGGATTTTGTGAAGGTATCAATTACCACCGCTGCATCGAAAGTTAGCCGTTCCAGCTCCTTCCGCGGAGTTCTTCTGTTTCTCGGGATGCTGGGAATCGCTGCGCTGTGCGTCGCCCAGGCCGCCAAGCCCATTCTTACGCCCGCGCCGGTCCCCCCGAGCCAGACCCCTCCGACGCCAAACACCGACGCTGTCGCATCCATGCCGATCGACCCCTCCACCTATCTGATAGGGCCTGAGGATGTCCTCCAGATCACTGTCTGGAAGGAGCAAACTCTCTCCGGCACCTTCCCGGTTCGCCCGGACGGGATGATCTCCATGGTCCTGCTCGGCGATGTGAAGGCTGCCGGTCTGACCCCGCTGCAACTGACCGCCAACCTGACCAAGGAATACAAGAAGTACATTCAGGAACCCCTTGTAACTGTTGGAGTCCAAGCGGTTAACAGCAAGCATATCTTCCTCGTCGGTGAAGTAGGTCGTGTGGGCCCCATCCCGCTTACACCCGGCATGACACCTTTGCAGGCAATTTCGGTTGCCGGAGGCCCGACTCCCTATGCGCATCTAAAACGCATCTATATTTTGCGTGGGCCTCAAGGAAAGCAGGAGAAGATTCCATTCAACTACAAGGCAGCTTTGAAGGGAGACAACCCGCGAGACGTGATTCTGGAACCGAACGACACGGTTGTGGTCCCATGAGAACGATAACCACAAGTCTTCTCGCGCTCTCGATCCTCGCCCTGCCGGCCACCGGGCGGGGCCAGGCGAACACGCCTGCGCCGGTATCCAACTCGATGCCGCAGAATAACTTCGGCTTCAATCTGCCGACGCATCTGGGCACGCTCGATTACTCCGTGAGCGGATCCGAGATGCTCGAGTTCGGATCTGAGCAGGGGTCATCCGCATACGCGAGCACCGCGCTCAGCGGGAACCTCGCTTACATGTCTCCCAGCCAAAGGTTCCCGTTCAGCATGATCTACTCCGGTGGCCTTGTGTTCACCACGGTCCCGGGAAACAGCAACACGGAAACCTTTCAGGACATTGCGGTTTCCCAGGTCGCAAACTTCAAATCATGGGTCTTCGTCGTGTCGGATTCCCTTAGCTTTCTGCCCGGCTCCCCTACAACCGGACTCTCGGGATACGCCGGGGTAGGTGATGTGGGTGTCGCTCCCGTACAGACTGGCATTGGACCCAATCAGAGCATCCTGACGAACTACTCCAACCGCATCGGTAACGGGCTGGAAGGCAGCGCTACTTGGCAGGCTACCCCCAGTCTGGACCTCGAAGCCTCCGGATCCTGGCAGGTGCTCCACTTCACCGGAAACGTAGACGCTGTGAATACCAACCAGATCTCGGCCACAGCCGGTCCGTCTTACCGGATCGATGCCCGCAATTCGGTGGGCGCCGCCGCATACTACAGCGACGTGACCTACCCGAGCTACGGCGAGTACAAGATTGAAACCGAAGGCGTGAACATTAATTACAACCGCGCCTGGACACGTAAGTTGAGCACGACCTTCAGCTTCGGTCCGGCCCGAACGCATGGCATCACCACTGCTGCGATCCCGCAGCGGTGGAACCTGGCCGGCTCGGCCCAGGTGAGCTATGCAACCCGCACGACCGGTTTCTATGGCAGCTATGACCGGTCAGTAAACGGCGGATCGGGCATCATCTTCGGCGCACTCACTGACAGCGTTGCGGTGGGGATGGAACGCCCCATCAACCGGGACTGGAACCTAGGCCTTCAGGCCACCTACTCTCGCAGCGTCGGGCTCATTCCAGTAAACGGCCTTGTTCCAAGTTATAACTCCGTCTTCGGAGGCGCCCAGGTATCGCGACGTATCTCCGAGTCACTCTCATGTTATGGAAGCTACACGGTTGTCTGGCAGTCCGGAAAAAATCAGCCGTCAGCTCTCGGCCCCGCATTCAACGGCACGAATAACATCTTCGGCTTCGGCATCACATTCGCTCCTGCGCCGCTTCTGAGCGGCCGGTAAGGTATTCCTTATGCTTGGTCATCGCACATTAACGATAGAAGACTACCTAACCATTCTGAAGCGTCGTTGGCTCGTCATCCTCATCCCAACGGTCATCCTTCCGATTCTGGCGTTCGGCATCAGCTATCGCATGACGCCCATCTACACCTCCCAGACGCTGATCCTCATCGAGCAGCCGAAGGTGCCGGATGACTACGTCAAGTCGGTCGTTGACGAGAGTCTCGACAACCGCCTGGCGTCGATGAAGGAACAGATTCTCAGCCGCTCGCGTCTCGAGCCGATCATCAAGCAGTACAACCTCGGCGATCCGAAGGCGGACATGGATACACGCCTCGAAAGCGTGCGTACCGCCATCGGCATCAAGGCGATTCACTCCGATATCTCCGGCGCAGGCGGTCTACCCGGCTTCTACATCTCGTTCAAGGCCGGCGACGCACACACCGCGCAGCAGGTCTGCCGCCAGATCACCTCTCTCTTTATCACTGAGAGCGCAAAGTCCCGCGCGGCATCGGCACAGGGCACGACGGAGTTTCTGGAGGAGCAGCTCAACGACGCAAAGAGCAACCTCGATGCGCAGGATGCGAAGCTCGCCGCCTTCCAGCGCGAGAATATCGGCGCGCTGCCTGACGATCAGGATGCCAACATGAACATGCTCACCACCCTCAACACGCAGCTCGACGCGGCCAACCAGGCGCTGGGGCAGTTACAGCAGGAGAGATCCTACCGCGAGGCGATGCTCGCCCAGCAGGGTAGCGGCCTGATCTCGACCTCCGAGACAGGCAGCAAACCCGGGCCGGCTCAGCGCGGCGCCGCTCAGGCCACGCCCGAACAGGCGGCCGAGATGCAGAAACTGCAGGATGGGCTCGCCGACCTTCTCAATCACTACACACCTGACTATCCCGACGTTATTGCTACGAAGCGCAGGATCGCCGACCTGAAAAAGGAGATCGCGGCCAACGGTGTAGCCTCCGGACCGAACGGAGCTCCGGTCGTCGTCGAATCACCTGCCGTCCGCCAGCTCCACATGCAAATCTCTGCGATCGACGACGCGATCCAGCAGAAGCGCAAAGATCAGTCCAACATCCAGCGGCAGATCGGTATGTACCAGGGCCGTATGCAGGCGAGCCCGCTGGTCGCTGCCAAATACAAAGAGCTCAGCCGCGACTATGCGACAGCTGAAAAAGGCTACGACGACCTCCTCGCTAAGAAGAATCAGTCCCAGATGGCGACCGAGCTCGAAAACCAGCAGCAGGGAGAGCAGTTGCGCCTGATGGATGATGCCAATCTGCCCGATGAACCCACCTTCCCGAAACGCTCCATGTTCGCCCTGGGCGGACTGGCGGCCGGCCTCGCGCTGGGCGTGCTTCTCGCCGCTTATCTCGAGTATCGCGACAAGTCGCTTCGCTCGGAACGTGACGTTTGGGCCTTCACGAAACTGCCGACGCTTGGCATCATCGCGCTAAGTCCCAACGCAACCGCTTCAGCCACAAACGGCACCAGCTGGTTCAAGCGCCGTCTGAAACCAGCGAATCCGCCTCTGGCGAAAGTGGGTGGGTAGCCATGTATAAAAAGTTCTTCAACCTTCAGAACAGTCCGTTCGGCACCAGTCCTGACCCGCGGTTCATGTACATGATGCCGCATACCCGCGAGGTCCTGGCCGGTCTGGAATACGGCATCTTTGCTCGCAAAGGCTTCACGGTCCTTACCGGCGAGGTCGGCACCGGCAAAACGACCATCCTGCGCCGCGCGCTCAGCGCGCTCAGCCAGGAGCGCGTCTATACCTCGTTCGTCTTCAATCCCCTGCTCGAGCCGCTGGACTTCCTCGAGTTCGTGCTCTCTGACTTCGGCCTCACCCCAACCTCGCGCACCAAGAGCGGAATGCTTTTGCAGCTCAACCGCTGGCTCATCGAGCGCTTCCGCATGAACGAGACCTGCGTCGTCGTCGTTGACGAAGCGCAGAATCTCTCCTGGGAGTTGCTCGAGGAGATTCGTCTCCTCACCAACCTCGAGTCCTCGTCCGAGAAGCTGCTGCAGATCGTGCTCTCCGGTCAGCCGGAGCTCGAGGAGAAGCTCCGCCATCCGAGCGTTCGTCAGCTTCGCCAGCGCATCTTCCTCTGGTGCCGCACTCAGCCGCTCACCGCCGATCAATCGGCCGAATACATCGTCGAGCGGCTGCGCATCGCCGGAGCCACGCACCCCATCTTCACTCCTGAAGCCGCGAGGCTCGTCCATCAGCACAGCCGCGGCATTCCGCGCCTGATCAACCTGATCTGCGAGCACGCTTTGATCCTCGCCTACGTTGAGCAGAGCCAGCAGGTCACGGCCGAGACCATCACCTCCGTCGCCGCGGACCTGGAGTTGGAAATGCAATCCTTTCTGATTCCTCCCAATGATGTGGTCGAGGAATCGCGTATTAGTTCCGGGCCCGGAGATCCTTCCCGCCCAATTCACTTCTTTGGTCGAACTGCGGAAAGGCAGGTCCGATGAGTCGCATTTACGAAGCGTTACAGCGAGCTGAAGCAGAGCGCCAGGCAGAGCGCGAAGACAGCAAAGCCGCCGTACTCACACCGGCATCGGAGGCCGAAGCTGCACCGGCTGAGCCGGCACCGCGTGCGCAATCGGTCGCTCCAGTTGGTACCAGAGCTCTCGTCGAGCGCCCCGTGGAACGCCCCGCGGTCGAGAGAATGGACACGCCCGAGCCTCAGCCGTTTATTCCGCCCGTCATCCCGCAACGGATCCCGGAACGCGTCAGCCGCCCCGTAGGCGAGCGTTTCTCCTCGCCACTAATCGAGTCTCCACCCCTGTCCGCATCTGCCGCCTTCACCGACCGTCACCCCGCGCCGCGTACGCTGTGGAGCGAGATTCGCGCCACCGACTGGCATCTCGCGATCGAGCGCTTCCCTGCTCTGGAGCAGCGTGGCGCCATGGTCGAGCAGTTCCGCAGCCTGCGCTCCCGGCTGGAAGAGTTCCGCGCGATGAACCGCCTCCAGTCGCTGCTCGTCTCCAGCGGCGTGCCGCAGGAAGGCAAGAGTTTCATCGCCTCCAACCTCGCACTCTCGCTCGCCCTCCACAAGAGCAGCAAGGTATTGCTCATCGATGGCGACATGCGCCGCTCCACGCTGCAGGAGTACTTTGGCTGCCAGGCGCACCCAGGCCTGTCGGACTATCTCTCCGGCAAATGCGAGATCGTCGATGCCATGCAGCGCCCCTCGTCCGCGAGCACGCCTTCGCGCCTCATCGCGCCGTTCCTTAGCAATCTTGTCGTTATCCCCGGAGGAAGCGTCGGCGATCGCGCCGCCGACCTCGCCGGCAGCCCGCGTTTCGAGGAGCTGCTCCGCGTCGCCAACGAGCACTTCGACTGGATCATCGTCGACTCCTCGCCCGTCATCCCCGTCTCCGACTCCGTCAGTATGGGCCGTGCCTGCGACGCTGTTCTTCTCGTCGCACGCTCCGGCATCACCAGCTATACCGTCGCGCAGCGCGCGCAACACGAGCTCAAGGCATCCAACATCATCGGTTTTGTGCTCAACGCCGTAAAGAACCCGCCCGCTGCCGACAGTTATTACACCTACGACGCTGTGAACTAAGAGCTTTAAGCAGGACTCTGAACTAAGCTGTAAGCAAGACCCCGAAACTAATCGACCATGATTCGCTTTTTGAACGTCTACTATCCCACGCGCACGGTCATCCTCCTCCTCTGCGAGGCCCTGATCGTCGGTGGCTCTTTTATTGTCGCCTGCCTGGTTCTTTTCGGGCCTTCGACAATGAGCGTTCTCCTGACGAACCATGGCCTGCTGAAGATCGGCATCCTCACCGCACTGACGATTCTCTGCGCGTACTACTTCGACCTCTACGAACCGCAGCAGCTCTCGGCGCCGTGGGAGATCTACTTCCGCCTGCTGCTCGTCATCGGCTGCCTTTCGCTGCTGCTCTCGCTGGTCATCTTCATGTTCCCGCAGGTGGACATCGCACGCTATGTCTTCCTGCTCGGCCTCGCGCTGGTCGTCACCTTCCTCATCATGTGGCGTCGCGCCTTCGAGTGGATCAGCGGTAAAGCCATGTTCCAGGAGCGCGTCTTCGTGCTCGGTAACGGCGCCATCGCCGCACACCTCATCGAGGCCATCCGCACTCGTAAGGAAGCCGGCATGGAGGTCATCGAGTCCACCAGCCCGCTGATCGTCTCGCCTGAAGGCACCCACTCCTACCACGACATCATCGAGCGTATCGCTACCATCAAACCGCCGATCCATCGCATCATCATCGCCATGGAAGAGCGCCGCGGCGAGCTCCCCGTGGACGACCTGCTCGCCATGCGCATGCGTGGAGTTGAGATCGAAGAGGTCGGCAGCCTGCTCGAGCGCCTCACCGGCAAGCTGCAGCTCGAAGGCCTTCGCCCCAGCAATCTGCTCTTCTGCGAAGGCTTCAACATGAAGCAATCGCTGCAGCTCACCCAGCGGCTCGCATCCTTTGTCGTTGCGCTCATCATCCTTCTGCTCTTCGTTCCGTTCTTCCCCTTCGTCGCGCTGGCCATCAAGCTCTCATCCAGCGGCCCCATCTTCTTCTCGCAGACACGCGTCGGCCTCGATAACAAACCCTTCAAGGTGCACAAATTCCGCACCATGTTCACCGACGCCGAAGCCAAGGGCGCGCGCTGGGCCACCAAGGACGACCCGCGCGTCACCCGCATCGGCGGCTACTTCCGCAAGACCCGCATCGACGAGATCCCGCAGCTTTGGAATGTGCTCCGCGGCGAGATGAGCTTCGTCGGCCCGCGCCCCGAGCGCCCCGAGTTCACCTCCTGGCTCGCGCAGGAGATCCCCTTCTACAACCTCCGCCACATGGTCCGTCCCGGCCTCACCGGATGGGCGCAGGTGCGCTACGGTTACGGCGCCACCCTCGCCGAGTGCCGCGAGAAGCTCGCCTACGATCTCTACTACCTCAAGCACAAATCGATGGGCCTCGACTTCCTCATCATGTTCGAGACCATCAAGACCATCGTCCGCCGCCGCGGCGCCCAGTAGTCCTCACAAGCCGAACCCTGACTCAATGCGATAGATTGGATACGTCCTTCGAGACCAGTCTCCCGGCCTTCGTCCGGGTATAGGAACCTATTCGCATGCGTATCGTTGCCGGAGTCGACTTCGGAACCCTCAGCACACGTGTCACCCTGCTCGACGCCGAGCGCGGCCGCCTCGGAACAGCCTCAGCCAGCTATCCCCTTCATCGCCGCCGTGACGACCCGGACTTCGCCACGCAATCCCACGCCGACCAGATGAACGCGCTCGTCGAGGCCATGAAACAGGTCCTCGCAGAAACCGGTACCTCTGGCGACCAGGTTGAGGCCATCGCCCTCGACACCACCGGCTCCAGCGTCATCCCCGTCGACGCCAGCATGCAGCCGCTCGACGAATACTATCTCTGGTGCGATCACCGCGCCCTCCGCGAGGCCCAGCAGATCACCGCTCTCGCGCACCAGCGCAACCTCGAAGCCATCCAGTGGTGCGGCGGCGTCTACTCGCACGAGTGGGGATGGGCCAAGCTCCTCCACTGGCTCCGCCACAACCCTGACAAGCGCGCCAACTTCGCCTCCGTCTTCGAGCACTGCGACATGGTCGCCGCCACGCTCTGTGGGATCACCAACCCTGCCGACGTAAAACGCTCCGCCTGCGCCATGGGCCACAAGTGGCTCTGGAACCCGCGCTGGGGCGGCTACCCTCCCGAAGAATTCCTGACCGAACTCGATCCGCTCCTCGCTGGCGTGCGCGACAAGATGACCGGTGAGGTCCTCACCTCCGATCACATCGCCGGCCATCTCTCGCCCGAGTGGGCCGCCAAGCTCGGCCTCCGCGCCGGCATCCCCATCCCCGTCGGCGCGTTTGACGCCCACTGGGACGCCATCGGCGCCGGCTGCCGCGAAGGCGACGTCGTCAACGTCGTCGGAACCTCAACCTGCATCATCGCCATGGGTCACGGCGCGAAGCTCATCCCCGGCGTTTGCGGCGTTGTCCCCGGCAGCGTGCACCCTGCGTTCACCGGCGTTGAAGCCGGCCTCTCTGCCGTCGGCGACATCTTCGAAGCCATCGCAAAACGCGCCGGCACCGACGTCCGCAAACTCTCCGAAGGCCTCGAAAACTACCGCGCCGGCCAGACCGGCCTCTTGCGTCTCTCCTGGGACAACGGCGACCGCACCGTGCTCGTCAAGAGCGAGCTCGGCGGCATCACCCTCGGCTGGAACCTCATCCACACCGCGCAGGACGAGCTCTTCGCCGCCATCGAAGGCACCGCCTTCCATACCCGCATCATCCTCGAGCGCATGGCCGAGTACGGCGTGCCCATTGAGCGCATCATCAACGCCGGCGGCATCCCGCAGAACAACGCCGTGCTCAACCAGGTCTACGCCAACGTCTTCAACAAGCCCGTACTCGTTCCCACGACGCCGCCCACCAGCATCGGCTCCGGCATCTTCGCGCAGCTCGCCGCCGGCATCTTCCCCGACATAGAGACAGCCCAGCAGAAGATGTGCCCCAAGCACCGCATCTTCACGCCCGAACCTCGCGCGGCGGCCATCTACGACAAGCTCTACCCACTCTACCGCCGCGTCTACTTCGCCTTCGGCGATGAAGGCGTAACCAGCGCGCTCGGCGACATCCTGCGCGCCCTGCGCGACATCGCCGCCGAAGTCCGCTCGCAAGCTTAAACTTGCCGGTATCATCGCTGCGTATAAAAACAAGGACCCGTCATGCTCCTCAAACAACTTCGCGAACAAGTCCTCGAGGCCAATCTCGAACTCGTCCGCCGCGGCCTCGTCCTCTACACCTTCGGCAACGCCTCCGGTGTCGACCGCAACGAAGGCCTCGTCGTCATCAAGCCCTCCGGGGTCGACTACGAACACCTCCGTCCCGGCCACATGGTTGTCACCGACCTCAACGGCAAGATCGTCGAAGGCGAGCTCCGTCCCTCCTCCGATCTCGATACCCACACCCTCCTCTACCGCGAGTTCCCCTCCATTGGCGCCGTCGTCCACACGCACTCTGAGTACGCCACCAGCTTCGCGCAGGCCGGTCTTCCCATCCCTCCCCTGGGCACCACGCACGCCGACTACTTCTACGGTCCCGTCCCGGTCACCGCGCCGCTCACCGACGAAGCCATCGGCGGCCGCTACGTTCACGAGACCGGCCTCGCCATCGTCGCCCGCTTCAAAGGCGCTGACGGCCAGCCCGCGATCGATCCCCTCGCCGTCCCCGCCTGCCTCGTCGCCGGCCACGCGCCCTTCGCCTGGGGCGGAACCCCGCACGATGCCGCCCACAACGCCGTCGTCCTCGAAGCCGTCGCCCGCATGGCCTACCGCACCCTCACCCTCAAGCGCGAGGCCGCCGAGGTCTCCCAGGCCCTCCTCGACCGCCACTACTTCCGCAAACACGGCGCCAACGCCACCTACGGCCAGTCCACGACACATAGCCCGTCATCCTGAGCGAAGCGCACAGCGCGAAGGACCCCGAAGAAGTCTGTTCGACCACAAGATTTCGGACCTTTTCCACCTCGGAGCATCAATGAAGAAGCTCGCACTCGCCCTCCTCGCCGCAGCCTGCGCTCTTCCCCTCTGCGCCATCGACGCCCAACAACCGCTTCCTCCCGAGCCGAACAAGGTCCCGCTCGAGCTCGGCGCCGCCTGGTACCCCGAGCAATGGCCCGAATCCCGCTGGGACGCCGACCTCACCCTCATGGAGCAGGCGCACATCCACTTCGTCCGCGTCGCCGAGTTCGCCTGGTCCACCATGGAGCCATCCGAGGGAAACTTCCAACTCGACTGGCTTGACCGCGCCATCCGCCTCGCGGAGAAGCACCACATCGCCGTCGTCATCGGCACACCCACCGCCGCGCCGCCTGCCTGGCTCACGCAGAAATACCCGGAAACTCTCCGCACCATGCCTGACGGCCGCCGCGACACTCACGGCAATCGCCAGCAGTTCGATTTCGGCGATCCGAAGTACCGTGAGCTCTGCCGCATCATCGCCACCAAGCTCGCCGAGCGCTTCGGCCATGACCCCAACGTCATCGGCTGGCAGATCGACAACGAGTACGCTCGCGACAGCGACGGCGCCGACAACCGCGCACAATTTCAGGACTGGCTCCACGCGCGTTACAAGACGCTGGACAACCTGAACGCCCGCTGGACCACCGCCTACTGGTCGCAAACCTACAATGCCTGGGACCAGATCAACATCCCCATGCCGTCGGAGCGCGCCGAAAACCCAGGCCTCAATCTCGCCTGGCGCGAGTTCGTCTCCGACACCTGGCGCAGCTACCAGCGCAATCAGCTCGATGCGATCCGCGCCCACGCCGAGAAGCGTCAGTTCATCACCACCAACATGATGGGCTGGTTCGACGCCTACGATCACTACGACGTCTCGCAGGACCTCGACCTCGCCTCCTGGGATGACTATGTCGGCAGCGGCCATCTCAACTTCGAGCGCAACGGCGCCACGCACGACCTCACGCGCGGATTCCTCCGCAAGAACTTCTGGGTCATGGAAACGCAGCCCGGCATGGTCAACTGGCACACCAACAACAACTCGCTCAACAAGGGCGAGGTCCGCGCGATGGCCTGGAACGCAATCGGCCACGGCTCCGAAGCCGTCGAGTACTGGCAGTGGCGCAGCGATCTCAACGGACAGGAGCAATACCACGGCACGCTGGTCGGCGCCGACGGCACGCCCGTCCCGCTCTACGCCGAAGTCCAGCAGCTCGGCGCCGACTTCGACAAAGCCGGCCCCGTCCTCGCCGGTACCACCGTCCACTCCGACGTCGCTCTGCTCAACGACTATCCCTCACGCTGGGCCATCGACTGGCAGCGCCACAACAAGGCCTTCGACCCCGTCGACGCCTTCATGAGCTTCTACACGCCGCTGCATGATGCCGTGCGCTCCGTCGACGTCATCCCCGACACCGTTCCGCTCGACCACTACAAGCTCGTCGTCGCGCCCGCGCTCAACCTCATCACACCCGAAGCCGCGAAGAACCTCGAAGCCTACGTCCGCAACGGCGGTCATCTAGTTCTTGGCCCGCGCTCCGGCATGAAGGATGAAGACAACGCCCTCTGGCCCGAGCGCCAGCCCGGCCCGCTCGCCGAGCTCCTCGGCGCACGCGTCGAACAGTTTTACGCGCTCGACTCCACCGTTCCCCTCAGCGGCGACTGGGGCAACGGCGAAGACACTCTCTGGGCTGAACTGCTCTCCACCAAATCACCCGACACCAAAGTCCTCATGCGCTACGGCAAGTCCAACGGCTGGCTCGACGACCAGCCGGCCGCAGTCACGCGCAAAATCGGCAACGGCTCCATCACCTACATCGGAGCCTCACTGGACGCTGCCGCCATGAAGCGCGCCGCCGAGTGGATGCTCTCCGACGCCGGCCTCGCTCCCATCCTCCCCAACATCCCCGCAGGCGTCGACGTCGGCATCCGCTCCGGTGACAACAAACACATCCTCATCCTCACCAACTACAACGCCACTCCCGTCACCATCGCATTGCCCTCAACAATGCACGACATCCTCGCCGGCACCACCACCAGCTCGATCACGCTGCCGCAGTACGGCGTCGCCGTCCTCCAGCAATAGAACCGCCGAATCCGGGTGGCCTACCCTTTCACAGTTTCATCGTGAAAGGGTGGGTTATCGCGCGTTAAGACGCGCGAGTCTTTTGCCTTTGCCTTTGCCTTTGCCTTTGCTTTTGCTTTTGCTTTTCTTGCTGTCATCCCCGACGGGGATCTGCTTTTGCTTTTGCCTTGCCGTTGCCTCTAGGTACCCCGAGGCTTCAGCCTCGGGTCTCATATGCCGTTACAACCCGAGGGGCTTTAGCCCCTCGGGTATGCCCTACCGCACCTCTGCCACCCACGCCGAATACGCCGGCAGCGTCACATTCTGCAACGACCCCACTGCCTTCAGCGAATCCTCACTCGCCGCAATCGTCTTCACCGTCTTCCCCGTAACACCGGCCGCACCCACATCCAGCGACACCGTCTTCGCCTGCGCGCTCATATTGATCGCCACCACCACCGGCTTGCTTCCCGTCCGCACATACGCCAGCACATCCGCGTCGCCCGCATCCAGCATCACGAACCCGCCATCGTGCAGCGCCGGGTTCGTTCGGCGCAACTCGATCAGCTCCTTGTACCAGTTCAGCAGCGACCCAGGCTCACCGCTCTCCGTCTGCACATTGACCGTCTTGTAGTCGGGCGCAATCGGCAGCCACGTCGTCTTAGCCGTCGAGAACCCCGCATCCAACCCCGGCGTCCACTGCATCGGCGTCCGCTCGCCGTCGCGCCCCTTCTCCTTCGGCCATCCCGTAATCCCGATCGGGTCCTTCACATCCTCCTTGCGCGTCGGCACCGTAGTCGGCATCCCAATCTCCGCGCCGTAGTATGTCAACGCCGTCGCACGCGTCGTCAACAGCATCGCCGCCACTGTCTTCGCAATCGCCACATCGTGCACGCCATCGCCGTACCGCGTAATCGAGCGCGGATTGTCATGGTTGTCGAACACAAACAGCGGTTGCGATCCATTCAGCTCCGTCTCCGCCTCTCCAATCGTCTTCCTGAAGTGTGCGGCCGAGTACCTACCCCCGAAACCAACCAACATATCCATCGGCAACTGCAGCTCATTCTTCGACGCGCCCCCGTACCACTTCTGCAGCGCCGCCGTGTTCGGCAGATACGTCTCGCCAATCAGCACGCGATTCCCCGGATACGCATTCACCATCGCGCGCATCCGCCGAATCACATCGTGCACCTCAGGCAGATTGTCCGTGTACTCCGTGTTCACATTCGGATCGCCATACGCGTTCACACCGCCCGTCTCCGGCTCATTGCGCAGCTTCGGGTCCTCAAACAGCGACGGAATTGCATCCAGCCGAAACCCAGCCACACCCTTGTCCAGCCAGAACCTCATCGTGTCGAACATCGCCTTCTCGACCGCCGGATTGTTCCAGTTCAAATCCGGCTGCTGCTTATAGAAGCGGTGATAGTAAAACTGTTTCCTCGCCGGCACCCACTCCCACGCCGACCCGCCAAACACCGACGTCCAGTTATTCGGCGGCACCATCCCGACATGCTCCCACCGCTTTTGATACGCCGTCACTCCTGGCGCATCCGCCTTCACGCCATCGTTCCAAACATACCAATCCGCTTTCGCATTCGTCCTTGAGCTCGCCGACTCTACAAACCACCTGTGCTTGTCCGACGTATGGTTCAGCACCATGTCCAGAATGATCCGCACATTGTGCTGCTTCCCCGCCGCCAGCAGCGCGTCAAAGTCCTTCATCGTCCCATACTGCGGATCGACATTCTCGTAGTCCGAAATGTCATAACCAAAATCCACCTGCGGCGAGGGATACATCGGCGCAATCCAGATCGCATCCACCCCCAGCCCCTGCAGATATCCCATCCGCTCGCGAATCCCATTCAGATCGCCAATGCCATCGCCATTCGAATCCTGAAAACTCCGCGGATAAATCTCATAGATCACCGCATGCTTCCACCACGTCGCATCGTGGCTCGGCGCCTGCGCCGACGACACACTCGCCTGCTGCGCCCATCCCCACGCAGGCCCCCCACACAAACACGCCGCAAGTAAAACTCCAGCAAACGAACGCTTCATCGCAACTCCTTTTTTCGATCTAGAAGTAGTTAGTGGTTAGTAGTTAGTCGTCAGTAAAAAACAACCCCACTTCTAACTCCCTAACTTACTAACTCCCTAACTCCCTAACTCCCTAACTCACACTAACCACTAACCACTAACCACTCACAACCCCATACTTCTCCGCCAGAAACTCCCCCAGCTCCTCTGGCACAACTCCCGCCAGCTCCTGCCACGTCAGCAGCTTCAGCCTGCACCTCAGCTCAAACGATCGCACCGCGCGCATTACCGCGTACCAGATCTCCACCAGCTCCGGCCTGCGCGCATCGCACACCACGCCAAACGAGCACCCGCTCGCAGACGCGGCCAGCGTTCCGCGAATCAACTGATACCCCAGCACCGTTCCATTCCGCACCGGCAACTCATCCGTCTCAAACACCTCTTCCAAATCGCGATATCTCTCAATCAAACTCAGCCGAGCCGTCTGAAAATCCGACTCCGTCAGCTTCGCCTCCACCAGCAGATCGCCCACGCGCATATCGACCTCGGTGTTGTCGGTCATGCCGTCGCGCTTGCCTCCCTTAAGCGGTGTCCGCGGCTTCACCCCAAACTCCGGCACCGCGCCTGCGCCAACACCCAGCAGCGCCCGCACACCCTCACTCTCCATCACGCCCGGATAACAAAACACATTCATCAGCAGCGCGTCCGAGCTGTTCGCGCAATCCAGCTCCATCCACTGCCAGTCCGCCCGCGCCCGCACGCGCTTATGCGCCGTGTGGACCTTCTTCAGCCTTCGCGCCCACTCCGCGTTCCCGCAGATCGCCTGATACGCCCGCTCATGAAAGTTCCCATGTCCCGCCTGCTCGCCGGGCGCAAAAATGATGCTCGGCACCTCGCCGTCCGTCCGCTCATACGCCAGCCCATGCTTCGCGGCGAAACGCATTCCGCGCACACTCAGCTCCGTCCGCAGGCTCAATCCGCCCGGAAGCTCTTCCCACGCTCCTGTCGCATCCGCAAACACTTAGCCATAATAGTCTGCTCGGCTGTGCACCTATGTCTCGCTCCTAACATATGAGCTCACAGATATCGCCACTCCCCTCACCTTTCGCCGCCATCTGTCGATAAATCCACCAAAGTCGGCTTTCTCTCAGCCCACTTCTCTGCTACCGTTACCCGCGAGATTCCTCTCAACTCAATCGGCTCTCTGAAAGATTTGTTCGGATGCACACGTTTCATCGGCTCGCTCGGCTCCCGGCTATCTCCTCTCTGTTTCTGCTGTCGTGTCTCTCTTTCGCACAGAGTCCCGCTCCGCGCATCCGCGGCCCCATCGAAGCCGCTCCGTCCGTCACCCTCGCAGGCTCGCTCGACCCGCACATCCGCACCGCCGATGACCTCGGCCCCCTCCCGCCCGACACACGCATCGCCGGCGTGACCCTTGTCTTCAACCGCAGCGCCGCGCAGCAGGCCGACCTCGACCAGCTCGTCGCCGGCCAAACCAACCCCGCGTCGCCCCTCTTCCATCATTGGCTCACTCCCGATGAGTTCGGCGCTCGCTTCAGCATCGCCGCCTCGGACATCGCCGCCGCCCAAACCTGGCTCCAGTCCCACGGCTTCACCATCGACGCCGTCTCACGCGACCGCATTACCTTCTCCGGCAACGCCGCCCAAATCCAGCAGGCCTTCGGCGCCGAGCTCCACCGCTTCCGCTCGACCACCGCCAACCAATCCGAGCTCCACTTCGCTCCCGCCGCCGACCTCTCGCTCCCTCCCGCGCTCGCGCCCGTCACCGCTGCCGTCCTCCATCTCTCCGACTTCCGGCCCAAACCCAGCGTCCGGCCGCATCCGGCGTATACCACGCGCTCCACCCAGAGCCACTTCCTCGATCCGCAGGACATCGGCAACATGTACGACATCTGGCCGCTGCTCGGAAGCGATAGCCTCACTGACGGCCAGGGTCTCGCCATCGTCGGTCAGTCCTTCGTCCAGACCGGGTACGGCTCCATGGTTTATGTCTTCGACACCTATCTCAGCGGCGACCGTCAGATCACTCCCGTACTCGTCCCAGGTTCGGGCGTAGAAGCGATCTTTGATGGCGACCTCGGCGAATCCGAAATCGACCTCGAATACGGCAATGTCTTCGCCGGCGGCGCCAACATCTTTTTCGTCTACACCGGCTCCAGCGCCAATTACAGCGTCTTTGACGCGCTCTCCTACGCCATCACCCAGAACATCGCTCCTGTTATCAGCATCAGCTATTCCGAGTGCGAGACACTTCTGAGCCCCAGCGACGCCCAGCAGTACAACGCCCTCCTCGATCAGGCAACCGCCCAGGGTCAGACCATCATCGCCGCCTCCGGTGATAGCGGGGCGACTTCTTGCGCCGCCTACAGCACCTCAAACGGTATTACCGCCGCGCAGCAGGAAGCCTTGGCCGTCGGCTTTCCCGCCAGCAGCCCGTATGTCACGTCCGTCGGTGGCACCCAGATGGCGCCCGCGACCTTCGCTCCCGGAACCAACTCCTATTGGAGTTCCGCATCTTCTTCCAGCGACAACATCCAGTCGCTGATCGGCTATGCGCCTGAGATTGTCTGGAACGAAAGCTCCCCGACACTGGGCATCGTTGCCTCGGGCGGCGGCAGCAGCTCCTTCTTTTCGCGGCCTGCGTGGCAGGCTGGCGTCCCGGGCATTCCTGCGGGCAGCTTCCGTCTCATACCTGACGTCGCCCTTCAAGCTTCCGTCGCCAATCCCGGCTACATCATCTGTTCGGATGACCCCTACATCGCCGGCCCGCATAACGACTGCGATAACAGCCTGCAATTCGGCAACTCTTATCTGCTCGACGGCGGCACCAGCTTCGCTGCTCCGATCTTCGCGGGAGCTCTCGTCGCTCTCAGCGGCTCCAAACACGCTTATGGCCTGGGCAATATCAATCCCGTCCTGTACAGCCTGGCCGCGCAGCCTGCCATCTACAGCACGGCCTTCCACGACATCACCTCCGGCACAACCGCTTGTGGCTCGGGCGACGGCAACTGCGGAACGGCTGGCCAATCCAACTACGCCGCTGGCATCGGTTACGACCTCGCCACCGGCCTGGGCAGCGTCGACTTCGCCAGGCTCGCCGCCGCTTGGCCACCCACCCCCACCGCCAGCCTCATCCCTACCTACATCTCCTTCTCCGGCTCCGCGTCCTCTGTGAATCCCGGGGCGCCGCTGGCGCTCGAGATGACCGTCTGGCCCATCAATCCCACGCCCTCCAGCACGCTGGCCACGGGAACCCTGTCGGTCGCTATCGACGGGCATGTCATCGCCTCCTCGCTTTCGCTGCCCACCAGCTCCCTCAACGCCGGCGCTACCGTCACTGACACTGTTTCCTCGCCAACCACCGGCATAACGCACATCGTCACCGCGAAGTACTCCGGCGACGCAACGCACGCTCCCGCCACATCCACCTTCGTCGTCACCGAGGGCTCGACCATCGCAACCGGCACCGTGACCATCTCGGCAGACAGTCTCAGCCTATCCGGCAACAGCACCGGAACCACGCAGCTCACGATCACGCCATCCGGCGGCTACAACGGCATGCTCACCTGGTCCTCCAACTACAGCGGCGGCACAGAAGACATGGCCATCTGCTATGTCGTCAAGGCTCCGCCAGTCAATGGTCCAACTACCGGGACCATCAACATCGGCGTGGGGACCGCCTGCAGCTCGCCCTCAGGCTCGATGGCTCCGTCCAGCGTGCAGCGATCCTCTCTACGCCAGGCAAACCAGCCGTCGCGCGGAGCACCCGCGGCAGCCACCTTCTTCGCGCTTCTTCTCTTTGGCATGCTTCCAGCGCGGCGTGACCGGAAATTTCTGCCCACCCTCTGCACTGCCTTGCTCGCCGCCATCGTCGTCACGCTTATCGGCTGCGGCTCGGGGACCGGAGGTAGCGGAAGCGGAGGCGGCGGCAGCCCAACGCCGCAGGTCTACACCATCACGATCATGGCCAAGGACTCCGTAAACACCACCATCACGGCGTCCACCAACTTCACTCTCACCGTCCAATAGCGTGGAGAAAAGGCCATCATCCTGAGCGAACGATAAAAGCCGGTCATCCTGAGCGGAGCGCGTAGTCGAAGGACCCGAAGGACCTGATCGCGCCACATCCGCGCCACCGGTTTCACGAGGACCGGCCGCTTGACAAACACCGGCCCCACCAACCCCTCCTCACGCGCCTCCTCGTCCTTCCGCCCAGCCGGAACGCTCCTGAAGTCCAGACCTAAAGTCTCTTCTTCGAAGACTTTGCACAAAAAAGTACGGGGGAGGGGGTATCCGACGCACGCCTCCGCTACTCTAATCCTCGGACAAGAAAACCAGAGGCTGCATTCATGAACACCGTTGCACTTCCGCCCTTCCGTAACGAGCCCTTCACCGACTTCTCCGCGCCTGACAACCGCCGCTCCATGCTCGACGCCCTCGCCCGCGTCCGCTCCGAGCTCGGCCGCACCTATGACCTCGTCCTCGGCGGCCGTCCGACCCAGACCGGCGCTCGCTTCACCTCCACCAACCCCGCCCGCCCCTCCCAGGTCATCGCCACCCACTTCGCCGCCGGCCCCTCTGAGGTCGAAACCGCCATCGATGCCGCGACCGCCGCGTTCACTACCTGGTCACGCCGCCCCGCCTCGGAACGCGTCGAAATCCTCCTCCGCGCCGCGCAGCTGATCCGCGAGCGCCACCTCGACTTCTGCGCGTGGCTTACCTTCGAGGTCGGCAAGAACTGGGCCGAGGCCGACGCCGACGTCGGCGAGTGCATCGACTTCCTGGAGTTCTACGCGCGCCAGGCCCTCCAGCTCGACGCCGCCACAACGCCAATCCAGTACCCAGGCGAGCGCAACATCCTCCGCTACGTTCCCCTCGGCGTCGGCGCCGTGATCCCGCCCTGGAACTTCCCGTTCGCCATCATGGCCGGCATGACAGCAGCCTCCGTCGTAACAGGCAACACCGTCGTGCTCAAGCCTTCGCCCGACGCGCCCACCATCGCCGCGCGCTTCGTCTCAATCCTCACCGAAGCCGGCCTGCCTGATGGCGTCGTCAATCTCCTGCAGGGCGGTCCCGAACCCGGCCGCCTTCTCGTCGAAAGCCCGAAGGTCCACTTCATCGCCTTCACCGGATCGAAGAAGGTCGGTCTCGAGATCCACGAGCGCGCCGCACGCACGCAGCCTGGCCAGCGCTTCATCAAGCGCACCATCCTCGAAATGGGCGGCAAGGACGCGATCGTAGTCTCCGCCGACGCGGACGTCGATGCCGCAGTCGAAGGCGTCGTCGCTTCGGCCTTCGGCTTCAACGGCCAGAAGTGCTCTGCCTGCTCACGCGCGATCGTCGAAGCACCCATCTACGACGCCTTCAACGAGCGCCTCCGCGATCGCGTCGAGCAGCTCAAGACCGGCGACCCCGCCGACAACGCCCCCACCGGACCCGTCATCAACAAGGCCGCCTACGATCGCGTGTTGAACTACATCGCTCTCGGTCAGCAGGAAGGCAAGCTGCTTGCCGGCGGCGCCCCTGCAACCAACGACGGCAACGGCTATTTCATCCAGCCCACCGTCTTCCGTGACGTCGCCCCGAACGCCCGCATCGCGCAGGAAGAGATCTTCGGCCCGGTCCTCGCCGTAATCCGCGCCGACAACTTCGACGATGCCCTCGAGATCGCGAACGACACGGAGTACGGCCTCACCGGCGCCATTTACTCCCGCGACCGCGACAAGCTAAACCGTGCGTCCCGCGAGTTTCACGTCGGCAATCTGTACCTGAACCGCAAGTGCACTGGAGCGATGGTGGGAGCGCATCCGTTCGGCGGCTTCAACATGAGCGGCACCGACTCCAAGGCCGGCGGACCGGACTACCTTCTGCTCTTCACGCAGGCCAAATCCATCGCGGAGAAAAAGGGCTTCGTCTCCGAAGCCGCCGAGGAACAGGAACAGCGCATGGGCCTATAAGCCTTCATGCGCCGTTCTTCTGAAACACTATTTCACTGAGTCCGGGCTGAAGCCCGGACCTAACTCGCCAGCTTACGCGCTGCGGACCAGCTTCTCGCGCACGCGCTCCGCCGCCTCGGCCAGTGCCCGATGGTGGATCGTGAACAGCGCCAGCTCCAGACGGTCGCTGACGCCCGTCTTGTCGTAGATGCTGCGCAGGTAGTTCTTCACCACCTGCTCCTTGGTCCCGAGCTGCAGTGCGATTTCCTTGTTCTTCGAACCCTCGGCGATCAGTGCGACAATCTGCAGTTCCTTGGGCGTCAGCCGCTCGAGCACATTCGTGCCCACCCGATCCGGCGACGGCATCGTCTTCAGGTTCGCGCGCTGCACGCTGCGCTGTCCGGCCGCCACACGCAGCAGGCAGTCGACCAGCTGTGGAGCGGCCACGGAGCGCAGCACCGTTCCCTCCACGCGCGCGACGTATGCATCATCCAGCGTGGCCCCATGTTCCAGGATCACTACCGACCTGCTGCCGGCCTGCTCTATCCAGTCCAGCAACTCGTTCATGTCCGGCGCAAAGCTCGAAGGATAGATCACAATGGACTTCCGAAGGCTGCCAACTGCTTCCTTCAGACGTTCATAGTCCGGGCACTGCGCGACTACCTGCAGGTTTCGCTCCTGGCCGAGCACACGGGCTACGCCCGCGCGAAAGATCGCCTGGTTATCTGCAAGAATTACTTGATGGGCCAAAGGGTTCTCCTGGCGGCCGTGATGTCGCGATCTGATGCGAACCTCACTCCTGCTCGATCAGAAATCAGGGGGAACCTGAGGAGGAATACCACAAATCTGTCAGAACGTCCCCTGAACCTCATTGCGCCGGTAGCCCCAGGTCGTACATCCAATTGCCCTTATACGTTATTCGCAGCACGACCCGTACAGCTGCCCAGATCTAGGATACCCTGTACGCGATGAGTCCGCTTCGACCTTTCCACATTGCCTTTCCCGTCGACGACCTCGCCGCCGCTCGCCATTTCTACGGCACCGTCCTGGGCTGCCCGGAGGGCCGCAGCGCGGACCAGTGGATCGATTTCGATCTCTTCGGTCACCAGATCGTCGCGCATCACAAGCCCCGCCCCGCCGGCACCGACGCCCCCCACAGCAATCCGGTCGATGGCCACGACGTCCCCATTCCCCACTTCGGCGTCGTCCTCACTCAAACCGACTGGGAAGCCCTGGCAGAACGTGTCCGCGCCGCGGGAGTGAAATTCATCATCGAACCCTATACACGTTTCAAAGGCGAGGTGGGCGAGCAGTCTACAATGTTCTTCCTCGACGCCGCAGGAAATGCTCTCGAATTCAAGGCCTTCTCCGATCTCTCGCAGCTCTTCGCAAAATAGATCACAGCCACACAGACAGAAAGACGTCATGAGCGCATTCGCTGTCGCCACGCCCGCTGCTGAAGAAGTTCTGTATCGTCCCGCCACACCTCTCGACGCCTCCGCCATGGCGCAGCTGCGCTCCGAGCACTGGGGCAACGCGCCTGACTGGGAACACACGATTGCTGCTTATCTAAGCGGCGAACATCATCCCCGGCACGCGCTGCTGCCACGCGTCGCCATCGTCGCGGAACTTGATGGCCAGATCATCGGCTTCATCGCTGGCCATCTCACACGGCGTCACCAATGCGAGGGCGAGCTGCAGTGGATCAACGTCTCCGCCGATCATCGCGGCCTGGGCATCGCTGCTCAGCTTCTCCGCGAACTCGCGGATTGGTTTGCGTCGAACAACGCTCGCCGCATTTGCCTCGACGTGCGCCCGCGCAACACAGAGGCGCGTGCGTTTTACGCGCGCCATGGCGCCCAACAGCTCAACGACCACTGGATGGTTTGGAACGACATCGCCGGCGCCCTCTCTGACCTATGAGAACGGCCGCTGCCGCTCTCGCTCTCTTCCTCGCGGCATCGGCATCGGCGCAACTGCTGTATCGCATCGATGGAACCACACTGTCTGCGGACAGCGCACACGCCATCGCCGACGCTGAACTCGCTCGCGATCATGTGACCGGCGCGCAGATCGCTCTTCTTCACAACGGCCGCACTGTCTGGACCTACGCCTACGGCCTGCGCGACATCGAGCATCATCTCCCCATGACGCCCGACACCTACACCTGGGCCGCGTCCGTCACCAAGGCTGTCTTTGCCACCTGGGTCATGACACTCGTTGAGCAGCACCGCCTCGATCTCGACAAGCCCATCGCTGAGTACATGCCCGGCGGCCTCTCCGGCTACTACCACGACACCTCGCTGTTCACCGCGGACCCGCGCTATCGCCGCATTACACCGCGCATGCTGCTCTCGCACACATCCGGCCTCTGCAACTATGCCCCGGCCGACATGCCGGACGGCAAGCTGCGCATCCTGTTCGACCCCGGCACGCGCTACGCCTACTCCGGCGAAGGTCTCACGCTGCTTCAGTACGTCATCGAGCAGGCCATCACGCACGAGCCGCTCGAGACATCGATGCAACGCGATCTCTTCACTCCGCTCGCGATGAACACGACGAGCCTCATCTGGAACAATCGCTTTTTCGCCAACAACGCCGTGCGTTATGGCGCGTCCGGAAACTTTCTGAATTACACGCGCAAAGACCATGCGGGCGCGTCCGGATCAATGGCCACCAGCGTCGACGATCTCTCCCGATTTCTCGAAGCGCTCTTCGCCAACCGCATCCTTCAACCGGCCAAACGCGAGCAGATGCTGACGCCGCAGATCGCTATCCGCGCAGCGCACCAGTTCCCTACGCTCGATCCCGCAACCAGTGACGAAGGCCCCCTCGTCGGCCTGAGCTACGGCCTCGGCTGGGGTCTGCTCACGCACACGAAGTACGGCCCCGCGTTCTTCAAAGAAGGCCACGGCGATGGCGCCGAGAACTACCTGATCTGCTTCACGCGCCATCAGGACTGCATGATTCTGCTCACCAACTCCGACAACGGAGAGCTCGCCTTCCGTCCGCTGCTTGAGCAACTCCTCGGCGACACCGTAACGCCGTGGACGTGGGAGAGCTACACGCGCGAGCAGATCTTGAATAATCCCGAGCATCATCCACAAACGCAACACTAGAACGGATTGATCGCAGAACCAGCGCACACTAGAAGCATTCGCTAAACTGTTGCGGTCTTCGGAGGATCCCGGATGTCGTTCGCGAGCGGACTCGTTGCGATTTGCAGTCTCGTCTTCATTGCTTCACCGCTGCTGACGGCGCAATCCGGGAGCACCGAGCAAACGATCGATAAGATAGTGCAGTGCCTTCCGCCACCCGTCGTCGTCAAAGGCGAGCCGCCCGCATGCACGCCTTTGCTCACGCGCATGCAGCAGCTTCACATTCCCGGCGTCAGCATCGCCGTCGTGCACCACGGCGTTATCGAGTGGGCGCGCGGCTACGGCATCGCAGCGCCCGACAACAAGCCCGTCACGCCCGAGACACTCTTCCAGGCAGGCTCGATCAGCAAGCCTGTCGGCGCGATGGCTACGCTGCATCTCGTGCAGGAAGGCAAGCTCTCGCTGGATGCAGACGTGAATACGCAGCTCACCTCCTGGAAGGTGCCCGCGACCACCTTTATCGCGCCGGGAGCGATCGTCACACTGCGCGAACTCCTCACGCACACCGCCGGCATGACCGTCCACGGCTTTCCCGGTTACGCTGCAGGCGCTCCCGTGCCGACACTCGTGCAGGTGCTCAACGGCGAGAAGCCCGCCAATACTGAAGCAATTCGCATCGAGACGCCTCCCGGCAAAAAATGGAACTACTCCGGCGGCGGCTACACCATTACGCAGCAGCTCGACATCGACGTCTCGCACGAGCCCTTCCCAAAACTTCTGCACGATACCGTCCTCGCACCCATCGGCATGACGCACAGCACCTATGAGCAGCCGCTGCCTGCAGCCATGCAGGCGAACGCCGCGGCGCCGTACGACGAGCATGGCGCGCCTGTGCCCGGCGGAGCGCACACCTATCCCGAGATGGCCGCTGCAGGTCTGTGGACCACGCCATCCGATCTCGGCCGCTACATTATCGAGAATCGGCGCTCGCTTGAGGGCAAAGCCAATCACGTACTCTCGCAGGCGATGACCAAGGAGATGATGACACCGGGCAAAGGCTCGTGGGGACTCGGCTTGCAGATTGGCGGCTCGCCATCAAACCCGTACTTCGAGCATGGCGGAGTGAACGAAGGCTTCGAAGCCCTCTTCGTCGGTTACGAAAACAATGGCGAAGGCGCAGCGGTCATGACAAATGCGCAGGGCGGCTCGCGCATCTGTTCCGAGATCATGAGCGCAATAGCCATCGCCTACGGCTGGCCCGATTTCAAGCCTGCAGAGCGCACACAGATTCAACTCCCACCCGACGCGCTCAATCAATTCGTGGGCAGCTATCAGGCCACAACGCCATCCGTCACGTTCACCTTCACCGTTGAAGACGGGCACCTGATGGGCGTCGCCGGCGCTCAGCGCAAGATCGAATTCTTCCCCGAATCCCCAACGCGCGTCTTCGCCAAAGTCGTTCCGGTTGAGATTGAGTTCGTGAAGAACGACAAAGGCGAGATCACCGGCATGGTCGTGCATCAGGGCGACAACCAGCTCTCCGCCACCAAGAAGAAGTAATAACCCGCTGCCGTCGGCACGAAGAGTTCTTTCGGCCCACGCGCGTCACCACAACGCGGGCACCTGCGTCTCCTGCATCGTGGTCCCCTTCTGGACGTGTAACGCCGACAGGAACGGCTGCGCGCTCGGGTCATACTTCACCGTAATCGTGCCCGGCCTTCCATCCGATCCGGCTCGGCCATCCTGCCCATCGTGCCCCGCGAATCCGTCACTGCCCGGCGGACTCCCCATCCCTCCTGAGCCTCCGGCGCCGCCTTTGCCGCCTTTGCCGCCAGCACCACCGCTTCCACCCGCCGAGCTCACTGTCAGCGACCCACCCTGCGGATCGACCAGGTAGAACCATTCCTTGTGCCCTGCGGCCTGCACCGACGCCTGCAGCAGTGGGTGCGCTCCAGGACGCAGCCGCAGCAGCACCTGCACGTTTGGCCCGTCGCCGCCGTCGCTGCCATTTCCTCCATCGGTACCGTCCGTGCCATTCCCGCCGTCGCCGCCGGCAGAGGGATTATTCGGGTCCATCGATCCCGTGCTTCCACTCGAGCCATCCGAGCCATTCGTGCCATCCAGGCCGTTGCTTCCATCGCTTCCCCGAAAGCTCGCCGCAAACGCAAAGTCGTAGCGCACGGGCACATCCAGATCGGCATGCAGTCCAGGATGGCTCGGCACCGCGATCGTCACGTGCCCAATCTTCCCATCGCTCAATCGAGGATCATGCCCAAGCGACACGACGCCCTTCTTGCTCACCGACACGAGCGTCGGGGTCACCGACAAATCACTCCAGCGAACCTTGCCTTTGCCCGCTCCCGTTGTCGTCAGCACGGTCCCGTCCGGCTGAGTAAACGTCACGATGAGCGGCGACTTCTCGCCCGGAGCTACGCCCGGGTCCCCCTGCAGACGCGCGTCCATGGATGTAACAGGAAGCTTGGCAATCTCCACCCGCATTCCCAACTTCACCTGCAGCCTGCTGCATCCGCACAGCGTGAGAACGCACAGCGCTGCAATCAACTTACCTGTATTTGCAAACTGCGAACGCATCGACGCCGGTCTCGTGCTCATGGGGCAAACTCTGCGACCTCAATCGCTTGCATGAACACAGATTCCAGCAGCGTGTTGCGACACACACAATACAACTTGCAAATTCTCATCTGGGGATGAAACGAGGCTGAGACACTACACCGCGACGGTAAAGCTGTCCTCGCTGCGCGTGACCGCGCGATACATGGTGTCGCGCTCAAATGCCACACGCCCGGCCTCCGTGATCAGCCGTTCAAGATCGCGCCGCCGCAATCCCTGTGGTGTGGTTGCGCCTGCATCGTGATAGATTTTCTCTTCCACAACCGTGCCGTCGATATCATCCGCGCCAAACCGCAGCGATATCTGCGCCATCTTCGGCGTCACCATCTGCCAGTAGCTCTTGATGTGCGGAAAGTTGTCGAGCATCAGACGGCTCACCGCAATCTGCTTGATGTCCTGCATGCCGGTCGACTTGGGCAGATGACTCAGTGCCGTGTGGTCGGGATGAAAACTCAGCGGGATAAACGTCTGGAACCCACCCGTCTCGTCCTGCACCTCGCGCAGCTTCAGCAGATGATCGACACGGTCTTCGTCATTCTCAATGTGCCCGTAAAGCATCGTCGCATTCGAACGAAGGCCCGCCTTGTGCGCCAGCCGCGCAGTATCCAGCCACTCGCTCCCGTCGATCTTGTGGTCGCAGATGATGTGCCGCACGCGGTCGGCAAAGATCTCCGCACCTCCGCCAGGGCACGAGTCCACGCCCGCAGCTTTCATGCGCTCCAGCGTCTCCGCAATCGACAGCTTCGCGCGCTTGGCGAGAAACGCAACCTCGACCATCGTGAACGCCTTGATATGCACCTGCGGGTAGCGCTCCTTGAGCCCGCTCACGAGGTCCATGAAGTACTCGAACGGCAAATCAGGATGCAGCCCGCCGACGATGTGAAACTCCGTCACCGCCTCCGTAAGGCCCTTGCCCGCAGTCTCCCACGCCTCTTCGAGCGCCATCGTGTACGTATCTGCCGCGCCCTTCTTGCGCCCAAACGCGCACAGGCGACAGCTCGCGACACATACGTTCGTCGGATTGATATGCCGGTTGACGTTGAAATAAGCGACATCGCCGTGCATGCGCTCGCGCACGAGGTTCGCCATCCAGCCCACGGCGAGAATGTCTCCGCTGCGATAGAGCGCGAGGCCGTCGTCATAGCTCAGGCGCTGACCGGCCTGCACCTTCTCGGCAATCGGTTCCAGCGCAGCGTCGTCAGTTTGAAAGGAGTGGCGCGGTCTGGCCTCGATCGAATTGCGGTCCATAGCTCTATTCTACCGCTCGCGTTTTGCTAAGCCGCCACCTAACGCGAGCCTGCGCGGGTAGTTGACTGCGAGTCACCTGCGAAAGGGGAGGCCACCATCTTCGGCTCAACCACCACGCCATCAAACAGCGTCGCGCCGATCAAGTGATCACCCACCGGCCGCAGGAAGCGCAGCGGCCATCCTGTGTCCCAGTAGCTGACCTTGTAGTCCGGCAGCGTCGCCGCGAAACCGACCGTTCCGCCCGCGGAAGCCACCAGCACGCGCTTGTTCGCCGCGTCAAAGTAGATCCCATCGACGATCCTGACGAACAGATTGCGCAGCGTCTTCCACGAATTGCCGCGGTCCGTCGAATAGAACACGCCTTCCGGTCCGCCGATCCAGATGTTCCCAAGCCCGTCGATTGCCAGCGCGCCGATCTGCGTCAGCGTCGCCGGCGGCATCACGCCCGTCCAGCTATCTCCGCCATTCTGCGAGAGTGCCAGTCCTGTAAGACTGGACGCGACAATCATCTGCTGGTGCGCCGCAATGTAGCGGCCCTCCGTAAGCTGCGGGACGTGCACCTGCGACCAGTTCTGGCCGCCGTCCTGGCTGCGCCATATGCCATCAGATGTCCCGGCATAGATACCGGCGGTTCCGCTTGCGAGCGCATACACGGCCGCTTTGTTCAGCTCGCTCGCGGCGCTCTCCTCGGTCCTGTACCTCGGCGCCGGCGCCTGACCTTTATGAGCGCCCTTCTTGCCCACCACCTTCTTCGGCGCAGGAGCAGGTTTGCGCGCCGGAGGGCTCGCGACAACCGCAGGAGCCCATGTCCCTCCCGCGAGTTGGAAGATGCCATGCGAGGTCCCAGCTAGCAGCGTATCTGTCGGCGTCATCGTCAGGCTGTAGACATCGCGCCCACCCAGCCCCGTGCTCATCTGCCGCCAGCGCACACCGCCGTCCGTGCTTGCAAAAACTCCGCCCGTCTCCTTGTCATTCACCACGCCGACATACAACTGCGCGGAGTCACGAGGATCGGCCGCGTACGCAACCACCTGCCGCAGCGTGAAGCCGTCGTTCGACGCCGTAAAGGTCAGCCCTCCGTCCTCGCTGCGCAGAACGCCTCCGCGATCCGTCGCAAGCAGCACGTGCTGCGGCTGATTCGGATCGATATAGACGTCGTTCACGATCACGTCCGGCTGCGTAACCCGAACCCACGTCGACCCCGCGTCCGTCGACTTGAAGAGCCCTTCCGTTGTTCCCGCGTAGATCGTGTTCGGCTGCGTCGGGTCCAGCCTAAGCTTGCGTGTCCTGCGCGCGGAGCTCGGAATTCCCTGCCCGCGGTTGATGCTGACGCCCCCCTTGAACTGCTGGCCCGCGTCCAGGCTCTTGTAAATGCCGGAGCATGCACTCGCGTACACGATGTTCGGGCTGCCGGGATCGATGACGATCGAAAACACATCCGAGTCGTCGATAATCCCTTCCTTGATGTTGTCCCAGTGCGCCCCTCCATCCGTCGTCTTCCACGGCAGGTGCCACGTTCCCGCGTAAATAATGTTCGGGTCCTTGGGGTCGATGGCGATCGATTCAACCTCATGAATCTCGCTTGACCCGGACGGGCTGATCAGATCCCAGTGCTTCCCATTGTCCTTACTGCGGTAGACACCCTCGAGCGTGCCTGCGATGAGAATATTCGGGTCGGACTGCGCGCGCGCCAGCGAGCGCACCGACTGCCCGCTCATCTGGGCTTGCTTGGCCCAGTGTTTCCCGTTGTCGTCGCTGATATAAATTCCGCCGCCCGGCTTGTTCACGATGTACGCGCCGACAATCAGCCGGCTCGGATCCGCCGGGTCCGTCTCAATCTGTTTGATCAGCAGGTCGCTGCTGCCATCCACCTGCGACACCCGCTTCCAGGTGGCGCCGTCGTCGTGGCTCTGATAGAGCCAACCGGTTTCCGTACCCAGGTAAAGATGCTTTGAGTCGTGCGGATCAACCGCAAAAGAACGCGCATCGCCGCCGTAGGGCCCGAGCGGGAACCAGGTAACCGCCCGCGCCGGTGTCCCCATCAGAGGACACGCCAATATCAATACGCCGAGATGGCGAAGCAGCCCTGCCTTCATTCTCTTGCCTTACTCCTACATCAAGATTAATGCATTGAACGCGCCAGAGGCTGTATCCCCCAACTTGCGTACACGCAAAGGAACATCTATCGGGGAAAGACGTTTGCCCTGGACCGGACGCGCTATTCTCACGGCCCGCGGCAGACTCAACCCCGCCAGACAAAGAAAACGGCTGGCCGGGGGAGCCGGCCAGCCGTTTTCGACTGATTACAGCGGTTACTGGTTCGAGGCCGCTGCCTTGTGATGGCGGCGGTGATGGCGCTCCGGAGCATTCCGAGGCACAGCGTGGATCGTCCCTTCATCCACCGGGGTCAGACCGGTGTTGTCCAGGGTGGCGCCATCAGGAATCAGCGTGGTGTTGGCGGTATCGGTGCCCGCGGTCCCGGTGTAAACCGAGATGCGAGAGGCATCGACGCCCTTCTCCGTGACCAGGTATTCCTTTTCGTTGACAGCGCGCTCGGCCGCACGATGCTCGGCCTCGTGCTCTGCCGTCTCGTGATGGCCACGACGCTCACGCACCTCGACCGGTGCCGAGTTGCCGACAACCGCCAGCTTCGCGTTCGGATCCTGCTGCAGGCTCAGGGCGATGTCGTCAAGGCAAGCCTTGGCTTCATTGTCCACACGAGTCGGACGGTGCTTGTCGCGGTCGAAGTTGATCGAGCAGAGGCTCTTGGTCTCGGGCTTCACAACCGGCGGCGGCGCGTTCACCGTCACCGTGGTCGTCTGCGAAGCAGTCTGGCCCTTGTCGTCAACCGCGTTGCAGGTGACCGTAATCACGCCCGGCGCAACGCCAGTGGTGGTCAGGGTCGCCGTCGACGTGTTGCCGCTGATGGAGCCGGCGGTCGCCGAGTAGCTGTAGGTCAGAGGCCGGTTCTGCGGGCTCACGCCATTCGCCGTGATCGTCGAAGGATCGCCCGGGTTCACCGTCGAAGGATTGGCCGAGCAGCCAACGGTCGGCGGCTGGAACTGCGTTACGGTAACCGTCGCCGAGCAGTCAGCGAACTGACCAGGCTTCTTGCCTTCCTCGACATGGCCCTTCACCGTGTAGGTGCCGGGGTTCAGGCTCTTGGTATCGATCGTCACCGTGTTCGTCGTGCTGGTGGCAACGACGCCCTGGTCGCCCGACCAGCTATAGCCGGCCGTCTTCTTGGGGTTCAGGTTCGTCGCCGTTCCCGTGATCGTCACCTGGTCGCCCGGGTAGACCGTGCCCGTCGGGGCCGTCACGGAGCAGGAGTACTGCACCGGCGGCGGCGGGACGATATGGCCGAAGTGCACCAGGATACCGCTGCTCAGCTCGGCAACGCCCAGATTCGCGCGGCCGCCCTCAGCTCCACCCACCGGGGGGTTCACAGCCGGACCGAAGTCGGTGTGGATGTAACGGTAGTCCGCCTGGAAGAGGCGCAGGCCGAACCGGCCGTCCATAAACGGCAGGTTGTAGTCCATGCCGCCGCCGACCAGAAGGCTCGGGCCCCAGGTGTACGGATTGTGTCCGAAGGTCGCCGGGTTTTCGCTGTTCGGTCCACCAAGCTTCGTTGCGCCCGCAGCTGCGTGCGCAAACAGGGTGAAATTCTCCATCGGGGCGCGGACGATCGGGCCGACATAGGCGCCGTACGCTCCGTCATTCTGGCCATCGGGGTTGGCGATGAAGCTGAACTCGCCGCCGATGTACTTGTTGAAGTAATACGCGCCGCTTCCGATCGCGCCTTCGTCAACCGACGAGAAACGGATTCCCTGCGGCTTAATCTGGCCATGCGCGCCAAAGTACGAGTACCCCATAAACAAATCAACGCGCGAAGGGTTGTTTTCACCATAGGCCGCAGCATTCGTCGTGGACGTGCTGGCAGATGCCGTGGTGGTCTGCGCACTCAGACTCGCTACTCCAAAGCTGACCGCACATGCAGCCAGCAGGAACCGGCTGATACTGCGAAACGGACGATAAGACATTCGACAACCCTCCACTAAGAAAACTTGCTGATATGTTCTGCAGACTCGTAGGTTCAATGCGGCCTGCTGGACCTTTGTTAATTCGAAAAAAAGTTTACCGCGTTTGAAGCTTGTGTCGAGGACAAAATTACTGCGTTTCCTACTATCTCACTATGACTTACTGCAGCCTCCAAATTTCTCCAGTTACCAATCAAGCACCTCTTCACGCCATTCTCAGGTGAGATTCAACGTCTCTTTCAGACTTCCGCGCGTCGCCTGAATCTTCTCCTGAAGCAGCGTAATCGCATACAAAAGCTGCTCAGGTCGCGGTGGGCAGCCCGGCACATACACGTCCACCGGAATCACCTGGTTCACGCCTTGCAGCAGCGCATAATTGTTGAAAACTCCGCCCGACGTCGCGCAGGCGCCCATCGAGATCACCCATTTCGGCTCCGGCATCTGCTCATACAGCCGCCGAATCACCGGCGCCATCTTCTGCGACACCCTCCCCGCGATAATCATCAGATCGCTCTGCCGCGGGCTCGGCCGGAACACCTCCGCGCCGAATCGCGCGATGTCATATCGGCTCCCGCCCATCGACATCATCTCAATCGCGCAGCACGCCAACCCAAACGTCATCGGCCAGATCGAATTTTTCCTTACCCAGTTGATCGCCGCGTCCATCGACGCCAGTACCACGCCCTCGGGCTTGTCATCACCCCAGTTCACCTCGGCAATCTTGTCGCGGTTCTTGCCGAAACTCTCCAGATTGCCGAATAAATAACGGTCGTTGCGCTGCGGAACCGCAGTCGGTCTTCCGCTCGTGGTGGTCTGGTTGGGATCACTGCTCATATTGCTCAGTATACGTACTGCCAAAATCAAGGCATTAACGCCTGCCTCTACCACTCCCTGCTTAAAGATTTCGTTGTTGTGATGCGATTGTAGTGCACTGCGTTGTCGAAACAACAGAAAAGAGGGTATCGAAACCCCTGAAAAAACGGTATCTCACCGGGCGTTTTCGTCAATTGCCTCCACCAGCGCGTCGCGCAGTTCCCGCTTCTGTGCCGCAGACAGCCGGTTCCCATTCTGGGTCAGGTAGAAAACGTCGATCGCCGTTTCGCCCTCGGTGTCTACAAGTGCCACCTCAACATTGAACCGCATCTGGCTCAGCGTAACGCTGATCGTCCGCAGCAGCCCCGGCACATCCTGCGCCACTACCTGCATCAGCGTGCTCGCCGCCGAAGCCCCATCGTCGAACTCCACCGCCGTCTCCACCACCACACGCGGGCTCTTGCGCCGCCCGCGCCTGCGACTGCTCAGCATCGCCTCCGCTGAAACCCTGCCCTCCACCACGTCGCGCACTGTCGCCACAAACCGCTCGCGCTCGCTCTCGTTCAGCTCCAGCGTGCGGAACGTATCCTGAAACCGGAAGCTGTCCACCACCACGCCCTCCGCATTCGCGAACGCCTCCGCCGTAACGACATTCATCCCCCACGCTGCCAGCGCCGTCGTGATCGACGCGAACAAACCCGGCCTGTCGCGGCTCACCAGCGTAATCTGGCTCGTTCCAGGCTCGTACTCGAACTCTAACTGCACAGCCTCGCTCTTCAACCGCTGAGCCAGTTGAAACTGCCCATAAATCACCTTCGACGGACGCGTGCGCACGTACCGCTCCGGAAAGCCCTCCACAAAATGTTCCAGCGCCTCACGCTCGCCCGGCTGCGCCCTCGCCAGCAGCCGCGAGATTCGTCCCGCATCCCCGCCGCGCCGCGCATAGCCCGTCCGCGCCGGCTGCACGCGCTCCTGGTCCACGTTGCGGTCCAGCTGGTTCGCCGTCGACATCGACAGCCGCCACAAATTCTCCGCCTTCCACGGTGTCAGCGCATCTGGATGCACCGCGCGAATATCGGCGTACGTAAACAGCGTCAGCATCCACAACGACTCGTGCGTCTGCACCTTCCCCGCAAACGACCTCACCGTCTCCGTATCGAAGATGTCCCTGCGTAGCGCCGACGACATCTCCAGGTGCGTCTCGATCAACTGCAGCACCATCGCCTGGTCGTACGGATCCATCTCCAACCGGTTCAGCACACTCTCCGCCAGCCGCGAGCTCTCCGTCGCGTGATCATCGCCCGCGCGTCCCTTGCCCGTGTCGTGCATCAGCGCTGCCAGATACAGCAGCGCCGGGTTCTCCAGCTCATGAATCATCTTGCCCAGCCGCACTCTCCAGTCCGGCGCACCGGGTGCCGGCGGCTCTTCGAGCTCATGCAGCGTATCGATCAACACAAACGTGTGCTCATCCACCGTGTACCGGTGATATGCATCGCGAATCACCAGCGCATCAATGCCGTGAAACTCCGGCAGGATCAGTTCCAGCACACCCACCGCATGCATCGAGCGCAGCGCCACACCCGCGCGCGACCCGGTCAGAATCTCTGCCAGCCGCGACCACAACGCCTCCCCTTCTTCCAGCCGCGCCGAGAGCACCGGAATCATCGCCTCGATGCGATCCTCGCTCGCCGTGCCCAGTCGAATTCCCGTCCGCGCCACTGCGGCAAACGCCCCCAGCACAACGTCCGGATCCTGCGCCGGATCTCCCTTCGGTCCCGCTGCATCCAGCTCGATCCGGCCATTGTTCACACGGAATCCGGTCTGCGACGCCGGCTTGGAACCATTCAACGGACGAGCGCTCACAACACTCTGCCCCGCAGCTTCCATAACTGTTAGCAGCCGCCGCTCAATCAACCTTGCGTGCCGGAAGTACACACGCATCCAGTACGCCGCATCCACCCGCTGCGGCCTCTCGCGAAGAGGCAAACCAATCCCGCGCTCCGCCGCCCCATCCTGCGCCAGCCAGTCGAGCACGTTGTCATCGCGCTCGTGCCTCCAGTGCAGAAAACAACGCGCCGACGTCAGAAACGCAATCGCGTCCTGAAACTCGTCCTCATCGCTCTCATGGCGCGCGCCCACCAGCTCCGCAACCCAGCTGCAGACATTCGTATCGCGCAGCCCGCCCGGACAGTCCTTGATGTTCGGCTCCAGGTGAAACAGCGTGCCGCCGTATTTTGAATAGCGATCCCGCGTCAGCGTTCCCAGCTCTGCGAGAATCTTTCGCCCATCTCGTCCGCGCCGGTTCGCCTCAAGCTTCCGCTCCAGCGACGCAACCACCTCGGAATCCCCTGTCACGTAGCGCAGGTCCAGCAGCGCCAGCGCAAACTCCGGGTTCGCCGCGTCGAAGTGCTCGCAGTCCTTCGGTGTGCGCGTGGTCAGCGCCACCTGCAGCCCCGAATCCCACAGCGTCTGCGACACGCGCCGGATCGCATCCTTCACCACCGCCGGCTTCGCCGCACACACCAGGAGATCGACATCCGAGTACGGAAACAGATTGCCGCGCCCGTATCCTCCGATCGCTGCAATCGCCACACCGCTGGCCAGCTTCCTGTCCGTGGCAACCTCGCGCGCCCACAACGAGCTCACCACCTCGTCTACCAGCGCCCTGCGCGCCTCCACCGCACCAGGCCCGTCACCATCAGTCTCAAACGCGCGCCTCACCTCCAGCATCCGGCTCTGGTACTCCGATCGCGCAGGCGCGCCGCTCGTGGTCGTTGTCGCCAGTTGCCCTCCCCATGACCCAGGTAAGCCGTCATCCTGAGGCGTAGCTAAAGGACCTCAGTATTTGGATCCGCACAATGCGGGTGCCCCATTCATGCCGACAGCCTTTCGTCGGCATGGGTGGGTTAACACAGCATCCAGTCCTTACAACGCAATCTCCCCACGTTCATCATTCCGAATCCGGATCGCCTCATCAATCCGCGACACAAAAATCTTTCCATCGCCAATCCGTCCCGTACGCGCCGCCGAAATAATCGCCTCGATCGCCCGCTCCTTCATCTCATCCGTGACCACCAGCTCCAGCTTCACCTTCGGCAGCAGGTCCACCGCGTACTCGCGTCCGCGATAGAACTCCGTGTGTCCCTTCTGCCGCCCATGTCCACGCGCCTCGAAGATCGTGATTCCCGAGACCCCAGCCTCAACCAGCGCTTCCTTCACCGCATCCAGCTTTGACGGCTGAATCACCGCCTCAATCTTCTGCATCTCAGCTTCGCCTTTCTCTACTCTCTACCCTCTATCCTCTACACTCTGCCTCTAAGCGGCTTCCCAGTCGTAGCCCTCTTCTCCGTGCTGCGACAGATCCAGCCCCTCGCGTTCAGCATCTTCGCTGACCCGCAGGCCAATCAGCTTATCAACTATGAACAGAATGACCAGCGTGCCCACAATTGACAATCCCCAGGCAATCGCAACGCCAATAGCCTGATTCAGCAACTGTCTCGCATTTCCCGCAAAAAGTCCGTTAATATGCACGGTCGGATTGATGAACGCCCGCGCAAACAGCCCCGTCAGCAGCGCCCCCATCGTCCCGCCCGCTCCATGCACACCAAATGCATCCAGCGAGTCATCGTAGCCGAAGATGTTCTTCACCTTTACCACCATCCAGAAGCAGAACACCCCCGCAATCAGTCCGATCCACAGCGCGCCCATTGGCGTCACAAAGCCCGAAGCCGGCGTAATCGCGACCAGCCCGGCCACCGCGCCCGAGATCCCGCCCAGTGCGCTCGGCTTGCCATTGCGAATCCACTCTGCCGCCAGCCACCCGATCGCCGCCGCCGCGGCGCCAAAGTGCGTATTCACGAACGCACTCGTCGCCAAACTGCTCGCCGCCAGCGCCGACCCTGCATTGAACCCAAACCATCCCACCCACAGCAAACACGCGCCGATAAAGCTCAGCACCACCGAGTGCGGCGGCATCGGCCGCTGCGGATACCCCAGTCGCTTGCCCAAGTAGATCGCGGTCACCAGCGCGCTCACACCGCTCGTCACATGCACCACCGTTCCACCCGCGAAGTCCAGGCACGGAATCTTGCCGCCTGTTGCGTTCAGGAACCCGCCCGCGCCCCAAACCATGTGCGCCATTGGGCTGTACACAATGACTGCCCACAGCACCATGAACACCAGCATCGCCGAAAACTTCATCCGCTCCGCAAACGCGCCCGTAATCAGCGCCGGCGTGATGATGGCAAACATCAGCTGGTACACCATGAAGGTCTGCTCCGGAATCGTCGCCGCATAGCTCGGATTCGGCGCCAGCCCCACGCCCCTCAGAAACACGTGCTGAAATCCGCCGATAAATGCATTCCCTGTGCCGAACGCCAGCGAGTACTCCACAAACGCCCAAAGCACCGTCACAACCGCCATCATCGCGAACGTCTGCATCATCGTTCCGAGTACGTTCTTCTTCCGCACCAGTCCGCCGTAGAACAGCGCCAGCCCCGGCCCGCTCATCATCAGCACCAGCGCCGCGCTCACCAGCATCCAGGCGTTGTCGCCGGCCGACTGCGCCTGCGCAATCGCCGCCGTGTTCGCCGCCGCACTCTTCTCCAGCGCCGCAATCCGGTCCGTCGAAGCCGTCGCATTCGTCTGCGCAAAACACGCGCCCGCACTCAGGAGCACGCCTAGCAGCATTCCCGCTACCGCCACCATCATCACAAACCGCTTCCGCCCGAATGCTGCAAACCAGCGCATGCTCTCCTACCCCTCCAGCCAACGTGTGCAGATACACCTCAGGCCCGGCGCCCGAAGGCACAGCCCGATTCAAAATAGCCCCGCCACGTCGCGGTGGCCGAACCCTCACTTGTTATCCAATTGGCTCTACTTTACAACGCATTTACTCGTGCTCCAACACTTGTAAACTCGCTCTATGAGCGAACGCCCCATCCACATCGCCTGGAGCTCCATCCCACCCGAGCAGCTCAACCCTCTTCTCTCGCGCCAGTTCGTCACCGGCTCCCAGGCCATGCTCTCGCGCATTCAGCTCGCCAAAGGCTGCATCGTCCCGCGCCACGTCCACGCCAACGAGCAGATCGCCTTCATCCTCTCCGGCGCGCTCCGCTTCTCGCTCGGCGACGAATCCTCCGCGGAAGACATCATCGTCCGCGCCGGCGAAGTCCTCGTCATCCCTGGCAACATTCCGCACCTCGCCGAGGCCCTCGAAGACACCGACAACCTCGACATCTTCGCCCCGCCCCGCCAGGACTGGATCTCCGGCAACGACGCCTACCTCCGCAGCAAATAGTGCCTTTCCTAACTCCTCACCCCAACTCGCTAACTCAGGAATCTATGTCCGACCGCATCCTCGTCCTCGGAGCCTCCGGCCAGCTCGGCGCCGCGCTCTGCCGCCAGCTCGGCCCCTCTGCCATCCCCGCCGCGCGCCGTCCTGCCTCGCCCAACTGGATCACCCTCGACCTCAACACCCTCGTCGAATCCCCTGACGAACTGGTCTCTACCCAAAAACTCACCGCCATCATCTGCTCCGCCGGCGCCACCGACGTCGAGCGCTGCGAGTCTGACCACGCCTGGGCCGACGCCGCCAACCACCTCGGCCCGCTCGCCCTCGCCCGCGCCGCCGCGCACGCCAGGATTCCCTTCGTCTTCTACTCCACCGATTACGTCTTCCCCGGCACGCCCGAAAATCCCGGCCCCTACACCGAAGACGCCCCCACGCACCCGCTTTCCGTCTACGGCGGCACCAAGCGCGAGGGCGAAGTCGAAATCCTCAAAGAAAACCCCGCCGCCCTCGTCCTCCGCACCACCACCGTCTACGGCCCCGATCCCCAGGGCAAAAACTTCCTCTACACCCTCCGCCGCCTCCTCACCTCCGGCCAAACCATGCGCGTCCCCACCGACCAGCTCGCCACGCCCACCTACAACGAGGACCTCGCCACCGCCACGCTCGCCCTCCTTCGCGGCGGTTACACCGGCCTCTTCCACGCCGCCGGCCCCGAGATGCTCGCGCGCATCGACTTCGCCCGCCTCGCCTGCCGAATCCTCTCGCTCGACGCCTCGCTCCTCATCCCCCTCACCACGCCGGAGCTCAACCAGCGTGCCGCCCGCCCCCTAATCGCCGGCCTCGACTCCACCCTCCTCACCACCACCCTCGGCCGCCAGTTCTTCCGCACCCCGGAGCAGGGCATCCTTGATTGGAAATCAGCCTTGGCAAACGACCCTCCAGCCCTGAAACCCTAGAGACGCAAGCGATTACCTAAGTTTTCTTGGCACGACGCTCGCCAGTCGATAGGCTGGCGCGCGATGCATTCCTCAAGGGAATCCAACCGCATCCGCACGCTGGATGGCTGGCGAGGTATCGCCATCCTGTTGGTTGTCGCCGGACACGCGGCCTTTTCCACCCGGTTCGAGAATCTCTTCCTCGCCCACCAGGCCTGGACTGCCGTCGACATTTTCTTCGTCATCAGCGGCTACATCATCACCGCCGGCCTTTTGCTGGAGGGTGCCGAACTCAACCTGCCCGCCTTCTACGCCCGCCGCGCCCTCCGAATTCTCCCGCCCGTCATTCTGTACCTCGCACTCGTTGCACTCTTCGCAGCCATCGGGCTCATCAACGATGTAACCCCGTCCGATCTGGCAGGCTCGCTCTTCTTTTTTCGCAACTACCAGATCGCGCATCACCCCACCGGCGTCTACACCGGACATTTCTGGTCGCTTGCCATCGAAGAGCACTTCTATCTGCTGTGGCCCGCCCTGCTTGCTTTCTTTCGCTCGCGCCGAGCCCTGTATGTCGCCGCAACCGGCGCCATCTTGTGCGCACTGTGGCGGCATCACTGCATCGCGACCGCCGACCCCGTCAGATCGCTCTACTTCGTTGTCATCCGAACCGACTGTCGCCTCGACGGCCTTCTCATCGGCTGCTGCCTGGCCATTCTCACCAGCGACCCATCCGTCCAATCATGGATTCGCCGCAACGTCCCCAAAGAAACCCCTCTCCTCTGCGGATTTCCCGCCATCCTGCTCCTCAGTGCATACTCCGGCCTGCCCTCCATCTGGTTCTATCTGCTCGTCGCCATCGCTATCGGCTCCACGCTCTTCGTGCACGAGGGCCTTGTCTACAAGTGGCTGAACCTCCCGGCTCTCGCCTGGATCGGCCGTATCTCCTACGGCGTCTATGTCTATCAGGAAATCTTCCTGATGCATCCGCTGCACGCCCAGCACCTTCCACGCTGGCAGATCTTCCCACTCAACCTCGTCCTGCTATTTCTTCTCGCAACCGCCTCGTACTACTTCCTTGAGCGGCCTATCTCGCGAATCGCGCACCGACGCTTCGCCGCCTCGCGCCCCAACGCAGCTTTAGTAACTGTTCGAGACCAGGGAATTACGTATTCTGAGCTTTCAAATCCGCCACTGCTCGATTAAGCTGACGCAAACCCTCCGTTGGATTTGCGATGTCCTCTATGATCGCGCCCGAGCACCATCGCGAAGATCCAGCACTGAGGGGCAAGGAGCGAACACTGTGGCATCTCAGGCCTGCAGTCCTCCAATTCAGCCAGTTCAAACGGGCAATCGGCTCGGCGTCGCCGCACTAGCATTGGCTATTGGAGCACTCGCGGCAATCGGCGTCTTTCTCCTACCGTTCTCGTTTCCTCCCTCGCATCCCAGCTTGTCCGCCGCATATACCGCCGGTTTTAACAATAGAGTCGCTGCCGTAGCAGCAGTTCTTGTCGGAGTTCTAAGCTTCGCCCTGGCATGGAAATTCGACCTGTTTCCCAGCCGCGCTGAAGATCCCGATCGAGAATCAACGCCGAAATGGGTAGTTATAAGTTGCGTGGCAGCCTCCGCCGCGTTCACAGTCGCGGTCGGCTACCTTCTTTGTAAGGTTGAGCTGGCATCAGTCGACAACCGATTATTTCTGGAATGCATGGATGATGTAGCCAGATATCATCAGCGTCTCTATGGAGATTTCTCTTTCGTTTATGGGCCGCTACCCCTGTATTTCCCGTTGTTTGTGTATTGGCTCTTGCGGCCCGTTCACATCGGGATAGAAGGCTCCTACTACGTTGCCTTGACGGCTACACACGTCTTTGGCCTGGTAATCGCATGGCTCACACTGGAAGTTCTCCCACTGGGCAGGAAAACCAAATCGATCACCCTTTGCATGCTCGCCATTCTGTCAATGTGCCCGGTGATGGGATTGAATTACACACTCATTCGCTTCCTGGCTCCCTTCTCTACGCTCCTATTTGCTTCGCGGATAAAGAATCCATCCCTCGTTGCATTGGCATTCTTCTTGGGCGAGGCCCTGCAACTCGGTATCTCATCTGAGGTGGGCTTCGCGTTTGCTGCTGGAGCCTGCTTCTATGCGAACTGCATGATTGCCAAACACGGCCCTGCTTGGATTCCCGCTCTCGTCGCTCCGCTGCTGGCAGGGGTCGCATTTCTTTTCCTCGCAGGTCCCCATTACCTCGAGTCAATGCGGAAGTATTCCCATGGCGACTACAACCTCATCGTTGAGCCGCTGGGCTACATCATTCTCTTCTTGATCGCAACATTGTGGCTAGTCCCGCGCATGCTGGCAGGCGCATTCCGGCAGCGACGGCCGGAGGCCGTGCTGCTTGCAAGTTTGTTCGTGGTCTCGCTCGGATTTGTACCGCCTGCCTTCGGTCTCTGCGATCCGCTCCATGTCTTCTTCAATGGCGCGGGAATTTTCGTCCTTGCATCGGTAGCGATCGGTGGATACTCCCGGCGCATCCGTCAATTATGGTTCTTTTGTTTTGCCTGTTCTTTGATGTGGATGCAGTTTGTAAATTTTATGCTTCGCCCTGATGTAAAGCAGGCAGTGGGATTTGCCCCCGGGGCGTCCGAACAGAAAAACTGGATCGACGTCGCTAAGCTTGAGTCGATAGTCGGAGATGCAAAAATTTCCGTGCCATTTTGGGTACCGCTCGGCGTCGAAAACGAGTTGAAGCGAAGCGGCCATTTCTTACCAGATCGCGAAAGCTTTAATCTGCTCGTAACAAATCCGGATGCGGAAAAAGCGCGAATGGCCCGTATGGACCGCGCTCAATGGGCCCTGATCCCTGCGAAGGATTTTCTAATCAAAGAAACCGTATCGAACACATCCCGGATACTTGGGATTGGCTACAACTTTTATCCGATTCGCCGCCAACCATACGTGTATGGCGCAATTCTGCTCAACGAACTCCAAACGCATTGGACCCCCGTGGCCTCGGTCGGGGACTGGATTGTCTATCGCCAGAACGCCCAAAAGGGTCAATCCTTCGACCCGTGAGAATGCCCGTGAGTTCGGCCCAGCCCAACGCCTTGAAGGCATCCCCACCCTCTCGCCCGACACCTGGCGCCATCATCCTCTTCCTCGTCTTCTCCTTCATCACCCTCACCATCGGCATCATGGCCCTGCCGCGCGCTGGCCGTCTCTATGACTTCCGCGCCTTCTACGGCGCCGGCTGGCTTCTCCTCCACAACCCGCACCAACTCTTTAGCCTCTCCCTCCAGGAGACCGTCCAGAACGCCATCGTCTGTCCCATGTGGCGCGGCGTTCCCTTCTACCACCCGGCGTATGAGGCCCTCCTCTATGCGCCTCTCACTCTGCTCTCCTATCGCCACGCCTACATCGTCTTCGCCGTACTCAATCTGCTTCTGCTCGCCCTCTGCTACACGCTCGCGCCTCGGTCCGCCGACCCGCGCATCGCCAGAATCCCGCGCCCGCTCCTCTTCTCCCTCTGCTTCCCTGCCTTCATGGGCATCGCCGAAGGTCAGGACTCGATCGTCTTCTTCCTCCTCATTTGCCTTCTCTGGCGAGCGCTCGCCTCCACGCGCGACCGCACCGCGGGCATACTGCTCGCGCTCGCCCTTTTCAAGGTCCAAATCGCTCTCGCGCTGCTCGTCTTCCTCGCGATCTACCTGCCCACACCCCGTCGAGTCCGCCTGCTTCTCTCCTTCCTTCCTTCCGCCGCCGCGGTCGCGCTCACCTGCCTCCTCATCACCGGTTCGCGCGGCATGGCAGCGTGGTTCCGTCTCATCGCCTCATCCTCCGTCGCCTCTCACCTGGACCACCACGCGCAATCCATCATCGCGGTCTACCCCAGGGCCATGCCGACGCTGAACGGCCTGCTCTACGTTTGCGGCGCACGCCTGCTTCCAGCACGCGCCTCTCTAGCGCTCGATCTCCTTCTGTCCGCCATCGTCTTTGCGCTCGCGGTCTATCTCTGCCGCACCGCCAGCAGCCTCGCCGTCGCCTTCTGCGCCACGCTCGCCGCCGCGATCCTCCTCGCCCCCCACCTCTTTCTCTACGACTACGTTTTGCTCCTCCTCCCTATCCTCCTGCTCACGCAACCTCATCAGCCACTCCTGACCGCGCTCTTCTACGTCCTCAACTACGCTCTTTTCGCCATCGGAGGAATCGATTGGTTCGCGTTCATGGCTCTAGTTCCGGTCGCCTTTCTCACCTCACTCCTCCTCACAGAACGTTCTCACCGCCTCCACCATCCCGTTCCGGAAAAAGTGACCCCCCACCCGTTAACTGCCCTGTAATCAAGATTTTGCCTATAAGCTGTTTGTTTTCAATATTTTGACAAGGAGGCGTTATACAAAACCTTTGCAATCAGTATTTTGCGCAAAAACCCGGGGGGAGGGGTACCCGTCACCGCAAAAATGTATCCTCAGATGCAGCACTTATGCTCGACATCGTTCGCCGCCAGCTCCAGCAATCCCTCGACACGCTGACCAGGGTCCTCCACGACGAATCGGTCCACAAGTCCGTCCTTGAAGCCGCGCGCGTCACCGCCGAGGCCATGAAGAATGGCCACAAGCTTCTCGTCTGCGGCAACGGCGGCAGCGCCGCCGACACTCAGCACGTCGTCGCCGAGCTCGTCGTCCGCCTCACCGTTGACCGTCCCGCGCTTCGCGCCATCGCCCTCACCACCGACAGCTCCATCTTCACCGCCATCGGCAACGACTACGGCTTCGAGCACATCTTCTCCCGCCAGGTCGAAGCTCTCGGCCAGCCCGGCGATGTCCTGCTCGCCATCTCCACCTCGGGCAACTCCCCCAACTGCATCCGCGCCCTCGAGACGGCCCGCTCCATTGGCCTCACCACCGTCGCCTTCACCGGCTGCTCCGGCGGCAAGATGGCCCCCCTCGCCGGCATCAACGTCATCGTCCCCTGCAACGTCACCATGAACATCCAGGAGTCGCAGCTCGCCCTGGAGCACATCTTCTGCATGCTCGTCGAGCGCTGCTACTTCGGTCCTGACTTCGTCGGCTAGTCCGCGCTCACCACAGCCTCTGTACTGACCGCGCGCGCCGCCAGCGGCAGCTGCACGATCAGTCGCGCGCCGCCACCTTCATGGTTCTCCGCCCGAACCGATCCTCCGTGTGCCCCCGCCACCGCCTGCACAAACGCCAACCCCAGCCCATACCCCCGCGACGCGCTCCCCCTCACCCCCTGCTTGAACAGCTCGCTCTCAATCTCCGGCGAGAACCCCGGCCCGTCATCCTCCACCACAATTTCTGCAAACTCCCCCGCCGCACGCAGCGCAATCGATACCGTCCGCGAAGGCGGCAGATGTTTCATCTCGTTGTCCAGCAGATTCGCCACCATCCGGTGCACCAGCGCAGCGTCAGCCATTACCTCCAGCGGCTGCCCTGCGGAAAACTCCAGCCGCAGTCCCCTGTCGCTCATGCACGGCCGGTACAGCTCAATCATCCCGTCAAGCAACTGCTCAAGGTCGACACGCTCCGCTTCCAGCCGCAGTGCATGCGCCTGCGCCTCCGCCACATCCAGCGACTGATTCAGAATCTCCGTCAGCCGATCAATCTCATTGATCGCGCGCTCAATCGACTCCGCATCCTGCTCCTGCACATCGCGCGTCAGCACAATCTCCAGCCGCGCACGAATCGCCGTCAGCGGGCTGCGAAGATCATGCGCCAGCGAGTTTGTAATCGTGTGCAACTGGTGCACCGACTGCTCAATCCGCTCCAGCATCCGGTTCAGCGTCGAAGACAGTTGCGCAATCTCATCGTTCCATCCGCTCGTGGGCACGCGGCGGCTCAGGTCTGACTCCCCGATATGCGCCGCAACCTCACTGATCCTGCGCACATCGCCCAGCATCCGCCGCGTGGTGTAGAAGATGATCGCAAACCCCAGCAGCACACACAGCGCCCACAGCTTCATGAAGTGCTCGCGCATCTGGTGCAGCACGTGCAACTCATCCCGCTCGGAGAGCCCAAGGTAGACATGACTGCCGTCCGGGATCACCACCTCGGCCACGCGAAATGGAACCTTTATGTCCGCCACGTGCAGATCGAACGGCGTATCCGGCTGCGCATTCACACCGCGGATAGCGTTCAGATACGGCCTGCCATCTCCATCACCGGCCCACAGCACCGGCGCACCGTCAGCCCCGGTTTGCAGAAAGAACACCGGAGCCGTCTGCAGCTCGCCGGGACGCGGCGGTCGATTTGGAACTTCACGGCTAGCGAGCTCCGCCATCTCGCCTACCACTCGGCCATACAGCGCGTTCTTCGGAGTGCGCTCCGCCACATCGCTCAGCGTCTCCACCTCGCCGGAGATCCATGCGTCGGTCCTTCGCTGAATATCCTTCGCCACAAACGAGTGCAGCGACATGAAGATGATTAGCGTGCCGCACGCAAACGCAACCGTTCCCCACAGCGAGATCCGCCAGGCCGCGCTGTGAACGCGTGAGGATTTTCCCTGAGGCTGCAACCCGGAGCCGGCATCGTTCGGGCCGTTTTCCAGCGAAGAAAACGGCTTCGCGTTCTTCCTCGAAGGGCGAGGTGTCAGGGAAAATCCTTTACCGGTCGCGGAGGACATACCCCACACCTCGCAGCGTGCGGATCAGCGGCGGCAATCCCTCGGCGTCTACCTTGCCGCGCAGACGATAGATATGCACATCCACCACATTCGTCGCCGGCTGAATCCGCATGCCCCACACCTTATCCAAAATCATCGATCGCGTCACCACTCGCCCCGGATTGCGGCACAGATATTCCAGCAGCGTGAACTCCTGCGGCGTGAGGTTCAGCACCCGCTCACCGCGGATCGCCTCGCGTCGCAGCAAGTCCAGCTCGAGGTCCAGCACACGCAGCCGCGTAGCCTCCGTCGCAGGCAAGTTGCGCTTCAGCAGATTGCGCAACCTGGCCATCAATTCCGCCAGCGCAAACGGCTTCGTCAGGTAGTCGTCGCCGCCTTGCTCCAATCCGAGCACGCGGTCATCCACAGTCCGCCGCGCCGACAGAATCATCACCGGCGCATTCACTCCCATCTGACGCAGACGCATGATCAACGCCATGCCATCCTGATCCGGCAGGCCCAGGTCCACGATCAGCGCATCGTGGCGGCTCTCCATCGCCAGGCGCTCGGCTGTCTTTGCGTCACCGGCCGCATCCACGTGATAGCCCGCTTCTGTCAACGCGTTGCGCAGGAACGTCTGTATTTCGAGATCGTCTTCCACTAACAACAACTGCATGTCGCGATGTTAGTGCATCTCGTCGCGTGCTTGAACAATCCAACGGCACGCGTGCAAATTTCAGCGCATGAAAGATGAACATCGCGTCATTTGTACGTTTTTCGCAGGTCATCTCTAACCCTTATAACCAGGTACACGTGGCGCACACATCCGCGTCTCACCCATCGAGGCCCCACCGCATGCTGCTCTCCCGGCTCCGTCGCACCTTGTCCTTGTCCCTTGTTGCGGTTCTCGGATTCTTCGCTTCCGCACACCTCGCGCCGGCGCAGACCTACTCCAGTTCTGACACGACCCAGATCAGCAGCGCGGCGTTGCCCGATGCGCCCTCCGCAATCCAGGCGCAGGAGCAGCAACAACAACAGCAACAGCCCACATCGCAGCAGCCGCAGCAACAGCCACCGGCGCAGAATCCCGCCGCGCCCTCGCTTAGCGACCTCGGCCTATCGCCCGCGCAGACTGCGCCCGACCCCGCTCTGCAGGCGCGCCTCGACCGCCATACGCAGATGCTGAAGATTCACCAGAAGCTCGGCCTGCTTACGCTGATCCCGATGGCTGCCGCCGTCATCAGCTCCGGCGGAGCGACAGCCGGACACAACGGCGCGCCCGGCACTACAACCACCGGCGGCGGCCCCACCACCAGCCGCGACCTGCACGCCGCGCTCGGCGGCCTCACCGTCGCCATGTACGGAACAACAGCCTACTTCGCGATCGCCGCGCCGAAGATCCCCGAAGGCCATGTCAAAGGCGGCATCAAGGTGCACAAGTACCTCGTCTGGATTCACGGCCCCGGCATGGTTCTCACGCCCATCCTCGGAGCCATGGCCTTCAACCAGCTCAACAACGGCGAGAAGGTGCACGGTATCGCCTCCGCACACGCCGCGGTCGCCTGGACCACAGTCATCTCGTACAGCGCAGCGATCGTCGCTGTCTCCTGGCCCATCAAGCTCTAACCCTCAAAGGTGTTCATGAAGCTCGTTCGTCTCGCTGCTCTCTTTTTGCTGTCCCCACTCGCGCTGGCACAATCGCCGCAAACCTTCGTCCTCACTCAGTCTTCGCTTACGTATCACATGGTCCACCCGGTCCATACGGTGGACGGCACAAGCCACGCCGCGCGCGGCAAGGGTGTCTGCGGCAACGGCGTGTGCGACTTCCTCGTCGCCGCGCCTGTGAAGTCTTTCGACTCCGGTGACACCAACCGTGACGAGCACATGATCCAGGTCACACGCGGCGCCGAGTTCCCCATAGTCACGGTGCGCTTCCGCATTCCCGAGTCCGCCATCAATTCGGCCACGCTTGATTGCGATCTCGAGGTCAACTTCGCCGGCAACACCGCGCACTACACGCACGTGCCGTTTCAGCAGACGATCCAGGGCAACACGCACCACATCACCGGCAGCGTTCCGGCCACACTCACCGACTTCAAAATCCCGGCGCCGTCGTTCCTCACCGTGCCCATCAAGAACGAGATCCCGGTCAAAGTCGATACCACCTGGCAGCGGCAGTAATTACTTCGCGCTGGCCACTGACATTGGTGGCGTCGATCGAATAGGCACCATGCGCACGACCTGGTCCGCGCCCAACAACGCTACCTTTGAGCCGGAGTCTACAAAGGCCGCGAAGCGCAGTGGCGTGCCCATCTCCGCATGAGCCAGTTCCTTGCCCGACGCGTCGTATACCACGGCCTCGTCCTCGCGATTTCGCAGGCAAATCCGGCCCGTTGCGACGTCCTCGCCCAGCATCGCACCGTACATCTGCCGAACCAGCCGTCCATCCTTCAGCGAGTACACCTGTGTGCGGTTATCCTCGGTTGACGCATACAGCAGGTCGCCCACGCGATTCAATCCATTCGTGCCCGCGTAGGCCTTTGAAAGCTCCATCACCACGCTCGCCGTCGTCTTCCCTGTTCCCGCGTCCACAACCTCGATCAGACGCCCATCATCTTTCTTCTTCACGGCCGCGGCCTCGGCGGTCAGTGTCGCATCGCCTTTCACCTGCGCCTTCGCATAGCTCGAGTTCAGATGGAAGCTGAACAGCAGGTCCTTCCATCCATAGCTCGCTGTGTAGTAAGGCCTGCCTTCACTGAACGTGCGACGCCACAGCTCCGAGCCATCGTTCGGCCGATGCACGATCAGGTCCTGCGCATGCCTGCCGGCGTCCTTGGCATCTTTCCACTCGTCCAGCATCCCGTAGTCGACGGTCATGTCGCCGAGGGCATACTTCACCGGGCCCGCGTGCATGGTCTTCATCGAAGCGTCCACCAGCATCGCGTCCTGCTTCTCACGCTTGGGAAACTCCATCATCAGGTCATCGCCATTCCACGCCGCGTGAAAACCGCGCAGGTACAACATTCGCTTGCCCGTGCGCAGGTTCCACAGGCCGCCGCGCGTGCGCGTCGACATCGCCAGGTACTGTCCGTCCGGCGAGAGCGCGACAGAGTACAGCCGCGCCAATTGGCTCTCCGGCGGCTGCACGGTCGCAATGCCGTTCAGCTTGTCCACATCGATCTTCGCCAGAACAACGTGGCCGTCCCTGTTCTCTGAGGCCAGCATGCCGCCCCAGACATCCAGCGCCTCGCTCTCAGAGCCGAGCATGACGCGGCCGGCGTCGACATTGCTCAGCGATATCTGGAAGTCCTTGTAGCCATCGGACAGGACATACGAACTGCCGTCCATCGCTGAAACCGCCTTCAGCTTCGAGAACGGGAGATCTACCTTCTTCAACTGTTTCCCTTCAGGAAAGCTGTAGATGCCCGAATTTTTCGGGTCAGCGCGGTTCACTCCGGCGATGCGGTCGTTGCCTAAAAACGCATACGCTCCGGTGGCCTTGTTCATCAGCGCTCCGCCGAGCCTTACCGGCGTGCGCGTGCGCAGATCGAACGCAACCTTGCTGTCGTCCGGCCCGATCAACAAATAATTTCCATCGGGGGAAAAGCTCGACGGCACAAAGTCACCGGCTACCTCGCTGCCATCGGTGAAGTACATCAGGAACGCAAAGAAAAGGCTCGGCTGGAAGAAGTTGTTCTTCTGCCATACGACGTTGCCGCTCTCGGAATCCAGCAGCGACAGGTCCATCCAGTAGCTCTCGGGGTTGAGCGCCAGGCACACGATCGTGCGACCGTCCGGCGAGAGCTTCGTCTGCACGCACGGGTTCTTCGTCAGCGGCTCATGCACCTGCATCATCTTCTGCTGCGCGATGCTCCACTCCTCCGTGTGCAGGCCGTGGGTCGTAAACACCACGCGCTTTGAGTCCGGGCTGAACTGTGCGGCCAGCGCGTTCGGCGCGTCAATCTTGAAGTCCACCTTCAGCGGGTCGCGATCCATCACAAAGATCGTGGACTCGTCCTGGGCCAGCAGCTTCGATCCATCCGGGCTGAATCGCAGCCTGTCGAGGTCCATGCGCAGCGGGGGCGTCAGCGGAATCTCCTGCGCTCCATCGATGTGCGCCGCCTCCACGCCGCGGTTCTCGAGCACACGCTCATGCCATGCCGCGAAGCCGGCCGACTGCACTGCCTGCTGGCCGCCGCAGCCCGATGGAAGCGTGGCGATCAGCTTTTGAATCTTGCCCAGTCGCCGCTCGTTTGGCTTCGAGAAGCCAAAGAAGTTCGACAGCGTCCCGCCGCTCTTGCCCTTCGTGAAGAACATCCGGTCCCAGAACTCCGCGCTCGCCTGCGGCCTGTACCCAGCCGCGGCGATCACGTAGACGCCGATGTGGTCGGCCTCCTCCTGCTTGTCGTCGTCATCGCCCCCGCTGCTGGTGTGCGCTCGCAAGCGTGCATCGTCGAGCTGCTGAAACTTCGCAAAGATATCCGCGCGGTCGCCCACGCTGGTGACGCCCATCAGTTTTTTCAAGTCACGCGTTGTCTCGAACGCAAACTGGTGCGAGGCGATGTGCCCCATCTCATGCCCCAGCACCGACGCCAGCTCGTCGTCGCTCTTCGCCTCGGAGGCGAGCTTGCGAGTGAGATAAATTCTTCCGCCCGCCAGGCTGAAGCCGTTCACCTCCGGCGAGTCGATCAACTGCACATGAAAATGAATATGCGTGTCCGGCAATGTTGCCGCGAGGCGGTCGACAATTCCCTGCAGGTACGCATTCTCGGCCGGGTCGCGGATCAGCCGGAACTCTGATTCCACCTGGTCGGCCATCGCTTCGCCGAGCCATTCCTCCTGCTGCTCGCTGAAGAAGTTCGGGCGCAAATCCGGCGCGACCACCGGCGGCGCCCCGCACCCCACATTTTGCGAAGCAGGCTTCTGTTGAGCGACCGTGCACAGCGGCACACAAAAGACCAGGGCCGGCGCGAAGAGGCGAACCGCGTTTCGAAGCGTCATAAGGAACCGATGGAAGATCGCCGGAAGCATATCATCTGCCTCCGTTTGCGCAACCCTCCAGAATCGCGGTACCTAAGTACTGCTTCGATGCCTCGTTCGCGCGCGATTTCTCTCCGCCGCTACAAAGTCTTCGCCGGACGCTTCTTCGCCGATGGCTGCGGCGTTTCCTCTACCGCATCGCAGTAGACGCGTACCGATCGGCCGCCGAGGATCACCTTGTCGTGAACGTCGGCCCTGCAGAACGGATCGTCGACGTTCTCCGTGTCGAGAATCATCCGCCACGGGTTCTTGTTCGGCGGCTCCGGCAGTACATACTCGACTCCGCCGTCAGAGGCGTTCACAAGGATAAGGAAGCTGTCGTCAACGACTTGCTCGCCGTCCTCGTCCATCACGCCCAGCGTGCGCCCGTTGAACATCACTCCGATGGACTTGCTCCACGGCTCATTCCAGACCTGATCCGAGATCTCCTGCCCATCCGGGCCATACCAGGCAACGTCGCGTACGACAGATCCGCGGATCGTGCGGTCCTGAAAGAACCGGCGACGGTGAAGGTTAGGATGGTCCTTGCGCAGTTGGATCAGGTTTGCGGTGAACTCGAGTAACCGCTTGCTCTCGTCATCGAACTTCCAGTTGAACCATGTGAGCTCGTTGTCCTGGCAATAGCCGTTATTGTTGCCTTTCTGCGTATGCGCAACTTCATCACCGCCGAGCAGCATGGGGACGCCCTGGCTGAGCATCAGCGTAGCGAGGAAGTTGCGCATCTGCCGCTCACGAAGCATATTAATGTTCGGATCGTCGGTCGGCCCTTCGGCGCCCATGTTCCAACTGTCGTTGTTGTCAGCGCCGTCTTTGTTATCGTCTCCGTTTGCTTCATTGTGCTTGTCGTTGTAGCTGACGAGATCGCAGAGCGTGAAGCCATCGTGCGCGGTAATAAAGTTGATCGACGCCGACGGCGTGCGGCCTTCACCCTGGTACAAGTCGCTCGATCCGGTGAGGCGATACGCGAAGTCGGAGAGCTGCCCGCTGTCGCCCTTCCAGAAGCGGCGAACGTTGTCGCGATACTTACCGTTCCACTCCGCCCACAAGACCGGGAAATTTCCGACCTGGTAGCCGCCTTCTCCAACGTCCCAGGGCTCGGCGATCAGCTTGACGTCAGCGAGCGTCGGATCCTGATGGATGGTATCGAAGAAAGCGCCCAGCTTATTCACGTCGTGCAGCTCGCGCGCGAGCGTTGAGGCAAGGTCAAAGCGGAAGCCGTCGACATGCATCTCGGTGACCCAGTAACGCAGGCTGTCCATCACCATCTTGAGCACCTGCGGGTGATACATGTTCAGCGTGTTGCCCGTGCCCGTGTAGTCCATGTAGAACTCCGGGTTCTCCTGAACGGTGCGGTAGTAGGTGGTGTTATCGATGCCCTTCCAGGAGATCATCGGCCCCATCTGATTGCCTTCGCAGGTGTGGTTGTAAACCACATCGAGAATGACCTCGATTCCCTCCTGATGCAGGCGCTTCACCATGCCCTTGAACTCTGCCACCGGCTGCATGTCCGTGCCGCTGGAGCTGTAACGCGTCATCGGCGCAAAGTATCCAAGCGTGTTGTAGCCCCAGTAATTGCGCAGACCCTTGTCGGCAAGGTTCCCCTCGTCGATGAAGTAATGCACTGGCAGGAGCTCAACCGCTGTAACGCCCAGCTTCTTCAGATAGTTGATGCTCGACTCATGCGCGAGCCCCGCATACGTTCCGCGCAGATTCTTCGGAACATCCGGATTGAGCATCGAGAAGCCGCGGACATTCATCTCGTAAATAATCGAGTCGGCGATCGGCGTCTCTGGCGGGCAATCATTACCCCAATCGAAATGACCGTCGATCACGATGGCCTTGGGAACGCCCGCGGCGCTGTCCTGGTCGTCCTTCTTTTTCGGATCGCCGGACTGGACATCGTAAGGAAAGATCGGCGCCTTCCAATCGATCTCACCGCTGAGTGCTTTTGCATAGGGATCGACAAGCAGCTTTGCGGGGTTGAAACGCAGGCCCTTTTCCGGCTCCCAGGGGCCCTCCACGCGATAGCCGTAGCGCTGCCCGGGCTTGATGTTGCGGATTAAACCGTGCCACACGAACGCCGTACGCTCGCGCAGACGCACGCAATCAGTCTGGTTGCCTTGTTCGTCAAAGAAGCAGACGTGAACGGCAGTCGCCGCTTCCGAATAGAGCGCAAAGTTCGTTCCCTGGAGTGTAGGTGTCGCTCCCAGCGGATAGGGTTTTCCAGGCAAAAGTGTGCGGGTCGGCATAGGCGTGCGCCCTCCGTGAATCAGTTCAACAGGTTTCCCATGAAGAGAATTGGCCGTGTTGCCATGACGATAGATGCCGCCAGCGACGCCGGAAGCTGTCCGGACTCCGCAAGTGCGTTATTCGACCGCGAGCGTGACGTTGGTGGTATGCACTACGACATTGCCGGCGAGGTTGGTCCCGGTAGCCTGCACCACGATCGCGTAGTTGGTCACCGGCAGGACGGATTCAGGCGCTGTGCGGGCCCCGCAGCCTGTGACACCGAAGAGCCCGGCGGCGACAATCAACACCAGAAGGAGCGGAAGAGTTCGCCTGCGTCGTAGAGCGAGCAGGCAGATTGCGAGGCTGGAGGCGAATGCGAAATCCGGCCGAGGGATGGCGCGGTGCGCGGTCGTCGCAGGCGCAACAATTGTCATCGTGACCGGCGCAGTGGAGGCTCCGGGCACAACGGCCGGCGGAGAGAAGCTGATCGTCGCTCCCGCAGGCAACCCCGTGGCGCTGAACGTGACCGCACCTGTGAACGGCGATCCCTGAGAGGCAACCGAAAGCGCGAAGCTGGCAGATGACCCCGCGATCGCCGTTTGTTGCGTGTTCCCGGTCACACCGATCGTGAAGTCCGGCATGGCATTCACGGCCTCGTTGACCGTTGCCGATGTGCTCGCTCGGAAATTTGCGTCGCCCGAGTACGAGACAGAAAGTGTGTGATTGCCTGTTGCAGGGTTGAGCTCCACGACCGATGCCGATCCGTTGATCAGCACCGCCGTCCCAACCACGTTGCTGCCGTCCAGAAATTCCACCGTGCCCGTCGGCGTGCCCGAAGTCGTGGAGGCGACCTGGGCATTCAATTGAATCGGCAACGACGCGTAGGCGGTCGACGGAGGAGCGAAGATCAATTTCGTGGCTGCTGGAACGATCGTGAGAGTTCCAGAGCTTGGCGCGATCGACAGTGTGTAGTTTGAGCTGACCGCGCCGGTGAGCTTCGCCGTGATCGGATAAGTCCCGACCGTAGGCATCCCGGACGAAGCCGCAGTGAACACCACCGAGACATTCGATTCGTCCTGTGGCAGAACTCCCACGAGCGTGCCGTTGAACGCGGGAAGCGGCGCGCCGTAGCTGGCAGTCGCCGCTACAGCCGTAGCGGTCACGGGTGCGGGCGAGATGACGATGGATGATGTTGCGGTGCTTGAAAGATGGAGACCATCGCCGCCATACAGCGCGGTGAGATTGTGGCTGCCGGCGCTCAGGGTCGGCAGCGCCACTGTTGCGCTGCCCTGTGCGAGCGCAGCCGTCGCAACTGGCGTAACGCCGTCGAGGATCTGGACCGAACCCTGCGGCAGCGCAGGACTGCCCGCAGCGGTGATAACAGCCTGCGCGGTGCCGTAGACCGCGTTGGGTGTGGACTGCGCGAGCGTCGTTGTCCGCCCCGACGGCGCGCCCAGCGAGTAGAGCTTGCCGTCGCTGAATACAATCTGCACGCTGTGATTGGCCGCGTCCGCGATGACTGGCCAGCCGAAGTTGGAGACCGCTGCGCCCGCCGGGAGATTCTGCGGTGATGTCAGAGCGATTGAGCCATCAGGCGCGAGACCCTGCAGGCCGCCGCCCGCGACAGTTGTGATCGTTCCGCCAGCTGCGATGCGCCGCAGGCGATGGTTGTTCTCGTCGGCGATAAAGAGGTCGTTTGCGCTGTCGATCGCAAGCCCAGTGGGGCGGTTGAGTTGCGCGGCTGTTGCGGGGCCACTGTCGCCGGAGTTGCCGCCCACGCCGGTACCCGCATAAGTAGAGATAATTCCCGCGGCGCTGATAACCCGCACGCGCTGGTTCGCTGAATCGGCAATGAAAACGCGGCCGTCAGAGGTCGCAACGATGCCGGAGGGTTCGTTGAGCTCGGCTGCTGTGGCCGCGCCGCCGTCGCCCGCGAAGCCTTGCGTGCCATTCCCCGCAATCGTCGCGATCTGCCCGGCACTGATGCGCCGCACACGATCATTGCCTTGGTCGCAGACAAGGAGCGCGCCGGTTGCGTCAATCGCGAGAGCGACGGGATGATTCAGCGACGCGGACGTTGCGAGGCTGCCGTCGCCGCTGTATCCGCGCGCACCGTTGCCTCCAAATGTGGTGATGCTGCCACTCTTCACGGCGCGAATGCGCTGATTGCCGGTGTCGGCGATATACAGCGTGCCATCCGCACCGATGGCAACCGACGACGGAGAGTTCAACTCCGCAGCGCTGGCTGGGCCGCCATCGCCTGAGAATCCCTGCGTGCCGTTCCCTGCGACTGCCGTGATGGCGCCGCCAATAGAAATTTCGAAAACCTGATTACGCGCGCTGTCGGCGATGAACAGATCGCCCGCGGAATCGTATGCGATGCCTGCCGGGCGCAGCAGCGGCGATGAGGCGGTCTGCGCCTGCGCCGACGACATTGCGACAACCGCAAAGCTCAGCGCAGCCCAGACAAACTTCAGCCCTCGAAGCCCGGCGACCAGGAATCCTCCTCTGCGTTTATCGCGGATTCTGGGTCGATCATACCGTCGCACGCGGCCCAGGCAGCAGCCGCGAAAGTGGGATGGCCTGCGCTCCGACGGCTACTCCTGCACAACCGCCTTCACCAGGTTGCGCGGGCGGTCGACGTCGACGCCATTCTCCAGCGCCATGTAGTACGCGAAGAGTTGCAGCGGAATAACTTCCGTAATGGGCAGAAGGTACTCGTTGGCCGGCTCGATCTCGACAAGGTCGGTGGCGACCTCGCGGAGCTTCGCGTCCCCCGTGTTCCCGAGCACGATGGTGCGCGCACCCTGCGCTTTCAGATCGCTCAGAAGCGAGACCGTCTTTTCGTAGCGCAGCACGGACTCGGCGTCCTGCCAGTCAACCGTCGCGAGCGCCACCAGCGGCACTTCATCCGAAACCAGCGCGTTCGGGCCGTGCTTCAACTCGCCGGCCGGATAGCCCTCCGCGTGCATGTAGGACGACTCCTTGAGCTTCAACGCGCCTTCGCGTGCGATCGGATAGTGAATGCCGCGGCCGAGATACAGCAGCGTCTTCGCGGAACTGTAGCGCGATGCGAGGCGCTCGGTCGTCTCACGCCATCCGTCGAGTTGCCGCTCGATCATCGGCGGAATCTCCCATAGCTCGGCAAGCTGGCGCTGCATCTCGTTCGCATCGATCGTGCCGCGCGCATCGGCCGCCTCAAGGCTCAGCAGACGGAGCACAAGAAGCTGCGCGGTGAAGCTCTTGGTCGCGGGAATCGCGCGCTCCACCCCGGCATGCGTCGGCAGGTACAGATCGGCTTCGTTCGCCATCGAAGAGTGCTCTACGTTCGTAACGGCAAGCGTGGGATGTTTGCGCTGCCGGGCTTCGCGGAGCGCGGCCAGCGTATCGGCCGTCTCACCGGACTGCGAGATGACCAGCACAGCGGGGTCGCGCTTCGTATTCGTCGAGCGCGTGATGTACTCGCTGGCGTACTCCACATCCACGGCCAGGCCGGAGGCGTCCTCAAGCATGATCTCGGCAGCCATGCCCGCGTGCCGGCTCGATCCGCTGGCCGCAATCACCAGGTCCTTATGCTTCCGGAAGCACTCGGCCGCATCGGTCAGGCTCTTCATCTGGATGCGGAGCTCGGCCCCGGTGGAGGCGACATACTGCTCCATCGTGCGCGCCAGCGCATCGGGTTGTTCGTAGATCTCGCGAAGCATCGCGTGCGCAAAAGTGCGATCGCTCATCGGTGATGGTCTCCAAAGGCTTCATTGTAGCGAGAGCGAACGCGTTAGTCTGGTGAGGATGCGCCTCGTTCCCAAATTCCTCCTGTCCGCGACTTCGCCCGAACACTTCCCCGATGCCGCGCGCACTGCCGACGCGCCCGAGATCGCATTCCTCGGCCGATCAAACGTCGGCAAGTCATCGCTCATTAACGCGCTACTGGGGTCCGCCGAGGCAAAGGTTTCCTCAACGCCGGGACGCACGCGCGCCATCAACTTCTTCGCTCTGCATGAAGGAACGCAGCAAAAATTCAAGCAGCGCCCCGCGCTGATCTTCGCTGATCTGCCCGGTTACGGCTACGCGAAGATTTCGAAGTCAATCTCGGCGGAATGGCCGAAGTTCATCGAGCCGTATCTCGCCGAACGCGAGACTCTCGCGCTCTGCGTGTGTCTCGTAGACTCAAATATCCCGCCGCAGCCGAGCGACACGCAGCTTCTTGAAGCCCTGCGACAGATGCAGCGCCCGCATCTGGTCGTCGCTACAAAGGCCGACCGCCTCGGCGGCAACCAACTCGCGAAGTCGCTCGCTGCATTGAAGCGCGCGCACGGCGAGGAGCACATCCTTCCCGTCTCGTCGAAGTCCGAGAACGGCGTGAAGGCACTATGGGCCGAAATTCTGAGCGTTCTTCCGGACTAAAGCAAAAAGCCCTGCAGCATCGCCGCAGGGCTTCCGCATTTCTTGTCTGCGACTACTCGCCGTAGTAATCCAGCCCGAGGTGCGTAATCAAATCCTCGCCCATAATGTGACGGAGGGTGTTCTTCAGCTTCATCGACTGGATGAACAGATCATGCTCCGGATACACACCCGGCGCGGAGTCCGGATCCTTGAAGTAGAAGCTCAGCCACTCTTGGATGCCTAGGTTCCTGAGCGCCGGCGTACGTTGCGCGAGATCCATAAACAGGCACAGATCGAGCGCCAGCGGAGCGGCAAGAATCGAATCGCGGCAGAGGAAGTCCACCTTGATCTGCATCGGATAGCCGAGCCAACCAAAGATATCGATGTTGTCCCAGCCTTCCTTGTTGTCGCCACGCGGCGGATAGTAGTTGATCCGCACCTTGTGGTAGATGTCGCCGTAAAGTTCCTTGTTCTTCTCCGGCTGGAAGATGTACTCCAGCACGCCGAGCTTCGAAACTTCCTTGGTCTTGAAGTTGTCCGGATCGTCGAGCACCTCGCCGTCGCGGTTGCCAAGAATATTCGTCGAGTACCATCCGCTCACACCAAGTTGCCGCGCCTTGAAGCCCGGCGCAAGCACCGTCTTGATCAGCGTCTGTCCGGTCTTGAAGTCCTTGCCGCAGATCGGCGCGCCCATCTTCTTCGAGAGCTCCAGCAGCGCAGGAATATCCACGCACAGATTCGGCGCGCCGTTCGCAAACGGAATCCCTTCCTTCAGCGCCGCCCACGCATAAAGCATCGAGGGCGAAATATCCGGATCGTCGTCGACAAGTCCCTTCTCGAACGCAGCCAGCGATTGATGGACCGCCTTCTGCTCCTTGTAAATCTCCGTCGAGCCGCACCAGATCATCACCTGGCGATCCGTGCCCGACTTCGCGCGGAACTCGGCGATGTCATTGCGAATCTGGTTGGCGAGATCGCACTTGTTCTTGCCCTTCTTCTGCACCTTCGGCGTCAGCCGCTTCACCCACTCCTGGTCGAACGCCGCCGGCATCGGCTGAATGGACTCGAGGAACGGACGCATCTGCTCAATCTGATCGCGCTCGAGCACCGCTGCAGTCTTCGCCGCTTCGTACAGGTTGCCGCCGAAGATATCCCATCCGGTGAAAACGAGATCCTCAAGCGGAGCCAGCGGAACGAAATCCTTCACCAGTGGCGTGCGATCCTCCGTGCGCTTGCCCAGACGAATGGTGCCCATCTGCGTCAGCGAACCGAACGGCTTCGCGTATCCGCGGCGCACCGCTTCTACGCCCGCGATCAGCGTCGTCGCGACCGCGCCCATGCCCGGGATCATGATGCCAAGTTTTCCAGTGTGTGGCTTGATGCTCGTTGCGCCAGTCTGCGCGGCGTCGTTATTCGACATGAAAAGAACTGCCCTTCTCTGTGTTGCGATTTTCCTTAAGCGGATCAAGCTAGTATCGCGCACGCCCGGAACGCGGTGCAACTTCACCGCTAACGCTCTTCCGTGTGCACGCGGTTCTTCCAGTGTGTCCACAGGAACCACACAATGCCGATGACGATCACGACTTCCACGCCAAACTGGAATCGATGAAAGACCGCTTTGAACTGAGGATCTGAATCCCAGTGATTGCCCAGCTTCATGCCGATGTACGCGAGCGCGAAGCACCACGGCCACGAGCCGATGAACGTGTAGATATGAAAACGTACCTGGTTCATCTTTGCGATGCCCGCCGGAAACGCGATGAACGTGCGCACAATCGGCAGCATGCGGCCAACGAGCACGGTGATCGAGCCATAGCGATTGAAGAACCGCTCCGCAAGATCCAGATCGCGGCGGTTCAGCAGGATGTAGCGTCCGTAACGCTCCACCATCGGACGTCCGCCCACTGCGCCCAGCCAGTACGCCGGGATCGACCCAATATTCGAGGCAATCGACGCGACCGTCGCCACCAGAACAAGACCGGCCCAGTCATGTGCGAGCTTGTAGCCCGCGAACGGCATGATGATCTCCGACGGAATCGGAATGCACGCCGATTGCAGAGCCATCAATAAAAAGACAACGGTATACGCGGCGCCGACGGACAGGCCGGCGAGCAGAACGGTGAACTTATTAAGCATTCCATAGCAGTATAGCGAGCGAGCGTGACATCCACGTCATTTGAACCCGCTCGCCTCGCCCGCTATCACGATGTCTTTACAAACTCCACGCGCCGATTGTTCGCCTTGCCGTCCGGCGTGTCATTGGACGCCATCGGCTTTGTGTCGCCATAGCCCTTTGTTGTCAGGCGATCTTCACTGATGCCCATCGACACAAGCTGCGCCTTCACCGCCTCCGCGCGCTCTTGTGAGAGCGCCTGGTTGTGCGCTGCGTCGCCACTGTTATCTGTGTGGCCATCAATCTCGAACTTGAGCGATGGATCACTCGTCATCACCGCTTTGATCTGGTTCAGCACGCCCATGCTCTCCGGCCGGATCGTCGCCTGATCCACGTCGAAGTTGATGCCATGCGTCACGATCTTCGCCTCGGTGAACTTCCGCCCGATCATGTTCATTCCACCGCCCGCAGCGATACGGACATTCTTGAAAATGATCGGCTTCTCTTGATCTCCGGACCCTCCGAACTGCACCCACTCTGGAGACAGCTTCGTATCCGGGATGGTCATCACGCGGTACTGATCGATATAAAGCTTCATCTGCTGGTTGTGGTACGCGACCGCGATGTGATGCCACTTGTTATCGAATGCCTGGTCCCGTATGGAAGCGGGCGGGGAGCTCGTGAGGTCCACTCCATCGGCGTAATACTTCAGCTCCCTTCGACCCGTTACGAGCTGCGCCGATTCGTTCTGATGCCGGAAGAAGATACGCAGAGGCTCCGCCCCTGGAACCGAGAAATAATCGCACTCCACCGTGAACTGCTCCGGCAGATAGTTCTTCGTCTTCATGCGCGGATTCACAGTCCCGTAACTTCCCGCCGTTATCGCAAACGCCTCGTATCCAGCCTGCTGATTGACGACGGCTTGTCCTTTATCCATCTCCCACTGGCTCGGGAACTCGCCATCCGGAGTAGTCGTGAAGTCGTCAGCGAAGAGGATCTTTTCTCCAGGAACAAAGTCATAGCTCTGATATGCGGCGATGCTCGTCGGCACATTGGGCGCTCCGCCGCTCGGCGCGGCAGCCGCAGTGTTGCCTGCGTTTCCAGTTGTAGTCGCGCTTGAGCCGCTCGTAGTCGAGCTGCTGGCAGAGCTTGCGTTCTTGCTCGAAGTGCCGCCGTTTGTCGGATCGGCCGCGTTCACCGCCGTACTCGCTGCGTTATCTTCCTTCTGATCGACCTTCGCCTTGGCCTTGGCCTTGATGCGGTCCATGATGCTTTGCGAATGTGCCGCGGGAACAGCTGCGCCCAGCACGCAACCGATCAGAACCATAGGCAGCCAATATCTGCTTTTCATGGGTTCACTCCTTGAGTGGGAAAGGAGCCCGAACGTCCATTTGTGCATAGCAGCCTACTCCTGCCGGCGCCGCACTGCACACATATTTTTGGGCTGTTTACCCCCTTTTTGCGGCCATTTTTGTACTTAGTTTGCCCCATCGCACATAGCTGCTTTGCTAGCATGAACTTATGCCGGAAGCAGTAACCACAGCCGTCCCCGTCGAAGCCTCAACACCCGCCAGCCAGCCCCAAACCTCACGTCCGGCCCACGGCGGACCACCCGTCAAACGACAGATCGTCTGCTTCAGCTTCTACAAGGTCATGCCGGAGTGGCGACGCCTGCCTGCCTCCGAACGCACCGAGCACAAAGCCGCCTTCGTCGCAGTGCTGGAGCGCTGGAACAAGCCCGGCGAGTTCGTCTCCATCACCTACTCGACCATCGGCACACGCGGCGACGTCGACTTCTGCGTCTGGACCATCGGATACGCGATCGACGAATTAAATCGCATGCGCTCCGAGCTCATGGCCACCCCCCTCGGCGGCTATCTCGAAACCCCGCATAATTTCCTCGCGATGACGAAGCGTTCGGTCTACCAGATCGATCGCGTCGACGAATCGGAAGGCGAAGGCCGCGGGGCTATTCGTCCGGGAGGACAAAAGTACATCTTCATCTACCCGTTCTGGAAGACCCGCGCCTGGTACTTGCTCTCGCTCGAAGAGCGCAAGCGCCTCATGGACGAGCACATCCGCATCGGCCTCAAGTATCCGCGCGTGAAACTCAACACCACTTACTCCTTCGGCCTCGACGACCAGGAGTTCGTCGTCGCCTTCGAGACCAACTTCCCCGAAGACTTCCTCGATCTCGTCCAGCAACTCCGCGAAACCGAAATCTCCATGTACACCCTCAAGGACTACCCAATCTTCTCCTGCGTCCGCCTGAAACCGCAGGAGATGCTCGACAGACTAGGCTGACACTTCAGTCGCCAGCTCGTGGAATGAAAGATCGACCGTTTTCACTCGGGGATTCCATCCCACCCTCTTCTGTCCCACACAGCCTGGAGCCGGGTCCACACTGCGTCGCTCATCGTGTATTTCCAAACCCCGCCCAACAATTTGGCGAATTGGGGGTCTCGCCGTGCCTCAGCTTCTACGCGGTCGATAAATGCGTTGCCATGGTGCCCCAGTAGATTCTCAACCGGTCCCGCCGAAAGAACCTGCTGAATTGCGATCGATTGGTCCTGATGGTGAATTTCTAAAATGAGGAGCCAAAGCGTTTCGGGGTCGTTGTACTCCAAGTCGTAAAGGTCCGTGGCATCTGCGTACAAAGCGCGATCTGGCGAATCCTTAGGCGCATGCCAGTACTTAATCCAGTCGCTTGCGAGCGAAGCAAGTTCGTTCTGATTCATGTAGCCAAGAGTAGTCGCCGGGTGCCCCATTCATGCGCAGTTTAATCGCGCATGAGTGGGATTCGCCGGGTGCCGGGTGGCCCATCCTTTCGCAAAGCGAAAGGGTGGGGTATCGCGCGTTAAGACGCGCGAGGTTGTTGCTGTTGTCTTTCGGATGGGCGCCGGGTGCCCCACATCTCGAGTATCGAGATGTGGGTTGGCAGGATGTCGGCACCGCCAACGGGACCCTTTGCGTTAAAGTTTTCCCATGCCCGCCAAAGCCGCAAAGAAAACCTCCGCAACCGAGCGCGCTTCGAAAAAACTCCCGCCACCACAAAAGCTCTCCCATTCCAAGCGGGCCGCAGCCATCGAAGGCGTACCCCCCGCGAAGGCAAAAAAGATCGCCGCCCGCGAACCCATCTCGCCCAAACTCAAGCCCGGCAAAACCAAAAACCCCCTCGCGCCCGACCGCATCGCCGCCATCCTCGACGCCCTCCGCAAAACCTACCCCAACGTCGTCTGCGCGCTGAATCATCGCAACGCCTTCGAGCTCACCATCGCCACCATCCTCTCCGCTCAGACCACCGACGTCGGCGTCAACAAAGCCACGCCCGAGCTCTTCGCGCAGTTCCCCACCCCTGAGAAACTCGCAGCCGCCAACCCCATCGCCGTCGAGCAGTTAATCAAATCCACCGGCTTCTTTCGCAACAAAGCCAAAAGCATCATCGGCGCCTCACGCGTGCTCGTCGAAAAATTCCGCGGCAAAGTTCCTGAGACGATGGACGAGATGCTCGAGCTCCCCGGCGTCGCGCGCAAAACCGCCAACGTCGTCCTCGGCTCCTGGTACGGCATCCCCTCAGGCGTCGTCGTCGACACCCACGTCCTCCGCCTCAGCCGCCGCCTCGAACTCACCACCAACACCGACCCCGTCAAAATCGAGCAGGACCTTATGAAAGTCATCCCGCAGGACCGCTGGATCCAGTTCTCTCACGAGCTCATCCATCACGGCCGCCAGGTCTGCATCGCGCGCAAGCCCGAATGCGAGCGCTGCACACTCGAACACCTCTGCAACTCCGCCGACAAAACCTGGTCTTCCCACTGAACTCTGTCAACAATCCACTGACATGCTGACTCGCTTATCTCCCGCTCGCGTCGATCGCCTGACGAACCGCCTCCGCCAGCGCGACAACCGACGCCTCAATCGCCTCCGCATGCGGCGGATACCCCAACCCGCGCAGCGTCTCGCTCGTGATCGGCCCGATCGACACTCGCAGCACTTCCACCGGCAGCTTCACACCCGCCGCTTCGCACAACGCCAGCAAATTCCGCACTGTCGACGAGCTCGTAAATGTGATCGCCGCAACCCCCGCCCGCCCCCCAAACAAATCCCGTATCAGCTCAACCGACTCCGCCGGCACAACCGTCCGGTACGCCGGTGCCACCACCACCTCGGCCCCCGCTGCACGAAGCGCCTCCGGAACCACATCCCGCGCCTCCTCCGCACGCGCCAGCAGAAACCGCGCCGGCGACCCATCACTCTGCACAGCGTGCGGCACCAGCGCATCCCGAAGCGACTCTGCCACCGCCTGCGCCGGCACCAAATCCACTGCCAGCCCAATTGCCTCCAGCGCACGCGCAGTCGCTGGCCCAATCGCCGCAATCCGAGGCAACGCTCTCGACGAAAACGCACCCGCCTTCATCCGCCCCCGCATTGCCTCCACCGCATTCGCGCTCGTGAACACCACCCACTGAAAGCTCTCCAGCCGCGCCAGCGCCTCGTCCAGCACCGCATACGAACTCGGCGGCGCGACCTCAATCGCCGGCACAACCACCGGCTCCAGCCCCAGCTCCACCAGCTTCGTCGCAAGCTCCGACGATTGCCGCTCGGATCGCGTCACCAGCACCCGCGGATTGGACTTCGCACCCACGTCGCTGCTTCTTCCAGCCGTCACCGCCCGCCCACCGGCCCCGCCTTCCGCGGATTTTGCTTCACCCACCGCCGAAGCGCCTCCCAGTCGCGCTCCGTCTTGTCCGCATAAGCCCGCGCGAACGCCACAATCGCGTCATCAAAACGCCCGCTCGACCCCAGATACGCAGAGATCGACACCGGATCGCCGGCACGCCCATGCCCCCTCGCCAGCAGCTCGCCACACAGGTCCGCATATCCGTGAAGGTTCGGCGCCGTCAGCGTCCCGAGGTTCAACGCCGCTTTATGATCGTTCAGCTGTCGCACCAGGTAATCGCGGTTATCAATCGTCGTGTAGCCCAGAAATGGATCGCTCGTAAGCTGCATCGCCCGCTGCCCATCCATCACCCGATGCCCTTGGTGCGTCCACGCCGCAGCGCCATCCGGGATATACCGCGCGTACGCCGACGCCGGCTCCTCCTTTATCTGCAGAAACAGAGGATCGGAATGCGCCGGCCGCGCCTGGCCCTCCATGTACACCACATAATCCCGCAGCCCCACCGACCCCGTGCCCACCACCTTGAACCCCACATCCACCGCCGTGTACTGCGCCAGAAAATGCTGCCGCTCCGGCTGCAGCGTCCTCGTGTACTGCTCCAGCGAGTTCAAAATCTTTCGCGCATGCGCACCCACAATCCGCTCCAGCAGTGGTGGGTCCGACCGAAACTGCCGCGGTCCGCTCCCCATCTTCTTCAACTGCGCCGACGGGGATCCCAAACCCGCTTTCCCTGCGGACACGCTCGGCACTTTCTTCGCCGCACTCCCCGCGCCCGCGCTCTTCTTCGCCGCTGCCGAACCCACCGGCTCCGTCAGCTTTTCCAGCAGCCGCAGCGGAGTCGATCGCTCCGCCTGCGCAAAGATCGCCGGCATCGGCCCCACATGCCCCAGCCGATGAATCTGATACCGCGCCAGCTCCAGCACCGGCATATTTGAAAACCGCCGCATCGTCCGCCTGTAACGGCTCGTGAACGTCGCAACTGCCTCCTCGCGGTCCACACGCCGTATCCCTGCCTCGCGCCCTGCCAGGATGATGCTCGTCGCCAGCCGCTTCACGTCCCACTCAAATGGCCCGCGAATCGTCTCATCAAAATCATTCAGGTCGAACACAATCCTGTTGTCCAGCGCCGCAAACGCTCCCAGATTCTCCACATGTGCATCACCGCACAGTTGCGTCGTCAACCCCGTTTTCGGATGACACGCCAGATCAGCCGCCATGATCGGACACGCGCCCCGAAAGAACCCAAACGGCGACGCTTCCATCCGCTGATATTTGATCGGAACAAGTTGCGGCACGCGCCCGCGCATCGAGTCCTGTAGAAGGACGAGCGGCTTCGGCGGGCATGCCTGCGGCTTAAAGTCCGCGTGCGCGCTGCGCGCAAGTTGCTTCCGCGCGTTGCGTCCCAACGCCTGCCGTTCTGCGTGCGTAAGTGGCTTCACGGTGACCTAGTGTATCTCGATCGCGCAGCCTCCTCCGAGAATGAGACCATCGAAGAAGCAGGAGCACGCGATGCCAGAGAAGCCACTCACCGCCGCGGCCGCAGGAACACTCACCATCGGCGGCGACCTCACCGTCAACCGCCTCGGCTACGGCGCCATGCGCATCACCGGCGAAGGCATCTGGGGCCCGCCGAAAGACAAACCCGCCGCACTCGCCACGCTCCGCCGCGCCATCGAGCTCAAGGTCAACATCATCGACACCGCCGACTCCTACGGCCCGAACGTCAGCGAAGAGCTCATCGCCGAAGCCCTCTTTCCCTACCCCGCTGACCTCGTCATCGCCACCAAAGCCGGATGGGAGCGCGTCGGCCCCGGCAAGTGGACCCACAACGCCAGCCCGCGCCATCTCGCCGACGCCCTCGAAGGCTCACTCTCCCGACTGAAACTCGACCGCATCGACATCTACCAGCTCCACGTCCCCGACCCCGCCGTCGCCTTCGAAGCCTCCATCGAAACCCTCGCTCGCCTCCGCGACGAAAGCAAGATCCGCCACGTCGCCCTCTCCAACGTCACCCGCGAGCACATTCAGCGCGCGCAGAAGATCGTACCTATCGTCTCCGTGCAGAACCGCTACAGCTTCGCAGACCGCGAATCCGACTTCATCCTCGACTACTGCGAGCAGCAAGGCATCGCCTTCTTCCCCTGGGCTCCACTCGGCCAGGCGCGCGAGGCACACGACGCTCTCAAGCAGGAATCGGAAACCCTCGGCGCGACCCCGCTGCAGGTGGCCCTCGCCTGGCTGCTGAAGCGCTCAAAATCCATCATCCCCATCCCCGGAACCTCCAACGTGAAACATCTCGAGGAAAACATCGCCGCCGCCAGCCTCAACCTCCCCGACGATGTCTACGCCCGCCTCGCCGCCATCAAAGTCCCGCCCGCCAGCCTACGCGGCTAATGCGCCACGCCTGAGCGACGCAAATCTGCCGGTATCCTGAGCGCATGACAAACAACCCGCCACCCTGAGCTCAAAAAAAGAGGCTGTCATCCTGAGCGAAGCGGCGAAGCCGCGCAGCCGAAGGACCCCGACAACGCTCGTCGCACCACAAGCTCCGAACCCTTTCTCACCAGCACGCCACCCGAACGCCGTCGAATCCCCAGCTCTTCGCACCACACCGCGGGTATAAACTACCGTCTCGCACAAACCGCGGCCGCCCTCTCGGCGGCCCGGTCTGTTGACCCACAGGAGCACCCATGGCGGCCAATACTCAACCGGCAACCCGCACCGAACATCAGCACGCCCCCAGCCCCGCCGTCCCCATCGCCCTCCACGGCCGGTCCCTCACCCCCAACCACCGCATCCCGCTCGACCTCTCCTGGGTCGAAGAGGTCCGGGTCAACACCTCGGCCGTCGAGCGCCGCGCCGCCACCATCGGCACCCGCCGCTCCGTCAAAAAGGATTTCCAGGCCGCCTGGCTGCTCCGCGCCATCTCCTGCATGGACCTCACCACCCTCTCCGGCGACGACTCCGCCGAGCGCGTCAAGCGCCTCTGCGCCAAGGCCCGCCGCCCCCTCGAAGACCATCTCGTCAAGGCCCTCGGCATCGAGTCCCTCAACCTCCACGTCGGCGCCGTCTGCGTCTACCACCTCTTCGTCGAAACCGCCGTCAAGGCCCTCGAAGGCTCCGGCATCCCCGTCGCCGCCGTCTCCACCGGCTTCCCCGCCGGCCTCTCGCCGCTCGAAACTCGCGTCCAGGAGATCCGCCGCTCCGTCGAAGCCGGCGCCAGCGAGATCGATATCGTCATCACCCGCGCCCACGTCTTCAACGGCGAATGGAATGCCCTCTACGACGAGGTCGCCGCCTTCAAGGAAGCCTGCGGCCCCGCGCACATGAAAGCCATCCTCGGCACCGGCGATCTTCTCACTCTCCGCAATGTCGGCCGCGCCTCGGTCGTGGCGATGATGGCTGGCTCCGACTTCATCAAGACCTCCACCGGCAAGGAAGCCGTCAACGCCACACTTCCCGTCTCGCTCGTCATGGTCCGGGCCATTCGTGAATACGCCGAGCGCACCGGCATGGCTGTCGGCTACAAACCCGCGGGCGGCATCAAGAGCGCCAAACAGGCCATGGAATGGCTCGCTCTCATGAAGGACGAGCTCGGACGCCCCTGGCTCGAACCCTCGCTCTTCCGCTTCGGCGCCAGCTCCATGCTCGCCGACATCGAGCGCCAGCTCGAGCACCACGTCACCGGCCGCTACAGCGCCACCTACCGCCACCCCATCGCTTGATGATCCGCTTAATGAGCTGTTCTCGGGATGACCTCCACTCTCCAATCCGCCGCCATCCTGAGTCACTTTCCTCCGCCGTCATCCTGAGCCGTAGGCGAAGGATCTCTGTATTTTGTTCGAAGCAGCACGATGTTCGAGCGGCCAGAAACCCGAAGGGCACGGCTTAAGCCGTGCCGCCAGAGCCGCAAAGAAAATCGGGCTTTAGCCCCTGAGGTACGTAAGGCAATGTTGAGGCGGTCACTGCAGAACATCAAAACGATGCTGGCAGTCGCCGCCGTCGTGACGATGTTCCACTGCGCGATTGGTCTTCGCGCACAGATCATCCAGATCAAAATCGTAGATGGGAGGACCGGGCGCCCCGTGTCCGGCGCCTGTGTGGGTGCGTGGATAAAAGATGCCAGCAACAAGATGTCCCTTTTTATTCCAGCGGACAAGGATGGTGCTGCCCAGCTACGCGTTACCCAAAAAGAGAGGGACGTAGATATTTCCTATAACCCGAAACTAGGCTGCGGAGGTACGGGGGCAATTAATCCGATTTTGAAATACGGCGACACGCTAAGTACCTATAGCACTGGCGATCATCCATCGTGCGCGTTCGCTGAGAGTATCCCGAACGCGCGCTGGAACGAAATAGACTTCTCGACGGAGGAGGTGCTTCAGCATGGCGTTGCCTCGGCGAATACGTGCGGCAATGTCACGGTTTCGCCGAAGCCTGCGGAGGTGATCCTCTTCGTCAGGCCGCGAAATTTCCACGAAAAGGTACAAGACTGGAAGGCTAGCGAGGCGTTTCCATTTTGAGCGGGGGATGAAGATCAAGTCCTTTAGCAATCGCCACGGAGCCATCACGCATGAGCAAAGTACGAGTCGCCGCATTTTCCATATCGATCGACGGCTTCGGCGCAGGCTCAGAGCAGAGCCTGTCGAATCCCATGGGGAATCGCGGCATGGAGTTGCACAAGTGGTTCATGCCGACGCGCACCTTCCACCAAATGACCAATAACTCGTCTCCTGGAACTGAAGGAGTCGATGACAGTTTCGCGGCGAAGTCCTTCGACAACCTCGGCGCGTGGATCCTTGGCCGCAACATGTTCGGCCCGGTCCGCGGCCCTTGGCCTGACGACTCGTGGAAGGGCTGGTGGGGCGACACGCCGCCCTACCATGTTCCTGTCTTCGTCCTGACCCACTACCCGCGTGCTCCACTCACCATGAACGGCGGCACTACGTTTCACTTCGTCACCGACGGAATCGATAGCGCGCTGGCGCAGGCCCGGCAAGCCGCTGCGGGCAAGGACGTCCGCATCGGTGGCGGCGTCAGTACAATCCGGCAATATCTCCTTGCCGGACACATCGACGAATTACACATCGCACAATCGCCCGTTCTGCTTGGCAAGGGCGAGAATCTATTCAGCGGCATCGATCTGCCCTCACTCGGCTACGCCACCACATCCCAGGCTCAGGGCGAACAAGCAACACACCTCACGATCAGGAGGGACTGAAAAAAGTGACCCCCTACCCGTTAACTACCCTGAATCCAAGACTTTAGCTGTAACCTGTTGAATCGACATACTTTACCGAGACACCACAAAAAAGTCCAACCCTAACCCCCATGTTCTGAAGACTTTGCACAAAAACAGGGGGGAGGGGGTACCCTCGAATCACCACCAGAAGAGGCACCCAATGGCAACCAGCATCCTTGAGAAGTTTCAGTCGATGGAATACGGTCCAGCTCCCGAAGACCCGGGCGAAGTAAACAAGTGGCTCGACGCCCACAAGCGCGCCTTCGGCCACTTCATCAATGGCGAGTGGACCAAGGTCTCGACCAGCTTCGAGACGAAGAATCCCGCGACCGGCGAAGTCCTCGCCAAGGTCGCACAAGCTGACGCCGCAGACGTCGACCGCGCCGTGAAAGCCGCCCGCGCTGCCCTTCCCGGCTGGCAGGCGCTTACCGGACATCAGCGCGCGCGCTATCTCTACGCCTTCGCGCGCCAGGTCCAGAAGCACTCGCGCCGCCTCGCCGTGCTTGAGTCCATGGACAACGGCAAGTCCATCCGCGAGTCCCGCGACATCGACATCCCCCTCGTCGCCCGCCACTTCTACCACCACGCCGGCTGGGCCCAGCTCCTCGGCGACCTCACCGACTCCGGCTTCGACGGGGAGGAGTTCCGCGGCTTCCAGCCCGTTGGCGTCGTCGGCCAAATCATCCCCTGGAACTTCCCGCTGCTGATGTTCGCCTGGAAGGTCGCGCCCGCGCTCGCCGCCGGCAACACCGTCGTCATCAAGCCCGCGGAGTTCACGCCCCTCACCGCGATCGCCATGGCCGAGATCGCCGCCGAAGTCGGCCTCCCCAAAGGCGTCCTCAACGTCATCAACGGCGCAGGCGAAACCGGTGCCGCCCTCGTCGAGCACCCCGACATCGACAAAATCGCCTTCACCGGCTCGACCGAAGTCGGCCGCATCATCCGCAAGGCCACTGCCAAGACGCCGAAGAAGCTGAGCCTCGAGCTTGGCGGCAAAAGCCCCTTCATCGTCTTCGACGACGCCGACCTCGACTCCGCCGTCGAAGGCCTGGTCGACGGCATCTGGTTCAACCAGGGCCAGGTCTGCTGCGCAGGAAGCAGACTCTTAGTCCAGGAGCGCGTCGCCGAGCGCCTCTACGACAAGATCCGCGCGCGCATGGAAACCCTCCGCGTCGGTTCCCCGCTCGACAAGGCCATCGACATCGGCGCCATCGTCGACCAGGTCCAGTACGACCGCATCCAGAAGCTCGTCGCCATGGGCATCGCCGAAGGCGCCACCTGCTGGCAGCCTGACATCCCGATGCCGAAGAACGGGCTCTTCCTCAAGCCCACGCTGCTCACCGACGTCCATCCCAGCTCCACCGTCGCGCAGCAGGAGATCTTCGGCCCCGTTCTCGCGTCCATGACCTTCCGCACCCCTACCGAGGCCGTCGAGCTCGCCAACAACACCACCTACGGGCTCGCCGCCTGCGTCTGGAGCGAGAACATCAACGTCGCGCTGGACGTCGCGGCGCAGGTTAAGGCTGGCGTGGTCTGGATCAACTCGACGAACCTCTTCGATGCGGCGTGCGGCTTCGGTGGCTACCGCGAATCCGGCTATGGCCGCGAGGGCGGCAAGGAAGGCATGTACGAGTACCTCGTGCCGGCGTGGACGCATGGCGCGAAGAAGGCCGAAACGATCGCAGAAGCAAGAGAACAGAGATCAGAGAACAGAGATCACGAGGGCAACGGAAGCATCGGCATCGACCGCACCGTGAAGCAGTACATCGGCGGCAAGCAGGCGCGGCCGGACTCCGGCTACAGCTTCCCGGTCTACAACCGCGAGGGCAAGCTCGTCGGCGAGGCCCCGCTCGGCAACCGCAAGGACATCCGCAACGCCGTCGAGGCTGCCCGCCCCGCGGGCGCGAAGTGGGCCAAAGCCCCCGCGCACGGTCGCGCGCAGATCCTCTATTACGTCGCTGAAAACCTCATCCAACGCCGCGCCGAGATCGTCTCGAAGCTCGCCGAGTTCGTCGGCCTCCCACAAGCCGAAGCCGAGTTCGATTCCTCGGTCGACCGCGCTTTCACCTACGCGGCCTGGTGCGACAAGTTCGAGGGCTCGGTCCATAACCCGCCGTTCCGCATGGTCACGCTCGCGATGAAGGAAGCGATCGGCACGGTCGCGATCCTTGCCCCGGACGACGCTCCGCTCCTCGGCCTGCTCTCGCTCGTCCTTCCGGCGATTGCGATGGGCAATTCCGTGGTCGCCGTTCCCAGCGAACGCTGCGCCACCCTCATCGGCGACCTCTACCAGGTCTTTGACACCAGCGACCTCCCCGGCGGAGTCGTCAACTTCGTTGCCGGACGTCCGGCAGAGCTCGGCAAAACGCTATCGGAGCACGATGATGTCGACGCCATTTGGAGCTTCCGGGACGAGGCCGCAGCCAGCCTGGTGAAGCTCGGTTCCGTTGGTAACCTGAAGCAGGTCTGGACCAACGAAGGCCACGCCATCGACTGGTTCCATGCCCCGCAATCCCAAGGCCTCTGGTATCTCCATCACGCCACGCAGGTTAAGAACATCTGGGTGCCCTACGGCGAGTAGCGAGCAGCTGTCGTGCCAAAGGCTTGCCACGGTCGCGGCAATCGATATCGTCGAAAATTTGAGAGGAAACACAACCGACGGTGTTAGGTTCCCTAGTAGGCCAGCCTGAAGATTCTTTGGGACCTCGTATGGGTAAATCCATTCACCGTCTACGCCTTCGCGCTCCGCTGATGCAGACCGCGCTGCTCGCGTGCTTTATGGTCGCGTTCGCCGCCCAGCTCGGGCTCTGGCGAAGCGACTGGCTCGCCCATGCCTTTGGTGACTCCTCGGTCACCGTGATGTATTGGCTGCGGATCGTGGCTGACAGCCTGACGCTGCTGGCCTGCGCCTGCGCCTGCTTCGTTCTTAGCCGATTGGTCTGGCTCATGCGCCGACACGCGGCCTTTCGGACAGCGGCCGTCGGTCTGATGCTGGTGCTTGGCCTGGCTGCCGCGAAGCGGGTACTGGACCTGATGGGCTACAACGTTGGCGCACCCGGTGAATCACCCACCATGCTCGGGCTGAGTTCACTGCTCTTGGCCAGCGGCGTTGTCCTTCTGCTGCCCATGCTCTACCAGGTCAAGGCCTTCGGAGAGGCCGCCGAACTGGCGCACGAGCGATTCGTCTCCGCGGCCGAGACCGGCCGCCAGGCCTTCTTCATCCTGGAAAGCGACCGCAGCCCGTTCAACAAAACCGGCGACTTCCGCTTCAGCTTCGTCAACGCCAACGCTGAAAAGCTGCTGCTGCATCGCCGCCGCGATCTCATCGGAATGCCCCTCAGTCAGGCGCTGCCCACGCTGCCGGACGGCAGCCTGATCGAACGTCTGCGCCAGGTTGAGCGTACCGGGCTACCCTATTCAGGCGAGATCCGCTATCGCAGCGACTCAGGCGACGACCTGTGGTTCGAGATCCAAGCGGTCAAAATGCAGAGCGGCGTCGCCGTCACGCTGCACGATCTCTCCGCGGAACGCTCCGGCCAGCAGCAGGTCGAGCAGATGCATCGCTTCTCGCAGTCGCTCATCCATGACGCGCCCTTCGCCATCCTGACGACCGATATCTCCGGCACCATTACCGCGATGAACCCAGCCGCAGAGCGCCTCACGGGGTTCAGCAGCGATGCCGTTGTCGGACACGCCTCCCTGGTCGACCTGCATGATCCCGAGGAACTGCGAGACCGGGTCATGGGCCAGACCGGCCGCGACACCAGCGTGGCCGCAGTGAGCTTCGAGTCGCTCCTTCTGCTGCTCGGCGAGCGGTCCAGTGCCGAGGCCGACTGGCATTACGTCTGCCCGGACGGAGCCCGCGTTCCGGTCCACGTCTCCCTGACCGCTCTCCGCGGAGATAACAACGAAATCTCCGGCTATCTTTCGACGGCGTATGACATCTCGGAGCGCAAGAAGCTAACGGACTCGATTACATTCCTCGCGCAACATGATGCATTGACAGGACTTCCAAACAGGATGAAGCTGCGCCAGCGACTTGAGCAGGCGCTCGAGCGGGCCAGCCGACTCAACCAGCCTGTGGCGATCCTTTCCATCGGGCTCGATAACTTCAAGCGTGTGAACGACTCGCTGGGCCACGCGGCGGGCGACGAGCTCCTCACGGTCTTCGCCGATCGGCTGCGCAGCTCCACCCGAGCCAACGATACAGTTGCCCGCATCGGTGGCGACACCTTCGTCGTGGTCATGCCCAACTCCGGCAGCCAGGATGACGCGATGCGCGCCGCCGGCCGCCTCTCAGGCAAACTCCAAAGCGCTCTGAAGCTTGCAGGCAAAGAATTAAGCGTCACTGCAAGCTTCGGGCTGTGCCTGTTTCCGGAGTGGGGCACCGACGCAGCCACGCTGCTTCGCAACGCCGACGCTGCGATGTACGCCGCGAAACGCAGCGGCCGGAACTGCCTGCAGCTCTTCTCGGCCGCGCTGGGAGAGTTCGGCGCGGACGAGCTGGAGCTTGAATCCGACCTTCGGCGGTCGCTGATCAACGATCAGATGACGCTGTTCTACCAGCCGCAGATTGCCTGCCGCACCGGCGAGCTCGTAGGAGTTGAGGCGCTTCTGCGCTGGCGGCATCCGCACCGCGGCCTGCTCTCGCCGGAAGAGTTCATCTCCGCGGCGGAGGAGAGCGGCTTCATCCTGCCGCTGGGACAGTGGGTCCTTGAAAAGGCATGCGACGAAGCGCGCATCCTGCAGGAGCGCCTTGGCCGACGCATCACGATGGCTGTTAACCTGTCTCCTCGCCAGTTCTTACAGCAAAATCTTAGCGAGATCGTTGAGCAGGCGTTGCGCAGCTCCGGACTGGCGCCGGCTGACCTTGAGGTAGAGATCACGGAGTACACCCTGATGATCAGCTCTGCGGAGACGATTGCAGCGCTGAGCCGTCTGCGCGCCATGGGGGTCAAGTTCGCCCTGGACGACTTCGGCACGGGCTTCTCCAGCTTCAAGTACATCCTCGAATACAAGGTTGACCGCCTGAAGATCGACCGCAGCTTTGTCTCCCGCCTGCCCGAGGACGCGAACGCGGCTTCGATCGTGCGCACCGTGATCGCGATGGCGCACGGCCTGCACATGGACGTCGTCGCCGAGGGTGTGGAGACTGAGGAGCAGCAGCGCTTCCTGGCCTGGCGCCGCTGCGATCAGGCGCAGGGCTACTTCTACGGCCGTCCGATGCCGCTGGAGCAGCTTATCTCCATCTACTCCGGCCATTTCGTTCACCCGGTGAGGCCGGCCGGCGAAGAAATCTCGGTGCCTGAACTCACCTCCTGAGCAGATGGCCTACAGAGTGACTCAAGTCACACATTGCAAAAGAAATTGCCCGTAGATGCCCGTATCTGAATACTGTCTGTAAGGCACGAAGGTAACCAAACTGACACATAGCTGTGCATTTCTGTGGCAGCTTGTGCGGGGAAATCCTGCATCTGTACAGGAAGAATCGTGAAAGGGACGGGCCTGTACGGTGGCTTTCGGATCGGCCGAGGTAACAGCTCCAGAGGGCATTCGGACGGCAGTGCAAAGGGCGCTGCTTGTGTTCGCCCACCCTGACGAAGACGTTATTTCCGAGGTGAGCCTTTGCCCCTGACGGTCCTGAGTATTGCCTTCCCATTCGCCCCCGTCGGCCCCTGCGGTATCGGCGGCGCTGAGAAGATTCTCGCCGAGCTCGATGCGGGCCTCGTCGCGGCAGGCGACCGGTCGCTCGTAGTCGCGTGCGCCGGGTCGCTGGTCGCGGGCGAGCTCTTCGCGGCCCCCATGCCGGAGCGCGCGCTCATCAGCGACTCCGACCGCCGCTGGCATCGCTGGCGCTTTCAGGCCGCGATCGACCGCGCGCTGGCGAAATATCCCGTCGACCTCATCCACATGCACGGCATGGATTTTGACCAGCACGTGCTGCCGCCGGACATCCCTGTCCTCGTGACTTTGCATGCACCCACTGCCTGGTACAGCCCTGACGCGTGGGCGGCCTACGCTGACCGCGTCCAGTTCCAGTGTGTTTCGGAGTTTCAGCGGCGCACGTGCGCGGAGCTTCTCGGCGACGTTCCCGTGGTTGAGAGCGGCGTTGCTCTGCCGAACATCCGCCTCGATCGGGACCGCGAAGACTTTGCTCTCGCGCTTGGCCGTATTTGCCCGGAGAAGAACGTGCATGCGGCGCTCGAGGCCGCCACGCTGGCAGGCACGCAGGTGCTCGTCGGCGGCCAGATGTTTCCCTGCCGTGAGCACGGCGAGTACTTTCACGACAAGGTCGAACCTCTGCTCAAGGGAGGGGCGGCGCATCGCTTTCTCGGCCCCATCGAGTCCGAGCGTCGTCAGCGCTTGCTCGCGCGCGCCAAGTGTCTGCTGCACCCCACCGTCGCGCCTGAGACGAGTTCGGTGGTCGCCATGGAAGCTCTTGCCGTTGGAACGCCGGTCATCGCGTACCGCTCCGGCGCTCTGCCTGACATCATCGAGGATGGCGTCACAGGCTTCCTCGTCGACAACGTCGAGGAGATGGCGAATGCCATCCGCCGGGTCGACCAGATCCGCCCCGAAGACTGCCGCGCCGCCGCCGAAACGCGCTTCTCCCGCGAGCGCATGGTGAACGATTACTTCAATCTGTACGCGACCCTGGTTCATGAGCCGCAGGTTGCGATGACTGCCTGAGCCCGAGGTTGACGAAGGCATACGAGTTATCGATATGCTTCGTGGCGAAGAGGCGTATAAGCAAAGCTGGCACATGGAGCGCACGCCAACCTTTGGCTTCAAGTTGAGCCGCCGGCCCGAGCGCCAGGTCGCCATCGCCGCCGTGGCGTAGCCGCTCCCATGCAGAGGAAACCCCCGTGTTTGCCGATCGCATCGACGCCGGGCAGCGGCTCGGAGCCACGCTCCGCGGGTTCATTCGGGAAGAATGCGCCGGCGAAGACACCGTTGTCCTCGCGCTCCCTCGCGGCGGCGTTCCGCTTGGATATGAGGTTGCAAAGGCGCTGGACGCTCCGCTGGATGTCTTTGTCGTCCGCAAGCTCGGCGCACCGATGCAGCCCGAGCTCGCCATGGGTGCGATTGCCTCGGGAGGCGTCCGCGTTATCAATGAGGAAATCGTGCGTGCGCTGCACGTCACACCGCAGCAGATGGAAGAGACCGCGCAGCGCGAGGGCCAGGAGCTCGAGCGGCGCGAACATGCCTACCGGGGCAATCGGGCTCCGCTCGATGTTACCGGCAGATGCGTTCTGCTGGTGGACGATGGCGTCGCTACCGGGTATACGATGCGCGCAGCGGTTGAGGCTCTGCGCCAACTTCACCCGAAGGAGATCATCGTCGCGGTGCCCGTCGCCGCGAAGGAGACGTGCGAGCAGTTGAAGCGGCATGCCGACGCAATCGTGTGTCTCTTTACACCCTTTGACTTCGTCGCTGTCGGCCAGTGGTACAGGCGCTTTGAACAGACCAGCGACGACGAGGTGCGCCTTTTGCTGGAACGTGCCGCTGAACAGACTGACTCGAACTAGTCTGCGGCCCCGAAGCGCCCGGATTCGTCTGATAAGCTGTGGTCGCCTTCCACACTCTCGGGCTCTGGGTGACGCAATG